>PMTR01000132.1 GCA_003167255.1 Bryobacterales bacterium
TACGGCGGCATGAACGGGGGCGGCTATGGCGGCATGAACGGCGGTGGCTACGGCATGAACGGCGGGATGAACAACTACGGCGGCAGCGGCTATGGCGGTTTCAACGGCGGGGGCTACAACGGCGGCGGCGGATATTCGAATCAGGGCGGCGGGCTCTTTCCGCAGGGCACGGCGGGTACGGGCGCATCCGCAAGCGGGGCGGGGCGGGATCAGACCGGCAACTTTCTCGGGAATGCGGGGCAGGCAGGCGGCGGCAACCAGCCCAGTATGCCGCACGTGGTTCCCAATCCCTTCGATAACACCTTGATCATCCAGGGCTCGGGACAGGAGATTGAGCAGATCAAAGACCTGCTGCGGCAGTTGGACGTAGCGCCCAGGCAGATTCTGATCGACGCCAAGATCTACGAAGTCGATCTGACCGGGTCTTTCTCGGCAGGCGTGGAATCGTACTTGCAAGCGAAGGGCACGAGTCCTAATGGCGTTTCGGCGCAGACGGGTGCAGCCGGGGCGCTTCTCACTCTGGGAGAAGTGGTCTTGCACAGCAAGCAACTCCTTGCCACCCTGAACCTGGCGGAGAGCAAAAGCCGGACGCGGGTGGTCTCCGCGCCCAGTATTATCGCGACGGACAGCGTGCCGGCGACCATGAATGTCGGCGATCAGGTCCCGGTCGAAACGTCGCAATCGGCGGTGGGCGGCGTCACTGTCGGTGGGACAACACCGTTCGCCAATACCATCGGCAGCGCGAGCACCGGAGTGACTTTTTCGATCGTCGCCCGCGCCAACTCCAGCGGCATCGTCACGATGATGATCGACCAGCAGGTGAGTGCCCCGGAAGCGCCTCCGCTGGGCGTGAGCGCGGGCGTCCAATCCTCGTCCTTCTCCAATCGTTCGGTCTCCACTCAAATCACCGTGCAGGACGGCGACACCGTGGCGATCGGCGGCATTATCATGGAGAAGTATGCGGAAAGTTCCGGCGGCATTCCGCTGTTGCACCGGATTCCAATTCTGGGAGTGCTCTTTGGATCGAAAGCCATTACCACCTCGCGCACCGAGCTGATCATATTTTTGACACCGCGCGTAATCTACGATACGAACCAAATGCTGGATGCGACGGACGAAATCAGGAACGGTCTCAAGACAATTAACAAACTAATGAAAGCGAACAAGGACGACCAGTAGCGCGGCGGAGCGGCCGGCTCAGCCGGCTTTGATGAGCGATAGCAGTTGCGTTTCGTCCAGGATGCGCACACCTAGATTCTGCGCCTTGGCCAGCTTGGATCCGGCGTCCGCGCCTGCCACTACGTAGCTGGTTTTTCCGCTCAACGACCCGGCCACCTTGCCGCCCGCACGCTCGATCAGTTCCTTGGCTTGGTCGCGGCTCAGCGACGGCAGCGTACCGGTGAGCACGAACGTCAGGCCCTGGAGCGCTCCGCCTTTCGGCCGCGTGGATTCAAAGGTGAACTGCAGGCCCGCCGCGCGCAGCCGCTCGACGAGGTCGCGGTTGTGGGGTTCGCGGAAAAACTGGTACACGCTTTCAGCCACCTTGGGGCCGACCTCTTCGGAGCGCTGCAGATCCTCCTGGGAGGCTTCCGCAACCGCGTCGAGGCTGCCGAAGGCCTCCGCCAGAAAGACCGCAGTGCGCTCACCGACGAAACGGATGCCCAGCGCGGCGATGACGCGCGGCAGCGGATTGCTCTTCGATCCCACGATATTGCGCAGGATGTTGGCGGCCGATCTCGGCCCCATCCGCTCCAGACCCAGCAGCTCGGCCAGGGTAAGCGAGTACAGGTCCGCCAGGCCCTTCGCCAGGCCCTTGTCCACCAGTTGATCCACCAGGGCTTCGCCCACGCCATCGATGTTCATCACGCCACGCGAGGCGAAGTGCAGGATGGATTCCTTCAGCCGCGCCGGGCAGTTGGTGTTGATGCAACGGCTGGCCGCTTCGCCTTCCTCGCGCACCACTTTGCCGCCGCAGACCGGGCACTCCGCCGGCATGTGGAACGGCTTCCGCGCGGAGCCCTGCTCACTGACGCGCACCACTTTCGGAATCACGTCGCCGCTGCGTTCGATGACGACCTCATCACCGACCTCAAGGCCCAGGCGCGCGATTTCGTCTTCGTTATGCAAGGTGGCGCGCGATACCGTCACGCCGCCGACTTCCTTCGGCTCCAGCAAAGCTACCGGCGTGAGGGCTCCGGTGCGTCCCACCTGCACCTCGATGGCCCGCACCGTGGTCTTGGCCTGCCGCGCCGGATACTTGTAGGCGATGGCCCAGCGCGGCGCCTTGGCCGTGAATCCCAGTTGGCGCTGCTGCCCGACCGAATCCACTTTCACCACGACGCCATCAATTTCGTAAGGAAGCTGCTCGCGCCGCGCTTCCCATTCGGCGCAGTAAGCCAGCACCTGGTCCACGTTTTCGCACAACCGGCGGTGCGGGTTGACCTTGAAGCCCAGGCGGGCCATCTCTTCGAGCGAGGCCCAGTGGCTCTCCCTGGCCGGCAGTCCGTCCACCAGGAAAAAGTAGGGGTAGTAGTCGAGGCGCCGCGCGGCCGTGAGCTGCGGTTCGAGGAGACGCAGCGATCCGGCCGCTGCGTTGCGGGGGTTGGCGAATCGCGAGAGGCCCTTGTCCTCGCGTTCCAGGTTCAGACGCTCGAAAGCGCGCCGGTTCATGACGGTTTCGCCGCGGACTTCGAAGGCCGCCGGCCCGCCCTCCACTTGTAGCGGCAGCGAGTGGATGGTGCGCGCGTTCTCCGTGACGTCCTCACCCACTTGTCCATCGCCGCGCGTGACGGCCAGCGTGAACCGCCCGTCGCGGTACACGGCCGCCATGGAGAGCCCGTCCATCTTCAGCTCCGCCACGTAGCGGTACCCGGCGCCGGAGAGCAACTCGGCCACGCGGCGGTCGAAGGCGCGCAGTTCCTCTTCGTTCAGCGCGTTGTCCAGGCTCAGCATGGGGGAGCTATGCGGAACTTTGACGAAGCCTTCGCGCGGCTTGCCGCCCACCCGCCCGGTGGGCGAATCCAGCGAGGCCAGTTCGGGATGCAGTTCCTCCAATTCCCGCAGGCTGCGCATCAGCGCGTCATATTCGGCGTCAGTGATTTCCGGCCGGTCGAGGACATAGTACAGGTGCTCGTGGCGGCGCAATGCGCGCCGCAGGCCGGCGATCTCCATAGCGGGATCTTTCATGGGCACCTCAACTATAATTTAACGAGGAACCCGGAGAAAACGCCATCACCGAATTCAGGGACACCGTCCTCATTTACAATCCCCGTGCGGGCAAATTCGGGCGAAGCGGCCATTCGCTGCTGCGGCCCGCCATCGAGATTCTGAAGCAGCACGGGCATTCCATCACAATCGCCCCCACCACCGGGCCGGCCACCGCCGGCGCCCTGGCGCGCGCGCACATCGCCCGCGGCGCCGATCTGATTGTGGTGGCGGGCGGCGACGGCACCATCAACGAAGCCATGGGCGGCATGATGCACTCGCACGTGCCGCTGGCGATCCTTCCGGGAGGCACCGCCAACGTGCTGGCGACGGAATTGAAGCTGGGCCGGGGCCTGGAGCACACGGCCCGGCGGCTGGGGGAATGCCGCCCGCGGCGCATCTCGGCGGGGCGCATCACGTGCGAAGGCGGCGCGGAACGCCACTTCCTGCTGATGGCCGGCGTCGGCCTGGACGCGCATATCGTTTACAACATCAACGGCCCGCTCAAAGCACGCATCGGCAAGCTGGCATACTGGGTGGCCGGATGGAGCCTGCTGGGCAAGCGCCTCACGGAGTTCGGAGTGGAGATAGACGGCCGCGAGCGGCGGTGTTCCTTCGCACTGTTGAGCAAGGTCCGCAATTACGGCGGCGATTTCGAAATCGCCCGCACGGTGACGCTCTTCGACGACCGCTTTGAGGTGGTGCTGTTCGAGGGCCGCAGCACGCTGAGTTACGTGAAGTATTTTGCCGGAATGGTTTCGAACCGTCTGCGCGGCATGCGCGGCGTCACCGTGCTACAGGCCGATCGCGTGATCTTCACCGCGCCCGGCGGTTCGCCAGTGTACGTGCAGGTGGACGGGGAATCCGCAGGCTGCCTGCCCGCGGAGATCCGCATCGTTCGCGACGCCGTCACGCTGATGGTGCCGCCCGAATATGGTGGGACAGGCTAGCCCAGGACGGGGCGGAAGTGGCTCGGTTAAAACTCGCACCAAGGGGTACGCTGGAACGAGAGGCACTGCCGGGATGGATGCCGTTTTGGGCAAGTTTCCGGGAAGCCTGCTTTTCGTCCGCCTGACCTCGCTGACATATACCCAAGGTTGGCACCTCCGATCGAGTTCGCCTTCCAACTCACTGAGGAAGATATTGGCGCTGCGGCTAAGGCGTTCCCGTTCCGCTGGAACGGGTGTGTATTCCCTGGAATCGCGACAAGCTTAGTCGGCGTTGGGGGCAGCATCGCAGTCATCTTCCTGGAGCCGGACTGGCTGGGGATCAAATCTCCGCAGTGGCTGGGGATCGGTTTTGCCGTGACTGCGCTTGGCCTGATGCTTATCTGTTGCGGAACACTCATGCCGAGACTCCGCAGATGGGCCGGGATCCGCCAGTTTCGTCTTAGTCCAGCCGCCCAAGGGAAAATGACCTACCAAGTGTTTGATGATCACATCAAGTCGGGATGGACCCGGGCTCTGCATGGAACGTATGACGCTCGGGCCGGAAGTGGCTCCTCACCTGTCAAGCTATAATTGAAACATGTCCTCCGATCGCAACCGCCTTCAATCGCTCGTGGATGCACTCCCGGACACTGAGGTGCAGGTGGCTATTTCCTTTCTAACGGAACTGGGTGAGCAGGAAATCATCGATGCCGAAACCGCGGCCAAGCTGGACCTGGCCCGTACGGAACCGGGCGACGATGTCCCCCTGGAGGAAGTCCGGCGCCGGCTTGGGCTGTGATCCGCCGCGTAGTGCCCAGTGCGCCAGCACTGGGAACCGCTGGCCCGCGTGCATCTTTCGCCCCGTTCCGGGGCTGGCTAAAGCTAAATGGCGACCCAGGGCTGTGCGCCCTGGGCTAGTATCTTCCGCCCTTACGGGCTCTGTGCGGAGTATGCTGTTTGCGGTTTGCCGCGCTGTGGGGCGGCCAATTCCGATCGCAATCGCCTTCAGGCGGCCCGGTCGTACGAAGGTGCTTAGACGCCCCAACAGTAATCTTCTACGTCGCGCTCCACGGAGGGATCCTTCTCGCTCAGGCGCATCAACTCCAGGCGGATCGCGTCCACCAGGGCCTTCCAACTGGCTTCGATCACGTTATCGGAGACGCCCACGGTGGCCCAGCTCGCGCGCTGGTCCGACCACTCGATCAGCACGCGCACCTTGGCCGCCGTGCCCTTGCGGGAATCGAGCACACGCACTTTGTAGTCGGTGAGCCGCACGTTGGCGATTTGCGGATACATTTTCGAGAGTCCCTTGCGCAAACAGAGGTGCAGGGCGTGGAACGGGCCGTGGCCGGTGGCGGTGGCCGAATGCACGCCGTCCTGCGCGCGCAGCGTCACGGTGGCCGTCGAGAGGGAACCGCCCGCGGCCGCGCCTTCGCCGCCGCTACGCGTCGAGACTTCGTAGCTCTCCACCTCGAAGAACTGCATGCCCGGATTCAGAGCATCGCGCACCAGCAGCTCAAAGCTGCCCTCGGCCGCTTCCAGCTCATAGCCTTCATATTCCATCTGCTTGATGGTTTCGAGCAGCTCGCGGCGCGTTTCTTCGCTCAAGCGCCCGGCCAGGCCGTGCTGCTTCAGCTTGTAGAGGATGTTGCCGCGGCCCGACTGGTCGCTGACCAGGACGCGCTGACGGTTACCGACCGCCTCGGGACGGATGTGTTCATAGGTTGCGGCATCTTTGAGCACCGCGCTCACATGCACGCCGCCCTTGTGCGCGAAGGCGCTCTTGCCCACAAACGGCTGGTTATTGGGCAACGGCAGGTTGGCGAGTTCCGCGATGAAGCGGCACGCGGAGGCCAGGGCCGCCAGCTTCTCGGGGCCAATGGTGGTGTGTCCCAGCTTCAGCTCGAGGTTGGCGAGGACGGACGCCAGGTTGGCGTTGCCGCACCGCTCGCCGTACCCGTTCAGGCAGCCCTGCACGTGCGTGGCGCCGGCTTCCACCGCCGCCACGGCGTTGGCCACGGCCATTTCCGAATCGTTGTGCGGGTGGATCCCGATCACGCCGTCGAACCGCTGGCGAACGTCCGCCACGGCTTCCACCACGCGCCCGGTCAGCGTTCCGCCGTTGGTGTCGCACAGGCAGAGCACGTCCGCGCCGGCCTTCCGGGCGGCTTCGAGGGTGAGGAGGGCATAATCCCGGTTGGCGAAGTAGCCGTCGAAGAAGTGTTCGGCGTCGTAGATCACTTCCTTGCCATGAGCCTTCAGATACGCGACGGTTTCGGAAATCAGCTTGAGGTTGAGGTCGAGCGAAATGCCGAGCGCCCGCTCGACGTGCAGGTCCCAGGTCTTGCCGAAGATCGATACCGCCCGAGTGCCGGCTTCCACCAGCGAGCGAACGTTCCGGTCTTCTTCCACGCGGTGCCTGGCGAAGCGCGTGGAGCCGAACGCCACCAGCCGGGCGTGCTTCAGCTTCAAGCCCGCCGCCGCGCGGAAGAACTCCTTGTCCTTGGGGTTCGACCCCGGCCAGCCGCCCTCGATGTAGTCGATCCCCAGCTCGTCGAGCTTCTGCGCAATGAGCAGCTTGTCCTCCACCGAGAATGAGACGGACTCGCCTTGAGTGCCGTCCCGCAGCGTTGTATCAAACGTAGAGATCTTCATGACCCACCTGCTATTCGGCGCCCTGCGGCACGCCTACCTCCTTGCGCTTTTTGAGAAACGTCATCATGCTGCGCAATTCGCGGCCCACCTCTTCGATGGGCTGATGGCGCGCCGCTTCGCGGTCCGCCAGGAATTTCTTCCGCCCGCTTTTGTTCTCTTCGATCCATTGCCGCGCGAAATCTCCGGCTTGGATTTCCGCCAGGATCTTGCGCATCTCGGCGCGGGTCTGCTCATTCACCACGCGCGGCCCGCGCGTGTAATCGCCGTATTCGGCGGTGTCGGAAACCGAATACCGCATGTAGCTGAGGCCGCCTTCCTGAATCAGGTCGACAATCAGCTTCAACTCGTGCAGGCACTCGAAGTAAGCGATCTCCGGGGCGTATCCGGCTTCGACCAGGGTCTCGAAGCCCGCGCGGATCAACTCGCTCACGCCGCCGCACAGCACGGCCTGCTCACCGAAGAGATCGCTCTCGGTCTCTTCGCGGAAGGTGGTTTCGATGACGCCGGCCTTCAGGCAGCCGAGCGCCAGCGCGTAGGCCAGGGCCCGTTCGAGCGCTTCGCCGGTCGCATTCTGGTGGACCGCCACCAGCGCCGGCACTCCGACGCCTTCGGTGTACAACTCGCGCACGCGATGGCCGGGCGCTTTGGGCGCCACCATGGAAACGTCCACGCCGGCGGGCGCGGCGATCTGCTTGAAATGAATGTTGAAGCCGTGCGCGAACATCAGCGTCTTGCCCGGGGTGAGGTGAGGCGCGATGTCCTGGTGATAGAGATCGCCCTGAATGTGGTCGGCCACCAGGATCATGACGACATCGGCTGCCTTGGCGGCCTCGGCCGTGGTCAAGACTTTGAGGCCGGCGGCTTCCGCCTTGGCGCGCGACTGGCTGCCTTCATACAGCCCCACCACCACGTCGACGCCGGAATCCCGCAGGTTCAGCGCATGCGCGTGGCCCTGGCTGCCGTATCCGATAATCGCGACCGTGCGCCCGTTCAAGTAATCGAGATTTCCGTCTTTTTCGTAAAACCGTCTGGACATGTGTTCCTCGCCTCAAATTTTGGATTCAACGCGGAGGCGCGGAGGAGCGGAGAAAACCCAAGAGAAACAGAACATCTGGTTTGAGCCCGTCTCCTCTTCGCTGCTCCAGCAGGCGATAGCCGCACGGACTCCAATTCTTCAATTTTTCTCCGCTCTCCGCGTCTCCGCGTTGAATCTCTGCCTGCATAAGCTATACTTTCTGCGCCGTGACCGCTTTAGTTGGAACGGGTGGCTGCAGGCGCAGCTTCTTGGCCTCCAGGCCAATCGCCAGCGCGCCGGAGCGCGTCACTTCGATCTCGCCGTAACTCCGCATCACGTCCACAAACTCGTTCAGCTTCTCCGGGTCACCCGTGGCTTCGATGGCGTATCCCTCGGTGGATGAATCCACCACGCGCCCGCCAAAGATTTCGGCCTCTTTCAGAACCGCCGTGCGCGATTCCATGGTGGTGCGGATGCGCACGAGCACCAGCTCGCGGACGACGGCGGGCAAGTCCGTCAGGTCGGTGGCCTGCAGCACGTTGATCAGCCGGTTCATCTGCTTGATGACCTGTTGCCGCAGCGCCGCGTCGACGTCCACCACGATGGTCATGCGCGAAAGTTCCGGGTCGTGCGTTCGCGCCACGGTGAGGCTCTCGATGTTGTAGCCGCGCTGCGTCAGCAGTCCGGTCACGCGCATCAGCGCACCGGGCTTGTTTTCGAGGAGTAAGGAAATCACCTGCATCATATATGCCGCTCTCTACCGGGAAGGCACCGCCACGGGTTGCGGCGGCCCCAGTACCATTTCGTGAATGCCCGCGCCGGCCGGCACCATGGGATACACGCACTCCGACGGCGAGACCTTGACGTTGAGCAGGTACGGCCCGGGCGTCGAGACCGCCTCTTCGAGCGCCGCCCGCAGTTCGCGCGGGCTCTCGATGGTTCTGCCGGTGAAGCCATACGCCCCGGCCAGTTTGGCCGCGTCCGGAAAACAATCCAGCTCCACGGCGCACAGCCGGTTGTTGTAGAACAGCTCCTGCCACTGCCGCACCATCCCCAGGTAGCCGTTGTTCATGACGACGATCTTGATGGGCAGGCCGTTGCTCGAGATGGTGCCGAGCTCGGGGATGGACATTTGAAATCCACCGTCGCCCACCAGCGCAAACACCAGCTTGCCGGGGCGCGCGAACTGCGCGCCGATGGCCGCTGGCAGTCCGAATCCCATGGAGCCCAGCCCGCCCGAATTCAGCCAGAGGCGCGGCGCGTTGAACCGGACCAGTTGGGCGGCCCACATCTGGTGCTGGCCCACATCGGAGGCCACAATCGCTTCGCCGCCGCTCAAGCGGTCGATTTCCGCCATCAGGTGCTGCGGTTTGATTTCGGTTTCGGAGGTGACCGGGCGCAGCGGATGTTCTTCTTTCCAGGCGCGCACCCGCCGCCACCAGGCGCGGCGCGCGGCGGTGACGGTTTCGCTGGTCGACTCCGGGCTCTCCGCCAGAAGCTTGTTCAATTTCGCCAGCACGCGCTTGACGTCGCCGACAATCGGAACGTCGGGGGCGCGGTTCTTGCCGATCTCGGCCGGGTCGATGTCCACGTGGATCACCTTGGCGTGGGGCGCAAATGCCGCCAGGCGGCCGGTCACGCGGTCGTCGAAGCGCACACCCAGGGCGATCAGCACATCGCTCTCGGTCATCGCCATGTTGGCGGCGTAACTGCCGTGCATGCCCGGCATGCTGATGAAATTCGGATGCTCGGAAGGGAGCGCGCCCAACCCCATCAGGGTGGTGACGGCCGGCGCGTCGATACGCTCCACGAACTCGCGCAACTCCGCGGCCGCGCCCGCGGCGATGATCCCGCCGCCCGCGTACACCAGCGGCCGTTCCGCTTCCTGGATCATCTGCGCGGCGCGCCGGATCTGCCCGGTGTGGCCTTCGGTGAAGACCTTGTAGCCCGGCAGATGAATCGCCGTCACCGGTTGGTAGTGGCCCTGGCCCTGCAGCACATCTTTGGTGATGTCCACCAGCACCGGTCCGGGCCGCCCGGTGGCGGCGACATAAAAGGCCTCATGCACTGTCTGCGCCAGGTCCTCCAGGCGCTTCACCAGGTAGTTGTGCTTGGTGCAGGAGCGCGTGATGCCGAACGTGTCGGCCTCTTGAAACGCGTCGCTGCCGATCAAGCGCGAGGACACCTGGCCGGTGATGGCGACGATCGGAATGGAATCCATCATGGCGTCCACGAGGCCAGTGGTCAGGTTGGTCGCGCCCGGGCCCGATGTGGCGCAGCACACGCCCACCTTGCCGGTGGCGCGCGCAAACCCCTCCGCCGCGAACGCCGCGTTCTCTTCGTGACGCACCAGCACATGCCGGATCGGGTGCTCGTACAAGGCATCGTAAAGCGGTAAGGTCACGCCGCCCGGATAGCCGAAGATGCACTCGACCCCTTCGCGGGCCAGGCACTCCAGCAGCATTCTTGCGCCGTTCATCAGTGTGGACATGGGTTGTGCCTCATTCCATAAAAAAGGCCATCGGCGGGGCTGTTTTCCCCGCCGATGGCCTCTTGGACTCAGTTCCCTCGGGCCTTCAAGCGGGGCCGGTAATAATGCCTACAGGAATACCAACGGTGTGAAGGAGGGTAGGACCAACAGCCCGAATTGGAATACTCTGTAGCATTCGAAGAACTGAAATCTGAGTCTAGCCTACAAGTTTTCCAAATGCAAGTAGATAGATGTATAAATTATATTAATGCATGGAAGTGGGGCGGACGATCGGTTCTTGTCGTCTGCCGTTGGTGGGGCGGGCTATAAATCCCAGTTTTCCCATTTCAGTATTCTGCACAAATCGCGGGCCGGGGAATTTTGCCCGCAGCCGCTGGGGCGACATTGGCGGGCTGATGGGCATTAGGAGGAACGAAGCCAATCTCAGGGCTGGCGGATTCCGTGGGATCGGAGGGCCGGACCAGGGGGTCCGGCGCAGGCGAGGGCGCCTGCCCCACTGGAGGAACGAAGCCAATTTCGGGGGAAACCAGTGTTGGGGCGGGAGTTACGGGAGCGGGGAGTGGCGTGAGATCGGGGCCAAACGTGTAGACGGTGGGGCCGGGGTAAGTGAGTTCCTCTTCGGTGGCTCGGGCGGGGGCTTCGGCGGAGGCGAGGCGGGCCTCCTGGAGTGTCTGGAGCCTGGTGAGGGATGCCTCGTAGGATTTTTCGAAGAGGGTGATGCGGCGGTGGAGCCGCATGAAGACGTGGCTGGAGTTGTTGAAGCCTTCGCCGAGGGGGGCGCCGTCGCGGCGGGAAGCGTGGGTGGTGTTGAATTCCCAGAGGTGGGCTTCGGCGCGGAAGAGGCGGCGGAGCGACCATTCGCTGCGGATGAGGGTATCGACGTGGAAGCGCTCTTCGGGCGACTGGGGCGAAAAGCGGGTGAAGTATTCGACCTGGAGGCGGTAGAAATCGGCGCGGTCCTCGCCATAGCAGAATTGGGAATCGGCGTCGAGGCCGGATTTGAAAGCGTTCTGAGAAGACACAGCTTTGCCTTCAGGGGTGCGAGGACCCGTGGATTTTTGCGAGTTGAGGCGATTGGCTTCGATTTGACTGAGGGTTGCCATAAAGGCTCCTTAAATGGAAATGGGACGGGCCCGGGTGAGGGTCCATCCCGGTTTCAGGGTAGCAGGCGAGGTTGCGGAGATTGGGGTGGGAAAATCGTAAATGATTGAGGAATCAGGTGAAAATAAATTGGCTGGGGCTGTGACGCGGGTTGGCAGGGGGGCGGTCCCGGGTGGAGTGAAGATCAAAACCGGGTGCGCAATTCCGGGTGCGGGATTCCGGATGCGCCGTCAACCGCCTACAATCCGAAGCGGTGTGTGGTGATGGCTCGGGCCACGTTCCGGCAGCGCCCTCCCACACGCGGGATTCCGGGCACACCTAGCTGTTGGTAGGCTAGACTGTACTGAATCCGTCCATGAAAGCCGCAATCTACGACCGATACGGCCCCCCGGACGTTGTCCACATCAGAGACGTTGAAGAGCCGGCGCCCAAGGAACACGAAGCTTTGATAAAGGTCCGCGCGGCCTCCATAAATCCACTGGATTGGCACTTCATGAGAGGCACGCCGTACTTCGTTCGCCTGATGACCGGTCTGCGTAAGCCAAAGATCACACGGCTCGGCGTTGACGTGGCCGGCCAGGTGCAAGCGGTGGGCCGGAATGTAACAGAGTTTAGACCAGGCGACGAAGTGTTCGGCACCTGCCGTGGGGCGCTTGCGGAGTATGTGTGCACTTCCGAGTCGGCACTGATCATGAAGCCGGAGAACGTGACATTCGAGCAAGCGGCCTCCGTGCCTCTGGCGGCATTCACCGCGTTGCAGGGGCTTCGCGACAAGGGACAGATTCAGGCGGGGCAGAAGGTCCTGATCAACGGTGCGGCAGGAGGCGTGGGTACGTTCGCCGTGCAGATTGCTAAGGGGTTCGGCGCAGATGTGACCGGCGTATGCAGCACGAGGAATCTGGAAATGGTCCGAAACATCGGCGCAGATCGGGTCATGGATTACACTCGACAGGATTTCACCACAAGCGGGCAGCGTTACGACCTGATTTTCGACCTGGTCGGGAACCATTCGCTCTCGGCGTTCAGGCGCGTGTTAAATCCCAGGGGGATATACATCGGGGCCGGAGGAGGAGGGCCTGAGGTTCATTGGCTCGATGTACTGACTGGTCCAATCAAAGCCCTTCTGTTGTCAATGTTTGTGAGCGAAAAGCTCGTCCCGTTTCTGGCGAGAGCAAACAAAAAGGACCTGACCACCATTTCCGAGCTCATCAAGGGTGGAACGGTCACACCGGTCATCGATAAACGCTTTCCGTTGAGCGAAGTCCCCGAGGCTATCCGCTATCTGGAACAAGGGCACGCTCGGGGGAAAGTGGTAATAACCTTGGAATAGATCAATAAAACCTCGAGGCCCCGATCTTTGGCGTGCTCCGCTGCGCCAGGCAGCGAAGAAGGAGTTGCGAATTGCGGTCGTCACAACACTTTTGACGCGTGGCGGGGTTGGCCAACCCTCTTGACCAGCTACCGGGTCGCCGGCTAACCGGAAGGCGGCGGACCATCCCATTAGTATTAGTTGGCCGGAAGCGTTGGAGGAAACGCCGGCGGCCTACTTCCTCCAAGCGGACCTGGGAAGGAGTTGCGAGTGCGAAGGGGATTCGCGACAGGACTCGGATGCGGCGCAAGGCCTGGCGGTTCCCTGTTGAATTTGCCCTGCGCGTTCGGCAGTCTGCTGCTAACTTCGGTGACCCGCCACAGGCATTCCTGCCGGTGCCGCAGCGGGTTCAAGAGAAGGGCCGCATTAATTCACCTTCCTGTCGCGGCCTTCCCAGTAGGGTTTGCGCAGCTGGTTCTTTCGGGTCTTCCCGGTCGCGGTTTTCGGTATCGGCCCGAATTCGACACTGCCCGGGCACTTGAAATGCGCCAGCCGCGACCGACAAAACGCAATCAGATCCGCTTCTGTCGCTTTCGTGTGTTCCTTCAACAGCACAAAAGCCTTCGGGACCTCGCCCCACTTTTGGTCCGGGATTCCCACAACAGCCGCTTCCATCACCGAAGGGTGTTCGTACAGGACGCGTTCCACTTCCACCGACGAGATATTCTCGCCGCCCGAAATTGATGATGTCCTTCTTGCGGTCGCGAATTTCGATGTATCCGTCAGGGTGCATCACGGCGACATCGCCTGAATGGAACCACCCGCCCCGAAAGGCCTCCGCTGTGGCTTCCGGGTTGTTGTAATAACCCAGCATGACGTTATTGCCCCGCATGATCACTTCCCCCGGCGTCTCACCGTCCCGCGAGACATCTTCCATCCGGTCATCCACGACACGCAAGCCCGTTCCGGCCACGATGTAGGGTACACCCTGCATCGATTTCCGTTTCGCGCGCTCCTCCAGCGGCAGCGCATCCCACTCGGCCCTCCAGGCACAAATGGTGTGGGGTCCATACGTCTCCGTCAGCCCGTAAGCGTGCATCATCTCGGCGCCGATCTCACTCGCCGCCCGCAATACTGCCGGCGAGGGCGGCGCCCCGGCCATGAGGATGCGGACCGGTCTTTTGAAGCGGACTCCGCGCGATGCGCAGAAGTGCGCAATCGACCCCACCACCACCGGTGCGCCGCACAAATGCGTCACCGCTTCCCGGTCGATCAGTTCCACAACGCGTTGCGGATCCACTTTGGGCAGCAGCACGTGTCTTGCGCCGGCGGCGGTCACGGCCCACGGAAAGCACCAGCCGTTGCAGTGAAACATAGGCACCGTCCAGAGGTACACCGAATCCTCGCGCAGGCCGGTCTCGATCATCTCTCCGAGCGCATTGAGATACGCGCCGCGGTGGGTGAACATCACGCCCTTCGGGAACCCCGTCGTGCCGCTGGTATAGTTGATGGCCAACAGGCCGTCTTCCTCCACATCGGCCATTTTCAGCCTGCCCGGGTTGTGAAGGAACGCTTCGTAATCGGTGATCACGTGCTTGAGGTGGGCTAGCTTCGGCAAATCCGGGCGCAGCGCCTCTTCCAGGTCAGGCTGTGCGATCAGTACCTTTGCGCCGCAGTGGTCGAGGATCCACACCAGTTCCGCCGCCTGGAGCCTGGTGTTCAGCATCACCAGAACGGCGCCGATGAGGGGTACGCCAAAGTGAGGCTCCAGCGCCGCCGAAGTGTTCGCGGCCAGCACGGCCACGCGGTCGCCCTTTTCAACACCGGCAGCCTGCAGCGCCGCGCCTAGCCGTCTCACGCGGTCATCGAACTCCTGCCACGTCCGGCGACTGTCGCCATCCACAACGGCGATCTTGTCCGGGTACACGGAAACGGTTCGGGCCAGCAGGTCCAGGGGAGTCAGCGGTGATTTCATATTTGACACACTATGCTACACCGCTCTGCGGCGCGGAAGAACTTCGCGCCCTGCTGAATCCCGGCGGCCCGGTTGACCGCCAATCAAAACGCCGACGCACGGAACGGTCTTGGAAGCCCGGCTCCCCGGCGCGCTCAGACTCGCACGCCGCGGTTACGTCGAGCGGGGAGAAGACTGCGCCGCGCAACATTCTCAAAGCCGCGGGGCACGCACGCAGCCGCCGTACGTGCGCCGGGCCCGCGGGGACCGCGGGCGGCGACAAGGGGACACGAGCAGCGCAGCGGGCGCACCTCGCATGTGCAAGCTTCCCAGATCGGGACTTGGGGGGTCCTTTGGCGCCACTTTCACGGTTTGGGCGTTACGCGGCCAAGCGCCTGCGCCAACCTGATAGCCCTACCTTAGGCCGCACATCGTCGTCACTCGCGGTATATGCCGTGGCGGGCGTTTCACGGGATGAGTGGCTGGAGCAGGGGTGTGGCGGCTAAGGCTATTTTCAGCGAACCGTCGACGTCAGTCGATCAGCCGTGAACCGCAAGAGGTCCGCGTTGCGGATGCGCGAGAAGTCAGCCGCGGCGAAGGCGGTTCGGGCATGGGCATTTCCGCTGCCGCTACGCAATCGGTCGCATGCCGCCACACTCCCGTTCGGGTTCAAACGCCCGCAGACCGTCGTATCATGAAGTCTTCCGAGATATCTTGATTCCGTGAAGGGTTGACACACCCAAATGGTCCCGCCAACTTCTCCGCTCCGCATCGTGGTCCTGATGCCTCTCCGTGACGATTGGGCTTCCGCCGCACAACTGATCCGCCTGCTGGATCGGGCCATTTGTTCGCATCCGTGCGTTCTGGATGTTCTGCTGGTGGACGACGGCTCGCTTAAAGTCTGCGATGGGGCCGACTTCCAATCGCAGTTCGCCGTCGTGCGGACCATCCGGGTGCTGCGCCTGAGCCGCAATCTGGGCCATCAGCGGGCCATCGCCATCGGTCTGGTCTACATCCAGCAGGCCATCCGCTGCGACGCTGTCCTCGTGATGGATGCCGATGGAGAGGACACGCCCGACGGCGCTCTGCAGTTGGTCCGCGCCTTTTCGGAAAGCCATCAAGGTGCTCGGAAAGCGATCTTCGGGGAGCGAAGCCGCCGGACGGAATCTCTGATCTTTCGTCTGTTTTATCGGTTGTATACAGCCATGCATCTCCTTCTCACTGGCATCCGCGTGCGCGTGGGAAACTTCAGTATCCTGCCGGTAGAATCCCTCAGCACGTTGGTTGTCATGTCCGAGCTGTGGAATCACTATGCCGCGGCGGTTTACCGTTCCGGGATTCCGTTCACCACGATTCCTATTCCACGCGGATACCGGATCGCTGGACAATCCAGGATGGACTTTGTCTCGCTGGTCGCGCACGGAATGAGTGCGATTTCGGTATTTGGCGATGTGGTTGCCGTACGGCTTCTGGTCGGGTCCTTGGCCGGCTCGCTCGTGGCCGTCCTTGGCATTCTTGCCGTCGCCGCGATCCGGATCTTCACCAACAGGGCTATCCCGGGCTGGGCCACCTACTCTGTTGGAACGCTGACCATTATTCTCATCCAGTTCCTTACGATCGCAGCCAGTTTCACCTTCACCTTGCTTTCCAATAGAATCAACCTGAGCTTTGTGCCGCTCCGGGATTACGGACTGTTTGTAGCCGGGACCCAGGATATCTATCACAATGCCTGACTTCAGATATGTCGGCTCGGAATTGGAGTTGTTCGCACCCGTGCACACCTGGAAGTCCTATTGGTCACGCCGAATTCGGCCCTTCATCCGCGGCGAGATCCTCGAGGTCGGCGCTGGAATCGGATCCAACACGCCGTTGCTCGATTTGGGCGGGAATGAACGATGGGTCTGTCTCGAACCCGATTCGCAGCTCATCGCTCGGTTGACCGAGAACCTGAAGCAGACGGGCCGGCGCACATACGAAACCGTGTGCGGCACGTTACAGAGCCTGGACGCCAGCCGG
Organism: Bryobacterales bacterium; assembly: GCA_003167255.1. Classification (GTDB taxonomy): domain Bacteria; phylum Acidobacteriota; class Terriglobia; order Bryobacterales; family Bryobacteraceae; genus PALSA-129. The sequence goes on from PMTR01000132.1 coordinate 16,675, forward strand.
AAGTTCGACACCATCATTTACATCGACGTTCTCGAGCACATCGAGCACGATCGGGAGGAACTGGAGAGCGCGGCTTCGCGCCTTCGGGTCGGCGGCCGGCTTATTGTGTTGTCGCCCGCCCATCAATGGCTCTTTACTCCGTTCGATGCGGCGATTGGGCATTTCCGGCGCTACAATCGCCCCATGCTCCGGAAACTGTCTCCGGCAAATATGCGCATCGAGCAACTGACGTATCTTGACTCCGCCGGCCTGGCACTCTCCCTTGCCAACTTATTACTCCTGCGGCAATCCATGCCCACCAGGGCGCAGCTTCGATTTTGGGACCGCTGTGTTGTCCCGATCTCGCAAGGCTTGGATCGATGCTTCTGCGGTTTACTCGGAAAGTCGATCATCGGGATCTGGAAACGGGAGGGGGATGGGCTGGGATGAGAATCACCCCAGTTTTACGGCAACCCGATGTGGCGCCGTTAATAGGGAATGGGAGAATCAAACGTGGAGCGCGGCGAAATGCAATATGAGGCTTGGACTGCCGGCTGGATCGTGAACAAGTTGCGGCGCCAGCCGCTGTTGAGCGGGTCAGTAGTTGTCCTCTTGCTGGTGGGCGTCCTGTCGATAGCGGCCGGAGCGGCTATCGGACTAACCAGCTTTAGGGACGTGGGTTACCCGGACAGCGCAACCCTGCTGAGGATTGGCGAAGCGGCGGACTCGGGCTATCTGTATCCGGACATCGATCGTCCTCCCTACCTGGTCACTATTTACGGGCCCTTGACCTATGTTCTGCTGGGAGTTCCTTACAGGCTGGCGCAGGCCGCCGATATCGCCCCTCAGACGTTGGTCCGGCTCGCCGTGGCGGGTGCGCTATGCGCGTGCTTCGCACTGGTATTCCTCATCGCAAGGCGACTGTACGGCTCACGCCCGATGGCGTGGCTGTGCACGCTGTTCGCCGCATCGGCGCTTCCACTGGCTTCCTGGTCAACCCAGATTCGGGGCGATTTCCTGGCCCTGGCCTTCGCGCTGGCGAGCCTCTATTTGTTGCTCCTCGCGGAAGGCCGCCGCCCGCAGGCTCTCGGCGCCGTAGTTTGCGCCGGAATGGCATTCCTGGTGAAACAGACGTTCATCGCGCTGCCCATCGCGGTAGTGGGCTGGCTTATCTACAAACGGCGATATAGGGATGCAGCCCTCTGGGCCGCGGGTTTTGCGTCGATCGCGGTCGCTGGATATGCCATCCTGTGGTGGCGTGAGCCTCTGATGTTGAAACACATCGCCGCTCTTCGGCACCCGGTTCTGGAATTCCGAGGGGCTGCAAGAATTCTCTGGGTTGCCGTGTCTCAGCCTGTGGCGCCGTTTGCCGCTATAGGCGGTTTCCTGGTTCTATGGAAGCGCGTTCCCGAAAGGCTCCTCATCCTCATTTACTGCGTTGTCGCCTGGCTCGTGGCGATTCTGACGATTCCGCAAGTGGGGGGCAACATAAACTACTTCTGGGAGCCATTATTCGCCTCGGCAGTGCTGGCCGGACCGGGATTGGGCGAACTGCAACGCAAGACGAATCGCACTCCCATACTCGTGACGGCGATGCTCTTTGTGATGCTGCTGCGGTCGTTTTTGCCGACGCTGCAACACGAACTCGCCTATCTGAACGAAAGTTATAAGAAGGCGAGCGACTATCGAGCTAGCAAGACGGAGTGGGACGATTTTATCTCCGCGATCTCCGGCCAAAAAGTGCTGTCGACTTTTCCCGATATAGCGGTTCAAAGCGTGACCCCGGAGATTCCCGACCCCTATTTGAATTCCGTTCTCGAACGGCGGGGCCGGTGGAGCTCCGGGCCGGTCGCGGCTCAAATAGACGCGGGTGCGTACGATCTCATCGTCATTCGGAGAGGAGAGTCCGCGGGTGCTGAGAACGCAGGATTTCGCGGCGTTCGATTATGGAGCGAAGGCATGTGGGGATCTCTGAAGCGAACGTACGGCCTCGCTTGTATATTCGGGGATATGGAGGTTTGGTCGCCCCGCCGAACCTCCAGCGCGGTCGCTCTTGGTCTTTCCGCTAGCGGTTGCCGCAGTGTAGGAAGACAGGCCGGAACGCAGTAACGGTGACGTGTGAAACCCCGGGCCTGCCGGCACTATTCCGGACCAAAAGACGCTAAGATGCTGGATATGCCGCACCGCATGCGCGAAAGATTCGGAACGTCAAGGAATTTGGTCAGCGAACTCTTTCGTCTTTAAGGGCCCGACCAACGGGAGGGCACAGCATGCTTCTGTTTTTCCTTAGGTTCGCCCCAGTCCAATGCTTGAGGAATCGTCAGGGAAAATGAATCCGCGCTGGACTGTCGAGGTTCCCGGATGTTGGACTTCTCCTACACTGGCCCAAAATCCGCATGGCTGACCCGAAACGGCGTTGGGGGAAACTTGCCCGAACGATTGGGCGCGGAGCGGACCCGCTGGTGCCTGGCGGCATGGCTGGCTAAAAAGGTGGCGCCGGCCTGAATGGGCTGGCCCACAGAGCGGCGGAGCCGCAACCAAGAATCGGGCTGAAGCGGCTGTAAGATGCCGCCCGAAGCGCCGGCAAGAGTGCCGGCGTTGCCGGCTGGAAAGCCGGCTCGAAATCTTCGCAGGCGGAGAAGAGTTTAAAGGGGTGTAACACTTCGCCGGCGCCTTGCTTTTTCGGTCTGTCCAGCAGCGTGCTCCAGCGAGGCATGACCACGAAGGCGATGTCCTGCACCACATTGCGGCAAGCCGCAAACGGTGTGAGATGCAGCCACCAGGCGTCGACACGAGTGTCGACGCGGCACGCACGAGTGCGACGCACGAGTGCGTGCGCCACGAGCGAAATGAAATCTTCGCAGCTCTCAAGGAAAAAGCCGCAAACTCAGATGGCCCTCCCGTGGCAGACGCTTTGTCTGCCAACTCAGCGGACGAGTGTGCGGCTTGAGATTGGGCATCCGCTTCCTGGCGGCAAGCCGGCTAAAGCCGGCTGCGGGCAGAATTGCCCGCCCCACGTCTCTTCCGCCCCGTTCCGGGGCCCGCCTGTCCCCGCTCAGCGCGATACCATAAGCATTCCAGTGCCGAACTCCGACCGCGCCATGAACCGCTCGAATGCTTCGTACTTCCTGGCCTTAATGCTGGAAGTGGCGGTCTTTTACCGGCACGTTTTGTTCGAGCGCGGGTTCGTCTTCCCGTGGGATTTCCGCGGCGTCCATCTTCCGCTCGCCACCTTCGTCGCCGGTGCGCTGGGCCGCGGCCAGTGGCCGCTCTGGGACCCGTACACGTATTGCGGCAATCCGATCTTCGCCAATATTCAGGCAGCTCTCTTCTATCCTCCGGTGCTCGGCGCCACGCTGGCCTCCAACTGGTTCGGCAACGGCACGCTTCCACACCTTCTGGCCTGGGTGGTGGCCGCGCAGGTCTGCTTCGCCGGATGGTGCACCTTCGCGCTGCTGCGCCGCCTGGGCGCGGCGCCGGCCGCCGCCTTCCTTTCCGCCACCGTCTACCAACTGGGCTGTTTCTTCACTTCGCAGGCCGAACACATGGGCGCGATGCAGGGCGGGGCATGGCTGCCGCTGGTGTGGTGGTGCTGCTGGGAACTGCGGGAGGGCCTGCGTTGGCGGTGGCTCGCGACGCTGTCCCTGGCGCTGGCGATGACCGTGCTGGCAGGCCTGCCACAAGTGGCGGTGGCGGCTTTTGGCTCCGCCTTCGCGCTGGCCGTGGTGTTGGCTCTGTTCCGGCTGGGGCGCCGCAGGTTGCCGCTGCACGTCCTGCTGGCTTGGGTGTGGGCGCTCCTGCTGGCCGCAGTGCAGGTGATCCCCACCGCCCAGCTCACGCGGCACAGCGTCGCCAAATTCCGCGCCGAGTGGCTCAAGACGGGCGGCGGCATCAAGCTCGGGGCGCTCTATTCGCTGGTCATGCCGAATTACTGGAACGTGTTCGACCTCTCGAAATTCCATGGGCCCGCCGGCGCCGACCTCACGTTCCTATACCTCTATTGCAGCATGGCGGGCCTGGCGCTGGCCCTCTGCGCCGCCTTGTGGAAGCCCGACCGCCGGGCGGGCGGCTTCGCTCTGTTCACCCTGGCGGCCGGCATCTGGATGCTGGGAGATTCCACGCCCATCGGCCGCGCCATCTTCGGCGCGCTGCCGGTCGAGATCCGCATCGGCATCCATCCCGAGTACAACCTGCCGGTTTTCGCGCTGGGTGTGGCGGTCCTGGCCGGCCTCGGCGCCAGCCGTTTCCTGGGGCCGCGCCTGCAACTGGCGGCCGCCGTGGCGATCGCGATCGACCTCATCGCGGTGGGTTCCGGACGCCCCTTTAACACCGCTTCGCTCGCGGTCGAACCCGGGATCACGCACGATGCCATCGATGGCAGCGCGCCGCTCGCCGCCCGCCTGCACGCGCTCACCGCGGCCTCCACGCCTGCGGCCCGCTTCGATATGGCCGACGCTCCCTACTCCTGGTCGAGCAGCGCTCCCATCCTGGAAATCCCCACCGCCAATGGTTGCGACCCGCTGGCGCCCGAACGCGTGATCCAGTGGCGTCTCTCTTTTGCGCCGGGAGAACGCTGGGGGACGTGCTACCAGGTGGTGAATGCCGCCTCGCCCGCGATCGGCCTGGGCAACGTCCGCTACCTGGTTTCGCGCTCGCCGGTCGACGCCGCGCAGTTCCACGCCGTCGACCGCATCGCCGGATACACGCTCTACGAAAACAGCCGCGCGCTACCGCGGTATTTCTTCGCCGCGCGCGTTCAGGCCGCCTCCGGCCTGGAGGACGCGGCCCGCGCGCTCCATGCCACGGGTTTCGATCCCGCGCAGACTGCCATCGTGGAAGCTCCCGCCGCGGATCTTCCTGCGGGCCCTCTGGCAGGCGGTGACGCGGTGGTGGTCTCCTATGAGCCATCCCGCGTCCGGCTGCGGACGCATTCCCCGGGCGCTTCTTTTCTGGTTGCGGCGGATGCCTGGTATCCCGGCTGGGAAGCCACCATCGATGGCGCGCCCGCGCCGATTCACCCGACCGACGTGGCCTTCCGCGGCCTGGCACTCCCGCCCGGGGACCACATGATCGAGATGCGCTTCGTGCCGTACATTCTCTGTTGGTCGGCGGCTATCTCGGTGCTGGCGCTGGTGGCCGCGCTGGCGGCATGTCTCAGAAAGCCGAGAGCCGGACCAGGGGGTCCGGCGCGGGCGAGGGCGCCCGCCCCACGCTGACTGGTGTCGCGAAGCTTGGTTATCATACGTTGCAAAGGAAAAGCGAAAGGTCGTCTGCCTCGCGCCACGCTATGCTGGTCCGTGAATGAAAGCAACCCGCAAGCCGCGGCGATTGCGCCAAGCTTCGCAGCCAGTCCCGCCAGAAGGCTCCTCTTTCCGGGCTGCGCATCGGACCTGGCGGCGGCACGCATGGCGCATGCTCGCACTCTGGGCCCTGGTCCTTGCCGCGTATTCCAATTCCTTCGAGGCGGGCCTGGTTTTCGACAATGCCAAGGTGATTTCGCGGGACGCCCGTATCCGGGCGGTAACGCCGCGAAACGTCCGGCTGATTTTGACCGAAGGGTATAGCAGCACCACCTCGGGCCTGTATCGCCCGCTCACCACCTTCTCCTACCTGCTGAATTACTCCGTCTTCGGTAATGGGACGCATCCGGCAGGGTATCACTGGGTGAATCTGGCGGTGCACGGGGTCAATGTTTTGCTCGTGTACCTTCTGGGCCTATTGGTGTTTGGGGCGCCCGCGCCGGCCTTTGCGGTGGCAGCGCTGTGGGGAGTGCATCCGCTGCTCACGGAATCCGTCACCAATATTGTGGGCCGCGCCGACCTGCTGGCAGCCTTCGGGGTGCTGGCAGGCTTGCTGTGTTATGTAAGAAGTGCTTCCGCCGCTGGGCGAAACAAGCTGCTCTGGTTGGCGGCAATGCTGGCCGCCCAGGCAATCGGTCTCTTCTCCAAGGAGAACGCCGCCATCCTGCCCGGCATCATGCTGCTATACGACCTGACGTGGCGGGAGCGCGCGCCGTGGCGAGGGCGCGCCATGGCCTACGCCGCGCTGGTACTGCCGTTTATCGCGTTTTTCTATTTGCGCGGCACCTTGCAGATGCATATTCCGGCTCCCTTCGCCGACAATCCCCTGTTGGGCGCCGGTTTCTGGACGACGCGGCTCACGGCCATCAAAGTAATCGGCAAGTATCCGTGGATATTTGTCTGGCCGGCCCGCCTGTCGGCGGATTATTCCTATAATGCTGTGCCGTCGTTTGGCTGGCATCCGACGGAATGGGAGGACGCGAAGGCGCTGATCGCGCTGGCGGGTTGCCTAGGCGCCGCCCTGCTGGCTGCCGGCTGGTACCGCACGCGGAAGCCGCTGTTTTTTCTCCTGGCGTTCTTTTTCGTCGCTCTGTTGCCGACGTCGAATCTGGCGATTCTCATCGGGAGCATCATGGCCGAGCGGTTCGTCTATCTGCCTTCGATTGGCCTGGCCGGGTGCGCGATTGCGGCTATCTACGCGCTTGGCCGGCAAGTCTCGCGCAAGCGGCCTTTTGCCATGCGAACCGCATGGATTGCGGTTGGGCTCTTGTGCCTCGCATGTGCCGGGCGAACCTACGCTCGAAACTCCGACTGGCTTGATGAGCGCAGTCTCTGGAGCAGCGCCGTGAACGTTGTTCCGGGAAGCGCTAAGGCACACTACAACCTGGGAACCACTCTGTCGCAACTGCCCGGCCGGCTGCCGGACGCCATCGCCGAGTATGAAGACGGCACTCCGAATTGAGCCCGATTCCGCGGAGGCGCACAACAACCTGGGTGTCGCGTTGGCGAGTTCCGAGGAACGATTGCCGGAGGCCGTCACCCACTTTAAAGCAGCGCTGCGGATCAATCCCGATTACGCGCAAGCGCGCACAAACCTGGGAGACGCCCTCTCACAACTGCGCCGCCGGGCGGCCCGAAAGTAAGCGCGTCAAACTTACAACCGGCAGGACCAGTTTCCTCCGGCCGCGGGCAGCGCCTGCCGGGACAGCAGCAGAAACCGGTCCGGCGAAATCGTAACCAGGTCGTGGGATGCCGCGGCGGAGGCCGCGACGACGGCCCGATACCGCTCTGGAAGCAGAAAATCGCTGTCCGGACGCGCGCGAATCAGCATGGCCACTTCCTCCATCGACTGGTTGAAGACCACCGTGCCGATGGGCACGCTGGAATCGAGCCCCCATTCGCGCAGGCGTTGCCGGAAAATGGGTGTCCAATGGTCCAGGTCCGCGAACTGTTGGGCGTCCAGGATGATTCCCATGGAAGAAAAATCCATCCTGTAGTCCCCGGGGGGCGGCGTGCCCCGCATCACGTAGTGAATCCCCGGAAGTGGCAACAGCGAAGCGTACATTTCATCTTCAATGTCCACCAGCACCAGTTCGTTGCCGCGTCCGCGCTGGCAGTAATCCGATTCCGCGCGCGACGCCTCCACCTTGGTGCCGGGACCGAACCACAAGCCCCAGGTGGCCTGCGGCATGGCCGCCTTCGCAACGAACGCAGCGGCCACCAGCGTCATCATCCACTTGGCCGAACGTCCGGAACAGAGCGGATTGTAAGCGCCCGCCAGGATAGCTATGGCCGGGATGGCCGGCAGCAGGTAAGCGATATTGCGGTATTGCCACTTGAAGGCCGCGGCCGTGGGCAGCGCCAGCCACAGTAACAGCAGGACGGCCGCGGCCGAGCGCCGGCGCACGGCCTGCCACAGCGCGAACAAGGCCGACACCGCCAGCACCATCAACACCGGGTCGAGCAGCGCCATCCGCGAGGTGTAAAACGCCAAGTGGCTCTCCTGCGAGGTTTGCGGCGGTTGGCCCGCGCCGAACCCCAGAATTTCCACGTTGAGGTGTTCGGCGAGGAACCACCGCCCGTGCGCCGCCAACTGGTAGACGAACCACGGCGCCCCGAGCGCGATGGCTAGGGTTCCCGCCAGCACTATGCGGCCAAACCGGGGCCGCTGATTGCGGGGCGCGAGAATCCAATAAAGCCCCAACACGCCCAGCGGCAGCAGGCCTGGGATGCTTTTCGTCAGGATGGCGCCGGCCACCGCGCCGGAGAACAGGCCCAGCGACCACGTGGATTCGAGCCACGGGTCCGCGAATAGCGCGAACATGGCCGCCACATAGAATGCCGCCAGCAATCCATCGGTGATACACATGCTGGTGAGCGAATGCCACAAGTGGTTTGAGACCAGCAGGCCGGCCGCGCAGACGCCCGCCTGCCAGGAGCGTTGTTCGGCCCCCCACCAGAAGACCAGGCCTACCGCCAGCGCTGCTGCGATCAAGCCCGGCAACCGCAACGCGAGCCGCGAGATTCCCAGAATCCGCGCCGAGAGCCCGGCGGCCGCCGCCAGCAGCGGTGGCTTGTACAATCCGAACCGGCCCATGAAAATGGGAGTAAGCCACTCGCCCTGCCGCGCCATGCGGATGGCGCTGTGTGCGTAGAGCGATTCGTCCTGCGCGCCCAGTTTGGCGACCGGATCGACGTAGTCCCCAGCCAACCCTACGCGGCCCGCGCGCAGCAGCAGGCACGCCAGCGCCACGAGGGCGACGGTACAGAAAGCCGCTCGCATGTCAACAAGACGATAGCACCTGCCTGGTGGGGCGGGCAATTCTGCCGGCACCGGGAGTTTGGACATTCTGGCGAAGCCGCGCCAAGTGGGACCGGCCTTCTGGCCGGTCGAGAGCCGGCTAAAGCCGGCTGCGGGCAGAATTGCCCGCCCCACAAAGCGGCNNACGGGAGCCACGAAATCTTCGCAACGTTCGAAGGAATTGAGTAGGTGTAATACTCTGGGGCGGCGCAGGCGTCGATGACGAGGAAACATTCGCGGGACGGGCAGCGGTCAAGCCGATGCGGGTTCGCGCGTCCGTTCGCACGCCGCCGGCCGGGTTACCTCGGCGATGGCCTGGCGCAGTTTTGCGGCGTCAATGGGCTTCGATACATAACAATCCATTCCGGCCGCCAGGCACTGCTCCGCGTCGCCTTTCATGGCGAAGGCGGTCATCGCGACGATGGGAAGATGCCCGCCCGCAGTCCGCTCGTGGGCACGAATAGCCGCGGTGGCTTCGAAGCCGTCCATCTCCGGCATCTGGACGTCCATGAGGACCAGGTCGAACGGCTCGGCCTGAAACATCGCCAGCGCTTCGCGTCCATTGGTGGTCACGGTCACGCGATGGCCCTCGCGTTCCATCAGCCGAACGGCCAAGGTGCGGTTCACGGGGTTGTCCTCGGCGAGCAGAATCCGCAATCCACGCCGGTCCGCGGACGCCGCTCCGGGCGCTTCGGCGGCGCTCGCCTGGTTTGCCGGCGATGCTCCCATGGCCCCGCAAATCGCCCGTATCAGTTCCTCCTGACGCACCGGCTTGTTCAGATACGAGTAAATCCCAGTCTTGCGCCGCCTGGCCGCATCCCCAGGGTTCCCCACCGACCGCAACATCACAATCGGCGCTTTGATTCCGGGCTCCTGTTGCACGTGGTGCGCCGTTTCGAATCCGTCCATCCCCGGCATCTGTGCATCCAACAGGATCAGCCGGAAGGGGTCGCCCGCCGCCGCCCGGCTCCGCAGGACTTCCAGGGCCGCCTGCCCGCCGTTCACCGCAACCGGCTCCATCCGCCACTTGCGCAGCGTCTTCACCAGCATGTGCCGGTTGGTCGCGTTGTCGTCCACAACCAGCAAAGGCAGCGCCCGCAGGCTTTCCACCGGAGTCAGCACGGGTTTCTCCAGGTGTTCGCGATGCACCTCCAGCCGTACCGTGAAGTGGAAACTGCTACCGCGTTCACCCGGTCCGGCTTCCACCCAGATGCGCCCTCCCATCATGTGTACCAGGCGCGTGGAGATGGCCAGGCCCAGCCCGGTGCCGCCGAATTTCCGCCGCGTCGAACCATCGGCCTGCGTGAAGGCTTCGAAGATCATCCGCCGCTTGTCCTCCGGTACGCCCACGCCGGTATCGGTAACGGTGAAGTGCAGAAGGGTGGTGTCCGGCACTTCGCCCTCCTGGGTCACTGTCACCACCACTTCCCCGTCTTCGGTGAACTTGATGGCGTTCCCCATCAGATTGACCAGCACCTGGCGGAGCCGTCCGGGATCTCCGCGCAAGCCCAGCGGCACGTCGCTGCGGATATCGTGAAGCAGTTCCAATTGCTTCTGGTGCGCCTGGTAACTCATGCTGCGCGTCAGCTCGATCATCAATTCATACAAATCGAAGGCGATGTGTTCGAACTCCAGCTTGCCCGCTTCGATCTTCGAGAAATCCAGAATGTCGTTGATCACGCGCAGCAGCGATTCCTCGGAGCTTTTCACCATGTCCAGGTCTTCCCGCTGCTCGTCGCTGAGCTGGGTATCGAGCAACAGGTCGGTCATGCCGATGATGCCGTTCATAGGCGTGCGGATTTCGTGGCTCATCGAGGCGAGAAACATGCTCTTCGCCNNACTTCGGTCTGGTCTTCAAACAGCGTGAGGATCATTCCGAAGGCCACGAAATACTTGGGCAGATCCCAGATGACGCCGCCGGGAACGTTGATATGCACGAGCGCCATGAGCTCCGCCACCGGCCACACCAACCCCCAGGCCAGAAAGGAGAAGGTGGTCAGAAAGACTCCCGGCGTGAACCGCCGGTAGTGCCGCGCATAGGCCCAGCCGGTGAAGGCATAGCCCTCAAAGAGCATGACTTCCATGCCGTACATGGGATGCGAAGCGTGCCACACGGCCCACAGTCCCGGCAACGCCGCCGCCGCACACCATGCCACCACGTTGCGCCGCAGCCCGGTCCGCGTCACCGCCAGCGCCACCGCGCTTCCGATCACCACGAGCAGGAGCCCCTGGTATACCCATGGCTTCTTCACCCGCAGAACCTCGGCTGTCCAGTAAACGATTCCCGGCACGAGCATCAGGCACCAGAAAACTCTCTGCCGCCCGGCCGTCCCGAAGGTGTCCGCAACCGATCGAAAGAAGCTGGCCGCGGCCATCAACAAGACACAGTAGAACCAGCTATCCACGCTCGGGGGGATTACGTGGAAATTCGCCAGCAACGCCGACAAAAAGTGGATCAGGATGGCGATCCAGCCGATCATCCAGTACCGGGCCCGCGGTTGCCGGTCCCGCGCGTAGATCCAGGCGAACATGGCCACCAGGGTCGTCATCACCGAAAGAACCACCGCGCTGCTGAATTGTGCGGACATGACGAGATACTCCCCCGGTCACCTTATCGGCCAGCCAGCCGGATTGCTGTAGGGTATTGTGGCGGGACGCCGCCGCATCCCCGCCGTTGCGCGCCCCAGCCCTCCGGGTTAGACTGGACTGCCATGTACTCCCCAACCCGCCGTACGGCCGCATCCGCTCTTCTGCTGGTCCCCGGCTGGCTGGCCGGCCAGCAGCGCGGCGCGAACAATGCGGCCGCCGCGCCCGAGCCGCCGCTCCTGCCGGCCCAGCCGCTCACCCGCTTCTTCACGCAGGACCCTTATACGGAGTATGCGCTCCTCGATCCCGGCTCCGCGCAGTTCCGCATCCGTTATCTCCCGGAGCAGCCGCGCGCCGGCTCCACCGAACTGGTCAACGCCACCCGTGGTGGCAGCGAAGGCTCCGACATCCAGGTCTACGATCCGCGAACCGGCAAGCCCCTGGAATTCACTTACCAGCAACAGGGCGCCGACCCCGAGAACCACGCCATCCGCGCCACTCTCGCGGCCCCGGTCCCGGAAGGCGGCATCGGCCGGGTGCTCATCTACAAGACCTACAAGGATCCCCGCACGTACATGATGCGCGGCGACGACATCGTCTGGGTTCGCAGTCTGGCCGGCTACCGCCTCGGCGTGATTCTCCCCAAGGGCTACGCCTTCGCCTCTTCCAACGTCGCCGCCCAGCTCACCACGCTTCCCGACGGCCGCCTCAAACTGGCCTTCGCCAACCCCAGCGGGCAAAGCAACCCGGTGACCATCCACGCTCGCAAGACCACCGCCGCATTCGCTCCCGTCCCTTACGAAGATATGTTCTTCGACGACGTCAAGACGCTCTACACTCTCGGCGATCCCGACACTCACACCATAGAGGTGGAACAGATTTACAGCGATTACCGCAAAGGCTCACGCGCGCGCCTCGATTCCCTGCAATACCTCGCTTTAGAGGACCTCAAGGTGACCGACCTGGATACCGCGCGCGTTCTCGAGGCCACCCGCCAGGGGCCAAACGCCAGCGTGCCGCTCGAAGTCCCGATCGCGGACGACAAACAGAGCGCCCACCTGAAAATCACCGGCACGTTGAAAGACGCGGCTTACCGCGCCGACAAGGGCGACCTGGTATTCGACCGCACGCTGCACGGCCTGCGCAACACGGTGGTCCTGCCCGCCGGCTGGGAAGTTTCCGCGGTCTCGCAATCCGCCACTATCGGCACCAATCAGGGCCGCGCTTTTGTGGCTCTGATCAACCTGAATTCCGAGAACCAGTATCGCGTGGCGATCCACGCGCGGAAAAAGGCCTGAAGGATGGATCTGGGACAGACGGTCGGTCCTTGTCGTCTGTCAAGCACCCGTGCTTCAGTGAGGCATGACAGGCCACGAAAGGCGATGGCCTGTCCCACTCAGGCGTTTCCCTGAGGGATGTCCCGATGGCCGACTTTTACGCTAAAGCCGGCTTCAGTGAGAACTGTTTGGATCTCTTCAGCCATCATCACCGAGCGGTGCTGTCCACCAGTGCACCCAAACGCGATGGTCAGATAACTCTTTCCCTCGCGGATGTAGTGCGGCAGTAAGTAGATCAGCAAGTCGGATACTCTTTGAACAAACTCAACAGTCTGTGGAAAAGAGCGGATATAGCGAGCTACCGCCGGGTTACGCCCCGTCATTTTCTTCAAGCGCGGGATGTAATTCGGATTGGGCAAAAATCGGACATCGAAGACCAGGTCGCTCTCCGAGGGAATTCCGTTCCGGTATCCAAAACTCGTGATATAGACCCGCAGCTTGGATTCGTCGCGCTTGCCGCTGAAGCGTTCCCGGATGAATTCCCGCAGCCCATGCACGGTGAAGTTGGAGGTGTTGATGATCAGGTCCGCCATGGCGCGGATGGGCGCCAGTTGCCGGCGCTCGCGGCGGATGCTGGCGGTGATCGGGCGGTCGCCTCCCAGCGGATGCGGCCGCCGTGTCTCGCTGAACCTTCGTACGATGGCGGAATCGTCGGCTTCGAGAAAAATCAGGCTGGTCTTGACGCTGGCCGGGATGGCCGCATAGATCTGCGGAAAGCGCTTCAGCCCCTTGCCTTCCCGCACGTCCACCACCAACGCCGCCGCCGCAATCGCGGCATTATCGCGCGCCAGTTCCGCAAACTTGGGAATCAGTTCCACCGGCAGGTTGTCCACCGAGTAGAACCCCAGGTCTTCGAGGGCTTTCAGCACCGAGCCTTTGCCCGATCCGCTCAGCCCCGTGATGACAACCACTTCCCGTGCCTTCCGCGGCGCACTGGGCTTCCGTTTCATCCGTTGGGCGCTATGCCTCCACCAGGTCGAAATGGCCGTCGCGACGCCGCACCAACATCACCACGCGGTCCGTCTGTGCATCCCGATAGACCAGATAGTCGCGCTTATCGTCCATTTGCAGCACGGCTTCATCGAGCGTCATGGGCTTGCGCTTCTTGTGGTTTTCCACGTGGTAGATCAGGCGGTCCGGCTCGGGCTCCGGCTCCGGTACGGGTGCTGCCCGCCGCGGCGGCGGCGCTTCTCCACCGGCTTTGCGGGGCTCCCGTCTGTTGTCCCGCCACTTGGTCTTGGTCTTCACCGCCTGTTTTTCGAGCTTCTCCGCAGCGCCATGAATGGCCTCGAAAAGATTCGCGCTCGAACCCAGCCCCACTAACTGATGATTGAAATACCGCACCGTGGCTTCGGCATGATGCAGATGCCGTTCGAGCGACAGAATCACGTGCGCCTCGCATTCGCGCTTGCCGTCCAGGAGCTTGCCGATCTTGGCAAATCGCGCTTCCAGCTTCTTCAACTCGGCTGGCGCCAGTTCCACCTGCCTGCCCGTGTATGTGATTTTCATAGATCCGCTCTATCCCGGAATTGCCATTACTCGCGCACCCGCCGCTGGTGGGTCGACGGAATCTTCATATCCTCCCGGTACTTCGCCACGGTGCGCCGCGTCACGTTGATACCCTGGCCCTGCAGCATGGTGGTGATCTGCTCGTCCGTCAGGGGTTTGCCGCGGTCTTCGTCCTCGATCATCTTCTTTACCATGCGCTTCAGCAGCAGCAACGGCGTCGAACCGCCCNNACCTCTTCGGCCACTTCTTTGATCATCATCGGCTTCAGGTGGTCCAGACCGTGGCTCAGAAACTCGGTTTGGCGCCGCACAATCGCCTGGCACACCTTGAGAATGGTCTGTTTGCGCTGCTCGATGTTCTTCATCAACTGGATCGCCGAGGTGTACCGCTCGCGCACGTAATCGCGGACTTCCTTGGTGGCGCCGTTTTCGCGATCCAGCATTTTCCGGTATTGGGCGTTCAAGCGCAGTTGCGGAACATCTTCGTCGTTCATCTGGATGATGTAGTCGTCGCCGTCCTTGATGAATGAGACGTCCGGCTCCACCACCCGCGCTCCCGCTCCCGAATACCGCAGCCCCGGCCGCGGATTCAGGTGCTGGATCATCTTTACCGCAATCTCCACGTGTTCGATCGGCCGAGCCAGCAGCCGCGCGAGCTCCTTATACTGGCGCGTCTCCACCAGGCGCAGATGGTCCGCCACAATCCGCCACGCCAGTCCACCCTTGCCGTTGACGCTCTCGATCTCCAGCAGCAGGCACTCCCTGACGCTACGCGCCCCCACTCCCGCCGGATCGAGCGACTGCACCACGCGCAAGGCCGCTTCCACTTGCTCGGCGGTGTGCTCGCCGGCCGCCGCGATTTCTTCGAGCGACGCCGTCAGGTAGCCGTCTTCATCCAGGTTCCCGATGATCGATTCCGCCGCATCGCGCACGGCGTCGGAAATCACGCACACGCTCAACTGCGAGCGCAGGTGGTCGCCCAGCGTCATGGGCGCGGAAAGAAACGTCTCGAACGACGGCTTCTCCACCGATTCCGCCGCCGGGCTCTTGTACCCCGGGTCCAGGTAGTCGTCGAAGAACGAGCCAAAGTCGATTTCGTCGAAGGGGTCCGTGACGGCCGGCGGCTCGAGCAAGGCGTCGGACGTCGGCGGCGCGTCGGCTTCGGGCACTGCCGCGGCGCGCTCTTCCGCGTCCGGCATCAGGTTGCCGTTGATGGCCAGGTCGCCGGCCGTGCCGTCCGGCGTATTCGCCTCGCTCAGCACCGCCATTTCCAGGATCTGACGGTCCGCCGGGTCCGTGACGTGCTCCTGCTCGGCCTCCAGCAGCGGCGTTAATTCCTCCGGCGTGATCTCTTCTCCGGGTTCCTCGGTGGCCTCTTCCAAAACCGGATTCTTGACGATCTCCTGGGTGATCATCTCCTTCAATTCCAGCCGGTTAAGCTGGAGGACGGTGACCATCTGCACCAGGCCCGGAGTCAGAATCTGCTTCTGCGAGACCTTCAATTGCAGCCGTGGAGAGAGCAAACTCATCTGAACCCTATGATATCACGGGACTAACGCATGCCAGACGGTGCTGGCCTTCGGCGCCTCCTTATTCGGCGGCTGCTGTAAGAGCACGAAAAAAGCACATTGAGCCGCCGATGAACGCCGATAAGCCAATTCTCTTAAATCCGCGTTCATCGGCGGCTTATGTTTTGGCGTTCCCGGCAAGCTCTCAGATTAGGCTTTGCCTAGACGTACACCCGCTTCACACGGGCGCTGATGCTGCACAGGATGTTGTAGGAGATGGTGCCCGCCACGCGCGCGATCTCCGGCGCGTACAGGCTGGCCTCCCCTTCCGCTCCCAGCAGCGTCACATCGTCGCCTTCGCGCAGCGTCGTGGTGTGGCTCAGGTCGATGGTGGTGAGGTCCATCGAAATGGTGCCGAGAATCGGGGTGATCTGCCCGCCGGCGATCACCTTGCCGCGGTTCGACAGGCGGTGGAACATGCCGTCCGCGTAGCCGGCGCCCAGGACTCCGATGCGCATGGCGCGCGGCGCGCGGAACGTTCCGCCGTACCCCACCAGCGCCCCTTCCGGCACTTCCTTCACCGCCAGCAGTTTGGCTCTCCACGTCAAGGCCGGCTTCACGTCCAGCAACTGGGGCGGGGCATCGCCGCGGGCCGGCGAAACGTAGCCATACAAGGCTTGCCCCACGCGCACCAGTTGGTGCCAGCCATGGCGCCGTCCATAGCCCACCGCGATGGTGCTCGAAGTGTGCCGGTATAGTGGCTTGACTCCGCCCTGCTCGAGCCGCGCGCAGATTCGCTCGAAGTAGTCCAGTTGTTCCTCGGTCTGCTTTTTGGTGTAGTCCGCCGCCGACGCGAAGTGCGTCATCAGGCCTTCCAGTTGGGCGTCCGGCGCCTGGCCGAGCGCCGCCAGAATCTCTTCCGCCGAGGCCCGCGTTCCCAGCCGTCCCATCCCCGAATCGATCTTGAGGTGGTAGCGGACGGCCCGCTCGGAGGCTCGCGCCACGCGCTCCACCTGCGCGATCTGGTCGAGCGAATGCACCGCCGGCGTCAGATCGTACTGGGCCACGGCTTCCCCTTCGTAGGGCAGAAATCCGCCCATCACCAGGATGCGAATTCCCTCCATGCCGCCCCGCCGGAGCGCCACGCCCTCTTCCACGGAGCTCACCGCCAGCCAGCGCGCGCCTTCCGCGGCCAGCACCCGCGCCACTTCCAGCGCACCGTGCCCATAGGCATCGGCCTTGACCACGGCGGCCACTTCCACGCCGGCGCCCACCACGGCCCGCACACTCCGGTAATTGCGCGCGATCTGCTCCCGCGAAACCAGCACGTAGGAACGATAAGGACTCGACATGGCTAGCCTTGTGGGGCAGGATGGTATCCTGCGCGCCGGTTGGCAACCGGCGCCGGGCGGCCATTGGCAAACGTCCCGNNCGGGTTACCAACCCGCCGCAGGTTGCCAACCTGCCCCACAAGCCGGCCCCTTTCGTCACTGTATTTTGCGAGCCTCCATAGCTACCCCTTGCACGGCATGAATCGCTTGATGAAATTGGTATCGAATCGTCCGGCGCGGAAATCTTCATCCGCCAGGATTTTCTGCTGCAGCGGAATGGAAGTGTGAATCCCTTCCACGATGAACATCCCCAGGGCCCGCCGCATGCGGTCGATGGCCTCCGCCCGGTCCGATCCATGCACGATCAGCTTGGCCACCAGCGAATCGTAAAACGGCGGGACAACGCAGTCCGTATACGCCCAGGTGTCCACCCGCACGCCAATGCCGCCCGGCACATGGAAGCCCGTGATGCGCCCCGGCGAGGGCACGAACGTCTCCGGATTCTCCGCGTTGATGCGGCATTCGATGGAATGGCCGCGCAGCTCCACCGGCGAGGGAAGAATGTCCGGGAGCCGCTCGCCCTGCGCGATGCGGATCTGGCTCTTCACAATATCGATGCCCGTCACGAACTCGGTCACGGGGTGCTCCACCTGCACGCGCGCGTTCACTTCGATGAAGTAGAGCTTGCCGGTTTCGTCCATCAGGAATTCCACCGTGCCGGCGTTGGTGTAGCCCGCCGCCGCGATGGCCTTGCGCAGGACCGCCGAAATCTCCGCCCGCAGCGCGTCCGTCATGGCCGGCGAGGGCGATTCCTCCAGTAGCTTCTGGTGACGCCGCTGGATGCTGCACTCGCGCTCGCCCAGAATCTCCACGTTGCCGTGTTCGTCCGCCAGAATCTGGAACTCGACGTGCCGCGGCGCCCCGATGTACTTCTCCAGATAGACGTCCGCGGAGGCGAAGGCCGCGCCCGCCTCGGTCTGCGCCTGCGCGTACAGGCCGGGCAAATCCTCGGCCTGCGTCACCACTCGCATGCCCCGCCCGCCGCCGCCGGCCGAGGCCTTCAGAATCACCGGGTAGCCGATGGTTTCCGCCAGCTCCAGCGCCTCTTCGGCCGTCGAGAGAACGCCCGGCGAACCCGGCAGCACCGGCACGCCCATCTCCCGCATGAAGGCCCGCGCCCGCTCCTTCACGCCCATCAGCCGGATCACTTCCGGCTTCGGTCCGATGAAGTGCAGGTGGGACGCCTGGCACACTTCCGCGAAGCCCGCGTTCTCGCTCAGGAATCCATAGCCCGGGTGGATGGCGTCCACGTTGGTGATTTCCGCCGCGCTGATGATGGACGCGATGTCCAGGTAGCTGCGCGCGCTCTTGGCCGGCCCGATGCAGATCGCCTGGTCCGCAAAACGCACGTGCGAGCTGTAGCGGTCGGCTTCCGAATACACCGCCACCGTCTCGATCCCCAACTCCCGGCAGGCGCAGATGATTCGAACCGCGATTTCGCCGCGGTTGGCGATGAGGATCTTCTTAAACCGTGCGGACGGCAAACAGCGCCTCCCCGTACTCCACCGGCTGCCCGTTCATTACCAGCCTGCTCTCGATGATGCCGGAGGTCTCCGCCTCGATTTCATTCATGAGCTTCATCGATTCGATGATGCAGAGGACCTTGCCCGGCTGGACGCGCTCTCCCACTCTGACGAACGCCGCGGCGCCGGGTGACGGCGACTCGTAGAACGTTCCCACAATGGGAGATTTCACCAGTACCAGGTTGAGGTCCGCGGGCTTTTCTCGGGGGGCTTCGTGCGGGGTTGGGGTTGGCGCGGCGGCGGGCGCGGTGGCGTAGGTTGGCGGCAGAACAATTTCCGGAGTTCCCGCGAACGCGGCCCGCCGGATGCGCACGCGGTTTTCGCCGCGCTGCACTTCCAGTTCGGCGATTCCGGTCTCCGCCGCCAGGTTGATTAGCTCTCGTATTTCGTCAACAGTCACGATCTACTAGCTTAACAAAGTCTCCCGCCGCATTCGGCTGCTGCCTGGCAAAAAAAGCGCGAGGCCCGAAGGCCCCGCGTTTTTGAAACCCATCCAGACAATTCCGCTGGAGATCGCCCCGAAGAAGCGGGGTGACCATCTGCAAGGCCAGGGAAGGCCGCCCACGTTGTCAAAACTAATAACAAATTCGATTGACAGGACCAGACTGGTTAGTATAACGTAATCGGATCAGACCTAATGCGCTTGTGAGTTTCGCGGTCTCGGCAGTGTGGGCAGCCGGCGAAATCCAAGCGTGAGGTCCTGGGAGGGAGATTTCAAACGATGTCCAGGTTCAAGTTGCAAGCTCTGTTTGTTGCTTCGCTTGCCGTGGGGGTACTGCATGGTGGGCCCGTCCTCGTTACTTCACCAGGGGGGCTGGCCGTCGATACGACGGTCTCCTGGTTGCAGTTAGGCCCCGACGGGACCGCTATCGGCAGCAGCTTTACTGCGACCCCGACGGGAGCGTTAACAGGGGTTAATTCGGTGGGCGGCTCGCTGAACGCGTCAGGCAGCCAACTGTCCGTGGATTGCACCGCCTCTCCGTGCAGTTGGGGCCCGGTGGCGAGCGGATTCACGGCTGGGGACACCCTGATCTGGACGTTGAGCAATGGACCCCTGGGCGTTACCTTCCCGGCCGTATTTGGAGCGGGCCTTTGGCTGCAGGCCGACACGGCCGGCCAATATACGGCGCAGATTACGGCCAACTCGACGGTACTCACGGAGACCAGCAACAGTTCAGGCGATCCGATATTCATCGGGGTGCTGGATTCGAGCGCCGACATTACCGGGATCAGTTTAACCCTGACGTCCGTGGGGTTCGGCGGGAGCCTCCAGGACTTCGCGGTTGACACCTTGATGTTGCAGGCTGAACAAACAGAGACGGGTGGAACGCCGGAGCCGGCGTCGGCAATACTGCTGGCAACCGGTTTGGCGGCGTTCGCGTGGCGCAAGCGCGTGAGTAAGGTTGCGAGAGCGGCGTTTCGGGCAAGGACCGGCGTGTCCGCGTTGCTCGCCTGCGCGCTGGCGATGGGCGTCTGCGCTTCGGCCTTCGGTCAACCTTTTCGGGTGTTGAATGATAATCAGGCCGTCCGGACCCTGAACGCTTCCCGGACCGCGCAACTGAATCCCTTGTTCACGGGGTCACCCCTGCCGATCTTCCTGTACTCCGTCGTTGGCGCCGACGGAAACACCTATCAAGGTGAGATGGTGGGCCGCAGTCCTTTCGCCAACGGAAAAACAACCACGACCGTTTCGGTGGTGCTTATCCCGCTCATCGTTAAGACACTGAACGGCGGCAACACCTTCATATCCGATCCCACGACGGCGGACGCGGGTTGCCTGGGTACCCCCACCACTAACACCGCTATTGGCCTGACCCAGGCCAGCGCGGAGTTGAACCAGCCGCCGAGTCCCTTCATCATAAATGGCGTCACCGTGGGAGGCTTTAATTTCGCGGATGCTCACCTGCGAGCCGAATTCTGGGGACTGGGTCAGCCGGCCCTCGGCAACGCCTTCCATCTGAATCTGCCACATACCACGGCGGCCACACAGACGATTGACGCCACGGGCCAATCCACTTTCAACGCGATAACTGCCGGGTACGGGGGCACCCATTGCGGCGCCAATACCGGTTTGACGAACAACCGAGGCGCGCTCGGAATCCTCAACATCAACTACCTGGATCCGCTCTTGCAGGGGATCATCACCACACTCGGGTTGACCCACAACGAACTCCCGCTTTTCGTTTTGTATCGGGCGGTGATCTCGGATGGCAACGCCGGCGACCCCGCTCACACTTGCTGCATTCTGGGCTACCACGGCGCCACCAACTATACGGCAACCGGCGACCCGGGGCAGACCTATGGCATTTTCGAGTTTGACACTGGCGACGCATTTCCGGGCGTGGCCAATACATCGGTGATGGCGCACGAAGTCTCGGAGTGGGTGAACGATCCGGGCGGCTCCGATCCAACGCCGGTGTGGTCGTCCGGACAGTCGGCCTTGTGCACGACTCCACCTGTGGACGGCGGCCCGGGCCAGAACAACCTGGAAGTGGGAGATCCACTAAGCGGAATCTCGAACGATCACTTTATCACAATGTCCAACGGATTTAACTACCGGATGCAGGAGCTGGTGTACTTCTCCTGGTTCTATAGCGCCGATCACACCCTGCCGCCAATGGGCGCTAGCGCCACATGCCTGACAACCACCGGAAACAGCGGCTGCCTTTCCACCAACGGCACCTTCAAGGGTCCGGCACGGTATTGCTCTGCTTCACCCGTCAACACCGGCGGGACCTACCCGAACTAAGCAAAGCGTCACAAGAGGCCGTCTCCGGTGCAGCACCGGGGGCGGCCTTTGTAGTTTCCGGGCGTTGCATCTGTCCCACTTTTGTGGGGCAGGCGCTTTCGCCGGCGCTTTCGCCTGCCAACCGCGGCCGACCGCCTCTATCCGGCTATAGTGAAAAGAAGCATGCCAAAGCGATTGGCCATTCACCGCGCAACGGTTGCGCTCGCAGCCTTGATTGCCGCCGTGGCGTACGGCGCCACCCCCCCGCGTCTGACGGTCCCCTTCGACGCCAGTTGGCGTTTCTTCAAGGGCGACGTTCCGGGAGCCCAGGACCCGGATTTTGACGATCCCTACTGGGGGATTCTCAATCTCCCTCACGACTGGAGCATCGAAGGACCGTTCGACCAGAAGAATCCGGCCGGAGGCGGCGGCGGTTTCCTTCCAACCGGCGTCGGCTGGTATCGGAAGCACTTTCTTCTGCCGGGCTTCCACGAAGGGCAGCGGCTGTTCCTGGAATTCGACGGCGTCATGGGCGTGAGCGACGTGTGGGTGAATGGCGCGCATCTTGGCCGGCGGCCGAATGGTTACGTGAGTTTCGAATATGAGCTCACGCCGCATCTCCATTTCACGGACCGCGAAATCAATATCATCGCAGTGCGCGTCGACAATTCGGCGCAGCCGGCCTCGCGCTGGTACGCCGGTTCCGGCATTTACCGGCACGTCCGCCTGGTCATCGCCCGGCCGATTCATCTGGCGCACTGGGGCACGGTGGTTACCACTCCGCGCGTGAGCGCCGCGGAAGCCGCCGTTCGCGTCGCCACCACGGTGGTGAACCAGTCCGCCGAAGCCCGCGACGTTTCTCTGCAGATCGCGATCCTTGGTCCCAATGGGCAAACCGTAGAGACGGTTGAGACGGGCAGCCAGTCCGTGGCGGCCGGGGGCTCGGCCGGCTTCCAAAAAGATCTGGTGGTCCGGAACCCGCAACTCTGGGACCTGGAGCACCCGGCGCTCTACGGGGCGGTCGTCAGGGTCCGTTCGGCGGATGCGGCTTGGGATGAAGAAAACACGCCGTTCGGCATTCGCGAATTTCACTTCGACGCCGCGACCGGCTTCCATCTCAACGGGAAACCGAGGAAAATCCAGGGCGTCTGCCTGCACCAGGACGCCGGCGCGCTGGGGGCTGCCGTTCCGCTCAGTACATGGGAGCGGCGCCTGAAGCTGCTCAAGCGATTCGGCGTGAATGCCATCCGCACGGCCCACAACCCGGCGGCGCCGGAATTCCTGGATCTGTGCGACCGCATGGGCTTTCTGGTGCTGGAAGAAGCGTTCGATACCTGGAAATCCGCCAAAACTCCCTACGACTATCATCTGTATTTCGACGAATGGTCGAAGATCGATGTCCGCGACATGGTTCTCCGCGACCGCAACCATCCCAGCATGATTCTGTACAGCGCGGGCAATGAGATCCGTGACACGCCCAACGCGGAATCGGCCAAGGCGACACTGCAATCGCTGCTGGACGTGTTCCACCAGTACGATCCGGCGCGGCCCGTGACGCAGGCGCTGTTCCGTCCGAATGTCAGCCACGATTATGACGACGGCTTGGCCGACATGCTGGATGTGGTGGGCCAGAATTACCGGGAAGACGAGATTCTGGCGGCGCACGAAGCCAAACCGTCCCGCAAGATCATTGGAACCGAGAATGGTCACGATCTCAAAGTCTGGCTGGCCCTGCGCGATCATCCGGCCTACGCGGGCCAGTTTCTCTGGAGCGGGTTCGATTACCTGGGCGAGTCGCGCGCCTGGCCCGCCATCGGCGCCGGTTCGGGCCTCTTTGACCGCACCGGCAGGCCCCGGCCCCGCGCGTTTCAGCGAATGAGCTGGTGGTCGGCGGAGCCCATGGTGTATATCGCGCGCCGCGCCGGCGCGGGCCTCGCCACGCCCGCCGATCCAGGTTTCGCTCCCCTGGAGCGCCGCCAGGACACCTTATCCGACTGGACGCCCTCCGATCGCTCGTCGCACATTGAAACCGTCGAGGTGTACAGCAATTGCGAGACGGTGGATCTGATGCTGAACGGCAAGTCGCTGGGCTCCCGGCCGAAGCCGGCCGACGATTCCCCGCGCACCTGGAGTGTCCAATTTGAGCCGGGCACCATCCAGGCGATTGGCAGGAACCGAGGCCAGGTGGCCGCGAAATTCGAGTTGCGCACCGCTGGGAAACCGGCCCGAGTGGCTCTGGCGGCAGATCGTGAAACCCTGAGCTTCAACTGGGACGACACGGTCTATCTGACCGCTACGATTGTGGACGAGAACGGCGTGCCGGTTCCTGGCGCGGCCAACCCGGTGACGTTCGAGGGCCGGGGTCCCGTTTTCTTCGCCGCGACCGATAATGGGGACAACTCCAATTCTGAGTCTTTCCACGCGCTGGAACGGAAGGCGTATGATGGCCAGTGCATCGCGATTCTGAAGGCCAACGCTTCCGCGGGGAAGGTGACGATGACGGCGTCCGCGGCCGGCCTGGCGTCTTCCACCGTGACGTTCGAAGTCGCTACGCCGCACTGATAAGGAAGTGGCGCACGCAGGGCGGAAGATGCTCGTGGGCGCGGATTCTTACGCCCCGTTCCGGGGCTAATCCGTCCAGCGCGTGTTCCCAGTGCTGGCGCTAGGGATGACCCAAAGGGGTCGCGCGCGGATGGAAAAATGCAACCCGCCGGATCACAAGGATGGCGGCTCGGGTTATACTACTCACAAAGCAGATAGTCAAAATGGGGATTCCAGTCAAAACCGTGCAGCTTCCCTGATCCACGCATGCCCTCGGCCATCGATCTGTCCAGCTTCGCGGGTCTCACGGCGATGGTGCTGCTCACCATCAACCTGCTGCTCGGCTTGCTGGTCACCACCAACTACAACCCGCGGCTATACTGGCCCCATCGCAAGATCCCGATTTTCAAGATTCACAACTGGAACGCTTATCTGGCAATCGCGGTCGTGTGCCTGCACCCCGTCATTCTGCTGTTCTCGAAGACCGCCGGATTCCACGCGGGAGATGTGCTGTGGCCGCTGCACTCCCCGGGCCAACGCCTGTACAATTGCCTGGGCGCCGCAACATTCTACCTGATCGCACTGGTAGTGGTGACCTCCTATCTCCGTCCGCGATTGGGATCCCGGCCCTGGAAGAAGCTCCACTACCTCGCTTACCTGGCCGCCGCATTGCTTTTCGTGCACGGCACGCTGATCGATCCCGACCTCAAGAATAAGCCCACCGATTTCCTCGATGGCGAAAAGGTGCTGGTGGAAGCCTGTTTCGCGCTGGTAGCTGCCGCCTCCGTATGGCGCTGGCGCTACGGCAAGGAACGCCAGCGCCATCACGCCGCGAAAGCCACGGCCGAGAAAGCCGCTTGAGCGGACAGGCGTACAATCTGAGAATGCGCTCTTACGAGGTTCAGTCCTCGTAGATGCCCTTACGGCGTGCGCCAGCCTTGTCGCATCCTAATTGCCCGGCGTTTCCAGTACGACCACGCACCGCACGTGTACGCGGGCAGCACCGCCAGGCGGGCGTCAACCGCGGAGTGTGCGATTGCCCACGAGCGGTTTTCTGGCCCACGCCAGCAGGGCGATCGCCAAGCCGAACAGCGTCAGGGTCGAAGGCTCCGGGACGGGGCTGGACGGAGTAGTAATTGTCCCCGAGGTCTCATTGCCGATCGGGATGGAGTCGGAGTTGATGTCCGCCAAACTGGTCTGGCCGGCAACAAACGACACCGTGTACGGTCCGGCCGCGCCGGATGGCACGTTGAAGAACACTTCGCCCAACCCCACCTCGAGGCCCGCTCCCACGGAGAAACCGCTGCCTGCCCCCAACCAGAGGTCCCCGCCAATCAAAAAGCCCGCACCCGCGCTGGCGCTGACAACCCCCCCATTGAAGAGAACATCGAAGGAATTGCCGGCGCCGGCGAAAATGTAAGTTTGGTTCACCGTGGCAGCGGTGGCCGACGTGAAAACAATGGTGCTGCTCGCCTCCAACAACCCAAACGAAAACGCATCGATGACGACAGCGCTTGCTGTGTTGTTCGTGAGGTCGACTTCAAAAGAGTTACCGCTGCTGGGCGCCGATGCCGAAACGCTTTGGATGCTCACGTCGATGGTCCCCGCGAGAGCCGGCGCGGCCCCCAAGAGCCCGAACGCAACGGCCACCGGCAATAACAGCCGGTAGGGTTCGCTTATAGAATTAGTCTTCATTAGATCCTCCGATTTAGTGGTTCGATTGCCCAAGCTGGTGTTGAACGACTAGCACGTCGGCAGTATTGACCACGCCGTCACCGTTGATGTCGGCGAAAATGTTGTACGCCTGCGAACGGGCGTTGTTGACCAACACCAGGTCGGACGCGTTCACCACGCCGTCGTCGTTCATGTCGCCCTGCAGGATTTTCAGGCCGAAGCTCGTGTTGGAGCCGGAAAGTGCGCCGCCGGCGGACTGAATGGCGTTGCCGCCGGTTGTCGCCAGGGCCGTCGCCAGGTTGCCGTTGGTGACGCCGGTGAACGTCCACGTCAGCGTATTCGTGCCCAGACCCGAGAACCCGCTGGCGCTCACTCCGGTCAGGCTGTTGACGTTCGCGCTGGTGATCACTTGCGAGAAGACCACCTGAACGCCGGTTATCTGCCACGGCAGGTGCACCCGTGAACTGGTGACCATATTGTACTGGCAAGCCGTGCCGCAGATCACGTTATAGGATACCACCGTTGGCCCGGAAGTTACCGTCAGGGTTGCGATGTTGCTAACCGAGCCGGCCGTGGACGTTTGCGTGGTGGTTACGCCCGAAGTCTGGTTGTTGTTGCCGCCCAAGTTGGTGCTGGTGACGCTGAAGATCACCGTGCAACTGGCGCTGGTGGGAATATTGATTCCCGTGAAG
>PMTR01000052.1 GCA_003167255.1 Bryobacterales bacterium
GATGGCGTGTGCATCAACAGCGAAGCGCATCAATCACACCTAGTATAGCGGACCATTATGACTCTCGCCTGTGTCAGAAGTACACCCCCGTACGCGCGATGCCGCATGTAAACTCCTTTTGCAGCAACCATCTGGCGGCGATGCCGCGATCCTTCAGGGCCCATTAGAGCACGCCGCACACCGGTCACAGGGCGGCGTAACCCGATATCCACCGGCAGGCCGCTGCGGGGTAGTCGTCCGTCCAGACCGATTTGTGCCAAACAAATTCTCGCCATCCCACAAATTGCCGGCTGGGACCTCAGGCCCGGAACGACCCACCAGAATGCTAGAATTAGACTGGTCTTCAACATCACACATGTCTTCATGTGTGCGGAAAGCGATTGCGAGTTTCCCAGGTCGGGTCCCATCCTGGTCGATATGCCGGCTTCGAGTTGTTGCCAAGGAGAAGTGAAGTAATGAAAGAAACAGGTACGGTCAAGTGGTTCAATGCCGGAAAAGGATTCGGCTTCATTCAGCGTGAAAGTGGCGAAGATGTCTTCGTCCATTTTTCCGCTATCTCGGCGAGCGGCTATCGCTCCCTCGATGAAGGCGCTAAAGTGTCGTTCGTCGTCAAGCGCGGTCCCAAGGGCCTTCAGGCCGAAGACGTCACGTTAGTCTAGTCGATACTCATCATTTTACCTTCCCTGGAGCCATGGCGCATCAGTAACCGCGGATTTCGCGAGAATCTGCAATGGGCAGTGCTGGCTCCGGGGTAGGGAGAAGTGTCTGCTGCCGTGTTGGCACCGCCCCAGGGCTAAAGCAAAGCCTTGATCCTCTAGCGTGCTCAACTCTCCGCCACTGACCTCTGCGCCAGTTCCCCGAACAGCGGCAGCGAGTATGCTTCATCGTGCGAAGCTTTCACCATCATGAAGACGGACATCCCCAGCAGTACCACGCTGATCAGGTCGTGAAGGTGGCCGAAGTGCGAAAAAACCGGGTCCAGCACCCATTTCAGCACCTGGTCATTCATGAGCCAGGCCACAAACAGGTACAGCCCCTGGAAGGCGTGGAACCGCACCGTCCGGTCCTGCCGGTAGCGGTGCGAAGCCAGCACCAGAATCGACACAATCCAGCCCACCACCGGGATGTAGCATAGGATCGACGCCGTTCGCGGCGTCATGCTCGCAAACGGGTCGTTGGTTACGGGGTGGCCGGACCCACTCGACCCTTCCCGCGGTTGTGGAGCCCCGCAGCGGCTGCAAAAGCCGTTCGCCGGACCCACTTCTTTCCCGCACTGGCTACAAAACGGCATCCTATTTATCTCTACGTTATGCGAGCCCCGCGTGTTCCGGCAAACTGCCAGTCCCCGCGTGCTACCATTTTTCCCATGCGGAAGCTGCTTTTCACCATTCTGCTACTGGCCGGCGCCACCCTGCTGCCGGCGGCCAAGAATCTCGAAGTGTATTGCATCGACGTGGAAGGTGGCAAGGCCACCCTCTGGATTTCACCCTCGGGCGAGTCCATGCTGGTCGATACCGGCTACGCCGGCTTCAACCGGCGCGACGCCGATCGCATCCTGGCCGCGGCCAGGCACGCCGGCGTCAGGAAGATCGACTACCTTCTAATCACCCACTACCACAAGGACCATGCCGGCGGCATTCCGCAACTGGCCGAAAAAATTCCCGTCCGCAATTTCGTCGACCACGGCCCCTCCAGCGAAAAGGGCCAGGACGAGGACGTGATATTCAATGCCTACAGCGCGTTTCGCGACAAGGGAAACCACATCCTGGCCAAGGCCGGCGACACTCTGCCCATTAAGGGCATGGAAGTGAAATTCGTTTCCAGCGACGCCAACCTGCTCGCGGCCCCGCTGCCCGGCGCCGGCCAGCCCAATCCCGATTGCGCCGGCTTCCAGAAGCCCGCTCCCGAGCCCGATAAGCCCGAGAATGCCCATTCCGTCGGGACCCTCATCACCTTCGGCGGCCTGCGCTTCCTGGATATGGGCGATCTCACCTCCGACAAGGAATACGGCCTGGTCTGCCCCAACAACAAGCTCGGCGTGGTGGATGTCTTCATGGTCTCGCACCACGGTTCCAACTTCTCCGATTCCCTGCCCTTCGTTCGCGCCATCCACCCGCAGGTGGCCATCATGAACAACGGCCCGCGCAAGGGAGGCGCGCCCGAAGTCTGGCAACGCATCCACGAAATCCCCGGCCTGGAAGACTTCTGGCAACTGCACTTCGCCATCGCCGCGGGCAAGGAGCACAACTCGCCCGACACCTTCATCGCCAATGTGGATGAGATCTGCGAGGGCCAGTGGCTCAAACTGACCGCCCGGCCAGACGGTAGCTTCACCATCTACAACAGCCGCAACAAATACCAGCGGGATTACCGCAAGCGCTAGCCGCCAACGTAGGACAGGCCTCCCGGCCTGTCATTCTGATCAGTGAGGCAGGTGCCGTTCGTAACACGTTCCGCCTTCATTCTTAATTAACACGAGAAGACAGGGTCGAAAGAGCAGGGCGCGCCAACGGAGTGGGGCGGCCAATTCTGGCCGCAGCCGCCTTCAGGCGGCTTCGCCGGCTAGAAAGCGGGTCCGCGGGCTGCCTAGCCGGCTGTATAGCCTGGCTGATAGCCCGCCCCACAACCAGCGAGGGTCCTCACAGTTTTTCATGAAATCTCGCGGGCCGAAGGCCCCCTGCAACAGGCCAGGCGGCGCCAGGAGTCCTGTCCTACTTCTTCTTTACCACCGGCGCGGGCTTGCACTCTTTGTCGTCTTTGTTCTTGGGATCTTTGCAATCGATGGCCGGTTTGGTCTCTTTGTCCGCCGGCTTGTCTGACAGGTCCGCCGGAAGATCGAACGAGATGGAAGACCCCACCTCGTACTTGCGGTAGAAGCGAAATTCCAGAATGTTGGCGGAAAGCACTTCCGTGCCGTCCATCTGGACTTCGCCCCGGCTTGGCAGAAGGAACTTGGTGCCGCCCACATCGGAGTATTCGTAATCCAGCAAGGTCTCGGCCCGCCTCACCGGGAAATCGGACGGAATCTCTTCGGCCTTGGTCACCAGCCGCGTCACCTTGCGGTTCTCGTTATCCACGAAAACTTCTCCGCTGTAAGCCGCCACAATCTCACGCTTCAGATCCTTCACGGCGATTGAATACTTCGACCGCTCTTGCATCACGTGGAAGCTGAACACCATAGTCAGCCGATGGCGTATCGTGGTCCAGCGGCTCCATTCGAATCGCGCTTCGGTAGCCGGCTCGAACAGTGTGCGCAGCATCGTGCCGAAATCGCCTGTCGAGGTGGAACCGCCCAGGTTCTCGTATGCCGTGGTGATGGGCTTGCTGCCATTCAGGATGGGCGTCTTCTCTTCCCTGTGCTTGAAGTACGTCAATTTGCTCGTGATGGTGTCCATGGTCTGGAACGAGGGCTCGCTACCGCCGCGTCCTCCGTAGCGCGTCCCGGGCTTTGGAGCGATCTTCCGCGTCTCCACTTCCAGGCAGATGAAGTCGGGAAGGCCGCTGTCATAGTTCATGACATAATCGCGCACGGCATCCAGAATCGCTCCCTGTTCGACCGAGGTCGGCACCGGAATCGGGTCGTCCGGCAAGGGCGGCTGCAGGTTCGCGGCTGTCAGGTTCTGCGACTGGTCTCTCAACCGTTCGAGCGCTTTGATGGTTTTCTGCCCAACCCCAGCGCCCTGCAGGTCTTCGATGACGCTCTCATCGAGCTTCTCGGACAGTTTCACCCCCGCCAGAAACTTCGCCGTTTCGCCATCTGAGCTCTTGCCTTCCTTGATCAACTGTTGGTTGTTCTTCACGAAGGCAATCAGATCCTGGATGGTGAGTGGCTTGGCCTGGCCCACCGCGAGCGCGCCGAGAGCGAGCAAGCCAGCCAGAAGGCGGTAACGCATATCTCTATTTTCGCACGCGCCGCCGTCATTCCGTTCCGGGCCAGTTTCGCCCAGGCGTGACACCGGCTCACGGCGACGGACCTGCTAAAATCGTCACCGTGGCGGGATGGTGGAATTGGTAGACACAGAGGCCTTAAAAGCCTCTGATCCGCAAGGATCGTGTGGGTTCGAGTCCCACTCCCGCCACCAGAACCCGGCGGGTTAGCGCCAGTTCGGGTAAGCGGCGCGTGCCAGCGCTGCTGGGCGGAGGTCTCCGCCGAAACCTCTGCCCCGGGCGGAGACGCCAGTTCCTGGAGAGCATGGGAATCCGCTTCCCGGACGGCGGCGAATCTTGAAATGGTCCGAAAGTGCCAGTGGATCTAGGTGAAACCTACCAGGTACTTTCGGCCCAATCTGGCACTCGCGCCACCGGCCGGTGCGTGCGATATGTATGTTGTGAGGACCGGAATATCGGCATGAACTATCGTCATCTGAGCTTGCATTGCGACTGCGGGGAGGTTCCCGAGCGCCTCGCCGAAGTGGGATTCAGCGAGGATCACCATCTGGTGGTGCACTGGTGGTGTGAGAAGTGCGAAAGAGTCGTCTACATCTCCAAGCCGCTGACCGAATGCTGGCTGGAGTGCCCCGGCAAAGACCATTCCCTCGACGGCGTGCTGGCGCAATGGTCCGGTGAGGCCAAGGAAGATGCCGACGCCAAGTTTCTGCGCAGCATCGGCGTGGCCATGTAGGAGGTTGATGACGAAGGCTTAGCCGCCGATGAACGCCGATTGAAAGCAAAAACATATCCGCGTTGATCTGCGTTCATCGGCGGCTGAAACTGGGTTTCAGCGTCGGGACGGCAGAGCGCGGAAGTAATCCACCGTTAGGCGCAGGCCCTCTTCGAACGGCACCCGCGGTTCCCAGCCCAGCACGGCACGGGCCTTTGAGATATCGGGCCGGCGTTGTTTAGGATCGTCTTCGGGCAGCGGCTGGAAGACGATTTCCGAGGCCGCGCCGGTGAAACGCCGGATGTGCCCCGCGAATTCCAGAATCGTCATTTCAACCGGGTTGCCCAGGTTCACCGGATAGCGCTCGTCGGAGAGCATCAGGCGGTAGAGTCCATCCACCATGTCGGCCACGTAACAGAAACTGCGGGTTTGCGAGCCGTCACCCGAAACCGTCAGCGGCCGGCCATTGAGCGCCTGGTCGATGAACGCGGGCACCACCCGCCCGTCATCCAGCTTCATCCGCGGTCCATACGTGTTGAAGATCCGCGCGATGTTGGTCCGTACGCCATGGGTCCGGTGGTAGGCCATCGTGAGAGCCTCGGCGAAGCGCTTGCTTTCGTCGTAGCAGGATCGCGGGCCCACCGGGTTGACATTGCCCCAGTAGTCTTCCACTTGCGGATGCACTTGGGGATCGCCATAACACTCCGACGTCGACGAGATCAGGAAGCGCGCGCCTTTTTCAAGCGCCAACGAGAGCATGCGGTGCGTCCCCAGGGAACCGACGTCGAGGGTCTCGATCGGATGGGCCAGGTAATCCCTGGGACTCGCCGGTGAGGCCAGGTTGACGGTGCAATCCACCGTGCCTTCAATTGTGAAGGGCCGCGTGATGTCCTGGTCCAGGAATTGGAAGTGCGCGTGGCCGGCCAGGTGCGCCAGATTGCGCGGATGCCCGGTCAGAAAATTGTCCAGCGCCACTACGGTGTGGCCCTCGCCCAGCAGTCGGTCGCAAAAGTGCGAACCAATAAAACCGGCAGCGCCGGAAACGACGATACGCAAGAACCCTCCGCATGGCTATTCTAGCCGATGCGGCGATTCCAAATTCTTAAGTCCTCAACGCGGAGTCGCGGAGACGCTGAGAAAACTGAATGAGATTCTTGTTTCTCTCGTTCCTCCGCGTCTCCGCGCCTCCGCGTTTAATAAGCAAAGCAGCATGATACATTCATCTCTGGTATGACGGACGCATCGTGGGCGGAGCGGGCAGCGGTCGCGGTTTTGATGGCTGTTTCGCTGGCGATTACCTGGCGGCGCGTGCGCGCGGTGGTCGAGACCATCCGCGGGTCGCGCGAGACGCCGGATTTCGAAATCGCTGCGCTGGGCCCGCGCATCCGCCGATTCCTGTGGGAAGTGGTGCTGCAAGGGAAAGTGATCCGCGAACGGCCGCTCGCGGGGCTCGCCCACGCCTTCGTCTTCTGGGGCTTCTGCGCCTTCGCGCTGGTCACCGTGAACCACATCGCTTCGGCGTTCGGCGGCCGTTTCCTCAGGCCCTCCGGCGCGTTCGGTCATTTCTATTTCGGATTCGTCGCCGTGTGGGCGGTGCTGGTGGCCGTGTCCATCGCCGGGCTCTTCGTGCGGCGGTTCCTGGTCCGGCCCAAGTGGTTGGGTAAGGTATCGCCGGAATCGGGCATCATCGCCGGGCTGATCTTCCTTCTCATGGTCACCTACCTTACCGGCTTGTGGTTTGCCGAAGGCTCCGTGGGCGAGCGCGTAAGCTGGTGGCTGCACACGCTCGCGCTGTTCGCTTTCCTGCCAATGATTCCACACACCAAGCACCTGCACCTGGCGCTCAGCCCGGTCACGGTCTTCCTGAAACGCGCCGGATTCAGCCGCATTCCTCCCCTCTCGGGCGACGAGGATTTCGGACTCGACACCGGCAAGGACGTCACCCGCATCGACGCCCTGCAGGCCTTCTCCTGCGTGGAGTGCGGCCGCTGCTCCGAGCATTGCCCGGCTTACAACACCGGCAAGATCCTCAACCCCAAGGAAATCATTCTGGGCCTGCGCGACTACCTCAAGGAACACGGGCCCGCCGCCGAAGCGCCGCTGGTGGGCGTGCACATTTCCGAGGAAGCTCTGTTCCAGTGCACCTCCTGCGGAGCCTGCGAGTTTCAATGCCCGGTGGGCATCCAACACCTGCCCATGATCGTGGGGTTGCGCCGCGGCGCCGTCAACACCGGAAAGTGGGAGGACGATTTCGGCACCAAGCTCTTCCTCAACCTCGAACGCAACGGGAACGCGCTCGGCTTCGCCCCCAGCGACCGCCAGAAGTTCATCGAGAAGGCCGCGCTGCCCATCTACGACGGCACCCAGGAATATTGCCTCTGGTTGGGCTGCATGGGCTCCTACGATCCGCAGGGGCGCGAAATCGTGCTGGCGCTGGCGCGCGTCCTGCGCCATGCCGGCGTCACGTTCGGCGTGCTGCGCAAAGAGAAGTGCACCGGCGATCCCGCGCGGCGCCTGGGCAACGACCTCGCCGTGGGCAATGTCGCCGAAGCCAATATCGAAACCCTGCGCGCCGCCGGCGTCGGCAAGATGGTCTCCATTTGCCCCCACTGCGTGCGCACCATTGGCGAGGACTGGCGCGAGTATGGCGCAGCCTTCCAGATCGAGCATCACAGCGAGCTGCTGGCGCGGATCGCCGAACGCCTGCCGCAAATCGCCGGCGCGCGCGAAAGCGTGGTCTTTCACGATCCCTGCTACCTGGGCCGCTATCGCAATATATATGACGAGCCGCGCGCCGTCGCCGGGCGCACGTCGGATGTAATCGATCCGGGCCGCTCGCGCGAGCGCTCCTTCTGCTGCGGAGCCGGCGGCGGCCAGATGTTCCTGGGTGAGGAAAAGGGCAAGCGGATCAACCTCGAGCGCGTGGAAGAGTTGGTTGCGACCGGAGCCGGGACCATCGGAACGGCCTGTCCGTTCTGCCAGACCATGTTCCGCGACGCCCTGGGCGCAGCCGGCGGCGCGGCTCCCCCGAGGCTGCTGGACATCGCGCAGTTGGTGGCGGCGGCGCTACCCGAAGAACCTGCGCAAACCGCGTGACAAACCTCTGCGGGATGCTATAATCGCAATAATCTTCAAGAGCGGGCGCGTAGCTCAATTGGCAGAGCAACTGACTCTTAATCAGTAGGTTGTAGGTTCGATTCCTACCGCGCTCACCACATACATCGGGTTTGATGCGGCCCTGGTACAGGGTCGGGCGGCCACCGTCAGCGAACCAAGTGCACGAAGCCGCCGTATGCGGTAAGAGCTTCGTCAGCGGTCAGCAGGACGAAGCTCTCGACTTGCGCTTGTGCGACCAGCATCCGATCAAAAGGATCGCGGTGGCGCCACGGAAGCAAGGAGACCTGCTGGTTGTGCGAGGCCATCAATGGCAGGCTCTCGAAGGATTCGGCGGCCATCCTCTCGGTGAAGTCGACAGGCAGCCGCAATTTGCCCACGCTTTGCTTGAGCCAGATCTCCCAAAGCGAGACGGCACTGACGAACACGGTGTTCTCCGGGTCGCGGATCATCTCCCTGGCTTGGACGGAGAGCGACGGACTGGCCTCCAGCCACCAGAGCAGGAGGTTTGTGTCAAGTAGAATCCTCAACTCCGCGGTTCCTTCATTCCGAAGGCTTCCGCCATATCGTCCGGCAGGGTGGCGAAGTCGGGAGCGATCCAGATTTCACCGGCCATCGAGCCCGGCGTCCTGGGCCGGACCGGGCCGTGGAAAGCTACCAGCCGGGCAACCGGCTTGCCGGCCTTGGCGAAGGCCGAAAAAATAAACTTGTCGATGTTGGGATCAAACGTGGCATTGGTATTTCTGGTACCCTAGTACTCGCTAAACGATTCATTTCGGATCCGGACCCGTGTATACTGTGACCTGGAAGATTAGGATCAGGCTCCCAGTGTATTCCTGGACTAGACCTGAACTTCGGAGGACTATCGATGCGCACAACGTTTCTTGCACTGAGTTTGGCAGTACTCACTGCCGACGTGATGCCGGCGGGTTCCATTTCCCTGACAGGAACCACTGATCAGGTGGCGTTCAACGGCCACTTGGACACCATCACACTCGGCGAAAGCTGTCCAGGTACCGCTCCCGGCACTTGTGTATATGGCGGAAGCCAAACGCTCGGTGGCGGGACCCTTACCTGGGGCTTTTCGACGCCTAATACTGCCAGCAACATAACCTGGGACTTTTTGGGCGATGTCTTCGGCCCGGTCGGCGGCACCTTTTCGGCAAGCGACGGCGTGGACAGTTTCAATGCAACGTACGTATTGAACTCGTGGACTTACGATGGCGTCCCGGATCAGAACGGTGAGGACGGCATCGATCTGAATGGCTTGATCAGCGTGACCGGTCTGACCCTGGCCGGAGGCGGCGACCCAAATGAGGCTGCGTTTGAGAGTTTTCTCTCGCTGCCCGGCGCGACCTCCTACAGCTTCATTCTAGATGTCGGGAACTGCACCACCGGCAAGAAGAATACAGAGTGTATCCAACCAACGGATCCGTCGGCTGCTTTCATCTCTCTTACCCTCGACCCGAACTTCACCACTCCCGAACCTGGCACGTTGGCTTTGATGACGCTCGGGCTGCTTTCCGCCTTCGGCGCACGCCGCCGCTTGAAGAAGGCTGTTTCTGCGCGGTAACTCGCCTGGTTTAAGGCGGAATACTAGTCGAAGAGATTTCGGAGTCCTATTTAAGCCCGGGCCGCCCGAGGTTGCACGCGAGCCCCGCAGTCGGGTACAGTAAGAAAGTCCTCCTCCGCAAGCGCCCGTAGCTCAGTTGGATAGAGCGTCTGGCTACGAACCAGAAGGTCGGCTGTTCGAGTCAGCCCGGGCGCACCATTTTTTTCAATGACCTCACCGCAGAACAAATGGGGACAGTAACCAATTACACCGGCGGAATCTATGGCACGGTCCAGTTGCCCAGCGTGATCCAGCCGGAATTGAGACCGCCGGC
>PMTR01000087.1 GCA_003167255.1 Bryobacterales bacterium
GCCGCTCTGCGGGGCGGGCAATTTTGCCCGCAGCCGGCTTTAGCCGGCTCCCAGGTTTTCGATTCTTGGCTTTGAGAGTCTTGCGCGGCGCTCCTGCCAGCAAGCCCGCAGGGCACAATGACAATAACCCACGGCGCAAGCGGTGCGGAAAATATCCTGTGTCGGCGCAGCCCCGGAACGGGGCGGAAGAGAGCACCCCGCGGCGTCAGCCGTGCGGAACATTACCCCTTGCGCCAGGGAGTGAACTGCTGCCCCGCCTCCGGCTTGCGCCGGTGGGGCCCCGGCCTTCGCGATTCCGCCCGCCGCACCTCGGCCGCGGTCCGTTCCGCCACGTAGGCCAGCAGGTCGTCGTTCGTCAGTTCGTGATTGCCCGCCCGCGCCGCCTCGACGTCGGCCGTCAGTTTCTGAGCGCAGAGCACCGGACCTTCCTGAATGCCGACGCGGTGCTTCAAGAACAGCACCATGTCGACGCTCACCAAAAAACGCGTGGTGGATTTATCCGCGGCTTTGCAATCGAACTTATAGACGCGCCGGCTTTGCGCCTGATCAAAACCTAAATATCGCAGTTCCACCGCTGCCTCCTTCGGTTGGAACACAGGATGTCTGAGTTCCGAAGTCACTCTTTTGCGCCGCTAGCTTCATCGGCTGGTTTGGCGGTTTCGCCGGTTTCGTCCGCGCTGTCGAGCGGATTGCCCATTTCCTCCGCGTCTTCGATGGGATTGCCGAATTCATCGGTGCCGTCCATGGAAATTCCGGCTTCCCGCGCAAGTTTCCGCTGCACCCGCTGTGCCGCCTTGTCCCGCTGCTTCTCCACGCGGGCGAGTTCCTTTTGCCGTTTTTTGAATGTGGTTCGTGAGCGAGTAGGAATAGCCTTCGCCTCCTCGGGGTAAAGCCGGCCTTGGCGGCCGGCTCCCAGTTCTTCAGTTTACCAACGTGGCTCGCGCCGCTGCCGTCCGCCGTTGCCGCCGCCGCCCGGTCTGCCGCCACCGCCCCCTCTGCCGCTGTCGGTCTTCGGTCGCGCTTCATTCACGTTGAGGGCGCGGCCATTCATATCGGTGCCGTTCAAAGCCGAGATCGCCTTGTCGGCCTCGGTCGAGTCCGACATTTCGACGAACGCGAAGCCGCGCGCGCGGCCCGTTTCCCGGTCGGTTACTACGTTAACGCGATCCACAGTCCCGTACTGCTCAAATAGCGAACGGATGGACGATTCGGTTGCGGCAAAATCCAAATTGCCTACAAATAGGTTTTTCATTTAATTTTCCTTTGTTTTGATAGTTCGGGCGAGAGCCAAGGCAGAAGTGGATACCAACCAAGCTGTAGCGGGACGATCAAAGACACCCTGAGTATAGCAGGTTTCCCCGGCCATCGCGCCAGGGTTTCATCCATAGGCCTGGCGGCGATGTGCAACGGCCGTGACAGCGACAAGCTTCGCCTCGTCGTCGATGATGTAGAGCACGCGCCAATCACCTACCCGAATGCGCCACTGATCTTTGTGGCCTTTCAGCTTCTTGCATCCCGCCGGTCTGGGCTTGTCGGCTAGCGCCAGAATCTTAGCATCTATCCTGCCGAAGAGCGGATCATCCAGCGCATCCAATTCCCTTTGCGCCGATTGCTTGATTTCGAGAGAGTATTTAGCCACGCGGGCGGCTACGTTTCGGGCGGTTGGCCCGATATAGCGCGTAAGGAATGGCCTTTTCCTTCCGGCGCGATTCAGACACAAGACCGTCCCAGAAGTCCTCCCAGACGGCCCCGTGCTTCTTCAGGTCGATGAGAACGCCGACTTTGCGGCCCTTCTCATCGGTGACGAACTGGATTCCGCTCATGGCTTCATTTTCGCTCATCCGATACCGCGTCGAGTTCATCGCCCAGTTCCGTCTCCCACCGCAATCTGTTCTAATGGGAATCCGATCGGACTCCCCATCATGGCCATCTCCCTTTCACAACTTCTCGATTCCGGAGATCCTTCGCTCTACCAGGTCCGCAGCAAAGCGCCCGGCCCGCGCGGCTCGCTGCCCCTCACCCCGGAGATGCTCCTCAAGCAGCCTTCCGGCGACCTCTTCGGCTGGAGCCAGGATGCTGGAATGGGCTGGGATCCCGCCGCGCTCGGCGCTCCCGAGTTCCTCATTCTCAGCACCCACGGCGGCATCCGCGCGGCTGATGGCACCCCCGTCGCGCTCGGCTATCACACCGGCCACTGGGAAGTCGGCCTGCTCATGGACGCCGCCGCCAAGGAACTGAAGTCGCTCGGCGCCATCCCCTTCGCCGCCTATTGCACCGACCCCTGCGACGGCCGCACCCAGGGCACCTCCGGCATGTTCGATTCGCTGGCCTACCGCAACGACGCCGCCAGTGTCTTCGGCCGCCTCGTCCGCTCTTTGCCCACCGCGGCCGGCGTCATCGGCGTCGCCACCTGCGACAAGGGCCTGCCCGCCATGATGATGGCTCTTGCCGGCGCGCCATCGCTGCCCTGCGTCCTGGTCCCCGGCGGCGTCTCCCTGCTCGCCGAAGAGGGTGAAGACGCCGGCAAAGTCCAGTCCTCCGGCGCCCGCTTCGCTCATGGCCAACTCTCGCTCGAAGCCGCCTCCCAAATGCTCTGCCGCGCCTGCGCCACTCCCGGTGGAGGATGCCAGTTCCTCGGCACCGCGGCTACTTCCCAGGTGGTCGGCGAATCGCTCGGCATGTCCCTGCCACACTCCGCGCTCTCGCCTTCCGGCCACCCCATCTGGACCGACATGGCCCGCCGCTCCGCCCGCGCCGCGCTTTCGCTCCAGGCCCGCTCGTTCGCCATGCGCGACATCCTCACTGCCGCCTCCCTGCGCAATGCCATGGTGGTGCACGCGGCCTTCGGCGGATCCACCAATCTCATCCTCCATATCCCCGCCATCGCCCACGCCGCCGGCCTGCGCCGCCCCACCGTCGATGACTGGACGCGCGTCAACCGCCAGGTCCCCCGCCTGGTCGATGCCCTTCCCAACGGCCCCAAAATGCATCCCACCGTGCAGGTCTTTCTCGCCGGCGGCGTGCCCGAAGTCATGCTCCACCTGCGCCGCGCCGGCCTGCTCGAAACCGATGCCCTCACCATCACCGGCGAAAAGCTCGACGCCATTCTCGATTGGTGGGAGCAGTCCGAACGCCGTGCTGCCCTGCGCCGCGTCCTGCTCGAAAGCGATGGCGTCGATCCCGACGACGTCATCATGGACCCCGCCCGCGCCCGCTCCAGCGGCCTCACCTCCACGGTCACTTTCCCCTCCGGCAACCTCGTCCCCGGCGGTTCCGTCATCAAGAGTACAGCCATCGATCCCTCCGTCGTCGATGCCGCCGGCGTCTACCGCAAGACCGGCCCCGCGCGCGTTTTCGTCACCGAAAAAGCCGCCATCGCCGCCATCAAGAGCGGCGCCATCCACCCCGGCGACATCATCGTTTTAATGGGCCGCGGCCCCATGGGCTCCGGCATGGAGGAGATCTTCGAAATCACCGCCGCGCTCCGTTACCTCACCTTCGGCAAGGAAATCTCGGTTCTCACCGACGCCCGCTTCAGCGGCGTCTCCACCGGCGCCTGCATCGGCCACATCACTCCCGAAGCCCTGGCCGGCGGCCCCATCGGCAAGGTGCGCGAAGGCGACCAGATCGAAATCGTCATCGACCGCGCGCGCCTCGAAGGCTCCGTCAATCTGATCGTGCACGGCAGTGTCGAAGACGGCGACTACACACTCGCCACGCGGCTGCCCCATCCCGATCTCGCGCCTGATCCCGCACTGCCCGCCGCCACGCGCCTCTGGGCGGCTTTGCAGGAAGTGAGCGGCGGAACCTGGGGCGGCTGCGTATTTGATACCGACGCCATTTTGAAACGCCTGGAATAACCACATGCTCATTTACCGGACAGCCGCGGGATGGGAACTCGAAACCGGCAGCGGCCGCGTGCGCCTGCCGCACGAACCGCTCACCACCCGCGAAGATCTCTACGAATACCTCGCCCACGTCGAAGGCACGCCCTCGAGCGGCGCCGGCCCCTTGCTCGCGCCCATCGAGCAACAGGAAGTCTGGGCCGCCGGCGTCACCTATTACCGCAGCCGCACCGCCCGCATGGCCGAATCGGAGGCCGCCGGAGGCACCAGCTTCTATGATCGCGTCTATCTGGCCCAGCGCCCCGAGCTCTTCTTCAAGTCCACTCCTCATCGCGTCGCCGGGCCCGGCGACGCCGTCCGCATCCGCTCCGATTCCGCCTGGAATGTGCCGGAGCCCGAGTTGACCTTGCTGGTCTCGCCCGCCGGCCGCATCATCGGTTACACCATCGGCAACGACATGAGCTCTCGCGATATCGAAGGTGAGAACCCGCTCTACCTGCCGCAGGCCAAGGTCTGGCATCGCTCCTGCGCGCTCGGCCCCGGCATCCTCGTCACCCCGGAGCCGCTGCCGCCCTCCACCGCCATCCGCCTGGAGATCACTCGCCACGGCGCGCCCGTCTTTGCCGATGCCACCACCCTGGCCGCCATGAAGCGTCACCCCGCCGAACTGGTCGATTACCTCTACCGCGAGAATTCCTTCCCCAACGGCTGCTTCCTGCTCACCGGCACCGGCATCGTGCCTCCCGACACGTTCACCCTGTGGCCCGGCGACGAGATTGAGATCCGCATCGACGGCATCGGCGCGTTGCGGAATACCGTCCAGCAAGGCGAGTTGTAGTACCTCGAGTGGGACAGACGATCGGTTTGTGTCGTCTGTCGGGCTGCCGCTCTATCGAGGAATGACAGACGCAGGAGGCGTTCCTGGCCTGGCTGGCCGTCAGTCTTCCACCACATTTCCTCCTGGTCGCCTGCTGCCACCAGGAGGGTTCAAGGGCAAGTCCGGTCTGGAAATGCGAGCTACTTCTTGGCGGCGCCCTCCACTTCAGCCGCGGCCACCAGGGCGTCCAGCGCGGAAACCTGTGTCGCAGCCGTTTTCACCTCGGAAGGCCCCGACCACACCAGTCCAAACCGGTTATCCGCGTCACGATTCTTCCAGATACTTTCGGCATTCGTCTGCAAGAAGCTACGGAACCGCGGCAGGGGCGCAGCCGAATTCAGCGCTGCCAGATTCCGCGAGAAAATGCCTTTGAACTGCGGTGCATCGTTCCCGCAGCGGGCGGGTTCACAGGGATCGTGAAGCATGCCATCCTGGTCCGTCAGCTTTGAGATCGCAGCCAATGCGATGGACTTCGCTGTCTCCAGGGGCTTCGTATCGCCGGATTGTTTTGCCAGCACTGTCAGACCGCCCAGGATCACGCCCTGGTTATAGCTCCAGGTGGTTCGATGGTTATTCTTGCATGCGGAATCCAGCCCGTCGTTCACCAGGTTATCCTCGTTGATCATGCCGGATGCCGCAAACCACTTCCATTCCCGCTGCGCCCAGTCCAGGTATGTGGCCCGTTTTTGTGCGTCGGGCGTAAGGCTCGCCAGATTGGCGGCCACCGAAAGAAACAGCTCGTTGGCAATGGCATTTTTGTAACGATTGTCCTTCTTCCACCAGATGCCGCCGCTGCACGTGTCATCCCATCCCTTCGCCATATCGGCAAAGATATGTTCCGCCATATCGAGATAGCGAGCTTCGTGCGTCAACCCGTAAGCGCCTGCCCACCCTAACGCCCACCAGCCTTCATCGTCGTAGTACTCGTTGAGAAAACTCTTGGCGGAATTGCGATCGAAAGTATTCGCGATGATGGGCCGGAAATCCGGAGTGTTGCTCAACTTCGAGTACCCTACCAGCACCGTCAGCGCATTGGCGGCGTTCCACCAACCCGTCGTCCGCCATAGACCCGTTTCCTCTACGTACCAGGTTTGCAGGGCCTTCAATCCGGCCGCGGAATTGGCCACAAACTTCGTCGCCCGCTGAGGATCGGGTTGGTTGGGTTGCGCCCAGCCGGCGCAGGGGAGGAGCAGGAGTCCAAGCAGGAATGCTTCTGCCCTGGGTCGATCCATAGATGGCACGCTAACACGGGTAATAACCGAACGCAATGACCTCGGAGAAACGAGAGATTTCCAGGCTCCGCTACCGCGTCTCCCCTCTGACCAAATCCTCGTACGTCTCCCGCTGCCTGATCACCCGCCACCCCGCGCCTTCTACCAGCACTTCCGGCGCGCGCGGGCGCGAGTTGTAATTCGAGGACTGCACAAACCCGTACGCCCCCGCCGTACACACCGCCAGGAAATCGCCGGGCATGACATTGGCCATGCGGCGGTCTCTTGCCAGAAAATCGCCGGTTTCGCAAACCGGCCCCACCACGTCGGCCGTGATCGCCGGCAGCGTGTCGCGCCGCACCGGAATCACCTCGTGGTGCGCTTTGTAAAGCGCCGGGCGGATCAGATCGTTCATGGCGGCGTCCACAATCACGAATTCTTTCGTGCCGTTCTTCTTGCGGTAGAGCACGCGCGTCAGCAGGACGCCCGCCGGTCCGGCGATTGAGCGGCCAGGTTCCACCATCACCGCCAGCCCGCTTTGCCGCAGGCGCTCTTTCAAGCTCTCGATGAAGCTGCCGATCGCCGGAGCCTTCTCGCCGGAATGATAAGCTACGCCCAGGCCGCCGCCCAGATCCACGTGGCGGATGTGGTCGCCCTGCGCGCGCAATGCCGCGGCCATCGCCAGCACGCGGTCCACCGCTTCCAGAATCGGCGCCGGGTCGAGCATCTGCGAGCCGATATGGCAGCTCACGCCTTCGGCGGAAAGGTTCGGTAGTCGCCGGGCACGCTCGTAGACGGCCGCGGCGTCCGCCATGGCGATGCCGAATTTGTGCTGGCTCAGCCCGGTGGAGATATAAGGATGCGTGGCCGCGTCCACATCCGGGTTCACGCGGATCGAGAAGCCCGCCTTCATGCCGAGCCGCCCCGCCAGCGCGTCGATCAACGTCAGCTCCGCTTCGGACTCACAATTGAAGCTGTGGATGCCGTGCGAGAGCGCGTATTCCACTTCCGCCGCGGTCTTGCCGACGCCCGAAAAAACCACCTTGGCCGGATCGCCGCCGGCCTCGAGCACGCGGAAAAGTTCGCCGCCCGAAACGATGTCGAAACCCGCGCCGGCCTTGGCCAGCAGCGCCAGCACGCCCAGCGAAGAGTTGGCCTTCACCGCGTAGCAGACGGTGTGCGGCAGGTCGCCGAAGGCTTCATCGTAGGCCCGGTAGTTGTCGAGCAGCGTCTGGCTGGAGTAAACGTAGGCCGGCGTGCCGGTGCGCACGGCCAGGTCGGCCAGCGGCACCTGTTCGCAATAGAGGTCGTTCTGCGAGTACGAAAACATGGGGGAAATTCCAGTATGGCATCAGCGCAGCCATTTCAGAAAAACCGCAAGCGAGTGCAGTTGATCCACATGGTCGGGCGCGGAGTTGCCCGCGAAGCCCAGCAGCAGAAACCGGCCCGCCGAAGCTTGGCTCAGTTGTTGCAGCCCCATCGGCCCCCACTTGAGCACGGCCCGCCGCGGCACGCCCAGCATCTTGAGAAGAGCATCGGCCGTCTCGGTGGTGGAGGCGTAAGTGCCCGGGAAGATTTCGGAGTGCGTAATGATCACGCGTTTGTGGCCGGCTACTGCGTCCCGCAACAGCGGCATCCAGACTTCCAGATTGGCCGGATCGAGTTGCGATTCGAGCGGCCCCGGCTTTCCCTCGGCGTAGTCCGCGTGGATGCCGTCGATCAGCAGCGCGCCGTTCACCCGCTCATAGGACGCGGGCGTCTTGATGATCTGCCGCACCGCCCCGCATCCGGCGCTCCAGCCGCCGATCATCACCCGGCCAAACTTGATGCCGGCTTTGAATTCGGCCTCCGCCAGCAGCTTCAGAAAACGCTGCGGATCTTCGAATAGGCGCGCGTAGACCGCCGAGCCCGTGCCGGCCTGCACGCTCACGGCGGCCGTTCCGTTTTGCGCCGCCGCCACTTCCGGGATCCACGCGCCCCCGTGAAAGAAGAACAG
Organism: Bryobacterales bacterium; assembly: GCA_003167255.1. Lineage (GTDB taxonomy): Bacteria > Acidobacteriota > Terriglobia > Bryobacterales > Bryobacteraceae > PALSA-129. The sequence goes on from PMTR01000087.1 coordinate 7,930, forward strand.
GATGGGCGCGCCGTTCTTCAGTCCGGCAGGCAGGAACAGAGCGCCCATGTCGAGTTTCTCGCGGCGCCCCACCGGCGGTGGCTGCTCCGCCAGGCGCAAGTGCGCCCGCGTGTGCTCCACCATGGGCGAAGGATTCTGCGCCTGCTGGGCGCAAACCGCCATAGCCGCCAGTGCGAAAACAAGCAGCAATTTCACTCCGCGCGCCCTCCGCTCCGTGAAGAAATCGGTTGGCAGGCGAAAGCGCCTGCCCCACGAGAACGCAAGCCCTTACGCACCAAAGTGGGACAGGCGCTTTCGTCTGTCAACCCGGCGATCTCGGCGATTTTTTCACAGCTTTTAAGGGAGCGGAGGGCCGGAATATGCAGCCGAGCTTCCGATTTCTTTTCAAACAGGCTCATAGTGGCGCGTTCCTCGGGTTTGCAGTAACGCAAAAGATACCACAATCGCGCTTACGCCAGAGTGAGGTTGGCCTGCGCCGCGATCTCGAGCGTGGCAAATTCCCCCCGGGCCAATTTGGGGAAGGCCGCCGCGGCGATCATGGCGGCATTGTCCGTCGACAGGCCGGGCGATGGAAAGTAGACCGGATACGGCAGATGCGCCGATTTCGCCGCCGCCCGCAGTCCCGAATTGCAGGCCACCCCGCCGGCCACGATCAGCGCGCGTGCGCCGAAAGTCCCGGCCGCCGCCGCCGCTCGGGTCAGCAACTCCGTAATCACAGCGCGCTGGAAGGATGCCAGCAGTCCGAGCGTGTGCGGCGGAGTGAGGGCCAGCCATTCTTCCGTGGAGGGCTGGGGATGGTGGCGCAGGAACGCGCGGCGGGCGGCGATTTCCACCTCCATCGGCTGCGCTTCCACCCAGCGAAGCACGGCCGTCTTCAGCCCGCTGAAACTGAAATCGAGGGCGTTGCCTTTCATTTTGGCGAAGGTGAAACGGACCGCGGATGCGTCGCCCTGCGGCGCCAGGCTGTCGATGATGGGGCCGCCCGGATAGCCGAAGCCGAGCAGCTTGGCCACCTTGTCAAAGGCCTCGCCCGCCGCGTCGTCTCGGGTCTTGCCTAGCAGACGGTACGCGAAGTTTTCGCTTACTTCGAACAAGTGCGTGTGGCCGCCGCTCACCACCAGCGCGAGCGCCGGCAACGCCACCAGCGTAGCGTCGCGCCGGGTTTCCAGGATCACGGAGTGGATGTGACCCTCGATGTGATTCACCGCGATCAGCGGCCTGCCGCTGGCGAAGCTCAGCGACTTGGCGTAGGTGAGGCCCACCAGCAGCGAGCCGACCAGGCCCGGGCCCACCGTGACGGCGATCGCGTCCACCGAACCCAGCGTGGCGTGCGCAGCCTCCAGCGCCTCGCGAACCACCGGAACGATCGCCCGCAGGTGCTCGCGCGATGCCAGTTCCGGAACCACGCCGCCATACTTGCCGTGCGTGATGAGCTGCGAAGCCACCACCGAAGAAAGCACCGTCTCGCCGTCTTCCACCACCGCCGCGGCGGTTTCGTCGCACGAGGATTCTATCGCGAGGATGCGCACTGGTTTCCCGGCCATGCTACTTCTTCTTTTCCAGGTTCCAGAGTTCGCGCGAGAGAATCCGGCCGCAGAACGGGCAGTAGTTCACCCCCACATACTGGTGGCGTTCCTCGCCGAACACCAGGAAGTATTCGGTGTCGATTTCGGTAATGATCGTGCCGTTCGAGAGTTGATACGGCTGCGCGTGGCGCGCCAGTTCGCGGTCCATCAGGCCTTCGAATTGCGCGCAACAGGTCATCATCGGGTAATCCCAGTGTACTGCGGCAAGCGGAATAACGAGTATACATATGACAGTATTACACCAACTCAGTTTCTTCGATCCGCTGCGAAGATTCCGTGGCTCCCGTGGCGCACGCACNNGCGTCGACACTCGTGTCGACGCCCGGCGGCGTCTCACATTGGCTGCCAGCTATGCTGCTAAGTCAAGTGGGGCAGGCGCTTTCGCCTGCCAACCTCCGGCCAACCACAACGCCCTCTTCATTCCAACTTCCCAACTCCCATATCCCGCAGGCATACCAGGACCTCGCCCGGCCCTACTGAATCGTGCTCGTGCCCTGAATCCCCATATCGGTGGTCATCACGTTCTTGTTAATGTGCCGGTCGAGGTTGATGACGTAAGTCTCGGAGGCCTCGATCAGAACCGGCGAGTGAGTGGCGCAGATGATGCGGAAGTGTTTCTGATCGACTAGTTCCATCAGCATTTTCAGGATGCGGTGCTGGTTGGAAACCGAAAGCGCCATCTCGGGCTCGTCGAGCAGCAGGATGGTGCCTTCCGGAAGCCTGGGGAAGCTTTCCCGGAACAACGCCAGCATCACCTGGCCGTGGCTGGCCGTCTGCAGGAATTCGAGCATCTGGGGCTGGTCGCGGAAGAAGTCGAGCTGGTGGCGCGGGTTGTGCTGTTCGGCGTCGAACAGATAGGCGGATTCGGTCTTGACGCCACCATGCTCCAGCCGGTAGATGTAGCCCTCCACCGTCTCGCCGCGAAGGGCGTAATAGATCGAATGCAGCAGGGTCGATTTTCCGCTGCCGTTCTCGCCCTGCAGCATGATCAGCGGATGCGAGAGATCGACGATCATCGGCATGTGGAAGTTGAGATTGGTGAAAATGGGATGACCCAGGATTTTGAGGTGCATGGAAACCCAGGATAGCAAGGGCGGCTGGCGGGCAGATGGGCGGCAGGCCGTGATAGGATATAGGTTCCTAATCACATCTTGAGGTTTTCGTGGCTAGAATCACCCGTAAAGAGCTGAAGTCCGACAAGTTTGCCCAGGAAGTCGGGCTAACCGTAACGTTTTTTGAAGAGCACCAGAAGGATGTCGTCCGCTATGGCGCCATCGCCGTGGCGGTGGTGCTGCTGATCCTGGGGTACAACGCGTACTCGCGGCATCAGCGCGTGGCGCGCGAGGAAGCGCTGACGCAGGCGATCTCGGTTCAGGAAGCGTCCGTTGCGCAACCCACCGACCCGCGCGGTTTCCCCACCCAGGACGCCAAGGACCAGGCGGCCCTCAAAGCCTTCTCCGACCTTGCCAGCAAGTACTCGGGCACCGACGAGGGCAACATCGCCGTCTACTACATCGGCTCGATTCGCGCCGACGAGGGAAAGCTGGCCGAGGCCGAAAAATTTTTCCTGCAAGTGGCCGACCATGCCAGTGCCAACTACGCCTCCCTGGCGAAGCTGTCGCTGGTGGACATCTATTACTCTGATGGGCGTACGGATCAGGCCGAGAAGACCCTGCGCGACCTGATCGTGCATCCGACGGTTTTCGTCTCGCAAGACGACGCGACCATCACGCTGGCGCGGCACCTGGCGACGAAGAATCCGGCCGAGGCGCGTAAGCTGCTGAGTCCGATCAAGGGTGGCAAAGGTCCCGCGGCCTCCATGGCGCAGGAACTCTACGCCGAACTGCCGCCGGGATAATCCGGCGCCCCCTGTCATGCTGGCACGCCTGCGGTTCCCGGTGGAACGAACTCGGGGGCGCGTGTATCCGGAGCCGCCGCATCCTTACCGCAATGCCTTTCAGCGCGACCGCGACCGGGTGGTCCATTCGCGGGCCTTCCGCCGCCTGGAAGCCAAGACGCAGGTCTTCACGCAGGGGCTCTCGGACCATTTCCGCAACCGGCTGACGCACACCATCGAAGTGGCGCAGATCGCGCGCACGCTGGCCTCGGTGTTGGGCCTCGATGAGGACCTGACCGAGGCGCTGGCGCTGGCCCACGACATCGGCCACCCGCCTTTCGCCCACGCCGGCGAAGAGGCGCTGAACCGGCAGATGCAGCGCTTCGGCGAACGGTTCGAACACAACTTGCACGCTCTCCGCATTGTGGAAAGCTTCGAGCAGCGCTATGCCCGCTTCCCGGGACTGAACCTGACGTTTGAAGTGCGCGAGGGTGTGGTGAAGCACTCGCACGATTTCGCGCCCGGCGAGCGGCCCGAACTGGACGCCTATCTGCCGGGTCTGCGTCCGCCGCTCGAAGCGCAACTGATCGACCTGGCCGACGAGGTGGCGTACAACACGGCGGACCTGGACGACGCTTTTTCGGCAGGCATGCTATCGAGCGAGGATGTGGCCGCCTCGGTCCCGCAATACCGCGAGATTCACGAAGCCATCGAGATGCAGTTCCCGGGCGCGACGCCGCGAGAGCGATTTTACGAAGTGCTGCGCCACTTGATCGACGCATTGGTCTCGGGGCTGATGGAAGCCACGGTCGAGCGTGCGCGGGAATCGGGCGCCGGCACGGCCGAGGAGGTGCGCGCCGTGCCCCACCGCCTAGCGGCTTTCACGGCGGAGACGGCCCGCACCAGCCGCGAGCTGAAACAATTCCTCTACCGCCGCGTCTACGCCTCCGACGAACTGCAGGAAGGCCGCGCCCGGTCGATGGCCATGATCGAAGAACTGTTTCAGTTCTTCCTGGATCATCCGGAGCGGCTTCCGCAAGCCTATCGCGAGCAGAGCGAGGACCAGCCGCCGCATCGCGTGACGTGCGATTACATTGCGGGGATGACCGATGGATTCTTCCGCCGCACGTACGACGCCATGCTGGGGGAGCAAGGGCTGCGCCCTTGATATCCCTTCGGGATATGGGAGTTAGAAGTCAGAAGACAGGAGTCAGAGTCGGGTAGCGGGTGAGTTTGAGCCTCGATGCCGGATGATCACCCAGGTCGCCGATGAGAAAGTAGGGCGTCAGGGCAGATCTATTGGTTCACCGCTTGTCCCGCCACATGTCAGCACCGGGCGTGATACGTCCAAATGAGTGCGTCTTTCCAGCACGATTGAACGTTCCAACCGCGAGCCGCCGTGATCAATCCCTTGAAGAGCCTTGCGCTGGTAGCAGATGGATCTTTGCCCCGGGCTTTCGAAGATCGTATCCTCCCGAAAGTGCTATGCTCATCCCACGGATGCTCGGCAAAACCTTCATTCATTACCGCATCATCGAGAAGCTGGGCGGTGGAGGCATGGGTGTGGTGTACCGCGCGGAAGACATCCGGTTGGGGCGTTATGTGGCGCTGAAAATCCTCCCCGATGAATTCGCGGCGGACCCTCTCGCGCTGGAGCGGTTTCAGCGCGAGGCCCGTGCCGCCTCGGCGCTCAATCATCCGCATATCTGCGCAATTTACGACATCGGCGAATCTGAGGGCCGGCCCTTCCTGGTGATGGAACTGCTGGAAGGGCAGACTCTCGAACAACGTCTCGCCCGCCGGCCGGTCCCCCTGGAAGAGTTGCTGGAGCTGGCACTCCAGATCGCTGACGCGCTTGCCGCGGCTCACGCCAAAGGCATCGTGCATCGCGACATTAAGCCTGGCAACATCTTTGTCGGACCGGTGGGTGCGGGACACTCCGGGCACCTCAAAATCCTGGATTTCGGGCTCGCCAAGATCACCGGGCCGCCAGAAATGGCTAACTCCCTGGCGCCCACGCAAGCCATTACCGAGGAACCGGTCACCAGTCCTGGAACGGCCGTCGGCACCATCGCTTATATGTCGCCCGAGCAGGCTCTCGGCCATGATCTCGACGAGCGCACCGACCTGTTTTCCTTTGGCGTGGTTCTTTACCGAATGGCTACCGGTGCGCTGCCGTTCAAAGGCAACACATCGGCGGCAACGTTCGACGCCATCCTGCACCAGGCCCCGCTGCCGCCAACCCGGCTGAATCCCGCGCTGCCGCCAGCCCTGGAACAGATCATTCAGAAAGCCCTCGAAAAAGATCGCGACGTTCGCTACCAGACCGCCGCGGATATGCGCGTGGATCTGAAGCGCCTCGAGCGGGACACCACTACCGGGGCCAGCACTCCGCATTCCGCAGCCCCGGTGGTTGCTCGCCGCGGTCGGCCCGTCCGCCTGTATACGGCCCTGGCCGCCGGCCTGGTCCTCGCGGCTGGCATAGGGATACTGGCATGGAGCGTCCGCCACCCGGCGCCGGCGGGCAGCACGGAATGGACTGAGCTCACCAACTTCAGCGATTCCGCAACCAACCCGGCAGTCTCCGCGGACGGGCGGGTGCTCACGTTCCTTCGAGGCCCCGACACGTTCTACGGGCCGGCGGAAGTCTATGTGAAACTTCTCCCGGCTGGCGAACCCGCTCAGTTGACGCACGACAACACGGCCAAGATGGCCCCGGGGATTACACCGGACGGCTCCCGCATCGCCTATACGGTAGTGGACCTGAATTCCGGCTGGGATACCTTCGTCGTGCCATTGCTCGGGGGAGAGCCGCAGCGGATGCTGCCCAATGCGGCCGCGCTCACCTGGACGGGGCCGCGGATGGTTCTGTTTTCCGAAATCAAGTCCGGCGCGCACATGGCCATCGTCGCCGCCGATGAGAACCGGGCCAAGGAAAGAGATGTCTACGTGCCGCCGCACGAACGCGGAATGGCACATCGCTCTTACCTTTCGCCCGACGGCAGGAACGTGCTCGTCGTCGAAATGGATAACGACGGATGGCTCCCCTGCCGCGTTGTTCCGTTCGATGGCAGTTCTCCGGGAAAACAGGTCGGGCCGCCGAAGGGCGGCTGCACGTATGCCGCCTGGTCTCCGGACGGCGACTGGATGTACTTGAACTCCAATGCCGGAGGCGCCGGCTTTCACATTTGGCGGCAGCGCATCAAAAGCGGCGACGCCGAGCAGGTGACCTCTGGTCCAACTGAACAGGAGGGCATCGCGATGATGCCCGATGGCCGCTCGCTGGTCTCATCGGTGGGCCTGGTCCAGAACTCCATCTGGCTTCACGGACCGGATGGCGAACGGCAGATCACGTCCGAGGAATCCGCGCAATGGCCCACTTTTTCTCACGACGGAAAGAAGCTGTACTACACGTCGAGCAGATCGAGCTTCTTTCCGCGCGGCGAGTTGTGGCAGGTCGATCTGGCTGATGGGCACCGCGAGCGAGTCATTCCCGGAATCACCATCACGGGCTACACGGTGTCCCCGGACGACAAGCAGATCGTGTTCTCGGCTCCTGGTCCGAATGGCCATTCACAAATTTGGATCGCGCCGTTGGACCACCGCGTTGCGCCGCGCCAGTTGCCGGGAACGGACCTTTCTCAGCCCCACTTCGCTCCCGATGGCGACCTGGCGTTCGTCGCCGTGGAGGGCAAGTTGAATTATCTGTACCGCTCCAATCCGGACGGCTCCGCCCGCCGAAAGCTGATCGAAAATCCAATTCTGGGGTTTCAGGGATTCTCAGCGGATGGCCGTTGGGCTGACGTCTGGTCCGCCCTTCCCAGCAACGACTCCGCGGTGACCAGCAGCGAGTTGGCCTACCCGCTTGCCGGAGGGCCCCCGCTGCGCGTATGCAACGACTGCTGGATGGCGTGGTCGCCGGATGCAAAATTCATTTACCTTATTTTGCGCGGCAAAGTCTATCGCGTGAGGCTGCCCCTCGGGAAGGCATTCCCGCCGCTGCCGCCCGCCGGCATCCAGTCGGAAACGGACGTCAAGACGATTCCGGGCGCCACGCTGATCACCTCTTCCGGCGTGGACATGACAGCCGTTGTCGGGCTCATTGCGATCGGCGCCGATCCATCGAGTTATGCGTTCGTCAAAGCGACCACCCACCGCAACTTATACCGGATTCCGATCCCGTAACAGGCCTCTGTGGGTCGGTCCCCCGTGGGACACCGCCGTCTATTCTTCCCACCGCACGAATGACAGAGCTCAGAGTGGCCTTTTTCCAACTCGACTTGACCATCTGGGCGTGAAGTCGCCATCTCGCGGAAGTGCCTGCCACCAGGGTCCCACCGGAAACTGCGCGTGCTCCGCGCATTCCGACTCCTGACTCCCCTTACTCCGGCTGGGGCGTGACATGGGACAGCTCGACTTTCCGCACACCGTAAAGCTTCAGGACATGGCGGCGGATTTCGTCGCCGATGCGCTCGGGGTTTTCGGCGGGGTCGTGTTCCACTTCGACCTTGAAGAAGAGATCGGTACGGCTCATCGGTGGAAGAGTCTCCAACCTTTATACTAAGGGAATGGCTTGCGCCTTGTGCGAGACGCGCCGGCCGCGGCGCTATTGTCCCGGAGTGCGGGGCGAGATTTGCACCATGTGCTGCGGAACGGAACGCGAGATGACGGTGGACTGCCCGCCGGATTGCGAGTTCCTGCTGGAGGCGCGCAAGCACGACAAGCCCGTTCCACTGGACGCCGCGGCCATTCCCAATCGGGATATCCACGTCACCGAGGAGTTTGTGGCGGAGAACGAGGGGCTGGTGCTCCACCTGGCGGATGCGCTAGTGAAGGCCGCGGAGGCATCGCCTTCGGTGGTGGACTTCGATGCGCGCGAAGCGCTGGAAGCTGCGATTCGCACCTACCGGACGCGCGAAAGCGGCCTCTATTACGAAAGCCTCCCCGAGAATCCGCTGGCGGCTGGCCTCGCGCGAGCCGTTCTGGATGCGGCGGAGGAGTTTCGGCGGGAGGAGACCGAGCGCCTGGGTATGACGCGGACGCGCGATTCGGCGGTGCTGGGCGTGCTGGTGTTCCTGCAGCACTTCGAACTGGACCGCAACAACGGCCGACGGCGGGGCCGCGCGTTTCTGCACGCCCTGCGGTGGCTCTACCCTTCCGGATCGGACGGGGATTCCGCGGGAACCTCCTCACTGGTCTTGCCCTGACCCGCGACGGGACGAATCTTATCGACCAGGCAGGCCCTCTTTCGTCCGGCTCCGACTACTTGAGCGGAATACCGATGGCTATCGTTGACCAGTAACTCCACCGAGCGGTGCACGGGATAGTCGAAGGTGAGCAGGTGGCCTTCAGTCAATGCAAGCAGGTCGCGAACCGCCAGAGTGGGGCCTTCCAGACGGGCTTCGAGGGTGAGCGAGGCTTCGCGAAGCACCGACAGGACGCGAAGCTGCTCGGCAACGCTGGCGTGAGTCTTGCGGACGGACCACTGCTGGTCGAATTTCTGCCGCATCATCTTAATCACGATGGAAGGCATGGCGATATTCATCATGCCGATGGTTTCTCCGATGCGGACTTCCACGCCCACCGCTACGACAGCTTCATTGGGCGCCAGCAGGTGGAGCAATTGCGGCTCGGTTTCCATGGATTCGATGGTGAAATCGACGTTGGTGACGCCTTTCCAGGCTTCCCGCAGGTCATGCAGGATGATGCGGAAGAGGCCATCGAGGAGTTTCTGTTCGATTTCGGTGATTTCGCGCTGGATGCTGGCGGAGGTCTTGCCGGTGCCGCCCAGGAGCATTTCGAGGATGGGAAAGACCAGGGGGGGGTTCAATTCGAGGACGGCGTTGCCATCGTAAGGGCTGAGGCCGAGCGAGACCATGCAGGTGGGGGAGGGAAGGCCGTCGAGGAATTCGGCGTAAGAGAGTTGTTCGACGCTGACCAGGTTGACGGTGAGATAGGAGCGGAGGTAGGCGGAGAGGCTGGAAACCAGGTTGCGGACGAAGGTATCGTGGAGCAGGTGGATGGCGCGGACCTGGGATTTGGGAATGCGGTCGGGCCGGCGGAAGTCGAAGCGGACGGCCGGGGAGTCGCGTTTGCGCTCGGCCATGTTGGAGAAGACCGCATCGATCTCCTGTTGAGACAGTTCCCGGTTCAAATTCCACGCTCCTGGGTCTCATATCGACTTTTTGGCGCCAAACCTTAGCCCCCGGCATAAATTCCTCCGCGGCTGCGCGGCGGGCGGCTTCCCCGGCAGAATCTCCGCCCTTGCGCTAATGAAAGCCGGTCTTTGTTCCGATGAATAACAGTGTAAGGAGCCGAATGGAATCCGACGTTTTAGTAGTGGATGACTCTGCTGCGATCCGCAAGATCCTGCAGCGCGTGCTCCGGCAAACCGGCATGGCAATTCGCACGATCCATGAAGCGGGTGACGGACAGGAAGCGCTGGCGGTCATGAACGCCCACAAGGTGGATCTGGTTCTCACCGACATCAACATGCCCAAAATGGACGGACTGCAATTCCTGGCATCGGTCAAGGCATCCGCTCAGTGGCGCCAGGTGCCGGTGGTCATGATCACGACCGAGGGCGGCGAAACCAAGGTGGGCGAAGCGGTCAAACTGGGGGCGGCCGGTTACGTGCGCAAGCCTTTCACGGCCGATCAAATTAAGGAGAAGCTGGCTGGACTTCTGGAGTCGGCGGTGCCGTTATGAACCTGCAACCGATACTGGTGGAGTCCCTGAGCCAAGCCACGGCCCAGGTCTTTTCGACCATGCTGGGCGTCGAGATCGCGCGCGGCGAGGTCACAACCGAGGATGGCAAGCAGGAAGGCAACGACGGCGTCGTATCTTTCATCGGACTCGCCGGCGACTGGGCGGGGACCGGAAGCTTGAGTTGTTCGCCGGTGCTGGCGTGCCGTATCTGCGCTGCTATGCTGATGTGCGAAGCCACGGCCGTCAACGAGGAAGTGCTGGACGCGGTCGCCGAGTTGACCAACATGATTATCGGGAGCGTCAAGACCGATATGGAAGCGCACCTGGGTCCGCTCGGCCTGAGCATTCCGACCGTGGTCTTCGGGCGAAACTTCAAGACCAAGAGCGCCGGCAGCAGTGAATGGACGGTGGTGAAGTTCCACTGGGAGGACGAGACGCTGCAGGTCAAGATCTGCCTGGCGCCGAGTGGCCGTTCCCCCCACGTGATGCTGCACCCTGGCGGCGCGCCAGCCTGCGCCCTGGACGTCTGATTTCGCGGAGATGGTGTCATTCATGAACGAAACGAACGGCTCGAGCGACCAGATTTCGAAAACCATCCCGGCGACCGATGAGATCGCCTTTCAGGCCAGCCTGCTGGCGCTGAGCGCGGCGGTGGAAGCGGCGGCGGTCCGGCGATCGACCGAAACTGCTGCGGACATCGCCCGGGTGAGGAAACGCGAAAACAGCTTTTAAGGCTCAGCCACAAGGCACCCCCAGGGTTCGCTCCAGCCCGGCGCGCAGCGCCTCCGGCAGAAGTAGTTTTCGGCATGCCTCGCGAAGCCATCGAGTTGGGGGCGGCCGAACCGGTGCTCCCGCGTAAAGTTGATGAAGAAGGATTGGCCGCCGATGAACGCCGATGAACACAGATTGAAAACAAATAACTGATCCGCGTTGATCCGTGTTTATCGGCGGCACGAATTGGTTTTTTTAGCATCCCCTGAAGTTGACGATGAGGCACTCGGAAAGTTACAGTAGAGGAGTTCACCTTTCCTTCGGCCAGAAAGTCCCCATCGTCTAGCCCGGCCTAGGACATCGCCCTTTCACGGCGGTAACGGGGGTTCGAATCCCCCTGGGGACGCCAACCTTGGCTGTCGATTCCAACTTAGCTCATCTACAATGAATGCCATGGGCGCGAAAGTCATTCGCTTCGCGGCCGCCATGCTCTTCGCCTTCGCGGCGTTCGGGCAAGCCACCGCCGAACAAACCGTCGACCGGGTGTTTCGTTTCTCCCCCGCCCAGTCGGACCAGACAGTCAAGGACATCCTCGCCACGCTTGCCGCGGCCACCAGTACAACAGCCGCGCCCTGCAGCCAGCCATGCGCATCCACGGTTTCGGCGGTCGCGGCTGGATCGTCGTCGTAGCCTTTCATGGACCATGTAGCCGCGGGCGCGGAGTTCGCCCTGTTGGCCCAGGGGAAGAGGCGCGCCGGTCGCGGGATCGACAATCTGAATCTCGGTATTGGGCAGCGCTTTTCCCACCGTGGTGACGCGGAGTTCCAAGGGATCATGGCCGGCGCGCCCTGCCCCATCGAAACGGCGCGGCGGTGTCTTCGGAAAAATCGCTGCCGCCGGCCAGCATCTCCTCCCACGAAGCGGTGCCCAGCCATACGACGTGTTTGAGCGGCAGCGCGTAGCCGTTGCGGCGGGCCCGCGGATACCTTTAGCCTGCCCGCTTTCCTTCAATACGCGTCACTACGAGTAAAGTCTGGAGCGCCGCCTGCGCAACAGCGCCAGCGTTGTCAGTCCTGCGCCCATCAGCAGGAACGCGCCCGGCTCGGGTGCCGGGGAATTCGGTGTAGCCACGAAGGTCGCCTGGAACAAGAGATTGTCGGTTTGGTAGGTGTTCCATGTAGTGGAGCCCTGATCGACAAGCCACATGTTTCCGCCCGTGTAGCTATTCCGGTTCGTGTTGAAGGCAGCGTTGAATGAATAATACCCTCCGCTGTCGATCACCGCGCCGTACAAGTCTCCCTGCGTCAGCGACAGGTTGATGTTCGAAACCAGGAAGTCTTGGGTCGCATTGATCCGCGCCATGGACGCAGACGTAAAAAGTGAAGATCCCACGGGGCCACCCGCGGACCATAGGAATACTTCCAATTGAACTGTCTGACCCAGCGCCGCGAACATCTGGAATTGGAAGCTCGATAGCACGGTATCGGCCGGCGCCGTGAACGTCTGGGCCTCCAGCACAAAAGCGTTCGTATAAGCAGTGGGCCCGTCGGGATAGGTATTGAGAATCGTGGTGGCTTCGAGCGGCAGTCCTAGGCATGCCCCGGCCATGAGAAGCAGAAGTTTGTTCTTAAACATGAGTAGAGTTCTCCTTTGAGCCGGGTGAAAAGCGCGCGGTCGCGGCTGGACAGAACGCTGGTCACTTGTATCGCGCTGAGCCCTGAGTGCAGCTAAACTTGAGGTCGCGACGATTCCAGGCGCAGCTCTTCTTAAGTTTTTGATGTTGCTCAATTTCCCTCCGAAATCACAACTGTGACGCCCCGCATGGCGGGGGTTGTTTCAGAGTATGCAGTCAACCCCCCGGCGAAACAAGCCACCTAGATACGTGGGGAGGGGGACATCGGCGCGCTCATCGTAGAATGGACATAATGTCCATGGAATCGTCGGAATTCTATCGCATACAAAAGCTGCCGCCGTATGTCTTTGCCGTCATCAATGAAATGCGGGCCAAGGCGCGGGCGGCGCAGATCGATGTCATCGACCTGGGGATGGGGAATCCGGACGGCGCTACGCCGCGGGTCGTCGTCAATAAGCTGATTGAAGCGGTGCGCAATCCGCGCAACCACCGCTATTCGCAATCGCGCGGAATTCCGAAGCTGAGGGAAGAGATCACGCGGCGGTACCAGGCCAACTACGGCGTCACGCTCGATCCCGACAAGGAGGCCATCGTCACGATCGGCGCCAAGGACGCGCTGGCGCACCTGATGTTCGCCACGGTGGGTCCCGGCGATACGGTGGTCTCGCCGAACCCGGCCTATCCGATCCATCAATACGGCGTGATCATGGCGGAAGGGCGCGCGTGCATGCTGCCCATGCCGGATGCGGCCACTTTCCTGGCGCGGCTCGAAGATCTCTACCGGATGTCGGCACCCGCGCCCAAGATGCTGCTGATTTCCTTCCCGCACAACCCGACCACCACGTGCGTGGATCTGGATTTCTTCCGCGAGATTGTGGCGCTGGCGCGGCGGCACGGTACCATGATCGTGCACGATTTCGCTTACGCCGATCTGGGCTTCGACGGCTACAAGCCCCCCAGCATCCTGCAAGTGGAGGGAGCGAGTGAAGTAGCGGTGGAGATTTTTTCGCTCTCCAAGAGTTACAACATGGCGGGCTGGCGGGTGGGGTTCTGCGTGGGGAATGCGCGCATGATCGCGGCCCTGGCGCGCATCAAGAGCTACCTGGACTACGGCGTGTTTCAGCCCATCCAGATCGCCTCCATCATCGCGCTGCGCGAGTGCGAAGAAGACACGCGCAAGATCTGCGCGATTTATCAAAAGCGGCGCGACGCGCTGGCTACGGGGCTCAAGCGCGCGGGGTGGGCGGTGGAGAAACCGCGCGGCACGATGTTCCTGTGGGCGCCGGTGCCGGAGCGTTTTCGCGAAGCCGGCTCGCTGGAATTCGCTAAGCAGTTGCTGGAGAATGCGCAGGTGGCCGTTTCCCCGGGCATCGGGTTCGGACCGCTGGGAGAAGGCCACGTGCGGTTCGCGCTCATCGAGAACGAGCAGCGGATTCGGCAGGCTACGCGCTCCATCGGACAGTTTCTGAAAGCGGGGTAATCACCGAGCCGCGCGCGCGGGCATTTGTAGCGCCGGCGCTCTTCGGCGCCGGTTCTTCTCATTGAATATGCACCGCACAAGACACCGGCGGCAAAGACCGCCGGCGCTACCAGTTGGTCTTACTGCACCGAGTAGGGCACCGACACGTCCACGGTTTTCGGCTGGAAGCAGGACCTGTCGTTGCAGGCCTGATAACGCAGCTTGCCGACGGCCACGCCGGGGCCGGCCGCGGCAGCGGCGGAAACTTTGAATGTGACGCTGAGATCGAAGCTGCCGGTGTAGACCGAGAGCGGCTTCTCGGCGAACTCGTATTTTTCGAGCGTGGGCTTCGGATAGGTGACCTGGCCGCCTTCGAGCGAGCCCAGCGCGGACCACGTCAGTGAGAGCGGAATCAGATAATCTTCGCTGGGCGTATTACTGTTCACGTGGTAGCCGGCCAGGATGGCAATCGGGATTCTGGTGTGGACCGTCTCATTGCGCTTGCCGGCAACCTTTTGGGGCTGCCCCACGGTGAGCCGCTCGTTAGCGGGGGACTGCGGCCACAGGGCCGGCAGGCAGAGCAGTACGGCCAGCACCGGCAGGCGGCTGCAAGAGTTCCTGAACACCATCTTCAAAATCCCTCCTGTCCGCAAGCCCGATGTGGATCGCGGCAATTTTCCCCTCTCGATCGATCAGGAAAGTGGTGGGCAGCGCATCCACGCCGCCGTACTTCCGGGCGGTATCGTCGTTGCCGACCACCACCCGGTAATTCATTTTCATTTCCGTGAGGAACGGCTTGACGGCCTCCCAGCCCTCGTCGTCCATGGCCACGCCGAGCACTTCGAAGCCCTTGTCCTTGTTCTGGCGCTCGATCTCCATGAACCACGGGATCTCGATGCGGCAGGGGCCGCACCAGGTGGCCCAGAAATCGAGCAGCACCACCTTGCCTTTGTAATCGGAGAGATGGACGGTCTTGCCGTCGGCATCCTTGAGGGTGAAATCGGGGGCCTCGCGGCGGTCCTTATCGGGCTTGACGCTCGCTGCCCTGGCAGAGCCGGTGGAGCGGTCGTGCAGAGCGAACGCCAGCACTGCGGTTACGGCAAGGGCGGCGATGAAGTAACGCGGTGCGGACACAGATCGGTTCCCCATCCAATTATAGCGGCAATCGCCGGTTCGCAAAGGCTTGGTGAAACCAGGCGCGGCGGGCGGCGCGAAACCGGGCGGCGAGAGTGAACTCGGGGTGGCGGGGGCCGCCCGAGTACAGCCAGGCCGCGGTGTCGCAGAAACTTTCGCAGCAATACTCGTGCCAGAAGCGGCTGCGGGGCTGGCGGTCGGCGGCGGCGAGGGCCTGCTTTCTCCACTCGGCGGACCAGCCTAGTTCGCCGCCGGCGCCGGCTTCGAGTTCGCAACCCAGCAACGCTTCCCAGCCAAAGCGGGCGGGATTCCCGGCGCGCAGCCAGACGAAATGGAACAGCTCATGGACGAAGATGCGGGGAAACTCCGCGCGGGTGCAATCGAAAACGATGCGTCGCTCGCGCAGCAACGAGCCGGCGTGAACGGCCTGGCCGCGGCTGCTCAGGCCGCGCGCTCTTTCAATGGCGATCGGTGCTCCTTCAACCGGCGGAAGGCGCCGCAAGATGGCCGCCACTTGCGATTGATGGGCACGGTCCCGGAAATGGAAGAGCGTCGAGTGAGGCACTGGTGAGGGCGGCTCAGTTCGCGGGGCTCTTGGCTTGTTCCTGGCGCGCGATTTCGGCGGCGTGCTCTTTGAGCTCGGCCGCGGTGAGGGTGACGAGATCCTTCTCCATGTCCTCGCCAGTCTCCACCAGTCGCAGCAGGTGCAGTTCCGCCATACGGGCGCACCAGGCATCGTCCATTGTGCGGCCGGTCGAGCGGCTCAACTCCACCAGGAAGGCGTGGGGAAGCGCCATGGTCTTTTCGGTGCGGGCGCCGCTTTCATCCTGCAGGACGAACTTCACGTCCACGGTGTCGGCGTGACGAATCGAAATGGCGGTTTGCAGCCATTTGAACATGACCTGAAATTTTCGGCCGAACGGATCGGGGCCGGCCTCGAACTGGCGGAAATTGAGCATCTACGGCTATCTTACAATGGGTCGAAGATGCTTGTTGCCTCGCTTGCCGCGCCGCGCACATTCCGCCTGCTGGAGAAGGCGGCCGTTGATCCCGCTCCGGGAGAGATTCAGGTGCGCGTTGCCACCACCGGAATCTGCGGTTCCGATCTGCACGCCTACGGCGAAGGCGCCGTGGGCGACACTCCATGCCAATACCCGATGGTGCTGGGCCACGAACCGGCCGGGACGGTGGTCAAAACCGGCGCGGGGGTGACGGGTTGGGCGGCGGGAGATCGCGCCGCGCTCGAACCGGCGCTCTACTGCTATCACTGCGAAGCCTGCCGCACGGGGCATCACAACGTCTGCGCGAACATCCGGTTTCTGAGCAATCCGGGGCAGCCGGGATTCTTTCGCGAGCTGGTGAATCTGCCGGCCATCAACCTGCTGCCGATTCCGGCGGGCATTTCGTTGGAGCTGGCGTCGGTGGCGGAGCCGCTGGCGGTGGCGATGCACTCGATGAAGTTCGCCGCTGTCGGGCCGGGAGAAACGGTGGCGGTATTCGGCGCCGGTCCCATCGGGCTGCTGACCATCGCCTGCCTCAAGGTGGCGGGCGCCGGCCGGATTTGGGCGGTGGAACCCGTGGCGCACCGGCGCGAGATGGCGCGGCAGATGGGCGCCGACGCGGCCATCGACCCGGCGGAGACGGATGCCGCGCTCGAGCTTACCGCGGAGACCGGCGGCCGCGGCGTGGATTGCGCCATCGATTGCGCGGCCAAGCAGCAGTCCACAAACCAGGCCATTCGCGCGGTGCGATGGGCCGGGCGGGTGGTGCTGACCGGCATTCATTCCGATGCGCTGGTGCCCTTCGAAGTGTCGCCGATGCGGCGCAAGGAGCTGGCGATTTTCAGTGTGCGGCGCTCCAACGGCGAAACGCACGCCGCGGTGGAACTGCTGGCCGAACGCGCCCGATGGTTCGCGCCGCTGGTGACCCACACGCGGCCGCTCGAACGCATCGCGGAGGCGTTCGATATCGCGGAGCGCTACGCCGACGGCGTGGGCAAGATGGTGGTGACGGGGCGTTAACCCTGACGATGTGGCGCACGCACTCGTGCGTGCACTCGTGCGTGCCGCGTCGGCAC
>PMTR01000141.1 GCA_003167255.1 Bryobacterales bacterium
AGTCCCGTTAGTATTACACCCCTTTGAATTCTTCGCAGGCCGCGACGATTCTGCCGTAACCCTAGCCCCGGAGGGGCGTCATATAGTAGCCCAGTGCGTGAGCACTGGGAACGGCGTGAAAGACAGGCGAGCCCCGGAACGGGGCGGAAGAACTGGAGACGAGTGCTTCTTTCGCCCGGGCTTCGGAAACAGTTTTTTGGTTGCGGCTCCGCCGCTCGGTGGGGCAGCCAATCCTGGCTGCCGCCGGCTTTCAGCCGGCGCTTGCGGGGATCGAAGACTCGCGCATGTCCGAAAGAGCCGCCTGAACCTGCCCCACAGAGCGGCGGAGCCCCAACCAAACGACCGGAGGATTGAACCGCGGCGCTGAGGCGCGGAGAAAACAAACAAAAGAAGCAAGCGCCCTCTGGAAGGCCTGCTCCACAAGAATGACGAAATCTTCGCAGGGGGAGAAGAATTCAAAGGGGTGTAATACAAAACTGGCAGGATTTCGGACGCACCACTTTCTGCCACAATACACGTCGTCACGTTAAGAGTGGGGCGGGATTCATTGCCGCGAGCAGGATCTACAGTGCTTTTCTGAGCTTCCGCCGATATTCCTCAAACGCTTTGCGCCCCGCCCCCGTGAGACGGAGCAGTGTCTGCGGCACCTTGCCACGATAGGTTTTCGTCACCTCGACGTAACCAGCCTCCTCCAGTCGAGAGAGATGGCTCGAGAGCGTGCCTTTGTTCATACCAGTTTCGTGTTGTAGATAAAGAAAGTCGCTCCGCTCCACGGCGAACAAGAGAGCGACAATCATGAGCCGTCCCGGTTCGTGAATTACCCGGTCAAGGTCTGCGATCGTGCGGATTTGCTGGTTCATTGACCTTCCTGCGCTGGAGCTGGCGTGTGACGAAGGTAGAGCCAAAGACTGATGCCGCCGGAAATCAATAGCACCGCGCCATAAACCATCAAATAAAGGAGAAATGCTCCAACGAGCTTGGTACGAACCGGGTGGGTCACCCATGAGTCATCGGCCAGCGCGTCGAACGAACTCGCGGGAAGGAGTGCGATCACAGATGAGACGAGTGTCATTGCGCAGACGACAACCCATTTCCAACGAACCGTCCTGGCGAAACCCCAGGCATAGCTTGCCGCGAGGAGCAGGCCGAAGAGAGGGATGGCTGCCGTGATGTCCCAGTGGTACCGGCGGGCGACGAACAGACCAACCAACGCGAGCGGCGCCAACAATGCCGCCATGATCCCCGGCCGTACCCTGTCCCGCTTCCGGTATTCGACGAAGCCAGTGCGGGGATAGGTGATGTGGTTCTTGATCGCCTTGGTCCCGTAGTGGATGATCGAAAACATCACTGCCATGTAGACAACGAACGCATACATCTGGTGCCAGATGGCGCCGCTGGGCGAGTGCGCCTGCAACCACATGAGCAGCGCGAAACCCAGCATTGTGAAGCCGCCACCCAACTCGCCCACGCCATCGATGTTGTAGTAGAGCTTAGGCCGATCCAAAATACTTCCAACTTGATCCATATTCGTCACTCCTCACTCAGCATTCTCCGCGGTTAGTTCTCGGTCGGGGTCTTCTCGATGTGGCCGATAACCAGTTGTTCCACGGGGACCGCGCCGCCCGGGGCCCTGTCCATCAACTAGTTTGCACTGCCAACTAGTAGGTGTCAATATGGCAAATCTCGACAGTCCGCGCCTTCTTGGCTGGCCGGTTGTTGAAAAACAGGCGTTCCGGAAACTCGGGCCCAGCGATCCCGCCAAGGCGCATACTGAGATCATGCCCCTGGGCCGACTCCTTATCGCGATGGGTTTGGTGTTGCTGGCTGCCGGATTGCTCGTGACCTTCGCCGGACGCCTGCCTTTGCACCTCGGCCGCCTGCCTGGCGATATCCGGATCCACGGGCGTAACTTCGGTTTCTATTTTCCACTTACCACCTGCATCCTGCTCAGCCTGACGCTGACGCTGGTGCTGTGGCTGCTGCGGCGGTAAGGAAGTGCCAGCA
Source organism: Bryobacterales bacterium (assembly GCA_003167255.1). Lineage (GTDB taxonomy): Bacteria > Acidobacteriota > Terriglobia > Bryobacterales > Bryobacteraceae > PALSA-129. Next base: position 2,005 of record PMTR01000141.1, read on the forward strand.
AGAGCGCGACCTGGGAATCGCGCGCGGACAAGGGCGTCCGCCCTCCTGGCTATTTCAGCCGGCCCATCCTGGCCAGCGGCCAATAGGCGAACACGGCTTTCCCGTAGATACTCTCTCGCGGCACCCAGCCCCAGGCACGGCTGTCGCTCGAAGAATTACGGTGGTCGCCCAGCACGAAGTATTTGCCCGGCGGCACCACCTTCTCCTCCATGCTGGAATAGTCCCGATAGTTGTCCTGAATGTAGTGTTCCACCAGCGCCAGGCCGTTGACATACACCTGCCCGCGTTCGATGCGCACGCGGTCACCGGGCAACCCGATCACGCGCTTGATGTACGACTTGTCCTTATCCACATCCACCGGCGCCCGGAATACCACGGTGTCCCCGCGTTCGATATTTCCCAGCCCGAGAAGGTACGTGAACTTGTTGATGAAAATCCGTTCCTGGTCGTCCAACCCCGGTGTCATGCTGGTTCCTTCCACCTTCACCGGCTGGTAGATAAAGACGATGGAGACCACCGCGATCAGCACGGAAAAAGCCAGATCGCGCACCCACGAGAGGGCGTTCCACAGCACGGCGAGGGGCGACCGGCGCCGCTCTTCCTGGGGGCCCCGCGGCGGGGTGAGATCGGGACTATCGTTTTCCTGCATCCCAGACTTCTGCTTCGTCAATTATAGACGCTTCATACGGCCGGCTCGTTTGCCTGGCCCGCATTTCCTACTTCAGTAGTCCCCCCAAAACCGGCAGTGGCACCGCCCCTTCCTTGAGCGCCCGGTCGTTGAAGCCGGACATGCTGACGCTCTCCCCTTTCGCCTGCCGGTAGTCGTTGCGGACCTGGCTCCAGCCGCGCCAGCCCAGGAAGTACATCGGCAACTGGCAGGAGGAAAGCTTGGCGCGCTGCAGTTTCTCGACGGCTTCCTCGCGCTCCTGGAAGGTCCGTTGCTCCATCAGGTCCAGGGCCTCCTGATCGCTCATGTCGAGCATGTGCAGCCGCACATCCAGAATCGTATTGGCCAGCACACGCAATTCCTCCTTGGCGAAAGTGAGCGCCAGTTCGGGCGAGTGATCCAGAAAGCCTTGCTCGATCATCGTACGCGTGGCGAATTCCGCCCAACCCTCGATGTACGGTCCGTTTCCGAAGACCGAACGCAGCAGGCGTCGAACCGGGGGTTGCACATCGTTGGCCACCTCCATCTGCACATAATGGCCGGGCATAGCCTCATGAATCGTCAGCAGCTTCAACTTGTAGAAATTGTATTCCCGCAGCTTGGAATCGGCCCGCTCCTTGGGCCAGTCCGGCGCAATCGGAGTCACCCAATAAAAGGCCCCCAGTTGCGGCTCGAGCGCCGGTGCGGCGTTGAAGCCGCCCACCGAGTATACACCCCGCATGAACTCGGGCGTCGGAATCACCTGGAGATTGGCGCGCCGCGGCAGCGTCAGCAGGTGTTTGCTCTCCACAAAGGCGCGTGCTTCCGCGAGATCCTGCCGCGCGTCATCCATGTAGGATTCGCGCGTCGAGTGGCGCTCCGCAATTCTCGCCAGCACCTCGCCGACCACCTGGTTTTCCCGCGCTTCGCCGGCTAAATCGGTGTGTTCCGGGTGCCCCGGAAACATCTGCTTATGCAACGGCAGCGATAGCGCCAGCATCCGCTCGCGTACCTGCTTCAGCTCAGTCTCCGCCATCAGCAACGCGCTGTCGGCTTCGATTCCGCTTTCCAGCGAGTAACGGAATTTTTTCGGATAGCTCTTGCCGCCCAGCCGCCAATTGTAATCGTTGCGAGGCGCCAGGTTCCCCTTGAGGTAATCCTGAAACTGGCGCATGGCCATCAGCGCGGGTTGCGCGGCGCGCGAGTAGGCCTCGCGCCGATCCTCCGGCACCCAGATGCGGATGGTCTTCTCCACCATGTCGATGTTGCCTTGATTCTCATCCATCGCTACGTTCGCCCAAACGGCCGGCGCCGAGGTGATGTTGCTCCTCGCCTGGTCCAGGAAAAGAGGAACCATCTTCAGCCTGGAAATAATGTGGTTGGCGCGCTCGCTCTTGGGCGCGTACTCCAGAACATACGGCGTGAAAAGAGCGTTCCCCAGCGTTTCGACATACGTCGCCGGGTTGTGCATGTAGTTGCGGATCTCGTCGAATTCCAGCAGGGCTAGGGAAACCTGGTCTTCCAGAATTTGCCGGTCGGCGCGGTCCTCGGCCGAAAGCTCATCCGGCTTGAGCCGCTCCAGACGCTCGCGGAACCCCATGTAGAAGCTGCGCTGGCGCGCGATGCTCGACGGGCTCAAGTCGTCCAGCATACCGTCCAGGCTTCGATCCTGGTATTTGTGCAGCCCCGCGGCGGTCGCCCCGGAAGGCGAATAAGACAACGTGGTGTAAACGAATTCTTCGGAGAGCGCGGCAAATCGCGCAGCCGGCTTCTTGCCGCATCCCGCGGCGACAAGCAGCAGGGAGAGGAGTGCAACGAATTTCACCATCGTTGCAATTGTACAACCGGGCGCTTTGGAAAATCCCTATCCGAGGGCCATCCGAGCCCGCAATGCGCGGCGCAGTACCGGTACGGATACCGGCGACGCCTGCCGTTCGAGCCGCATCTGCTCCAGTTCCCGGACCACGCGGGTGCGCTCTCTGGTGGCATCGCGCGTGATGACCCGTTCCCCAATCAGGCACCCCCAAAGGAGCGCGACGGAAAGCCCGATCGCAGATAAACCCGGTCCTGTAATTTTGACGATCGGCAAACTCGTTGCTCCTTTGGCTGGTTGTACTAGCAATCCAGCTACCAGAAAGTACGTTCTTTGTTATCAAACGGATTGCGCGTTACACCTGTGATATTGTGGCGTCCAGGGGTCAAAATTACACGCTGGCGCGGAATCTGGGCAGGTCCGGGATTTGCGAAAAATCAGCGACCGGATCGGCCCACCGGTGTGCTTTCGGCAAGCGTGCGTAGCGGATCTGGCGTTCACGAACTAACCGCACTACTCGTATCGCAGCGCCTGTGTCGGCGCAATCCGGGATGCTCTTCGCGCGGGCACGTAGGTCGCCAGCATCGTCACCAGAAACAGCGCCGGCACTACGACGACATAAGCCATAATGTCGACTCCGCCGGTATTGAACAGCATGGAATTCATGAGCCGCTCGACGGCGAAACCCATCACCAGCCCGATCACCGTTCCCATCCCGACCAGCACGAGGCCTTTGCCCATCACCAGCCGCAGCACGTCCGAGTTTGCCGCGCCAAGGGCCATGCGGATGCCGATCTCGCGGGTTCTGCGGCTCACGTTATACGCCACCAGTCCATACAAACCGGCGAGGGCCAGCAGCAGGCCCACCGCGCCCATGGTACCCACCATATCTGTCGCAACTCCCGGCGCTTTCACGGCCCGGTTCAGGTAGAAGTCCTCGTAAGACCTCGTCTGCAGCATCGGCAGGTTCGGATCGAGGGTCCGGACAACGTCCCTCACTGACTTGACCAATTGCAGCGGATCGCCGCTCGACCGCAACATCAAGACCATTCGCGCAACAGGATGCTGGGCCTGCGGCATATACACGAAATCCATCGGCCTTTCGAAGGTCACTTGATACTTAATGGTCTGCGCGACGCCTACGATCTCAACCGGCGTGCCGGCACTGCTATCGAGCCGGATGTGTTTGCCCACTGCATCGGCGCCCGGCCAATAGTGTTTCGCGAACTGCGCATTCACGACGGCGACACGCGGCGCATCCGCGGTATCGGACCTCAAGAAGCCGCGCCCACGCAAAATCGGAATCCCCATCGTCTCGAAATACCCTTCATCCACGGTGTCCATTGTCGAGGTGAAGTTCGCGCGATCGCGCGGCATCTGAAAACCGTCCGGCACGAAGGCGACGCCGTCAAAGTCGTCCTCTCCGAGCGGAATGTTCTGGGTGAGAGCCTCGCTCTCGACTCCAGGCGCTACTCGCACACGTTCGGCCAGCAGCTCATAGAACTGCTTGGTCTGCGCTGCGCTGTACTGCATCAGACGAGGATCGAAGCTGGTCATCAGCAGGTGGTCCTTCGCGAAGCCGGTTCCCTCCAGCAAGCTATGCTGGAAACCCCGCACCATCAGGAAAGACGCCGTCAGCAGCATCAGGGACATGGAAACTTGCGCCACCACCAGCATATTCCGGCCCCACAGCCGTTTGCGTCCGGGCACGTCAACGTCGGCCGACTTGAGTCCGCTCACCAGGTCCACGCGCGTGCTCTGCAGCGCCGGCGCCAGGCCGCAAAGCAGCGCGCTCAACGCGGTCAACGCCACGCTTGCCAGCAGCACGCGCGTGTCCATCCGGAACGGCAGCCCCACCGGCAAGTCAGTCATAAACATGATATTTTGTTTCGTGTGGAACCACTCTACGAAGCCGTATCCGATGGCGATCCCGGCCAATCCACCCAAGGACGCCAGAATCAGGCTCTCGGTCAGCAGTAGCCGGACGAGCCGGAAACGCCCGGCGCCAAGCGCCAACCGCAAGGCGATTTCGCGTGTTCGCGTGCGGGCACGGGCCAGAAGAAGTCCGGCAACGTTGGTGCAAGCCACCAGCAGGACGGACAGCGCAAGGATCATAAAGATCACGCTGAATTTCCAATTACCGTCGTCAGCTCGAGTCCGCATTTCGAACTGAGTGTGTACCGCCGCGCCGCGGCTGCGATTCGCCTTCGGATACTCGCGCTCGAAGTTTTTTGCGAGCACGGCGAGTTCGCTCTGCGCCTGCTGGAGGGTCGTGCCCGGTTTCAAGCGCGCACTGACGTTCAACTCGCGATCGTCGCGGTCCTCGAAAAAATTCTTCTGGCGGTCGGTCGAAAACAGCCGCGCCATCCCAAGCGGCATGTAGAAGTCGGGACGCCCGAATATTTGCATCCCCGGGAAGGTTTCCGGAGCCACGCCAATCACGGTGAACTCCGTGCCGTTCAGGCGAACGGTCCTGCCCAGGACGGAAGGGTCGCTCGCGAATTCCTGCTTCCAGAAGTCCGGCCCCAGCACCACCACGGCATCGCGGCCGGGCACCCGGTCTTCCTCCTCCCGAAAACCGCGCCCCAGCCGCGGCTCCACGCCGAGCACGTGGAAGTAGTTAGCGGAAACCATCATTCCGCCCCTGACCCGCGGCGTGGCTGCGGGTTCGGCGCTGAAGCCGACAGCCTCCATATCCGTGTTGGCGATCACGCCGTCGTAGCTCTGCGTATTGCCGCGGATATCCAGGTATTCGCGATAGGAGAAATCGTCAAAGCTGCTGTCGTGTGTAGTGCTCACCAGAGTGACCACGCCGCTCGGGTGCGGCACGGGGTAAGGCCTGAAGATCAGCGCATCGACCATACTGAAAATCCCCGAGGTCATCCCGATCCCCAGCGCGAGCGTGATCGCCACGAACGCGCTAAGTCCGAACGTGCGGCGCAGGCTCCGGATCGCGTAGTGCGCATCGTCGGAGAAATCCGTCAACCAATGAATGCGCCGCGTGTCTCTCATCTCCTCTTTCCGTTGTTCCAGTCCGTCCATCGCGCGCAGCGCCCGGTAGCGCGCTTCTCTTGGGGAAAGCCCCTTGGCGATGCCTTCATCGATTTTGTGCTCCAGGTGGAACTGCAGTTCCTCATCGAGCTCCTGTTCCACACGAGTACGGCGCAGGATGGACCTGAGCCGTAAGCGCGCCGTAAACCACCAGTGCTCCATCCGCATAACTCTTCCTAAGCCTCCGAAAGCTGGACGACGTGCGATATGGCGGACGATAGCCGCTGCCAGTTCGCCGCCTCCGATTCGAGCTGTTTCCTGCCCAGGCGGGTGAGCGAATAAAACTTTGCCCGCCGGTTATTTTCGGTTTGCTTCCACTCGGCTGTGATCCAGCCTTCCTGCTCCAACTTGTGCAATGCAGGGTAGAGGGACCCTTCGCTGACCTGCAGCACGTCTCCGGAGATGGATTTCAGGCGGAGACTGATGGCCCACCCGTGCAACGGCTCTAGCCCCAGCATTTTCAGAAGGAGCAGATCAAGGGTGCCCTGGACGAGATCGTTCGGTTTACTCATATCGGTATCCGAGATGAGTATACGACCGCTTCTCTCGGTAAGCAAGGGGAAGTTTGTGTTTGATGTATTGCGCCGCACCATCCGCGGCGCGGGGGCGAAGACGGCTCCCGGAGAAAAAAATGCAACTCACGGGATCAAAGGATGGCGGCTGGGAGTACCGTGACAGTGCTGGAGAGTCCAAAATGGAAATCTCGGACTACAGGCCAACAGGGGAGCCGCCAGAACAAGGCAAGCATGGGAGGCGACATCGCAATCCATCGACCCGCGCTGCCGGCCTGCTGCACCGTCAGCCTGTTCGGCATCACGGCTTCTTCGGTATGTGCCGCACAACGGCCGGCGGCAGGACCTTTTGGCGGCGGAATCGTCATACACAGAAGCGATTACAGGCCTGGATTGGCGACGCTTGCAAGAGGCGCCTTTTCCGAAGCCGCCCCCAGGCGAGGTGCGGAAAGCAATCGCACTGTGAAGCAAAGGAGAAGTATATGACAAGGACTACGATAGGCGCCGGCCTGATCGCTTTCATCTCGTGCATCGCATTTGGCCAGCCGGCAGCCCATCCCCCGGCTTTCGAAGTAGCGTCGGTCAAAGTGGCCGATGGCTCGAATACCACGGTCGCACCGAACGGCGGAGTGATGATCCAACGCCGCGTGGGCGGCGACCCGGGCATGATCGACTACAAGAATGTCACCCTTAAGTTCCTGCTGGCGCACGCCTACGGGATGAAGGAGGATCGGATTTCGGGGCCGGAGTGGCTGGGCAGCGCGAGCTATGACATCATGGCCAAGAAACCCGCGGCCGTGCCCAACGATCAGACCATGCTCATGCTGCGGGCCTTGTTGACGGAGCGGTTCAAGCTCACGCTCCACACGGAAACCAAGACGATGCCGGCGTACGCGCTGACCGTGGCCAAGAGCGGGCCGAAGCTCAAGGAAATCGATCCGGCCATCGTGGCAGCTTCCATGGCCGATGCGGCGGGCGGTGGGTCCCAGCAGCCTCCCACCCCTGGCGGGGGCCGCGGCGGCCCACTTCCGATGCCGATCGGCGGCATGAACGTGAACATGAATGGACAGAGCACCCAACTTACGGGCAGGGTCCCCATGTCGGACTTGGTGAACGAGTTGGGCCACTTCATGGATCGCCCCGTAGTGGATCTGACGGATCTCAAAGGCACCTACGATATCGACATCGCCTGGGTGCCGGAAGGATCCGACGCGGTGGGGGGACAGGGCAGGGCGTTAGCGATCACCAGCAGCGGCGATGGCACCCGAACGGCGTCGGAGCGCGTCGTCGACATGCCCACGGGCACGATTTTTCAGGTCTTGCAGGAGAAACTGGGGCTCAGGCTGGAAGCGCGGAGGATCCCCATCGAGATGATCGTGGTGGACCACGCCGAAAAAATTCCGACGGAGAACTGAGTTCCGCGGCGACAATTCGCGTCCAGGTCGGCGCCACAGGGTACTGCCGCTGGCACACGTCCTATGGGCAGGTCGGATGTAAACGTTGCTGGAAGATCGGGTTAAGACTTGGATTAATCCGCATTTCTCACAAGTGTTCGAGCGCGGTGCGTGGCGCATGCACTCGTGCCGATGCCTACCTTCGACACTGTGTCACAACCCCGAATAGGTGTCGGGACGAGTCTGCAAGCTACAAGTCTCGACACTGCTGCCTATCCTCTCTCCATAGTTCAGGGGCACCAGCTAATGCTATGGCCCATAAGGGGAGAGGAAAGGCTCCGGCCTGACGTCCAGCAGCCAGACTTTTCGCGAACGGAAGTAGCTCACCAACTCGGCATTCTTCTCAGGCCCCATGTCGCGTGCCCAGACGATGGGTGAAGCATCGATATCGGCATCGTTGTAGACGTATTCCGAATAGGAAGAGTGTTCCGGGCCGTAATGGACGATCACGAGGTGCTGCCCACCCTTCGCGAGAAGGTCGGCAGCGATGATTTCACGACCCAGCACCGGATGCGCGTTCCGGGCCCAAGTCATCGGTGGCACCGGATTCAGAGGGATCGGCGAGGCCGCCAGTGCCAGCCGCACCACAACCATGCCGATACAGGTCAGCGGTATGGCTCGTACCACCCGCGGTAGATCTCGACTGAGCGCACGCATGCCCTGCAAGATCAGCGCGTAGATCACCACCGTGGCGGGAGCGATGTAGTGCGGCGCAAAAGGGGGAATCACCAGGCTCGACACCGCCATCAGTGCCGCCAGGAACAGAAGGACTTTGGTGCGCCGGCTCCTCCACGTCCAAAGCGAAGCCAACAGCGGAAGGGTGAGCACCGGTCCAATGTAGAAACTCCAGGTCTCGTCAAGTTTCTTGACGGAAATCAGGAACAGCCCCTCCAGTGTGCGGGCTGATTCGTACCGGCTGAGCTGCAGGCCGATGTAGTATGCCAGCATCTCCTGATGGCGATAGGACACTTCCGGATAGGGGGCTTGGAAACTGAACACGGGCGCCACCGAATAAGTTTTGCGGTTGACTGTGTATGGCATGGTGGTGGGGCTGCCGAAGACTCGCCAGTTGTAGTAGGCCATGAGCGCGCCCGCGCACACCAGCACGGCGCAGGCCGGCGGGAGGATTGCCCGGAGCCGCAACTTTCGGACCTGCCACAGAGCCACCAGCCCTACCGCTAGAACGAACACCGAGCCTTCATAGGGGCGGGTGTTGGCCAGCATCACGACGCCCAGGGCGGCAAGCAGCGCATCCCGGGGGCGGCTGGAACGGATCAATCGCGGGAGAGCGCCGAAAACCAACGCACCGCCGGTGGCCACCAGCGCACCACCCCAGTAGCTGTCGCCCCAGTAACTGAACATCGCTAAACGGATGGCCGCACTCGCTCCGCCCAACAGCGCCCACCCGGGAGGAAACCAGCCGCGCAAGGCCCAGCAGAGACCCGCGCACATCACACCGGCGCTGAGCCATACGCCGGCGAAGGCGGTGCCCACCAGCACTTGTCCAGCGGCCAGCACCAGGCCCTGCAGTGGAGGGTACATGGACTGGTACGTCGGAAATTGATCTACATGAAATGTCTCAAAGTGCTCCCACATGGGATGCGTGGGGTTGGCAAGCCGCCCGTGCGCGAACGTGTCGGCCGCCAGCAGGTAACTGAACTCATCGTGAACGTTGGGACTGGGAATCGGCTCGACCGGAAGTACCGCGGCTCGCAGGACCAGAGCAAAGGCTCCCACGGCGAGTGGCGCGAGCCGGTGGCTGGCCAGATGTTTCAACGCTCTTTCGGCGCCCGCCAGACGGCAGGTAAAGGCGAGCAACACGACTACCAGCAGGGTTTCCACAGCAAAGAGCGCATCCTTCCATTGCCAGAAGAGCCAGAAATCCATAGACACCATTATCGTTGATGGGCATGACCGCGACGCGGCGCGAACGCCAGCGGATTCCCCCAGTTTGCTGCCCGTCCCCCGATCTCATTTCAAGTGGTCCTAGGGGGATCTGCCTTCGCTTCTCTGCCTTCAACCGCTCCGCAAGCCGCAGCTTCCCACCATTCTCGAAGGCCTCGATCCCGAGCAGGTCATCCGCGCTTTCCGCCTCATGCTCAGTTCTCGCCGGTTGGATAACCGTGAGGCCGCGCCGTATTCTGTATCCGGCCCGACCCTCACTGGGCCGCGCAGCGTGTCGTGCGACGCCAAAAGGCCCTCAATACAAGATCCGACCATCCGACCTGTGGATGCTGGAGGGCTTCAGCGGCCTTGGCGCCACTGGTTCCGGCGCGAGTAAATCGCACCCATCCGACCTCCCCTTCCCGCACAACCGCATTGTTCTCTGCTGTTGTGCCGGCTTCGGACTGATGGTCTCGGAAAGAGTTGTGCCAGGAAAGTCCGGTCTTCCGTCCGAATGCATCAGTACGCCCCGGTGTGCCGTCGATAAGCACTACGCTCACAAGCGCTCATATGTGTGTAAGCTGGGACCATGCAACTCGACTCGTGGCAATTATACGCAAAGTCGGCGGCATTGGCTGGGCTGGCTTGCGCAATCCTGGCCGGGGCGGGCACGCTCCTCTTACCAAAGCGGTACCTGTCGAGCGCGGAACTACGCATTGTGCCGAGCGACGACGCGGGACCTGCGCAGGTGGCGAAGATGGCCCTTCGCATGGAGGACCTGTCAAAGGAGGTACTCGCGCGCCGCAACCTGGCAGCCCTGGTGCAGGACGAATCCCTGGCAATCTATCAGCAGGAACGCGCACGCGTGCCGGTCGAGGATATCGTTGATCAGTTGAAGGAACAAGACCTGCAGACACAGTGGGTCACTGCCTCGTTGCCAGGGGCGCGTCCAGGGCCGGCGTTGCGTGTCTCCTTTGCCTACCCCGATCCCCGCAAGGCTCAGGCGGCCTTGTGTCACGTGGTGTCGGCTTACACCGAAAAGGCACGCTCCACTCCCGATGCCTTGACTCTGGAAGTCGTGAGCGCGCCCAATTTGCCACAGCGCGCGGAACGACCCAATCGTACCGTTTTCCTGGCGTGGGGACTCGGGCTGGGGCTGCTGGTGGGATTGCTGGTGGCTTCCTTTCGTCGCCAGCCGAAGTGGAGCCTGCGACTCGTCGGGTTTGCTTTGGCGGGCGCCGCGGTGGCGAGCAGTGCGGCACTGCTGATTCACGACCAGTACGTTTCGACGGCACTGATACGGTTCTGTCCGGTGGATGGGGCGGTCTTGCCCGTTGTGTGGATGCACCGATTGGCTGGCAAGGTGTTGAGCATAGAAAGCCTGGTGGGCTTTGTGACGGCACCAGCGTTGGGTTTATATGGCCGGGACCGCTACCGGAACCGGCCGAACGAATTGGCGGCGCAAGTGCTTGCGCGGAACATCCACACCGAACGAGTGGAATCACCCCTGTCAGAAGCTCTGCCCGAATTGCGGATTTCGTTTTCGTATCCGGACGCGAGCATCGCTCAACAATGTGTTCGGGAGCTGACGGGCAAGTTCCAGGAAACAAGCTTCTCGATGTCCCAGCAGCAGAAGGGGACCCCCACCCCCGTCCTGGAGTTGATAGAGACGGCGAGTCTACCACCGAAGCCTGCATCGCCGAACCGCATCGCGATTGCGTTAGTAGGTCTGGCAGGCGGTGCAGCGGCGGGGGCGTGTCCGTGGCGTAGGCGCAGAACTCAGGCAAACACATAGTCAATGAGATCCTCACATGCGCTCGGATGAGGTTGCACCACACCGGCGTTAATTCGCAGCCAGGCATGTGCAGGTCGCGCAGGTCGATCAGAGATCTCCTCCTTCCCAGCAGACTGATGCCGTAACGGGGCAAACTCTGAGATCGGACAGCTTTTTCAGCGGCAACCAACACAACGGAGAGACTGGAACATGCGAAACCTCATGAGTAAGGCGTTCGTCGCCTTGGCAATAACCACTGTCGCAGCCTTCGGCGCCGACAACTCCATCGGAACATGGAAGCTCAACGTCGAGAAATCGAAGTTCACTCCCGGACCATTTCCGGTCAAATCCCTGACGACGGTTCGGGAGTCAATTAGTGGTGGCGTGAAGATGACCAATACCGGAGCGCGGACTGACGGCACGCCGATCAACGCATCCGTCACCTTGAAATACGACGGCACGGCCGTTGCAGTGACTGGCACTGGTGCCCCTTATGACACGGTCGCGGTCAAGCAGGTCGATGCCAACACGTTCACCAGCGAGACCAAGAAGAATACTGGGCCTTATCACGGCACAGCTCGGACCGTGATCTCAAAGGATGGCAAAACGATGACCACGACGACGAAGGGCACCGATGGCGACGGCAAGCCATTCACGTCCACTCTGGTCTACGACAAGCAGTAGATACGCCACACCTACGGGGCATTCCAGTTGCGCTGGGAAGCCCCGCAGCAGTCCACCGAGCGCGCCAGAAGGCGCACGTGCGTTCATCTCAAACGGAATGCCGAGCGTGCTGACATTTCCACGTCGGGATGCACTTTGCTCCAGAGCGCCCGGGTCAAAATCCCCTTGCCCAGTGCGGCCCACTTGAAATGAAGTGGGCTTCTCGTAGAGTGGGCCGAAGCGTGCTGGGCCACTGGAGAGATAGATCCCGTGACACGCCGGTCACGGAATCAAACTGCGGCTTTAAGCGGCCGCCTGAAGAAGAGGGCCTATCGCGAGGTCCTCGTCAATCAAGGGCCAGTGGATGCCGTAGCCGGAAGGCGAGAGTTCCGCTCGATTTCGCTCTACCAGGGATGCGTGGGCAAGCCGTTCGGAACGCTTTTCCCAGGGAATCGACACAGACCCGCTTTCCATAATCACAATGAGCGCTTCGGGCGTGGTCTCGATTGCCTTCGCCAAAACCGGCTTCGTTTTACTCTGCACGATCCCCTCTGAAATGCTCCCGCCAGGCAATAACGATCTGATCAAAATGCTCAAATATGATCTGGCGCACCTCGCGTCGCAATCGCGGCGTGCAGTTGTATTCAAAATCCTCGACGATATCGAAACGGTCCGGGTGCAGCCAATACTTGCACTCTGCATCTCCCACCGCATGCACGTGCATCGATTTGCAATTCTATTATATAGAGCTGGGGGGCCTCGGCGAAGCTACCCGTTCGCCAGGGTGCGGTACCGGGCGTCGATGGCCGGAATCAGATCGTTGATGAAGACCTCTCCGAAGGTTCCAACCGAGCCGGTGGTCAAGACTTCCACGCTTTCACGGCACTAATTCAACTGCAGCGTGAGGATGGTCAGGGAATGCTTCGGAAAGGTGTAGCCAAAGCCCTTGTCCTGCGCCGCGGGTTGGAACGTCCTGGTGACCGGCCGCACGACCTTGTCATTGCCGAAAGTATGGGTGGCTTTCAGGTCCGGGTGATTCAGCTCCCATACGTTCGCGGAGCCCACCGCACCCGATACACTGCTGATCTGCGCCGCGATGTCCTGCTTTTCGCTGCGGTTCAGCACGTTCAGGAATACCTTGCGCGTCTTAGGATCGTAAGTGGAAGAAACATCCAGATAGCTGAGCGCGCGCCCGCTGTCCGGCTTGTATTCCGGCGCCTGCACGAATACATCGAGCGATTGGTGGCCGCGCTGCTTGGCGTACTCGGCCAGCGGGAAGTAGATGGTCTGAAGGTAGAGACCCTGCTTGTTGGTGAAGATGGGCGCAATCACGTTCACCAACTGGGCAAGGTTCGCCATCTTCACCACATCGGCATGCCGGATGAAGGAATTGAAAAACATGCCCATGGCCAGCGCGTCCTCGAAATTGTATTTCTCCTCCAGGCCGGTGCGCCCGATGTTGAATTCCCCTGAAACCAGCGTGCGGTACCAGACATTCCACTCGTCGAATGCAATATGAATCGGGCGCGCATTCGGATTCCCCACGCGCGCGGCTTTGATCTGGCCTTCCACCACCGCGATGCGGTCCTCGATATCGCGCGACACCGCCAGGAACTTCTCGAAATTGTTGTCGCGGTTTCCAATATAGGTGTGGAGCGAGATGTAATCGATCTCGGTCTTCAAGCGATCGAGCACCGTCCGGTTCCACCCCACCCAATCGGAATCCGGTCCGAAGTTTGAGGAGCCGGATGCGATCAACTGGATCGATTCGTCGGCGCGCCGCATGGCCTTGGCGGCTTCCAGCGCGAACGTGGCATAGTCTTCGGCGTTCTTGTGCCCGAGTTGCCAGGGGCCGTCGATTTCATTCCCCAGGCCCCAGTACTTCACACCCCACGGCTTGTCGTGGCCGTTCTTGCGGCGCAAGTCGGCCAAATAGGTCTTGCCCGGTTCGTTGCAGTACTCCACCCATTTGCGAGCCTCGTCCACCGATCCCAGGCCGGCATTGATGCAGAGGTACGGCTCCGCGCCCACGCGTTCCGAGTACTTGAGAAATTCATCGGTGCCGAAGCGGTTCGATTCGAGCGCGCCCCAGGCATCGTCGCGGCGCGCCGGACGCTGGTCCCGCGGGCCGATGCCGTCCATCCAGTTGTAGCCCGAAGCGAAGTTTCCGCCCGGCCAGCGCAGCATGGTGACTCCCAGTCCTTGAACGGCCGCCAACACGTCTTTGCGGAATCCGTTCTCGTCCGCCAGCGGACTCCCTTCCTCGAAGATGCCGCCATAAATGCAGCGGCCGAGGTGCTCGGTGAAATTGCCGAAGAGATGAGCATCCACCTCCCCGATGACGCGATCGCTGTCGATCTTGATCACTGCCGGCCGCGACTGTGCCGCCAGGAATTCGAGCGAGCCTTGGAACAGAACCAGCGCGGGTAGAAATGCAAGAAATCGTCTCATGGATTCAATAAACCTCCCATTGGACCGGAACCGCATCCCCTCTATATTCGGTCATTGCGTTTTGGAGAGCAAGCGCTTACAATACTGCCCGAAGTCCATTTCCAGGTCAACCTTATGAAACTTTCTCGTCGCGCTTTTGCCCTTTCCCTGGCGGCGGCCCCCGCTATCATCCGCGCGCAGCAGCAGCCACTGCGCGCGCGCATTAAGATCGACACCGAGCGTGTGATCGGGGACATCGACCCGCTGATCTATGGGAACTTCATCGAGCACCTGGGCCGGTGCATCGATGGCGGCGTCTTCGAAGAAAGCTCGCCGCTCGCGGACTCGAACGGCTTCCGCCGCGACGTGCTCGATGCCGCCCGAAAGATGAACGTGACGCTTCTCCGCTGGCCCGGAGGAAACTTCTCGTCGAATTACCACTGGATGGACGGCATAGGACCGCGCGACCGCCGTCCGCCCCGCCTGGAAATGGCCTGGGGAACGGTGGAGAGCAACCGCTTCGGCACGCATGAGTTTCTCAATTACACGGGAATGATGAGCACGCAACCGTACATCTGCGCCAATCTCGGCACCGGCGCGTGGACCGAGGCGCAGCAATGGGTCGAATACTGCAACTCGTCCGAAGATACCGCCATGACCCGCCTGCGGAAACAGAACGGCCGGCAGGATCCGTGGAAGGTGGTCTACTGGGGCTTGGGGAACGAAATGGACGGCCCCTGGCAGATGGGCCACCGCAGCGCCGAAGACTATGGCAAGTTCGCGCTGGAGGCGGCCAAGTTGATGAAGTGGACCGACCCGAACCTGAAGCTGATCGCCGCCGGATCTTCCAACTACCGCCCCGGTTCGGACTGGACTTCGTGGAACCGCACCGTGCTGCAATTCCTCAACCAGCACGCCGACTACCTGTCGCTGCACACCTACGTGGGCAACCCGAACAATGACTTCGGCGATTTCATGGCCAGTTCGCTGGAGTTGGACCAGCGCACCAAGACGGCCGAGGGCATCATCGACGCGTCGCTATCCGGCCAGCCCGGCAACCGCAAGATCTACATTGCCTGGGATGAGTGGAACGTCTGGTATCGCGCCCGCGGCCCGCAGCAGCGCGGCCGACGCATTCTTGAAGAACACTACAACCTGGAAGATGCCCTGGTGGTGGCAACCTTCCTCAACTCGTTTGTGAATCACGCGCACATCGTCAAGATCGCTAACATGGCGCAACTGGTCAACGTCATCGCCCCCATCTTCACCAATGAGAAGGCCCTGTTCCTTCAGACTATTTACTACCCCCTGCAACTGTTCGCCAATAACAGCAAGGGCAAGGCGCTCCAACTCTATTTGGACGGTCCCCGGTACAAATGCGCGCGGTTCGATGATGTGCCGTATCTCGATGCTTCCGCGGCGCTCGACAATGGCTCGCTGGTGATCAACGTCGTCAACCGCCATCGCGACCAGGCCATCGAGACGGCCTTCGAACTGGAAGACAAGCAGTTCTCCGGCGCGGTTGCGGTGTCGGAGGTCAACGGGCCGGACATCAAGGCGGAAAACGATTTCGACAAGACCACCGTCAAGACGGCGGAGCGTTCCGTCACCGCCAGCGGCCGCGCCTTGCGGTATACGTTCCCACCGCATTCCTTCACCATGCTGAAGACAAAGCTCGTATAAAGGCCATGGGAGACGATTCGATATGCCTCACTGGAAATTGCTGGTTTTAGTGGCAGGGGCTTTACCGGGAGGCGCCGCCATCTGGTCTGCACCGCAAAAAGGTGCGGCGAAGGCCCCGGAGGTTCTGCAACTCACCGGAGATATCGAGAACGTACACGATCCCGTCATCATCAAGGAGGCCGATACCTACTACGTCTACTGCACGGGCGGAGGGCGCGGTGGACAGGGCGTGATCCCCATCCGCACCTCGAAGGACATGCGTTCCTGGACCATGGCGGGCTATGTGATGGAAAAATTGCCGGACTGGGTCACAACCGAAATTCCCGGAGGCAGAGGGGCCTGGGCTCCCGACATTTCGTTCTATAGCGGCAGGTATCATCTCTATTACGCTGTCTCCACGTTCGGCAGCAGAAACTCGGTCATCGGGCTAGCGACCAACGAGACACTCGATTCCAAGAGTCCCAAATATAAATGGGTCGACGAGGGCATGGTCCTGCGGTCTTACCAGGACAAGGACGATTGGAACGCGATTGACCCCAACCTCTTTATCGAGGACAAGAACAACGTGTGGCTCAACTGGGGTAGCTTCTGGGGCGGCATCAAGATGAGGCGCATCGACCCCGCCACCGGCAAACTTTCCACCAGGCATACGGAGATGTACTCGCTCTCCAGCCGGGACCGGACGCAACCCATTGGCGGCTCGGTGGAGGCACCGTTCATCGTCAAGCATGCCGGCTACTTCTACCTGTTTGTGTCCTTCGACCGCTGCTGCCGCGGCGTGAACAGCACTTACAACGTGGTAGTGGGACGCTCCCGCAAGGTCACCGGGCCGTATGTCGACAAGGATGGGAAGCCCATGCCGGAAGGCGGCGGCAGCCTGGTGATTGCCTCGACCACGCCCGACTGGAAAGGCCCGGGTCATGAGGCCGTCCTGCAGGAACCGGGCGGCGATTACCTGATTTTCCACGCTTACCACGGGACCACCGGCAGGTCGTTCCTCCAGATCTCGACCATGATCTGGGAAGATGGCTGGCCGAAAGTGGGGACGTTGCCATAGGCTTGCCCACCTAACCCGGATTTCTCATCGTATTTTGCTCCGGAGCTGGCAGTGAGGAGCAAGCGGCAGATAAC
>PMTR01000128.1 GCA_003167255.1 Bryobacterales bacterium
CCCGAGGATTTCGCCATCCACCGTGCCGCCGCCGATCTCAAGGGCGGCGGCCATGCCCGCAATTTCGAAATCGCCCAAGCCATTTTTGCCGGTGAGCGTGGCCCGCGGCGCGACATCGTGCTGGCAAACTCCGCCGCGGCGCTGGTGGCAGCCGGCAAAGTGGATACTTTTCTTGAAGGAATGGCGATCGCAACGGTGTCGATCGACACCGGCGCCGCGCGCGGGAAACTGGACGAGCTGGCGCGTTTCACGCAAGCGTGCGGTTGATCGGGAAGCCATGTGGATTTTGGTGGCTCGGAATTCCATTCTGGATGCCAATTCAACGCGGAGGCTCTGAGACGCGGAGGAAACGCAAAGACAAACAGGCAAGTCAAAACCTGAGAGGGCGGAGGAGGCGGAGGAAATGGGGCCTCGGCTCATGGTGAGGCTGCCGGGGAGGGCATCGGCCGGAGCCGGGCCGGCAGCATCCAGGTGTACGGAAATGGGATTGGGTTCGTTTGGTAATACGCATCCGCAACGGCTCCGGGGGCCCGGAGGGGCCTGAAATTGGCTTCGTTCCGTCAATCGAGGAGCCGCTGGGAGCGAGTGCGGAATGGGCGGAATTGGGTTCGTTCGGCGAAGTTGTCCGAGAGCGGGCGACTGGCTGGAAGTCGCTGATTTAAGGGAAACAAGCAGTTGTCGGCGCAGACGGAATTGGGTTCGTTTGGTAAAACGGGTCGGCGTCCGAAAGGGCCGAATTGGCTTCGTTTCGCCAAACGAAGGTCCCGCCAGCGGGCGAGTGGCGGATCTGCATTTAGCGGCGATGAGGCCAAATGCCTGGCTTTTTCCGATCCAGCAGCCGAGGGTCGGGGTGTTGGTTGGAAGATCCGGTTGCATAAAGGACTCACTTGGACCTCAAGGGTCCCGTGTTCGCGAAGGCTCCTACTGGCTTCAGAGTAGCAGACGCCTGGCACAAGGGATTCCGGGTAAGTAATTGATTCTGAGGGGAAAAGAAGTTGAAATCTGGCCGGCCGAGGCAAAGGAGTCTTCCATGCGTCCGGCTCTCTCCCTTCGGCCGATGGGTGCGAAGAAGAAAATGGCCGCGTTCAGGCCGTCTCCGGTTCCTACCGGTCCCTACGAGGGTTCCAAGTCCGGGTTCCGATCACAATACTGTGATAGCCTGCTGTAAAAGATGCCGCGCACCTTTATACTGAAAAGCCTAAGCGACGTGATCGACAACAAGTAAAGTCGTGAAGATCTGAAGGGCCGAATTCCGCCGCCAGGGAGGCAAGCCTCTCCGGGGACAATGGGAGCGTAGAGAGACGAGAACCATCCGGAACCTCTGAACGCGGTTCGGATAAATGCGTCCGTCACCTTTTCCCCGCGGGCGTGGGTTCTGATGGTCAACCATGTTCACATCTTGATCCATCCGGAAGCCCCGGTATCCAGGATAACCAAAGCGATTAAGAATTCTTCCGCTAGCGGCAGGGCTCGTAAGCAGAGTCGAGGATTGGCGGTGGTCAAGCGCTTACGCGGATCAAGATGACAGGCCGGGAGGCCTGTCCCACTTTCCGAACACCAACCGGTCGCTCGCCAGGTAGTTGGCCAACGACCCGGCCGCGATACCGATAAGGTTAGCGGCCATATACGGGAAGTGGAAACGGCCCACCAGCAGCCGCATGAAGACCAGGTTGACGCCGATCGAAATCAAACCGTTGCTCAGGTTGAAGCGCACCAGACGGCCCAGCGCGCCGCGGTGCGAGGCGGTGCGGTCCTTCCAGGTCCAGTGTTCGTGCCACACGAAGTTGTGCAGCACCGCAGTCTCCACGGCCAGCGCGGTGGCAGCCAGATAGTCTATGTGCAGCGCGCCTTTGAACAGCGCCAGCGCGCCAATCTGCACCACAATCCCGATTGCGCCCACCGCGTTGAATCGCAGCCAGCGCCCCAGAAACCCCGGTAGCTTCACGGAAGCCGCTCGGCGCGGTAAAGCTCCGCCGTGTGGTGGACGACCGCGTTGACAAGCATCAGCGACATGCCCACAATTCCCACCGCCCCGCCGACGTCGAACAGCCGGTACAAGTGACCGAACAAGTGGACCCACGGCCGCCAGAGCAGCGCCACGTTGCCGATCATCAGCAGAATACGCAGTTCCGTGGGGCTGAATTTCCAGAACGACAAGTGGAACGTCCCGAGGGTGTATGTCGCCAGATAGACCTCGATGCTCAGCATGAAGTAACCGATCAGCAGTCCTGTGGCGATGCCGTGGCTCATGTAGCCCGAGAGGCCCAGGCCGCCCAATAGGAAGAAGGTCCCGAAGGCGTCCACAACGTGATCGACATAAAACCCGTACCGCGGGCGCAGGCGGTTGCGGACGCGCGCCAGCGTTCCGTCCAGGCTGTCGCCTAGCCAGTTCAGGAACAGGCACACAATCACCATCGCCAGGCCACGGCGGTGCCAGTGCGCATACCAGTAGCTCAGCCCCGCGCCAATTAGCGATGCCAGCCCAAGCACTGTCAGGTGATCGGAGTTGATCCACCGCGGGGTTCGCTGGGCGAGCCAGGTCAGGCATTTCTTCTCCAGAGGCGCCAGGAAGCTGACCTGGGCGCGGCTCGCGTCACGGAATTCCGTTGTAGCCATAAGCAGACCGTATCTTCCAGTTCGGTATCATGCTAGCAAATGGTGTGGCGCGTTCTATGTCTCCTCTGGTTCTTCGTTCCCATGGGCGATGTCGGCATGGTGGAACTGAAACAAGAAACCCTTGAAGCGTTCGACAACTATGTGCGGACCGCCGAGGCTCGTTTGGACCAGCAGGCCAGGAGTTCCCGATTCCTTTGGGCGGATGGCGTCAAGGGCGCCAAAGACAAACTGTTGCATGGTCATGTGCTGGCGCAACCCTGGGCCGGCGAGGGCGACATCGGGATTGCCGGCGGCCTGATTCACGACTGGGTAGGAGCCGTCTTTATTCCCGGCGTCACCCTGGACACCGTGGTCAAAATGGTCCAGGATTACGATCGCGCCAGGCTGTCTTACAAGCCGGACGTGATGGACTCCAAGCTGCTAAGCCGCACCGGTGACGACTTCAAGGTGTACATGCGCCTGCTCAAGAAGAAAGTGCTGACCGTGGTTTTGAACAGCGAGCACGACGTACACTACACCCGCGTCGACGATGCCCGCTGCTACAGCCGTTCACGCAGCACGCGTCTTGCCGAGGTTCAGAATCCCGGCGGTCGCGACGAGCGCGAACTGCCCCCCGGCAAAGACCACGGATTCCTCTGGCGCCTGAACTCCTACTGGCGTTTCGAGCAGCGCGACGGTGGCGTCTACGTCGAATGCGAAGCCATTTCCCTGAGCCGCAGCGTCCCCACCGGCCTCGGATGGATGATCAACCCCATCATCCGCACTCTGCCGCGGGACTCCCTGAACAACACCTTGCGCTGCACCCGCGATGCATTTAAGAAATAAGGCATCAGGTGGGACGCCTGCTCAAACGAAAAAAAGGAAGCTGTGAAAAAATCGCTGAGATCGCCGGGTTGACAGACGAAAGCGTCTGTCCCACTTTGGTGCGCAAGAGCTTACGTTCTTGTATTACACCTCTTTGAATTCTTGTGCGCACCTCGACAACGGACCTCAGCCCTTGCCCAACTGGCGCTAAGCTAAAGCATGGCCCCCCCGCGGCGGTTTTACCGGCGTAAGAATTTTCCGGTTGCGCGGCCGGCGAATTCGTCTTACCGTGGTAAGTAGGGATGACCAAGGCCACTATTTCATCGAAAGGGCAGATTGCCATACCCAAAGCGGTGCGCCAGAGGCTCAACCTCAAAGCCGGCACAGAGGTTTCTTTCGATGTGCAAGGCGAGGCGCTGGTGATGAGACGGCTGGTGCGGAGTTTTCCCGACTGGCATACGATGCAGGGAATGGTGCGAGGAGGCGAAAGCCTGACCCGAGCTTTAGAGGACGAACACCGTGCCGAACTCGCCCGCGACGATGCCAGACTTCAAGATAGTTGACGCCTGGGCGTTGCTGGCCTGGTTGCGCGATGAGCAACCCGCCGCCGACCACGTGAGGGATTGCTTGCAGCAAGCCGAGGAAGGGACCATCCAGCTTTCCATGAGTTGGATCAATGCCGGCGAGGTCTACTACATGCTCGCCCGGAAGCATGACTCCAAGGCCGCCGAGGATTTCCTGACACGGCTTCCCTCGCTGCCCATCCGGTTGGTGCTGCCGGAAGAGGAAGACATCATTGCCGCGGCCAGGCTCAAGTCAGCCCACCGGCTTTCTTACGCCGATGCGTTCGCGGCCACTCTGGCGATAAAGGAGAATGCGGCGGTGATCACGGGCGACCCGGAGACCCGCGAGATGGGCGGGGTGGTGACGGTGGAGTGGATCGGGGCCGGAGCGGCTGGGCCATCATAGTAACGTTGTGAAAACCTGAAGGGCCGAATTCCGCGGGCGGGGCAAGGTTCTGCGGGAAACGGCGACGGGAGCGTGGCAAGACGCGAACCATCCGGAACCTCTGGGAGTGGCGCAGATAAATTCGTCACCTCTTCCCAAATTGCCCCACCAATCCCGCCCGGGATTTCCTGACCCGGTCGCGGAGCGCGTGGATTGGGTTGCCAGCCGGGCTATGGAGCCGGCAAAGAGAACGCGACTTGACCTATAGCAAAAAAGCTATACTGTAAGGGGACGTAATGGCGTGGACCGTCGAAACCCTTAATGAGGTAGTGGATGCGGAGCTCGAAAAGTTGCCGGCCGATATGCGCGCTCGTTTCCGCTACATCTCGCAACTGATCGAGGAGTTCGGATTCCAACGGGTAAGGGAGCCGCACGTAAAGCACGTTCAGGGGCCTCTCTGGGAGATGCGCATGAAGGGCAGGGATGGGATTTCGCGGGCTCTCTACGTTACCGCTGTCGGCCAGCGTGTGGTAGTGGTGCGGGTATTCATCAAGAAAACGCAGAAGACGCCAAACCGAGAGATCCAGCTAGCCATGAAGCGGGCAAAGGAGATTTCGCAATGACCAAAGTGAGCGACCTTCACCAGAAGTGGATGAAGAACAAGCAGTACCGCAAGGCTTATGAAGAGCTAGCGCCCGAGTTCAGGCTTGCCCGGGCGGTGATCGAAGCACGTGTCACCGCGGGGCTCACGCAAGAGCAGCTCGCGGAGCGGATGGACACGACCCAATCCGTCGTAGCCAGGATGGAGAGCGGGCGGACCCGGCCATCGACGCAGACGCTGGAGCGTCTGGCGGCGGCAACCGGAACGCGGCTGCGGATCAGCTTCGAGAGGGAAGGCGCACGGCCGTAAAAGCGGCATCGTATGCGCGCGCCGAACAACAGGAGAAATAAAAAGAAATCACCACGTTCAGGCTGACGGGTTTTCCCGACGGGTTTTCCCATCCGAAGCCTCCGAACGCGGCTCAGATAAATGCGTCTGGCACCTTTCCCCCGGCACCTTTTCCCGGGGAGCGGGGCGTAAGACAGCACGAACGTATTCATGTCTGGTACCGTGATGTATTCGGGATCAGCGATCAGGTGGAGATGCGGAGTGCCCCTCAGCGAATCGGATACCAGGGCCAAACTTATCGACCCCGCACTGCACCAGCGCGGGTGGACCGAAGATCTAATCAAGCGCGAGGAGACCGCAGGCACCATCGAGATCATCGATGGCAGAGCCCGGCGGCGCGGGCGCGGCAGAACTGACTATACCCTCCGCGTGAAGGTTAATGCGGACACTCAGCCGGTGGCCGTCGCAGTGCTGGAAGCGAAAGCCGAGCACTTACCTCCGGCCACCGGACTGGAGCAGGCCAAGTGGTACGGCCGCGCGTGCAAGCGGTTGAACGTACCCTTCGTGATCGCCACCAATGGCCATCTGTTCGTGGAGTTCGACCGTATCACGGGGCTTACCAAGGCTCCGCGTCCACTTTCCGAACTCCCCACGCCCGATGAGCTTCGCAGCCGGTACGAGGCCGCGATGGGCTTCAGCCTGGCATCGGAGCCGGCGAAACCCCTCCTCATGCGCTACCTGGGTGGCGAGGCTACGCGCCGTTACTACCAGGATGCGGCGATCCGCGCCGTGCTGGAGAAGTTGGCGCGCGGCGAAAAGCGGGCGTTGCTGACCCTGGCGACCGGCGCCGGCAAGACGTTCATCGCGGTCAACCTGATGAAGAAGATCGGCGACGCCGGTCATCTGCAACGCGCGCTCTTTGTCTGCGACCGCGACGAACTGCGGGTGCAGGGCTTGGCCGCCTTCCAGAACGTCTTCGGCGCCGATGCCGCGGCGGTGTACCGGAAACCGGACGACACGAACAACGCGCGCAATGCCCGGATTCACGTGGCGACGTACCAGACGCTGGACGTCGCCAGCGATGACGGGACGGCGAACTTCCTGCAGACTTTTTATCCTCCCGACTACTTCAGCCACATCATTATCGACGAGTGCCATCGGTCCGCGTGGGGCAAGTGGTCCGAGATCCTGACCCGCAACCCGAACGCCGTCCAGATTGGACTAACGGCCACGCCGCGCGAGCTTGAATTGAACGCGCTCACGAAAGAGGCCGCGGCCGATCTTCAGGTGACGGCCGACAACGTGAAGCACTTCGGAGAGCCAGCCTACGAATACGATATGGCGCAGGGCATCGAAGACGGCTACCTGGCGGCCTGCGAGATCCAAAAGGGACGCGTCAACCTCGACGACACGGGGATTACCATCGACGACATCCTGGCGCGCAATCCGATCAACGCGACCACGGGGCAACCGGTCACCCGCGCGGAATTGGACGACCTGTACCAGAAGTACGACTACGAGGCGGTTCTCCTGCTGCCCGATCGTGTGCTCGCCATGTGCCAGGACCTGTTCAACTACCTCCTGGACACCGGCGGCCCCGAGCAGAAGAGCATCATCTTCTGCGTGCGGGACCGGCACGCCGACGATGTGGCCATCGCGATGAACAATCTCTATGCCCAGTGGTGCGCGAACAACGGCAGGCAGCGGCTGGAGCCTTATGCTTTCAAGTGCACGGCCAGCGTGGGCGGGGCGCAGTACCTGGCGGATCTGAAGGGCGCTTCGCGGTCGTTCTTCGTTGCCACCACGGTCGATCTGCTCACCACGGGGGTCGACGTACCGCGCGTGCGGAACATCGTGTTCTTCAAATACGTTCGCTCGCCCATCGCTTTCTACCAGATGGTGGGCCGCGGAACGCGCATCGATCTGCCGACGGGCAAGTTGATGTTCCGGGTCTACGACTACACGGACGCGACTCGCTTGTTTGGCCAGGAGTTCATCACCAAGATCACGCCTCCCGGAAAGCCGAAAGAACCAGGACCCGAACCGCCGGTTCCCGAAATGTCAGTCCTCGTCGAAGGGTTCGATGTGGTTGTCACGGACGCCGGGAAGTTCATCCTCACCTCGGTTGACGGAAAGGCTACGCCCGTTACCGTGGAGGAGTATAAGGAGCGTCTGGCAGCGCGGCTTGTGGAAGAGGCGCCAACGCTCGATGCATTCCGCGCCAAGTGGGTGGCGCCGCAGGAGAGGCGGGTGCTGATCGGCCAGATGCCGGACGCCGGCCGCACGGTGCTGCTGGTGCGCGACCTCGAGGAAATGCAAGACTTCGACCTGTACGACGTGCTCGCCGAGCTAGGGTACGGCATGCGGCCGCACACGCGGGTGGAGCGAGCGGAGGCGTTCAGCTACAAGCACGCCCCATGGCTGGCTGGCATGCCCGTGCCTGCGTCCGCAGCGGTCCGCGCCCTCGCAAGCCAGTTCTCGAAGGGTGGCACCGATGGCCTGGAGAACCCGCAGATATTCCAGACGCCGGAGATGAGGAGCGCCGGCGGGCTGGACGCACTGCGGTTGGCCGGGCGCCCCGCGGACGTGCTGGCTGAAACGAAGGTGAGGATGTTCGCGGCATGAGTACGGCGAACTGGAAGAGAGTTCGCCTTGGGGATGTGATCGTCGACGCTCAGGCCGGCTTCGCAAGTGGGGAGCGGTCGCCAAACGGAGTGCCTCAACTTCGGATGAACAACGTCACGGATCGGGGAACGTTCGATTGGACTTCTGTCCTTCGGGTTCCCGCAGACGCCGAAACCGTCGAAGCTTATTCACTGCGGCGTGGAGATGTTCTCTTTAACAACACCAACAGTACGGCGCTGGTCGGGAAATCTGCACTCTTTACCGAGTACGACGAGCACATCGTTTACAGCAACCATTTCACCCGCATCAGAACTGATTCCAGCCGCCTTCTGCCGGAGTTCCTTGCTCTCTGGCTTCAGTTTCAGTGGCGGCTGCGCCTGTTTGAGAACATCTGCAACCGATGGATCGGGCAATCTGCCGTGCAGAGAGATAAGTTGCTTGCTCTTGAAGTACCTTTGCCGCCGATTGACGAACAGGCCCGCATCGCCGCCGATATTCGCGACAAGTTCGAGCGAATCGATCGAGCGCGTGCGGTTGCGGCGGCGCAACTGGAGGCGGCCAAGGCTCTGCCGTCGGCGTACTTGCGGGAGGTGTTCGAGAGTCCGGAGGCGCAAGAGTGGCCAATCGTCACGGTGGGAGGGATTGCACGACTGATTGTTGATGGGCCCCACGTGACGCCCACCTATCAACCGCGCGGAGTGCCATTCGTAACCGTGAGGAACATCGTACGCCGTACCGTCGACCTGCGAGAGGTTAGCTACATCTCGAAGGAGGATCACGCTGAGTTCAGCAGCCGGGGCAGAGCAGAACGCGCGGATATCCTCTACACCAAGGACGGCACTTTAGGAATTCCCTGCGTTGTCGATACCGCCGAAGAGTTCAGCTTCTTCGTGAGCGTTGCTCTGATAAAACTCAAGCGCGAAATCGCCAACTCATTCTTCGTCGCATGTGCATTAGAGAGCCCCCAGGTGCTCAAACAGGTCGGCCTGCTCAGTGCGGGCGCGGGGCTCAAACATATGGTGCTGAAGAGCATCCGATCTCTCACGATCCCACTGCCGCAACTGGACCGACAGGAGACAATCGCAGGTGTGTTGAGGGACAAGCTCGGCGGGACGAGCAATTTGACCAATCTCCTGGACAAGCACGCGGCCGCACTAGGTTCACTGCCGGCGAGATTTCTGAGGGAGGCTTTCCATGGCACGGAAGCAGAAGAATAGCGGGAATGGAAAGAAGCTTGGGACTCAGCAGTCTGTCAATTCGGCGGTGAAGGCGATCTGCGACATCATGCGCCGATCCAACTGCGCCGGCGCGTTGCAGTACGTCCCAGAACTGACCTGGATTCTGTTTCTGCGCATCCTGGACGAAACCGAAACCCGCGAGGCCGAATTCGCGGAAGCAGTGACGGCGGAGTTCACGCCGTCGCTGGAGGAGCCCTTTCGATGGCGAGATTGGGCCGCCCCAAAGGGACCGAAGCGTGCGGAACTGCAAGGCGGCACGCTTGGCGCGTTCTTCGGCTTTGTGAACACCGAACTGTTGCCGTACCTCCGGAAACTGAAGGACCGGCCTGGCGCGACATCCCGCCAGAAGGTCATCAGCGAAATCATGACCGGCGTCGAGCGCGTCCGGATTGACACCGAACGTAATCTGCTCGATGTGCTCGACAAGGTCCACGAAATCAGCAGCGAAGCCGTAGATCCGACGCACGTGTTCACCCTCTCGCAAGTGTACGAGGGGCTGCTGCTGAAGATGGGCGAGAAGGGCAACGACGGTGGCCAGTTCTTCACGCCGCGCGAAATCATTCGCGCGATGGTCCGCACGATCAATCCAGTTGTGGGTGAAGCGATCTATGACCCGGGCTGTGGTACCGGCGGTTTCCTGGCTCAAAGCTTCGAACACATGAACCGGAACCTGGGTGCGGAAGCTACTGGCGATCAATTGGAGACTCTGCGTGAGCGGACGTTTTATGGCCGGGAGAAGGAAAACCTGGTCTATCCCATCGCGCTTGCCAACCTGGTGCTGCACGGGATTGACCGTCCCCACCTGTGGCACGGCAACACTCTGACCGGCCAGGAGACCTACGGTGGCCTGTTCCAGGATGCGCCGGCACTCTACGATGTCGTGCTCACCAACCCACCGTTCGGCGGCAAGGAGGGCAAGGACGCGCAGACGCGGTTCGCATACAAAACGGGCGCCACCCAAGTGCTCTTCCTCCAGCACGTGATCGACAGCCTGAAGCCGGGCGGCCGATGCGGCATGGTGCTCGATGAGGGCGTGCTGTTCCGAAATAACGAAACTGCTTTCGTTCAGACCAAGAAGAAACTGCTCGATGACTGCGATCTGTGGTGCATCGTGAGCCTTCCGGGCGGTGTATTCACCGCGGCGGGCGCCGGCGTGAAGACGAACCTGCTCTTTTTCACCAGAGGTGGCCCCACGGCGAGCGTCTGGTATTACGACCTGTCGGATATCAAGGTCGGGAAGAAGAAACCGTTCACGATTGACAAGTTCGAGGACTTCTTCCGGTTATTGCCGGATCGGGTAGATAGTGACAGAAGTTGGACCGTCACGCGCGCCCAGATCGAGGCCAAGAACTACGATCTCAAGGCGGTGAATCCGAACGCGAAGGTGGAACAGGATCGGCGCACGCCGGCGGAACTGCTAGACATCATCGAGGCGAAGCAGAAGGAGATCGCGGATATGATCGCGGCGCTGCGCCAGTGAGGACGAGCAACGATAATGGGCGGAGCGCCTAACAACGTCTTCCCCCTGTAAGGAACTGCGCGGAATTCCGCTCCCGGCGTTCGGGACATGCTCGGGTTTTCGGGGTGATTGCCGATCGATGCGGTGGATACCGGAGCATGGCCGCCCTCAATCGAAGTCCGGAGTTTGGTAGCCTGTCCCCAAATGCTCCCCCCGGCAACCCGACAGATCAACTCTTTTGCACAGTTGCCTATGGCTTACTTGCAGATCAGGTCCAACCCGGGAAAGGAGTGATTAGGGACGAGCGATACGGGATGGTTGACGCGCCTGCCCGCCCGGCAGGTGCGCGGTAAAGTGCATCTCCAGGGCATGCCGGGATAACACGAGCATCTCGGCTGAGTTCCGGTAACACGGGTAACGCAGCGTAATATCTTCCCAGAACAAGGGTGAAATTCGGTGAATCTGCAACCCGACGATGAGTTACCAGGTGACCGCCGCTGGCACCAGCGGAGGTGAGCTTCGGCCCTTCCGTAGGCGTCTGTTGTCTGTTTGAGCCCCGGAAACTCATTCCGGCGCCGAAGCCTCATCAAAGGCACATGGCCATGAGCGAACTGTGCGAGTCGTGGATGTTTTATCCGTCTTTCCAGACCTTCCAACTGCTGAAGCCGGCACACCCTATCGCGATTCGCTGGCTACCGGTAGGCTCTGCCGCGGGGCATCGTCCGCAGATGGCCGATGCCACATCAGCCGCAGCCGTAGCATTACCGGTGCATGTGCCGCCCAACCTTGCCATTCAATCCCACGACGCATTGGCATAGCGGTATACTCAATTCCGTGGCCAGCTTTTACGGGAAGCTTTTGTCCAGTTTTCTTGCTGGGGCCGGCGCAAGCCTCGCCGCAGCGGCTCTTGGGTTGCTATTCGACAAGCCAAGAGCGCGCAAAACCGTTGTTTTACGAATGGCTGCAGCTGCTGTTTCTATGATTGCCATAGGGGCATTTATCGGCTTTGACGTTCGTGTCGCGGTTCCGAACTTGGACTTCCTCTCGTTGGAAGACGCTGCAAATAACCTCATCGATTCGCACTTAAAACCAGACATGATTCCTACTGAGCAAACGAGTAAAGAAGGATTTGGGCGAGTTGTGCCGAATTCCCAAAGCTTACAGGGAGGTCAACTAATTCGGTGGGGAGGAACCGTCTCCTTTGAGGTTTCAGATGAGGGGACGATACGTCTTGAGCACCCGCACACGAATGATACTGTTGATTGCAGGATCACTTCGTCTGGGTATTGCACTTTCACGGTTGATGGGATGGGTTCGAAGCTGCTCTCTAGCGGGAGGTTGGATTTAGTGCTCTGGGCAAAATCGCGAGAGTCGAACTGGTATCCTCAGAATCCCAATCCAGTTGGCAACGATCAAAACGGCACCTGGAGCGCGGAGGCCCAAGTTGGAGATGCGCAGAATCCGGCCTCCGACGGTGAGCCGGTCGATCTCGCACTTACCGTGAATGCCCATGGAATCGCAGTCATCCCATTGCATCGAGCTGGGTCTCCGCAACCGCAGGGTAAGATTGTGGATCGCGCAGAACGAGTTACAGTCAGAGTCGTTAGAAACTAACAGGAGGTTCAAATGAGAGTATCCGCTCCCATGACTTCGTTGGTATTTACGTTGTTGATCACTAACGCCGTAACGAGCCAGCAAACGAGGCAAGGTGCTGGAGAAACGGCATCCTTGTCTCAACCCAGGAAAGACGGACAGCTTGATTGTGCACCTGACGCAGGCACAATCTATAGATGTACTGTCTCTGGAACCGCGACTAGCATAGCAGCTGGACATGAGTTGCTTCTTTGGGTACGCCCTGTGCAACCGCCGTCCGAATCGGAAGGATGGTACCTCCAGCGTCGTCCTAACGGCGTCTTAAACCGGTCAGGTAGCTCCTGGAATGGCAAAGTACAAATAGGTAGTCGCGACTATCCGCCTCACGATGGAGACATCGTGGACATTGCTGTATCTATCGCAGACAAGGCTGAGCTTGACAGACTCATGAGAGAGGCAGGGACGGTGATAAAGCCAGACCCATCTGGAGCCCCCGTCATGAAGTCAGAAAACGTGCGGCTTCGCATTCCAACCAGACGGTGAACCTCGAATGGCGGGGGCTGAATTCCCTGGCGGACGTCCGAAAAACCGGCCAACGGGCTGGAAGAGTATTTGCCTGGAGCGAACGATGGGGATGCAGGGAGAGGCTACTCAACCCCCGATCTACTCAGCGGCCGGCGTTTGGGAGTTGAGTAGCCCGTCCCTGAAATACCCCCCAGGTTTGAGTGATCTCGGCCTCTAGTATCGCCGCACGCGGGCGATGAGATCCGCGTGGACCTGGACACGGAGGCGGGCCCGGAAGATGTTCCACGAGATAACTGGCGCCGGAACAGCCTTGGTCGATCGTCCGAGGCGATCTCTGGAAGACGAGAAGACGATGGTGTTCACCCGTCAGGCGCTCTAGCCGATCCGATACTGACCGCCGTCCACGACGATTGCCTGACCGGTGATAAAGGCGGCATCGTCGCTTGTTAAGAACAGAATCGCGCCCGTCACATCCGCGGGTTCTCCCAGCCGCTTGATCGCTTGCTGTTCCCAGGTGGAGCGTTTTTGCTCTTCCGATTGAGGTGCGGTGGCCAGTGTATTCGTAAGACCGGGTAAGACCGCGTTTGCAGTGATCCCATCGCTTGCAACATCATTCGCCAAGCCTCTCATGAACCCGATGATTCCCATCTTTGTGGCGATGTAGTGGCTCATGCCGGGTATAGCCAATCCGACCATGTTTGACGATATGCCGACGAAACGGCCCCACTTGTTCCTTCTCATCCCTGGCAGGAAGTATTTCGCGCTCAGAAACTGTGCGTCTAAATTCGTCGCCATCGTCTTTCGCCAAGTCGGCAGATCTAGTTCGTCGATGGAGCGATTTGGAAAATACGCAGCGTTGTTCACAACGATATCCACCTCACCCACGTCCCGGCCCTTGATCGATACCGACCGCCAGTCCTCTTCTTGCGTCACGTCCAGTTGAAATGCGTGGGCCGTTGGACCAATCTTCTCTACGGTTTCGTGCGGACGGGTGAGGTCAGTCGCGATCACCTGTGCCCCTCTTTCTGCCAATGCCACTGCGATCGCTTGGCCGATACCTTGGGCCGCGCCGGTGACCAAAGCCACTCGCCCCTCGTGTGTTTTTGTTAAGGTTTTCATTGGCCGCACCTCAACGCTCGCGGGCCGCCTTTAGAGCTGCCGTCCACCAGGTCAGGTCGTCGACCATGATGTTGGCTTGCTTCTCCAGCTCGGCGAGGCCCTTGTCTACGTCCCCACCCTGGAAATGTGCCCAAAGCGTCGCAGGGGGAATATAAACAGATGATCGAATCGGTGCCATTTGAATCTCGATTGCCGTCTCGCGAAGCTGCTGGACGGCTCGCGCACCCATGACGCTTCCGTAGCTCACAAAGGCAGCAGCCTTACGGTTCCACTCCGGATAGACCCAATCGATCGCGTTTTTCAGCACCGCGGAGGTGCCGTAGTTGTACTCCGGGGTGACGAATACAAAACCATCCGAGGCCGCAATTTGGGCCGTCCATTTCTTCACCACCTCATGTTCGTAAGGCGGGCGGCCCGGCATGGCCGGGGGCGTGGGCTGATCGAAGAAAGGCATCGGGAAGTCTCTGAGATCGAGAAGCTGCGCTTCAATTCCCTCTCGCTTATGAAGCTGCTGAAGAATCCATTGCGCCGGCCTTTCGGAGAACCGGCCCTGACGCGTGCTGCCGACGATCACTGAGATTCTCATCATGCTGTTCGCTCCTTGATGATGGTTTCTATCGACCAGTTATGAAGTAACGCTGGGCTGAGAGTCAATCTGCTCTGCGCGGCTCAGCCATGAGCTCACGTTCGGCCTGGAGCCAGTCTTCCAGTTCACGGCCAGATTGTGCCCCGCGCGCGAGATAGAGTTCGTGGGCGCGAGTCCTGATTTCGTGCTCACCCGAGGCCACACGAAGGACGATCTTGCCGTGTGACCTGCGTCTTGCCTCTCCCCGCCCACTGGGAGACATCCCGTGAACGCCTGGCAGGTTCCCGGCGATGTCCTTCCAGGCCTGGGCGGCATCCTGGAGCGGGTACACGGTTGCGACGTCCGGCCGTATCGTCCCCTCTTCCAGAAGTCGCGCGATTCTGGCGAGCACGTCCCCTGACGGCGCGAGCCTCATCATCGCGCCCGTCACACGGTGCTTCGCGGCCTCTTCCTGCGATACGGGCTGGATGGCGGAGATGAGATAGCCGCCTTCCTTCAAGACGAGGAACGAGCGCTTCTGTGTATCGCCACCGACGAGGTCGAAGACCACATCGACCTTATCTCGCAGGACCTTCTCAAACTGCGCCTCTCGATAATCGATCACCTGGCTTGCCCCGATGGAGTTGAGGTATGCCTCATCGTCGCGGCTTGCCGTGGCAATGACGGTGGCGGCGACATGCGATGCCAATTGCACCGCATAAGCGCCCACAGCACCGGCACCACCATGGATCAGGATCGTTTGTCCCTTTTCCAGGTGACCGTGGGTCAAGATTCCGTGCCACGCCGTTTGGGCCGCCACCGGCACTGATGCCGCCTCCTCAAAGGAGAGGTTAGAAGGTTTCTTTGCGATGACCGCCGCCTTGACGGCCGCATACTCTGCGTACGCGCCCATTCCACTGGTGGCACCGAACACGGCATCGCCTGGCGCATATGCCGCGACGTCACTGCCAATCTCTTCGACGACCCCTGAAAACTCGTGACCCGGTATCCACGGCAGATCGATCGGGAGTACCTGCCGTGCGGTTCCGGAGGCCTTAACAAGATCCACATGATTGACCGCAGTACTCTTGATCTTCACCAGGATCTCGTCGCGTGCGATCGCCGGCTTCGGTATTTCGTCGAATACCAACTGCCCACCGTATTCCAACAATCTGACAGCTTTCATGCGAGCTCTCCTTGAGTCTTCCCATTTGGCCGCGAGTGGCGGTGTGCCCAGTCGGGGAGCTTCGTGAGCGCGCGGCCGAACTCGCGTTCCAGACCAGCGATGTCGGCGCTGTAGCCGACGCGCTCGAACCATTCGAGCATCACCGCCATTTCCTTGCTGTACTGCCGGACCTGTTCGATGGGCGTCTGCGCAAATGCAATCGGCCGACCCAGCGCCTGCGTCAGGATCTCCGCCGCCTCCGGCATCGTTCGTACGTCACCGGCGAGATCGATCTCGCGGCGGTTCAAGGCGGCGGCATCAGTGAACGCGTGCGCGCCGAACCACCCGATGTCGTCCACCGCAATCATCTGTAGCTTCGTGCCTTGCCCGAGCGCCCAGGCCAGCGTGGAGCCCTGGAGACTGAAAGGAGCCAGCAGGTTCTCCATGAAGAACACCGGACGCAGGATCACATGCGAGGGGAAGAGGAGGCCGCGCACGGTCTCCTCGATGCGCCACTTGTTGTCGAAGTGCGGGACGCCGGTCTGCTTGTGCGCCGATCCCACGGATGTGTAGACGTAGTGTTCGACGCCGGCCTCGCGCGCCAGCGTCGCAAGACGCTTGCCCTGCGCCTCTTCCCGCTCGACGCCCGCCTCCCCCGCGTTCTGCACACCGAAAACGCCCCAGGCCCCGGCCAACGCACGGCGCAGCGTCACCTCGTCATCAAGATCGCCCTTGACGATGTCGATGCCTTGGCGCGCCAGCGCCGCCGCCCGCTCGCTGTCCGGCTTTCGCGTCAGGCCGCGCAGATGGAACCCGGCGCCCTGCAGGGCCTGCGCGACCGCGCCGCCTTGATTGCCTGTCACTCCGGTGATGAGAATCGTTCGATTGCTTGTCATGGCTGAAACCTCATTATCTTGCGCTTCATGCTGGGTTAATTCAGGCCTGTGCCTGCAAGCGCGGCTGGAACAACCCGGCAAAGGCCGGTCGCACGTCGACGAAGATCACGGCCCAAAGCACAGCCACGAAGAGGGCCAGCGGAAGCCCGCTCGGGGCCATCAAGGCGTGGAAAACAAGAATGTTGACGATCACCGGCGCCAGCACGGCCACCGCGAGCGGCACGTAACGATTGGCCAGCAGAAGTACCGCTGCCACGACCTGAAACGCGAAGATCACCCACAGATAATGCGAGGCGTACAGGGCGCCCATGAACTCTCCTGCAATGCCTCCCGGAGGGGGAAGGGGAATGAAGTTCAGGAAGCCGTTCAGGCCGAAAGCAAGAAAGACTATGCCCGCCAGATATCGGGCAATTGCGGAAGCGGTTCTCATAGCCGGGTTCTCCTTTTGGATTGGCAGCCATTCCATGGCGTCAATCGTATTGATCTCAATACAATTGATGAGGTATACTTCTGAGGGATTCAGGTTTTTTATGACGCGAAGCTTTCAAGGGACGGACCACGCCTGGTTGGTAATGATGAAGGCGATGCGCGCCCTGACGAGGTACGCAGCCACTGGCATTGAAGAGACCGGGCTCGGCCTCTCGGATTTCGGCGTGCTGGAAGTCCTGCTGCACAAAGGGCCCTTGCCCGTCAATACGATAGGCCCAATCGTCGACCTGACCCCGGGCTCGATCAGTATCGCTGTCGACCGCCTCTTCGCGAAGGGCCTGGTCAGCCGGGTCGAGAGCGCCGAAGACCGCCGCGTGCGGATCGTCGCCCTCACTCCACGCGGCAAGGCCCTCATTGATTCAGCCTTTCTAAAGCATTCCGGGCAAATGAAGAGAGTGTTCTCTGAACTGAGTCCAGAGGAACTTCGTGATCTCGAAGTGGCCCTTAAGAAAATCGGCAAGCGTGCTGCTGCGCTGATGGAGGAGAATTGAGCGGCTGCATGGAGTTGTCATTCCCCCCGCGGCGTCGGATAAGCCGTCGGTTGAGGTCCGCAACCAGAGTGAGGTTTAGGCCGCCTAATACATTAGCGCAAGCGGCACAGGGTCCAAAGAGGAGAGCCAACAGCCATGCCCTACCGCATATCGACCCTGCTGACACGCAATCTTCACGACGTCTTCGGTGAGAACGACCCGGCGCGGCGGCGCGCGGCAATTGACGAAATCTTCACGGAAGATTGCATGTTCTACGATCCCAAGGGAGGCGTCTACCGAGGCCGCGACGAGGTCGATCGAATCGCGGGCGAGGTCAAGGCTACTCACCCTGACTTTCGATATCAGCCAATAGCCGAGCCGGAGGAAGTGGGCAATGGCGGGCGGGTCCAATGGGTATCGGGCCGCCCTGGTGAGGCGCCAGCATACGCTGGTACTGATTTCATCATTGCCCGGGACGGCCGGATTGCCGCCGTTTATCTTTTTTTCGACAAGCCGTAATTCTCCGAGCATCGCGACGCTGACTATGCATGCGAACTTCATGCTGATCGCGACGCCTGACAAGCACCCGTCTCTGCAAAGCGGCAGGCTGAACTTAGCCTGGAACAGATTCCGTTGCAGCGGAGAAAAGTTGCCGAAGATTTTGGTGTCCGTTTTCAGGCCGACCTGCCTTGTTTTTGTGCTGTATCTTATTGGTAGATGAGGAAAGCAATCGTTAGGGCTAGAATCTCAGATTCCCAATCTGGCCAGTTTTGGCTTGGCGCACAAAGCACTTCTTTGCTATAGTTTGAGGTACCAGCCCGAGCGGGAGTAATTCAGTGGTAGAATGCCAGCTTCCCAAGCTGGACGTCGCGGGTTCGAGTCCCGTCTCCCGCTCCATCTTTTCAATGAGATAGCGAATTCCATTTTTCCCGCTTTACCTCGATTACCTCGATAACCTCAGGTGCCCGTCGATGCGACGGCAACCGCACCGGCCAACTCCTCGCCTTTCTTCAACGCATTTTCGAGCTTCGTAACCGCCGCCAGCCGGCTTTCATTACCGGTTCTGGTATACGTGTCGATCGCCACTCCGATTGCGTGACCGCGCTGGTCCGCGGCCACCTTTGGATCGATTTTCTGATCATGGCCCAAACTAGCCTGCGTCCTCCTCAATACCTGGAAATTCACCCAACCCAAGCCCACCTTTGTCAGTTTCCTCTGGAAGTTCCGCCGCAAGAAATTGTCGCGGGACATTAGGGTGCCCCGTTCGGACGGAAATACCAAAGCGCTGTCACTGACGTCCACGCAGAGCGTACGCCACTTCTCGATATCGTCTGCAAGTTCGGGTGGAATCGCCGCTTCTCTCCGGCTGCGGTCGGTCTTTGGGTCGCCGAGGCTGCCGCGGTATACCCGCTCGACAATCTCGGCCGTTGCCCGCCGGACCCGTCCCCACCGGAGCGCCAGGATCTCGCCTGGGCGCATGCCAACCAGGCCTGCGAGTCGATAGATGATTCGCTCCCTGACATCCAGCACCGTTAGCCCCAAGTTGTACTCCTCCTTCGTCATGGTGCGCTTCTTAGGCCTCTTCGCTGCCTTTGGAGTCACCAGAGAGCCGGCCGGGTTGCCCTCAACCAGGCAATCCTCGCCATCTTGAAGATGGCCTTCAAATCCCATTTCAGGTGGTCCACCACGCTCCTGGAATACCCCGACTTTGCTCGTTCGTTCAGGAACTGCTGCAGTTTGTCCCGTGGGAGGTCGCGTAGCTCGAAGGCTTCGAACGCGGGGAATAGATGGTTCTGGAAACGTTCCAGTGTGGTAATTTCGGTTGAGTCCTCCTTCCAGTTCTCTCGGCGTTGAGGGACGAAAACTCTTTTGACGTAATCCTTGAAGTTGCTCGGCAAAGTCTGCCGGAAGCCTACGTCCTCGTTGATCGGGTTCAGGTACTTCCGTTGCAACTCCGACCAGGCTTCTCCTTCGTTCATGTGCGCGATGTGGCCGAGAACCCGGGTTCGGCTCTCTCCGTTCTCGTAGAATTTTCCGATCCATACTCTTCTGCTGCCGTGCTTCACCTCTCGCACGCAGCCGTGCTGAAATCGCTTTCGACGCATGGTTTCCTTTCCGCGTCTACGGCGTTGTTTCCTGGTTCGTGAGGTATATTAGCATCTCTCTTCGCCCTGTGTGCACGCCACTTTCGAATCGGTGCTGGCAGGTTTGGATTCAGCCTCTCGCAACCATTGATCCAACTTTTCAACTGTGAACAGCAGGCGCCGGCCGGCCCGAATCGGTTGGAGCGGCGGCACCCCCTTTACCTTGCCGTTTATGATGTTCAGTAGGTGCGATCGCGAGATCCCAAGGTACTCCGCAGCCTGCTTTAGATTCAGAGTTCGTCGCGTTGCTGGCAACTGAGCACCATGAGATTCCGATATGTCAGCCAAGCTTGATCCGAGCATCTCGTATTCCCCAAATCCACGGACCCGTTACATAAAATGGGTTTCCCGCGCAGCCTAAACGGGTACACGTGGATGTCCCGCACCGCGTACTAGGCGGCAGACTGCCCCAATT
The DNA here is from genome assembly GCA_003167255.1 of Bryobacterales bacterium. GTDB lineage: Bacteria > Acidobacteriota > Terriglobia > Bryobacterales > Bryobacteraceae > PALSA-129. The sequence goes on from PMTR01000128.1 coordinate 19,961, forward strand.
CCGGTCGCCCGCTAGCTGCTGGCGCGCCCGCCAGATGCCCGGGCTACGCGAGGCTTCGGTGTGTGCTACCGATTACCTCAAGATCTGTGCTCATGTCCATCAGATCGCGTCTGATCTTTTGAGCTTCTTCGCGAAACACTTGCTGAATACGCCCGAGCTCTTCGGCGTTCAAGAACTGGTCTCCACGCTCATGCAAACAGATCTTGAACCGACTCACTTTCGCAAGTCCGGCAAGCCTCGTCTGCGAGAGCCTTAACCTGAGACGTCGATCTCGGATGTTCATGTTATCCCCTGTGCAGCAAAAATTGCAGTAGCATCTAAGGGTACGGCGAAATCCTTTGGTAGATCCAGTAATTTATTCGTGCAAAAGCCGATGAAAATGCTACCAGCGAAGCCCGGACACAAGCGGCGCGCTGAACCCCGGGCGAAAAGGGCAGTTGAACTCGCCCGCCTGAGCGATCCCCGAGTGAATCCCCGCGACCTCGACAGCGTGACCCGCGCCATCATCGGCGCCCAGATCGGCGTGCGTTTGATGTGCCCCGAGACGTACGCGGAATTGGGTATCACCGCGCAGGAAGCCGTCGAGCTGGCTATGGAGTGCCATTGCCGCCTGCTGGAAAAGTACGGAGATCGAGCTGAGAGGGTTATCCAGGAAGCGTTCGAGTTACTCGCGCCCAAGCGCGAGACTGTCGAAATTGATGCAGAATGTTACGCCAAGCATTTGTTGGCGGCCCCCTTGGCGCGCAGGACTGCGAAATGGACAGCGCGCGACTTCCTGGTAGCCGTTTTCCTCCACCGCGCCGCGAATCATCACGTAGACGACGATAATCTTCTTCGGGGGTTGGCTCAGGAACTCTGCTCTGTCATCTTTGGATGAGCTGGGTGGCTGTGTTGCGACCAAAAAAGACTGTCAACGACCGCTTTGGCCCCGAGCGGTGCCAGCGTGTTTCGGAGCTGCTTGCCAACCTTCCGGATGACGAGTCGGCCTCTATTTCAAATGCTGAAAGCAAATC
>PMTR01000107.1 GCA_003167255.1 Bryobacterales bacterium
GCCGATGACCGGCTGGCTGGCCAACTTCTTCGGGCGGAAACGCATGCTGATGGCGGCGGTCATCGGCTTCACCACCGCCTCGTTCTTCTGCGGCCTCGCGCCCACGCTGCCCATCCTCATCTTGTTTCGTGTGATCCAGGGCGCCACCGGCGGGGCGCTGCAACCGCTCTCGCAGGCGGTGATGCTCGAGGCCTTTCCGCCAAGCGACCGCGGCAAGGCCATGGCCTTCTGGGGTCTGGGAATCGTGGTCGCGCCGATGCTGGGCCCGGTGATCGGCGGGTGGCTGACGGACAACTATAGCTGGCGCTGGGTCTTCTACATCAACCTGCCGATTGGGCTGATGTCGGTGCTGATGACGCGGTGGTTCATTTTCGATCCGCCCTACATCAAGCGCGGCGACCGGGGGATCGACTACTGGGGTATCGGGCTGCTGGCGGTGGGCGTCGGCGCGTTGCAGATCTTGCTGGACAAAGGGCAGGAAGACGACTGGTTCCAATCGCGCGTGATGGCGGCGCTCGGACTGGTGGCAGCGCTCGGACTGGCCGCGTTTGTGATCCGGGAATTGCGGGCGCGCGATCCCGTCGTGCACCTGCAAGTTTTCAAGAATCGGACCTACGCCGCGGGAGTTTTTCTGATGACCGTGCTGGGATTCGTGCTCTACGGAAGCCTGCTGCTGGTGCCGGTTTTCCTGCAGACGCTGCTCGGATACCCGGCCCTCAACGCGGGGATCGCGATGGCGCCGCGCGGGCTGGGCTCGTTCCTCATGATGCCGGTGGTGGGAACCGTGATGGGGCGCTTCGACCCGCGGAAAGTGCTGGCGGTGGGGCTGGTGGGGGCGTCGTGGTCGCTCTATGCGCTGTCGCGGTTGAACCTGCAGGCGGGCTACTGGGACATTTTCTGGCCCCAGTTTATCCAGGGGGCTTGTCTGGCGATGCTGTTCGTGCCGCTGACCACGGCCACCATGGACCCGATTCCCAAAGAAGAGATGGGCAACGCCACCAGCATGTTCAACCTGATGCGCAACCTGGGAGGCAGCTTCGGGATCGCCGCGGCCACCACTTATTTGTTCCGGCGGCAACAGTTGCACACGCACCTGCTGGGAGCGCGCGTGACCGCACTCGACACGCAGACCAGGGTGCTGACGAAGTCGCTCGAAGCCGCCATGATGGCGCACGGCTCCGACCCGGTGAAGGCTTCGCGGCAAGCCTATGTCTCGATCTGGGGCATGATCCAGAGGCAGGCGTCGATGCAGGCGTTCGTGGATACGTTCCTCGCAATGGCGGTAGTCTTTATGCTGATGCTGCCGCTGCTGCTGGTGATGAAGAGGCCGAAGCATTCGCGGAGTAGCGGAGTGGGGCACTAAGGACTCGTTCCAAACAACCATGCCACACGCTCCCTCACGGTCGCGGCTCCGAGCGATAGCGCTGGGTCTGGCGCTGGCGGCCGTATGGGCGCCGGCGGACTCCGGGACGGAATTGTTGGATGCCGCGTCCAAGGGCTTAACGGCCAAGGTGGGGGAGTTGCTGGCGAAGGGAGCCAGCCTGGGCGCCAAAGATAAGAACGGGCGGACCGCGCTGATGCTGGCGGCCCAGCGTGGCCATGCCGAGACCGTGCGCGCGCTGCTCGAGAAAGGCGCTTCGCCGAACGATCGCGATGCGCGCGGTTACACGGCGTACGGCCTGGCGATGTTTTCGCCCGCGGGCGCGCGTACGGGGATCGATGAAGTCCTGAGCGCTCTTCCGCGGCCGCCGCGGCCTCACCTGGTGGTCGAAACCGCATGGAGCGCCGCGGGCCTGTACAGTTCCTGCTTCCTGCGTCCGGAGCAACTGGTGCAGCAGGTGGGCGGAATCCAACTGGACGCCATCGCGCTGGTGGATTTCCGGAGATTCGTTGCGCACTCAGGCAAGGATCTGGTGGAGATCGTGAAGGCGGAATCCCGCGGCGTGGCCATGGTCCCGGATGACGACGCGTTCCAGGACGCCGACGCCGTGCTCGCCCTGGAAGTCAGGCCGGTGGCGGCGTGCCTGCCGCAGGAATCGAACGACAACCTGAGCCTGACGATCGAGGCGCAACTGGTGCGCGCCAAGGATCGGTCGGTGGTCTGGAAGAAGACCTATGGCGGCGGCCTGGCGGGCCTGCACGCGCGCCGCGTGACGAGCCCCTCGCAGTATTTTCCGGTCTACGACGAATGGACCAAGGCGCACGCTGAGCAGGTTTATGGGGATGCCGTGGAAGCCTGGTACCGGCTGAAGCCCTGAGCGTTGGTATTACTGTGCATCGTTTTCTTCGCGCCCGCGACGATTTTCAAGCGGTCCAAGTCCGAAGGACGGAAGAGAATGGAAGCCAGTGCGTCAGCACTGGGGACCACGCACAGGACGGGTTAGCCCCGGAACGGGGCGAACGGCGCGGTACCGGCTCATGGGAAAACGGACGTTATGCGCGTCCGCCCGGAGGCTACCAGATGCGCAAGGGGATGTCGCCCGGGGACCAGCCGATGCCGACCGACGCACTGTAGATTAAGCGATTGTAGCGGGTGAAGTCGGGGCTGCGGTATTGGTTGGCCAGGTAGCTGGTGACAAAGCTGAGGGAGTGGCCGAGAGAGCGGCTCATGTTGAAAGAGCCGGAGATGTTGCCATAGCCGCCATTCACGTTGCCGATGGAAAGGGCGGTGGTGTATGTGAAGCCCACTCCCAGGCTCCAGCGGCGCAGGCCGGTGTACCCGTATCCGCCCGTGACCGTAGCGGCGCGGGAAGTGAGAAAGAGACCGTTGCCGGCGAAGACGGTCTCTCCACCGGCGGCATAGATCACCCCGCGGGCAAAGGTCTTGGACAGCCGTCCGGAAAAATTGGGAACCCAGTTGACGCGATGAACCAGCGCGCTGGTGGAGGTGATACCGAGCAGCAAAGCCACATTCGGATCGACCGGCACGCTTTGGATGAACTTGGTTTCGGCGCGCATGAATCCGGCGTAACCGGAAAACTCTACCGTGCGGGAGATGCGCAGTGCGTAGGTGAGGGCGGAGCCGTGGATGTCGCTCGAGGAGAGGATTCCGGTGAAGGAGTAGTGGGTGAAGCTATAGTTGGCCCCAATGGTGGCGCCTCGGGAGAGCCGGTATTGGAAATCGCCCGTGGCGCTTTCGCCGGTAACTCCAAACAGCGCCGTGGAGGCGTAGCGATTGATGAAGAAACCGCCGCCCAGATCGAAGGAGAGACGCGTGGATTTTTGAATGACGAGATCGGCCTGGGTCGACGAGTAAATCACGCGGCTGTCGTAGAAGTCGACGGTGGGGATGGCGCTTTGGGAGGGATCGAAGGGCACGGTTTGGGTGAGCCCCACGTTCGGAATGCTGCGTGAGGACCAGCCGAAGGCTTCACGCAGGCTGAACTTGATGTGGCGAGTGATCTGGTGGCCGAGACCGAAACTCAATGCCTGGTTGAGCGAGTTGTAGGCGGAGGCGTTGGAATAATAGGTGTAGCCGGCGTGGTAGTCGAGGCCGATATGGGTATGCCGCCAACTATGGGATCCGCTAATGCCGCCCGAGATCGTGACTCCATAAGCACTGGCGTTGGCGAGGTCGCCCTGCGTATCGACGACGGCGACACCCGCGAGACCGGTGCTATAGGAGGCGCCGACTGACAGGAAGGGCTGGAACTTGATTTGGGGCGCTTCCATGGCGGCGGGGGCGTCGCCGCGCGAGAGGATGGCGGGGCCGGCGTACTGGCCGAACGCGGGCAGGACGAAAGACAGGGTGAACAGTGCGCGAGCCGGATTCAATCGAGTTCCTCCGTTAGGACAAGCAGCAATTCAAAGTCTGACGCGGCTGTGCGGGGCGTGTCAAGCAGCCGGGTGCCTGGAACGGGTTGCCGAGTACTACGACTACTGCGCGCCGCGGGAGAGCAGCATGGCCTTGACCGTGTGGAAGATGATGTACGTGTCCAGACGGAAGGACATGTTCTTGATGTAGTAAAGGTCGTATTCGAGCTTCGTGATGGTGTCTTCCAGTGTATCGCCGTACTTATAATTGATTTGAGCCCAGCCCGTGATGCCGGGACGGACGCAATGGCGCTCGCGGTAGTACGGGATCTTTTCGCAGAGGGAATGGACGAATTCGGGCCGCTCCGGGCGCGGACCCACGATGGACATGTTGCCGATCAGGCCGTTGACCAGTTGGGGTAACTCATCGAAGCGGAGTTTGCGGATGATTTTGCCGACTTTGGTGATCCGGGGATCGTCTCTGGAAGCCCACACGGCGCCGGTTTGCGCTTCAGCGTCAGCCCGCATCGAGCGGAACTTGTAAAGCGTGAAGAGTTCGCCATCAAGCCCCACGCGCACCTGGCGATAGAGGATCGGGCCGGGCGACGAAAGCCGCACGGCGAGCGCGGTGAGCAGCATGATGGGTGAGGCCAACACCAGGCCGATGGCGGAGAACAGCCGGCTGGAGATGGTCTGCACCACCAGGGTCTGCATGCGGGGGCCCAGCTCTCCGGAATAAATCAGTTGGGAAGGACGCAGTTCGCGGATGCAGACGCGGCCGCACACGTGTTCGAAGGTGGTGGCGGCTTCTTCGATGATGTGGCCCGCGAAGCGAAGGTCCAGGAGTTCGGCCACCGGCATACGCAGCCGCCGTTCGGGCATGCCGATCACCAGGCGGTTGGGGCGGGTCGCCTGCACCACTTCGGTGAGCGAACTGATTGGGCCCAGAACCTTGCCGCCTGGAAGCGGAGTGCCGGGCTCCAGGCCGTCGGCCACATAGCCGGTCACCTGCAGGGCCATCTCGGGATGTTCTTCGATGTGCCGGGCAATGTCTTCGAGCAGGGGACTGCCGCCCACCAGCAGAAGCGTATCGCGCCCCATCACCTGGAGCGCGAAGGCGCTGAAGGCGACCCGCCACAGGAACAGGCCGGCCATGGCCAGGGTGCTCCCGACGGCCATCACGTGAAGGGGAACGCGCTGCGTGGAACTGAGATAGTAGAGGAAGCCCTCCGTGAGGAACGCCCCGCCCATCACCACGCAGAGCTGTTGCAGCAGCACGATCCGCGACTGCAGGTGGACCCGCGAATAGAGATCGCTGAAGTGCATACCGACGATGATGGTGGCCAGGACCGGAATAAGGCGCAGGAAGCCGCCGTCATCGAAGAGGTAGGTCCGGGGATCGGCGTCCAGCGTAAGGTAAGTTGCCAGAACGAAAGCGGTAGTCACCAGCAGGATGTCCGAAATCAAAAGCGCGAGCGAAGTGGCGGGAACATTTACCCGAAAAGAGCGCATCATCCAGAGGGCACCGAAGACTACGACAGCCCCTTATTATAACCGCACTCGGTGCGCGCGAGCCGGAGTGTTCCACGCCGGAGTGTTCCACGCAAACGATTCGGTTTGGTTATAGTAGGAACTACAATTCATGCAAGCTGCCACAGGCCCACGCGCCACCGGTTCCGGAGCGTCGCTTGAGAAGGACGCGCAGCGTATGGCGGCCTTACTGAAGAAATATCAGTACCTGTTTTTACTGATTCTCACCCTCGTCTACGCCGTCGGCGCCATCGGGAACGCACGCAACAGGCCCCTCTGGTATGACGAGGTCGTTACCGTCATGGCGGCCTCCGCGCCGGATGCCGCCGGGACGTGGAAGGCGGCCCAGGCGATCGACGCCAACCCCCCGCTTCTTCACCTGCTGACGCACTTTTCCATGCAGTGGTTTGGCCCCGGCGAGATTGCCGTGCGGCTGCCGGCCATCCTTGGTTTCTGGGTTTTTTGCCTCTGCCTGTATCGGTTCACGCTCCGGCGTGTGGGAATCTACTATGCGCTGTTGGCGCTGCTGCTGCCCATCGCCACTGAGGCATACACTTACGCTTACGAGGCGCGGGCCTACGGCCTCGAATTGGCGTTTTGTGGTCTGGCGTTAGTGGCCTGGCAGATGGCGGCCGAGGGTTCCAAGCGGCTGCTGGCCTGTGCCCTGCTGGCTCTCAGCCTGGCCTGCGCCATTCTCTGCCATTACTATGCCATCCTGGTCTACCTTCCGCTGGCCGGCGGGGAAGCCTTCCGCTCCTGGCGCGCGCGGCGAATCGATTGGCCGGTCTGGGCAGCCTTGGCCGCTGGCGGAGCGCCGGTGGTCTGGCGTGTGGCCAGCATCACGCGCGTGGTCGGCGGCTTCAGTCATCCGACGTGGGCTCCCGCCTACCCGGAGCAGGTCATCGAGTTTTGGCAGGAGGGGCTGCAGCACGTGTTGAGCTTTCTGGTGCTTGGCGTGGCCATCCTGGCGGTGTGGATGATTCGTAACGGCAGCACATCGGGCGCGGCGGAGGACGCCGGCTCGCCCCCGGTACTGGCGGACCACGAGCTGGTTGCGGGTTCGCTCTTTCTGGCGATTCCCATCTTCGCGGTGGGCAGCGGGTTGCTGGTCACCCACATGTTCACGGGCCGGTATGCGCTGGTGTCGTTGACGGGAGTGGTCCTGCTCACACCCATGATCGTCGCCCGGCTCTCCCACGGACGCGCCCTGCCTGGGTTCCTGCTCCTCTGCCTGTCGCTGCTGCCTCTCGCATATGTCACCGTGGAGATTCCGCCCCCCCGCCAGCCGTTCGCCGACGAAACCATCCTCGTCAAGGCTCTCCGGCAGGGGCCGGTGGTGGTCACCGACGGGCATTTGTTCTTGCAGATGTGGCAGTACGCGCCTGATGTGCTGAAATCACACCTCCTGTTCGTGGTGGATAATGCCGCAGCCGTGAAGTACATGGGCTTCGATTCCATCGACGGCGGCCTGAGGGCCTTGCGGTCCTGGTCTTCCGTGCAGGTCATCGAGTATCGGGATTTTGCCACTCCCGGCCGCGAGTTCCTGCTGTACCAGAATCCCTTCCGGCCCGGCTGGCTGCTCCCGAGGATCGTGGCCGACGGAGGGTCGGCCGAACTCCTGACGCTTACTGACTATCGTCAACTGTACCGCGCCCGCCTGAAGCCCTGACGGCCTCCCGCGGAATCTCTTTCGGCTGAGTATCCCCTCTGTTTTCAATAGGCTGGCCGGTCGCTCCACCGGATTCGGCCCTCAGAGAGTGCGGGCCATAACTTTAGGCCATAACAGTACCACAACCAAATACGGGATAGCATAATTTTGTTTCTAAAGTTAATATTGGGTCCTTGGGCGGCGAAGCGGCTTTCGAGACCAGCTCGACTGCGCCCAGCTTGCTGCACAGAAACGCCGAATACCCAGCGCTGGTCCGCTGGGTATTCAGAAAGTGAGGTGGATCTATCGAACCACCATAACGCCAGCTAAACGCGACTGATATAGCTCTCCGGCGACTGGCTTGCGACAGCGCCGGACCCACTTGAAATTATACGACCAATCCCTGTGCGAATGGACCGCGTCGCGCCGAAGTTCAACTGGTTTCTCTTATTGCCGCTCCCGGATGAGGACTTGCGGATCAACGAGCTAGTTCCAAAGGAACAAGTGCCCACCTGACCCTTGCGGTCCATTAACCAAAGTTTACCTAAGTACCACAACCAAATTGGGGATTACATACATCAGGTAACACCGGAATAATTGCCATTCCAGCGCAAAAAAGAGAGCGCGCCGGTGGTCTCTGGAGGGCCGATAGTCGTGAAGGTTGTGATCCTATGCGGTGGTTTGGGAACGCGGCTCCGTGAAGAGACCGAGTTTCGTCCCAAGCCCATGGTGGAGGTCGGTGGCCGCCCCATCCTGTGGCACATCATGAAAATCTACGCGCACTACGGCTTCCGCGAGTTCATCTTGTGCCTGGGCTACAAGGGCAACACCATCAAGGAATACTTCCTGAACTACGAGGCCATGAACAACGACTTCACCATGAAGCTCGGGGAGCGCGCGCCACTGCGCTGCCACGGCCATCACGCCGAAGAGGGATTCAGCGTGACGCTGGCCGATACCGGCCTGGATTGCCAGACCGGCGGGCGCCTGGCCAAGGTCCAGAAGTACGTGGATGGCGACACCTTCCTGCTCACGTATGGCGATGGTGTGAGCGACGTCAACATCCGGCGGCTGATGGATTTTCACAAGAGCCACGGCAAGATCGCCACGGTCACCAGCGTCAACCCGATTTCCCGTTTCGGCATGCTCGACGTGGCGGACCAGGGCCGCGTGCAGAGATTCGCCGAAAAGCCCAAGACCGACGGGTGGATGAACGCCGGCTTTTTCGTCTTCCAGAAAGAGTTCTTCGACTACCTGGGCGCCGACGACTGCATCCTGGAGCGCGAACCGCTGGAACGTCTGGCGAAGGAAGGCCAACTCATGGCCTACCAGCACGAGGGCTTCTTTTACGCCATGGACACCTATCGCGAATACCAGCATCTGAACGACCTTTGGAGCCGCCATGCAGCGCCGTGGAAGCTGTGGGACGATGTGCCGGCGCGGCTGCCGCAACTGGTGAACAGCCGGTGAAAACGGTGACCACGGCCGGAGAGGGAGTCCAGCCAGGAGGACTGTCCCCCGGCGGATACTGGCAGGACCGGCCCGTGCTGATCACCGGCGCCACGGGGCTGGTGGGCTCATGGCTCACACGCCGGCTCCGCGAGGCCGCTGCCGATGTGGTTTGCCTGGTGCGCGATTGGGTTCCACAGAGCGAGCTGGTCCGGTCCCGGGTGCTGGAGCAGGTCAAAGTTGTGCGCGGCGATGTCCGCGATCGCGACACCATCGAACGCGCCTTGGGCGAATACGAAATCGATACCGTGTTTCATCTCGCCGCGCAAACCATCGTGGGCATCGCCAACCGCAACCCGGTTTCGACCTTCGAAAGCAATATTCAAGGCACGTGGAACCTGCTGGAGGCCTGCCGCCGCTCGCCGGGCGTCCGGTCCATCGTGGTGGCCTCCTCCGATAAGGCTTATGGCGAGCAGGACCAACTGCCGTATTCGGAAGACGCTCCGCTGGCGGGCCGGCATCCCTATGATGTAAGCAAATCCTGCGCGGACCTGATCGCCCACACCTACGCGGAAACCTACGGTCTGCCGGTGACGGTTACGCGCTGCGGGAATTTTTACGGCGGCGGCGACCTGAATTGGAACCGCATCGTACCCGGGACCATTCGTTCCATTCTGCGCGGCGAGCGGCCGGCGATTCGTTCCGACGGTCACTTCGTCCGCGACTATTTCTACGTGGAAGATGGGGCCGCCGCCTACATGCTGCTGGCCGAAAAACTCCACAGCCGGGAAGACCTGCGCGGCCTGGCTTTCAATTTTTCCAATGAAACCCAGGTCACCGTACTGGAGCTGGCCGGCCGCATCTTGCGCGCCATGGATTCGGACTTGAAGCCGGTAGTTCTCAATCAAGCCTCGCACGAAATCCGGCGGCAGTATTTGAGCGCGGAACGGGCGCGCCGCCTGTTGCAGTGGTCGCCCTTGTTCACCCTGGAGGAAGGGCTCGGCCGCACCATCGCCTGGTACCGGGAGTTGTTGGCGGTGAACCTGGCCGAAGCGGCCCCGCGTGACGCAGACGCGGTCGGGGCGGTGTACTGATATGGACCCTCACACCGGCCGGAAGCAAGCGCTGAAGGATCAGATCCTGGGTCTCGTCCAGGAGTATTACCGCGTGGCGCATGAGAAGCCTGCTTTCGTGCCGGGCCAGTCGCGCGTCCCCTATGCGGGCCGCGTCTACGACGAGCGCGAAATGACCCGGCTGGCCGATTCGGCGCTCGATTTCTGGCTGACCGCCGGACCGTATGCCGACCGCTTCGAGCGGCGCATGCGCCAGTTCTTCGGCTGCCGCGATTTCCTGCTGGTCAATTCCGGTTCTTCCGCCAACCTCCTGATGCTGAGCACGCTGTGCGCGCCCGCGCTAGCCGGGGATCTGGCCGCCGGGAGCCTCGCTCCGCTTCTGTCTGGCGATGAAGTGATTACGCCCGCCGTCACCTTCCCCACCACCGTAGCGCCCATCGTGCAGAATCGCCTGGTGCCGGTGTTCGTCGATTGCGAAGTGGGCACCTACAACATCAACCCGCGCCTGGTTGAAGACGCCATCGGCCCGCGCACCCGCGCCATCTTCGTGCCACACACGTTGGGCAACCCGTGCGACATGGAAATCATCACCGAAGTGGCGCGACGCCGCGGCCTGTGGCTGCTCGAAGACGGCTGCGATGCGCTCGGCGCCACCTTCAACGGCCAGCTCGCCGGCACCTTCGGCCAAATGTCGTCGTTGAGTTTCTATCCGGCCCACCACATCACCATGGGCGAGGGCGGCGGCATCGCCATCAATGGTTTCGGTTTGCAGAAGACCGCCCGTTCCATCCGCGATTGGGGCCGCGAATGCTGGTGCGATCCCGGCAAGTCCAACACCTGCGGCACACGCTTCGGCTGGCAATCGGGCGAGCTGCCGTGCGGCTACGACCACAAGTACATTTATTCGAACATCGGCTACAACCTCAAGGCGACGGACCTGCAGGCCGCCATCGGCCTGGCGCAAACCGAAAAGCTGGAAGCCTTCATCGCGGCGCGCCGGCGCAATTTCCAGCGCCTCTACCAGGGCCTGCTGGCCTATGAGGACTACCTGATTCTGCCGAAGATCGATCCGCGCTCGAACCCATCGCCCTTCGCCTTCCCCATCACTGTCCGGCCGGGTGTGGACCGCGCCCGCATCATCCGCCATCTGGAAGAGGCGCAAATCGAAACGCGCCTGGTCTTCGGCGGCAACATCATCCGCCAGCCGGGATTCCTCAACATCGAGAAGCGCATTCATGGCGATCTCGCCGCCTCCGACATCATCATGCGCGACACATTTTTCATCGGCGTCTACCCCGGCCTGACCGCCGAAATCATCGACTACGTCCTGGACGTGTTCGAAGGGTTTTTTAGGGCGCGCAGCCGAAAGCGCGCGGAAGCGCATACGGAGTTTGCGGCGATCGGCCCAAGCAGCCGCAAGGACTAAAGGAGAAAGACGATGCAAGGGACTGGTAAAGTCATCGACGAAGTTCACATTGGCAACAGGATGGTCGGGAACGGACATCCGTGTTTCGTGATCGCGGAAATTGGGATTAATCACAACGGCGACCTCGATCTCACTCGGAGGCTGATTAGCGTCGCGGTGGCCGCGGGATGCGATGCCGTCAAATTCCAGAAGAGGACGGTGGACGTAGTGTATTCCGCCGAAGAACTGGCCAAGCCGCGGGAAAGTCCTTTCGGCACGACCAACGGCGATTTGAAACGGGCCCTGGAATTCGGCCATGACCAGTATCGCCTGATCGACCGGTACTGCCGGGAAGTGAAGATGCCGTGGTTCGCGTCCTGCTGGGACGAGAGGTCTGTCGATTTCATCGACCAGTTCGATCCCCCTTGCTTCAAAATTGCTTCCGCTTCCTTGACCGACGACCGCCTGTTGCGGCACACCCGGTCCAAGAGGCGGCCGATCATTCTGTCCACCGGCATGAGCACGATCGAGGAAATCGACCACGCGGTCGAGGTGCTGGGGCGCGACGAACTGATCCTGTTGCACGCCTGCAGTGCCTATCCGGCGCACTACCACGAGCTGAACCTGAGGGCCATCCCCACGCTCGGGGAGCGCTACCGCGTTCCTGTGGGCTACTCCGGGCACGAAACGGGGCTGCCCTCCACGGTGTCCGCGGTCGCGCTGGGCGCATGCTGTGTGGAGCGCCACATCACGCTGGACCGCGCCATGTGGGGCTCGGATCAGGCCGCCTCGCTCGAACCGAACGGCATCACCAAGATCGTCAGCTACATCCGGATCGTGGAGAGCTCGCTGGGCGACGGGGTCAAGCGCGTCGTGGAACGCGAGCAGCCCATCATCAAGAAGCTGCGGCGCGTGGGGGCCGCTGCCTGAGATGGGAACAATCAAAGCCATCGCGCTGGACTTCGATGGCGTTCTGACCGACGGCGGTGTGTGGTGGGGGCCCGATGGAGCGGAGTGGAAGCGGCTCTCCTTCGCCGATGTCATGGGCGTGTCGCTGGCTTGCAGAGCCGGTCTGCTGGTGACCATCATCAGCGGCGAAGACAGCCCGCTGGTGGATCGGTTCGCCGCCAAGTTGAAGCTGGCGGACGTGACCAAGGGCTGCAAGGACAAAGCGGCGGCGCTGGCGGCCTATGCCCGGCGTCAGGAGCTTGCCATGGGCGAAATCTGCTTCATGGGCGACGACGTGAACGACCTCGCTGCCATGGAAGCCGCCGGCATTGCCGCCGCGCCTGCCGATGCCCGTCCCGCCGCCCGCCGCCAAGCCGATATCGTCACTTCGGCCGCCGGCGGCAATGGCGCCGTGCGCGAGCTGGTGGACTTGATTCTCGCGGGAGAAATCCCGGTTAGCCGTAGCCAATCGGCATAGCAGAAGCACATGAAACTTTCCGATTACGTCATGCGGTTCGTCGCTGCCCAGGGAGTCCGGCACGTCTTCCTGGTTACCGGCGGTGGCGCCATGCACCTGAACGCATCGCTGGCGCAGTGCCCGGAACTCGAAGCGGTGTGCAACTCGCACGAGCAGGCCAGCGCCATGGCGGCCGAGAACTACGCCAAGGCAACCAACAACCTCGGGGTGGCCATGGTCACCACGGGCCCGGGAGGAACCAACGCGCTCACCGGAGTGGCCGGCGCGTGGCTCGATTCCACGCCGCTGCTGGTGCTCTCCGGCCAGGTCAAGCGCCCCGACCGCATGTTCGCCCCCGATGGCACGCCCCTCGGTATGCGCCAGCTTGGCGTTCAGGAAGTCGACATCATCTCCATCGTGAAGCCCGTGACCAAGTACGCCGTCACGGTCCTCGATCCGTCCAGTATCCGCTATCACCTGGAAAAGGCCGTGTGGCTGGCTCGCACCGGCCGGCCTGGCCCGGTGTGGATCGATATCCCGCTCGATGTGCAAGCCAGTCCTATTGATGAGTCCAGTCTTCCCGCCTTCGATCCCGCGGAACTCGCGCCGTCTGCTCCCTTCGATCTCCCCGGAAAAGTCCGCGAAACCATCCAAGCCCTCAACGGCGCACAGCGCCCTCTCCTCCTCGTCGGTAACGGAGTCCGCCTGGCCCACGCCGAAGCGGATTTCCGCCGCCTGTTCGCGCGCCTCGGCGTCCCCGTCGAAGCCACCTGGTGCGCCGCCGACATCATCTCCTCCGAGGATCCCCTCTTCGTCGGCCGTCCCGGTTCGCTCGCCTCCCGCGGCGCTAACTTCGCCCTGCAGAACTGCGACTTCCTCCTGATCGTGGGAGCGCGCATGGATTTCGCCATCACCGGTTACGCTCCGGCTCGCCTGGCGCGCGCGGCCCACAAGGTGATGGTCGATATCGACCCCGCCGAGATCCGCAAGCTGGCGCCCTACATCCAAGCCGAGATCCCCGCCGATGCCGGCGACTTCCTGCGCGAAATGCTGCGCCAGATTGACTCCGTCCAGACCAAGGACCGCACCTACTGGAACAAGCGCTGCGCCGATTGGAAGACGCACTACCCGGTCGTGCTTCCAGAGCACCGCAAGCCCGAAGGCCGCGTGAGCATCTTCCACCTGGCTGAAGTGATCGGGCAGGAGACCAGTCCGGACGATCTCATGATTTCCGGCAACGCCGGCAGCGGCATCGAGATTTTCCTGTTCGCCTGTCCCACCCGCACCGGCCAGCGCATCTATCACATGGCCGGACTGGGCGCCATGGGATGCGGCCTTCCCATGAGCATCGGCGTGTGTCTCGCCGGTGGCCGCCGCCGCGCCGTTTGCGTCGAAGGCGACGGCGGATTCCAGTTCAACATTCAGGAACTGGCCACCGTGCGACAGCTCGACCTGCCCATCAAATTCTTCATCCTAAACAATGGCGGCTACGCCTCCATCCGCGCCTCCCAAACCGCGTTTTTCGGTTCACCCCAGGTGGGGTGCGACGAGCATACCGGGCTGATGATCCCGCCTCTCGCCAAGCTGGGCGAGGCCTACGGAATTCCATGCATCCGTATTGCCGCACAGGACCGCCTCCGCCAACAGGTGCGCCAGGTACTCGATATGCCCGGCCCCGTTCTGTGCGACGTCGAAGTAATCCCCGATGAGCCGCGCGTGCCGCGTCTCTCCTCCATGCAGCGGCCCGATGGATCGCTGGTGTCCAAACCGCTCGAGGACCTGTTCCCGTTCCTCGACCGCGAGGAGTTCTACGCCAACATGATCGTCGCGCCTCTGGAAGAGTAAAGCCAATCATGATCACTCACCGCAAACTCGCCATCATGCAAGGAAGACTCCTCCCGCCCGTAGATGGGCGCATCCAGGCCTTTCCGCGGGAGCAGTGGGAACAGGAGTTTCCCCGTGCCGCCGCCGCCGGTCTCGGCGCCATCGAGTGGATCTATGACACCTACGGACTCGGCGCCAACCCGATCGAAACCGCAGAAGGCGTGACCCGCATCGGTTCGCTTTCCCGTGAACACCAGGTAGCCGTCCGCTCCATTTGCGCCGACTACTTTATGGACTTCGCCTTCGTGCGCTCGACCGATGCCGAGCGCGCCGTACGCCTGGCTCATCTGGAGTGGCTCCTGGAGCAGGCAAAGGTCCTGGGCGTCACGCGCATCGTGCTCCCGTTTGTCGATCAATCGGCCATCCGCGATGGGGACGATCGCGAAGCCGTCCTGGACAGCCTCCGCCGTGCGCTGCCCGCCGCCCAGGCAGCGGGTGTCGAACTGCACCTCGAAACATCGCTTGCACCGGGCGAATTCGCTCTGTTGCTGGCTTGCCTGCCCCACCCGCTCATCAAGGTCAACTACGATTCCGGCAATAGTTCCGCTCTGGGGTATAAACCCGCCGACGAATTCGCCGCCTATGGCGCCCGCGTGGGTAGCGTCCACATCAAGGACCGCATCTGCAACGGCGGAACTATGCCCCTGCGCCAAGGCGATGCCGACCTGGACGCCGTATTCGCCTGCTTGGACCGCCTGAACTACGCCGGTGACATCGTGCTGCAAGTCGCACGCGGAACCGCCGGCGACGAGATCGCCTGGGCACGGTGCAATCGCGCCTTCGTCGAAGGGTACTTCAATTAGATGGATCTGAAGCTGGCAGGCAAAACCGTTTTCGTGGCAGGCTCCTCCCGCGGTATCGGGAAGGGAATCGCCCGCGTCTTCCTCGACGAAGGGGCCAACGTGGTCCTCACCGGGCGCGATCTCGAAGCCCTCCGGAACACCTGCACCGCGCTCTCCCCGGGCCGTGAAGACCGCGTCGCCACTTTTGCCGGCGACCTGTCTTCCACGCAAGTAATTCAAGACGCCCACCGCCAGGTGATAGCTCGTTGGGGCGGCGTGGAGGTTCTCGTCTGCAACGTGGGCAACGGCACGGGGCGCAGCGGCTTTCACCTGACCGCCACCGACTGGGGCTCCATCTTCGAGGTCAACCTCTGGACCAGCATCCGCCTCGTGGAAGTCTTTCTGCCGGCGATGGTGGAGGCGCGGCGCGGAACAATTCTGTTCATCAGCTCCATTGCCGGGCTCGAAAGCTTCGGAGCGCCCCTGCCCTACAGCGCCGCCAAAGCCGCTTTGGAAAAGTACAGTAAGGATCTCGCGCGCCAGGTGGCCAGCCACGGTATTCGCGTGAACACCATCGCTCCGGGGAACGTCCTGTTCCCAGAAGGCGCCTGGCAGCGCAAGCTCGATGGCGACCCCGCCGCGGTGATGTCGATGATCACCCGCGAAGTCCCGCTCGACCGTTTCGGCGAGCCCGAAGAGATCGGCGCGGCCGCGGCGTTCCTCGCTTCCGATCGCGCTTCGTTCATTACCGGCGCCTGTTTGGTGGCCGATGGAGGACAGACCCGCGCATGACCCACCCATTCAGCTTGACCGGACGTGTGGCCGTCATCACCGGCGGCGCCGGCCTGCTCGGTATGAAGCACGCCGAAGTTATTGCGGCCCACGGCGGCATTCCCGTGCTGGTCGATATAGTCGCCGCTCACGACCAGGCGCGCAATCTCGAGGAGCGCTTCCACGTCCCCGCCTTCGGCTGCAGAACCGACATCACCGATCCAGCCGCGGTCCGCGGTATGCTCGACGAGGTCCTGTCTCGGCTCCAGCGCCTCGACATCCTGATCAACAACGCCGCCAACAACCCCAAGGTCGGGCAGAGCGGCAATGTCAATTTCTCGCGCCTGGAGAGTTTCCCGCTCGACCAGTGGAACGCCGATATCGCCGTCGGACTCACCGGCGCGCACCTCTGTAGCCAGATCCTGGGCTCCCACATGGCGCAGGCCTTTCGCGAATACGGGTGCCGCGGCGTCATTCTTAATGTCGCATCCGACCTGGCCGTCATCGCACCCGATCAGCGCATCTACCGCCAGCCCGGACTCCCCGAGCATCTCCAGCCCGCCAAGCCGGTCACTTACTCGGTGGTAAAAAGCGGCCTCGTCGGACTCACCCGCTACCTGGCCACCTACTGGGCCGATTCCGGCGTGCGCGTGAACGCCATCTCCCCGGGCGGCGTCTACACCGGCCAGCCCGAAGCCTTCGTACAAAAGTTGACTTCCCTGATTCCCATGGGCCGAATGGCCAACGCCGACGAGTATCAGGGCGCGGTGCTCTTTCTGGTCTCCGATGCCTCGTCTTACATGACCGGCCACAACCTGGTGTGCGACGGAGGACGAACCGCATGGTGATCCCCGCCTCCGCGGACCTGGCTGCCGGCACCCTCTTCTCACTGCAAAGTAAGACCGTGCTGCTCACCGGTGCGACCGGCTTCCTGGGGCGCACCATGTCCCGCGCGCTGCTCGCGAACGGTGCCACGGTCCTCACATTGGGAGCCTCCGAACGCGTCGCCACCCAGGCCAAATCGTTGCGCGCCGTTTGGGGACAAGACCGCGTCCACCCCTATCGTGCCGACCTCTATGACATCCCCGCCGTCGAAGAAATTCTGGCGCGAATCAACCGCGAGCACCCCGTGGTCGACGTAATCGTCAACAACGCCCACGAACTGGGACCGCGCACGGGCTTCAATGTCCCCGAAGGCCATCTCGAGAACGCCACGTTCGATGGCTGGATACGCAACCTGACCGGCGGGGTCTACTGGGCGGCCCTCATCACCCAGCGCATCGGCTTTGGAATGAAGACCCGCGGCTGCGGCAGCATCGTCAACATCTCCACCATGTACGCAACCGTGGCGCCCAGCCCGCAGCTCTACGCCGGCACCGACTTCATCAATCCTCCCGGTTACTCCGCATCCAAAGCGGCGCTGCTGGCGTTCACGCGCTACACGGCGTCCTTCTGGGGACCGTTCGGCGTGCGCGCCAACGCCATTCTGCCCGGACCCTTCTCCAATACCGAAGAGACCACCGCGAACAGCGTCTCCCAGGGCGACCCGTTCCTCGAACGCCTCAAGGACCGTACCGTTCTGGGCCGCTTGGGCAATCCGGTCGAACTGGCCGGAGCGGTTCTCTTTCTGGCCTCCGATGCGTCGAGCTTCGTGACCGGCCAGGCGCTGAGCGTGGACGGCGGCTGGACCATCACATGAAGATCCTCATCACAGGCGCCGGAGGCTTCCTTGGCCGTAACCTGGCCGGGAGCTTGTGCCAACAGTATGAAGTATTCGCGCCCTCCCGGGCGGAACTCGACTTGTTGGATGAGGACGCCATCCGCCAGTACCTTCGCCAACACCGATTCGACGCCATCGTGCACGCCGCCACCGTTCGCGCCAACCGCAGGATCGGCGCACCGCCTGACCTGATGCAACACAACTGCCGCATGTTCTTCAACCTGGTGCGTAATCCCGACGCCTTCGGCAAGCTCCTCTTCCTGAGTTCGGGCGCGGTCTACGACCGCCGCGGGCCCATAGCCAACATCGCCGAAACCTGTTTCGACAGCCGCGTCCCCGCCGATCCCTACGGCTTCTCCAAGTACATCTGCGCCAGCGCTATCGACGGCATGGCGGAAGTGTTCGAGCTGCGCCTCTTTGGCGTTTTCGGACCGCACGAAGATTGGCGGGTCCGGTTCATTTCCAACGCCTGCTGCCGCGCGGTCTGGGACATGCCGGTACTCGTGCGCCGCAACGTCTTCTTCGACTACCTGGACGTGGAAGACCTGGGCCGGATCGTCGAACGCTTCTTGGAGAACGACCTGCAACACCGCCACTACAACGTCTGCACGGGCCGTTCGCAGGACCTCAGGACGCTGGGAGAGAAGGTAGTGGCGGCGTCGGGCAAGGCGCTCGATCTTGTCGTCCGGGACGAGAATTTCGGGAACGAATACAGCGGCGACAACAGCCGCCTGTTGGAAGAGTTTCCCGACCTGCAATTCCGCGACATGGACGATTCCATCCGGCGGCTGTACCGCTGGTACGAGGCGCACGCCGACGAGATCGACCCGGCGTTACTGCGCTTTGACGAGTGACTATGAAACGACAGGAAACAGTTCAAATCATACAAGGCCGTGGATGCCCGATATGCGGCAGCGGCAACTCCCGGCGACTGTTCCGGCAATCGTTCGCACACGTGTCGGGTGTCCGCCTATTAGATGGATACGACGTGGTGATCTGCGAAGACTGCGGAGCAGGGTTCGCCGACAATATTCCGCCCCAAGAGGCATTCGACGAGTATTACCGCGACCTGTCCAAATACGAAAACCCCGGCCACGATTTGGAGGCGATCCCCGTTGTGGAACCGCGCTTCCGCGACGCGGCGGAACTCATTGGACGGTTCATCTCATCTCCAGATTCCCGAGTATTCGAAATTGGCTGCGCCACTGGCGGTCTGCTAAAGGCGGTGCGGGAGCGGGGTTTCCCTGACGTGCTTGGTTCGGATCCGTCTCCTCGCTGCGCACGAGCAGCCACCCAACTCTACGGCGTTCCGGCTGTGGTCGGGACGGTCTTCACGGTCCCCATTCCGGAAGAACCCTACGACTTTCTCATCCTGACGGGCGTCTTGGAGCACATCCGCGACCTGGAACGCACCGTGACGCGGTTCCACGAGCTGCTCCGCGAACGCGGCCGCGTGTACCTGGAAGTGCCGGATGCCAGCCGGTACGTCCCGCACCTGGACGCGCCCTTTCAGGAATTTAGCGTGGAGCACATTAATTTCTTCTCTCGGAAGTCGCTGACCAACCTGATGCAGGCCCGCGGATTCCGTGCGCTGGAAACCGGCCATACCGTGCGGCCGCAACACGAGGTTACCTGTCCGTGCACGTACGGCGTGTTCGAGAGATCGGCAGATCCGACACGCATTGAAAAGGACACAGAGACCGAGGCGGGGTTGCGGTCATATATTGAGGGATGCCGGGTGGAGGATGGGCGGATTCGCGCCCGGATCCGGCAGGCGCTGGCGCCCGGCGAGCGCATGATCGTATGGGGCGTGGGCACCCATACGCTGCGCCTGCTTGCCACTGGTGGTCTCAACCCGGAGCAAGTGTCGCTGTTCGTGGATTCGAACCCGAATTGTCAACGCCAGCAATTGCGCGGAGTGCCGGTGGTGTCGCCGGCGGAATTGCGGTCGCGCGATCCCATCCTGATCTCGTCGCGAGGATTCCAACGCGAGATTCAGAAACAGATTCAACACCAGATGGGACTGGAAAACCGCTTGATCCTGCTCTATGAGTGAGGCTTGAGATTATGCCATTCGTAAGCGTAGTGACCGGCTGTTACAACGAGGCAGAGAACGTCGGCGAACTGTACGAGCGTGTGTGCCGCGTGTTCCGCGAAGATCTCCCCGAGTACACTTTTGAATTCATCTTCATCGACAACGCCTCGGAGGACGGAACCGTCGCCGTACTGAAGGAGATCGCGCGCACCGACAAGCGCGTCAAGATTATCGTCAATAACCGCAACTTCGGCCACGTGCGGTCGGGGTATCACGCGTTCCTGCAAGCCCGCGGTGAAGCCATCGTCGCTATGGCATCGGACCTTGAGGACCCCCCTGAGTTGATCCCCCAATTCCTGCGCAAATGGGAAGAGGGCTACAAAATCGTCCTGGCGCAGAAGCGCTCCAGCGCGGAGTCGCCGCTGTTTTCCCTGGTCCGCCGCGCCTATTACCATGTCGTCACCCGGCTGTCCGAAACGCCCCTGGTCAAGGATGCCACCGGCTTCGGCCTCTACGACCGGCAAGTGATGGAGGACATCCGCAAGATCGGCGATCCCTATCCTTACTTCCGCGGGCTGATCTGCGAACTGGGATACAGCCGCTTTCTGATTCCATTCGACAAGCCCGTGCGCAAGCGCGGCCTCACCAAGAACAATTTCTACACGCTGTATGACCTGGCGATGCTGGGCATCACGAATCACTCCAAGGTGCCGCTGCGGCTGGCCACTTTTTCCGGCTTCTGCATAGGCATCGTCAGCTTCCTGGTGGCGCTGGGCTACCTGGTGTACAAGCTGCTTTACTGGGGAAGATTCTCGGTAGGGACGGCTCCGGTGGTGTTCGGCATCTTTTTCCTGGGATCCGTGCAGCTCTTTTTCATCGGCATCCTGGGGGAGTACATCGGCGCGATTCACACGCAGGTGCTGCGGCGCCCGCCGGTGATCGAAAGGGAGCGGATCAACTTCGACACGCCGGTGCACGCGGATCCGCGAACTATCCCCGGCGCTGTGGATGTCTCAGCGCAAGCGCAGTTGCTTGGTTGAGCTTCCTCCTCAGTTATAATGCAGGATTCTCTATGATCCTTCGCGACCACCTCGCGGAAGCGGCCGCACTTTTGACCCAGTCTGCCGACGCCATCGACCCAACCGTCATGGATGCGGCCATCCACTCCATCATGGGCGCGCTCGCCGGCGGCAAGGCGCTGCTGGTGTGCGGCAATGGCGGCTCCGCGGCCGATGCCGTGCACATCACGTGCGAGCTGGTGGGCCGCTTCCTCGAAGAGCGGCGTGCCTTGCGGGCCATTTGCCTCTCCGATAACCCGGCCGTCCTGACCGCCTGGAGCAACGATCACTCCTTTGACACGGTCTTCGCTGGCGGAATTAACTTCGGTTATTGGTCAGGTTCTTTGACCCAGGCTTGTCGCCCGCGCAATCTGGACTGAAGGATTTGGCGATTCAACGATTTACGGCGTGGGCTTCGGTTCCACGCCGGCCTATGTCTTTAGCTAATTAGAAAAATAAGGACGTAATATCTAAAATCAACATTGCGCAACCGATCGAACCGCAATAGCTTACAAGTTGGTGATATTGCCGCTGAATCCATCTGGAAATCGCAGCGACCAGACTAACGAGAGCCAGCACCATACGCGATGAATTACAAAGCGATCCTGCTCACGGTCTTTTCGTCGGCTCTGGCGGTTTTCTGCCCACAACTCCTCGGATATCAGTACTTCTCGTTTCCGTGGTACACCTGTTTGGGGATGGTGGCCTTGTCCTTCTCGCGCTTCCATGGAGTGCGCCACGGTATTCCTTGCCCTGAATTGTTGTATCTGGCCTCTTCGTACGTCGGTTGGCTATTGTTACCCACTATCTTGCCGGCTTCCCAGGTCTGGTCGGCTGACGAACTGCTGTGGAGGTTCGATGCGAATTTTGGTTATGTTGAAGTTCCCCTAGCGCAGTTGCTTCTCAACCATCAAGTCGCCAATGTGATTGTTCATCTGGCATACACTGGGTTGCCTCTGGTTGGAGTCATTATTTACTTGGCGCTGCCCAATTCGGTCGCACTTCGACGCAAGTTCTGTATCGCCGCCGGTTTGGGGACCTTCGTGCTTGTTTTCTATAGGATCTGTCCCGCGGCGGGGCCGCTGTATCTTTTCGGCAGGCACTTTCCGGACGCAGTAACGCAGATGGTTCAGCCGCACCTCAGGATCATGGGCGGCGTTGCGTTGAACTGTGCTCCCAGCGGTCATGTTGCCTGGGCGCTGGTCCTCTGGTGGTTCACCTACCGCTATTGCGGCTGGAGGATGCGGTTCTTTGCCGGCGGCTTCTTTTTTCTCACCTGTCTCGCCACGCTGGGGCTGGGTGAGCACTATGTGATTGATCTTGTCGTCGCCGTGCCTTTCGCCGCTGCTTTGATGGCGTCTGCCGATCGGGAGTGGAGAGCGGCCGGAGGGTATTGCCTGGTGCTGGTGATCTGGCTTGTTAGCTTGTTTCATGGATGGGCGCTGCAGTTGTCCCATTCCAGCGTGTGGATTCTGTGTTGGATCACCATTTCCACACCCTGGTGGGGCCGCGTGAAGGGCGCGGTTCGGGAGCAGCGGTTTTTCCGGTCGAAACCGAGCCTGCCAGAGCAGGCTGCCCGCTCTTGACCTACCGATTCCGCGCGAAGTCACATTCCTCCCCCCATAATATCTGCGAATTTCCGGTTTAGTTATTGTCGGAGGGTTGGTGGGGCAGAATGGTATCCTGCGCCGGGCGGGCATTGGCTGACATTGGCAGGCGGGTTACCAACCCGCCGCAGGTTGCCAACCTGCCCCACAGGCTCACCAAGTTATAATGCAGGCATTCTCTATGATCCTTCGCGACCACCTC
Source organism: Bryobacterales bacterium (assembly GCA_003167255.1). Lineage (GTDB taxonomy): Bacteria > Acidobacteriota > Terriglobia > Bryobacterales > Bryobacteraceae > PALSA-129. The sequence goes on from PMTR01000107.1 coordinate 22,323, forward strand.
GCGGAAGCGGCCGCACTTTTGACCCAGTCTGCCGACGCAATCGACCCAACCGTCATGGATGCAGCCATTGACGCCATTGTCGGCGCGCTCGCCGGCGGCAAGGCGCTGCTGGTGTGCGGCAATGGCGGCTCCGCGTCGGATGCCATGCACATCACCGGCGAGCTGGTCTGCCGCTTCCTCGAAGAGCGGCGCGCCCTCAAAGCCATCTGCCTCTCGTCCAACCCGGCGGTGATTACCGCCTGGAGCAACGATTACTCCTTTGACACGGTCTTCGCGCGCCAGGTGGAAGCCTACGGCGAAAAAGACGCCGTGCTTCTGGGCCTCAGCACGTCGGGAACTTCCCGCAACGTGGTCGCGGCCTTTGAGCAGGCTCGCCGCATGCAGATGCGCACCATCGCGCTCACCGGCGAAGGCGGCGGCAGCCTGGCGCCGCTGGCCGATTTCCTATTGGCCGTTCCATCGCGGCGCACTCCCCTGGTGCAACAGGTGCATCTCTGTCTCTACCACTACCTCTGTGAGCAGGTCGAGCGGCGCATGATGGCGATATGAAGAGCGACGGCAAGGGCCGCCTCTGGTCCTGGGTTCTGGCCGTGCCGCTGGCCGCCGTCCTGCTCTACTACTCCCTGCGCGGCGTGGATTGGAGCGG
>PMTR01000066.1 GCA_003167255.1 Bryobacterales bacterium
CACTTCTATGTCGCACACCCGGATCCATCGGCCACAGATATTACGCAGCTTCTTCGCGCGTGGGCCGGCGGCGACCGGCAGGCGCTGGAACGGTTGACCCCGCACGTTTACCGGGAGCTGCGCCGCATCGCAGCACACTTCCTGCGGAACGAGCGTCCAGGATACACGCTGCAGAGCGCCGAACTGGTTCACGAAGTGTACTTGCGCCTGCTTGGCGTCAATCGAGTGGACTGGCAGCATCGCGCACACTTCTTCGCGGTATCGGCCACGCTGATGCGGAGGATTCTGCTGGATCGTGCCCGCAAGCGCTCGGCCGGGAAACGCGGCGGCAACCGGCAATCCTTGGATCTGGACGCTGCATTGGAAGTCTCTTCCGGGCGTGCGCGCGAGCTGATTGCGCTGGACGATGCTCTAAACACGTTAGCCCAGGTGGACGCGCGCAAGGCTCAAATCGTGGAGCTGCGCTTCTTCGGTGGGCTGAGCGTGGAGGAGACCGCCGAGGTGGTCAAGGTGTCCTGCGACACGGTCATGCGCGATTGGAAGATCGCGCGGGCCTGGCTCTCAACGGAACTGAGCAAGGGCTGAGCGCGGCGTCAGTACCCCTCTCGTAAAACTTTTTCTTTGGGAGCTGCAAGTTTCTCCGGCCGCATTGCGCCTATGGGAGTGTACGCAGCCGGGTCCGCACATGGACCACCTGCGGCAGAAAGAGGATCATTCATGAAAACGACATCTCAAGCCATGACCACGGCCGTCGGCATAGCGGTTCTTGCGACGCTCTTCGTCTCCCATGCAAACGCGCAATGCGGCGTTCCACTCGGCTGGCCGGCCAGCTTTGACTCTCAGAACGCGCAGTTCGCGCCACTGCGGATGGCCCCTCAATCCCCTCAGCCCACCGCGAGTTCCGACCGCAATACCGGCGGCCCCTCCATTGTGGGGATGTGGGATATCAAATTTGTGTCCCAAGGCAATGCCACTCACAATCCGCCCATACCGGACGGCGCGGTGATCGATTTTGGATACAGCCAGTGGCACAGTGATGGAACCGAATTCCTGAACTCCGGCGGCCGCCCGCCGGCGACTCAGAATTTCTGTCTGGGCGTCTGGCAAAAAATCGGATACGCCACTTACATGCTCAATCACTTAGCGCTGAGTTACGATTCGAGCGGGACTTTGAACGGCCGGGCCAACATCCGTGAGGATATCACCTTAGACTGGAGCGGCAACACCTGTGCCGGCACCTTCACCATTGATCTGTACGATACCAGGGGCGCCCACGTCGACCGCCTGATGGGCCAAATCACGGGCACGCGGGTAACGGTGGACACGACGATTCAGTGATCTCGCGGCGGCAACCCGGGGATCTGTCAAGAGCGAGGGGCATCAGTCCGTATTCGGATTCGCGGGCGAATCGGCGAGTACAGGTCTGGTGCCCAACGTCCCTCACTGGTTCTGCCGGCCTCGCCCCCGATATCGACACGCTGCCCGCAGCGGGAGCCTTGGATTGCGTGTAGCTGAAGGCCTGCTTTCGCTCGAGTAGTCTCTGTTTGGTGGTGTTATATAGGGGAGGTTTGGCGGTGCCTCCGCCTTGCGCGGGCTGTTGCGCCGGCGCTACCAGGCAGAGAAAACCGGCCGTCGAGAGAGCACCGAGCGCGGTTGCAGTATATTTCATGGTTTGCATCCTTTCCCGTCCATAACGGTGAAAAAAGTATATCGCAACCCCTTTCTATGCGGCTGCCGCGGTACGCCCATCGCAAAGATGGGGCGGGACAGGGCGAAGTTCTTCTATCGGTTGAGAGTTAAGTTAAGTCGCTATCCTCAAAGTGCGGAGGCCCAAGATGGACAGATCCAATGATCCTCGGTACAACTTCTACGCCAGCCCCACGGTGGACGAATTGATAGCCCAACAGGGGAAGGGCCCCATCCACGACCCCAGGGTCTTATTGGGGGACTTCTGGCCGGAGGACGAGCCCATCGAGGAATTCCTGGCCGCCCTCCGCGAATGGCGCGGGCATAACAGATCCGACCGCGCCGCATGAGCACTACCGTCGTCGTCGATACAGACGTAGTTTCCTATCTGTTCAAGAGCCATCCGACCGCCGTACAGTGTTTGCGGCTTTCCGCAATGTATTACACCTCTTCAAATTCTTCGCAGCGCGCGACGATTCTGCCGTAACCCTAGCCCCGGAGGGGCATCAGATCGTAGCCCAGTGCGTGAGCACTGGGAACGGCGTGAAAGACAGGCGAGCCCCGGAACGGGGCGGAAGAACTGGAGCCGCGTGCTTCTTTCGCCCCGTGCCGGGGCTGGCAAATTTGCTATACGGACCCAGGGCTCGCGCGCTGGGCTATTCTCTTGCGCCCTCCGGGCTTCGCAAACATTTTATTGGTTGCGGCTATGCCGCTTTGCGGGGCAGCCAATCCTGGCTGCCGCCGGCTTTCAGCCGGCGCTTGCCGGGTGCGAGGGATCTCTTTCATCTCGAAGAAGCCGCCTGAAGGCGGCTGCGGGCAAAATTGCCCGCCCCACGATTTGTGCAGAGTATTGAAATGGGAAAACTAACTGGCATTGCGCACGAGTGCGTGCGCCACACCTCAATAAGTCGCCAGCGAAACCCGCAGCACCTGCGGCTCCGAACTGAAGTTGAGGCCCCAGTCCGTCTGATCGCCGTTCCAGATGCGAATCGGCTTGAAGACGCCGTTTTCATACGTCCCTTCTTCGACACGCAGGAACTGCCGGTGCTTGTCCGATGACCCATCGCCAGGCCGGAAGTCCACGCGACAGAAGAACCCGGTGACCAGGAACTGGTTGTCGCTAAGTTGGGCCACCAGGGCGCGACCCGTCGGTTCAGGGTTCCCGTTTCCGCGGCCGTTTCGCACAGCTCCATACGACACGTTGGCGTTCCACGGCCCGAACGAAAGGGTCTGCGCCGGCTTGCCCGTTTCTTCCGCGACCGCCTGCAGCTTGCCCTCGAAATTGAGGCGCGCGATTTCCCGGGCCATGGGCCCCATCAACCGGTAATTCTGGGCCCACGGCGCCAGGAATTCTTCCGGTTGTCTGGAAGCGCCGCGGGCTCCCGTGTAGTCCATGCCAAACGGCGAAAACCCGATGGCCTGCAGACCGAGCGCCGAGAAGAAAAACCGGGCGACGCCTGACCCGCCGCCGGTCTCCGGCACGAACAGCGCATTATCGTCGCGGTGATAGAGTTCCAACACCTTGAGGTACGGGACGCTGTCGCTCATGTAAATGTCGGGCGCGACGATGTCCAGCGCCGGCGCCGCCACCTTCCAGATGGGAATCACGTTGTCCGTCGGTCCCCCGCTTTCGTAGCTGCCCGGCGAGCCCGGTTTGATGGGGTCGCGCAGCGCGGCGTTGGCATAGAGCGGCAGCGGATAAACCGCCTTCCCGGCAGCGGCAACCTGCCCGACATACTTCGCCACCGACCACGAGTGGAAGCAGACCTCCGCTTCCGTCGCGAAAACCTCCTGCCAACTCGCTCCAGGCGCGGCCGGCTGCGCGTGCATCGCGGTGACCACCTCGGGGGGCACCGGCCCCTCGAAGAGCTTCTGGGCGGCTGGCGAGTAATCGCGCAGGCTGGCCCAAGTGCCGGGCTCATTCTCCACCTGCACCATGATTACAGTGCGCTGCGGGTCGGTTGCTTTGAGGTGGCGCAGAAACGCTGTGAAGGCAAGCTTGTCCGCCTCGAGCGAAGCCGTCGCGTAAGGCGAGGGCGAATCCACCGGGCGCCCGTTCTTATCGACCATGTGCGGATACTTCTCCGGCGCCAGCTTCATCCATTCCGGCATGTAGTGCTGGCTGCCGTTCTTCCAAGTGCCGAACCAGAGCAGAACCAAACGGACGCGATGCCGGCGCGCCTGGCTGAGCAGCGTATCAACGACGGTGTAGTCGAACTGTCCCTGTCGCGGTTCGAGTTGCTCCCAGTAGACCGGCATCTCGACCGTGTTGGCGTGCAAGTATTCGATAGCCGGCCACACCTTCGGGAGCGTCGCCGGCCAGGCGCTGGAATTGTTCACCTGGGCCCCCAGCATCAGGAAAGGCGCATCGTCGACAAACAGCGCGAAACGCCCACCTCTCTGCACGAGGCGCGGGAGCGGAGCCTCCTTTACCTGCGCTTCGAGCGTACCGGCGACGCTCCCTGCCATCAGGACAAAGAAAAGGGCGGAGCTTCTGCGCATTCAAGTCCTCCTTATCTGGCTACCTGGGAATACAACCGCACCGTCGACGCCGCCTTTCCCGACAGCGGATCGCTCACCAGCGCAAAGCCGCCGCCGCGGCGAGCGGCGTCCACTTTGTGCAGCACATTGTCCGAGGGCAGGCAGACCAGGCCCTGGGCGCTTTGCGCGCCGGAGGCGTAGACTACCATGTCAAGGTTCGACCAGTCCAACTGCGCGGTGGACTGGGCGGGCTGCATGTGTGGGATGACCGCGCCCTCGCGCACCAGCATCACAATCGGAATCTGTCCGGCTTCGATATGATGCCAGCCGCCGGCGTACTGCTTACCGGTCTGATAGTCGATCCATTGGCCTTGCGGCAGATACACATCGCGCCCCGTAGTTTGCGTCTCCAACAGGGGAGCCACCAGGATGTCGGCGCCGAACAGGTACTCGTCGTCCACCTGCCAGGCTCCCGGATCGCGCGGGTATTCGATGAACAGCGCGCGTACCATAGGCAGCCCGCGCTCGCTCGAGTCCTTCGCCTGGGCGTAAATGTAAGGCATCAGCCGGTACTTCATCTCGTCGGCCCGCCGGAAATCGTTCAGGAAGGCGGCGCTGTATTCCCACGGCTCCTTTGGCGGGGCGCCGTGGCAACGGCTGTGCGACGTCAACATTCCGAACGGCACCCAGCGCCGATAAAGCTCCTCGGGAGACTTTTGGGCGAACCCGCCGATGTCGTGGCTCCAGAAGGAAAAGCCGCTCAGCCCGAAGGAAAGGCCGCCGCGCAAGGTCGCCGCCATGCCCGTGTCCGTGTTGCCGGAGTCGCCGCCCCAGTGCAGCGGATAGCGTTGGCTGCCGGCCCAGGCGCTGCGCGCCCAGATGATGTTCTCGCCGGTGACCTTGCGCGTGATATCGGCTACGGCCTTGTTGTATCGGAGAGGATACAGGTTGTGCTCATAGAACCCGCTGCGGCCGTTGGCGTAGATTCCCGTCAGCGGAGCGGCTTCCCCGAAGTCCACCTTGATCGCTCCCACCCCCATCCGCAACAGGTTCGCGATCTTCTCCTGGTACCACTCCACCGTCGCCGCGTTGGTGAAATCGAGCACCGCATCCTCGTAAGGCAAGTTGCCTTTCCCGTCCTTGACGGCCAGGCCTTTCGCCAGGATCTCCGGGAACAGCGAGTTCTGCGGAACGAAGTACGGAAGCTGCCAGAGCGAGATATGGAAGCCATCCTTCTTCAGATCGGCGATCATTCTTTCGGGGTCATTGAAGCGGGTCGGGGAGAATTTGTAGTCGCAGCGCCAGTCGGTCTCGAACCAGCCCGTGTCCAGGTGAATCACGTCGGCCGGAACGCGCTGCTGCCGCAACTTGGCGGCCACGGTCCGCACCTCGTCCTCCGAGAAGTATGTGATGCGGCTCATCCACAGCCCGAACGACCACAGTGGAGGCATGGCCGGTTTTCCGGTGAGGGTGGTGTATTCGTTCAGGATGTCTTTCGGCTCTCCCAAAAAGACGAACAGGTCCAATTCGTCGTCGCCCAGCATCAGGGCATTGGAAAAACCGTACGACGCGCCGAAGTCGAACGTGGCCGGCGCGGAAGTGTGCACAAACATCCCGTATCCACGGCTACTCATGAAGAATGGAACGGGCTTATATATGCGCTCGCTTTCCACACCGTTGGCATCATTGGCCCACAGCACAACCTTCTGGCCGCGCTTGTCCAGCCGCGTGAAAGATTCGCCGCAGCCGAACAGCTTCTCTCCGGGGGAGAGCGAGAACACCGCGGCTACGCTGCGCGAGTAGTCGGAGGACCGGCGGATAAAGGAAAATGGCAGCGCCGGATCAAGCGACGTCCGGTAATCCGACGTGTGGTTGGTTTTGGTCAGCAGGCGGCCCTGCGCGTCGCGCAGCTCGATGTGCCAGGGGTTCTCCAGGATCGTCACCGATCCTGCCGTGCTCGTATACCGGTAGCCGCCGGCGATCCGTTCGTACTTCCAGGAATTGTCGCGCGGCGGGTCGCCCACCAGCATCAGGGACGGGGCATCCGGGCGCACCTGCACTCCGGTCTTCATGCGAATGCGCACGGTTCTCGGCGAGACAAACTGGATGGAAAAAGGAAGCGCCGGATCGACGGCGTATTCCCGATCGGGGAACGTGTTGCCGCCGAAAGTCCGGAGCACCGCCTCCATGTTACTGAAAGCGATGCGCGGCGCCAGCTCGTTGCGGCGCCAGACGACCGTGCCCTCCCCTTTCACAGGGTCGAACCCCAAGAGCCGGTCCGCCAAAAAGTACGTATTGGTGTAGTCATGGAAGTCGCTGCTGATGTCCAGCAGGTCGTTGAGCAGCCCCGGCGGCTGATTAGCGGAAGCGCCGAACAGGACCGGTACGGCGAGAAGCGGCAGAAGGACTTTGCTGAGTGGTTTCATAGAGTTCGCTGCGGAACTCCTATTATCAGGCTTGGCTCTCGGGAATCAGAAGTCCGGGCCCTCACTTTCCCTGGTGTAACGGTTACCGCGACAGTTAACGACGCCATTCGTAACGGGTGTTCTCCTCGGTCGAGTCGTGGAGAACAAAGCGCGCATGCAGTTGTTTCCGGGGCCGCCATAGCCGGGCTTCGATCATCCATGCCCTCACCGTTTCGCGATGATGCTTGCTAAGGTATTGGCTGCGCCGACAAGTCAATCAGCGTGCGTTAATAAGCGTTAATAAGCGTGCGTTGCAATGAAAAGACAGAAGGTTGTAGTATATACGCACGCAGTCGCTGGAAACGCGCTCACCCCAATGCAGCCGACTAACGGTTTAGAGTACGAGAAGCTTGAGCTGGAAAGGCTGCTGTCCTCGGGAATCTTCAACAAGGCGCCGAATCTCGCACAAGTTCTGAGCTACATTTGTACGAAGTATTTCGACGGCGGAGCCGATCAGATTAAGGAATACAACATCGCGGTGGAGGCATTAGGGCGTGCGGCTGATTTCGACCAGCGGGCCGATTCGATCGTCAGAGTGGAGGCGCACCGTCTGCGAAAACGACTTCGCGAATATTACGAAGGCGAAGGCGCCAGCCACGCCGTGCAGATCGAAATTCCCCCCGGTCAGTATGTGCCCCGTTTCATTTTTAGGGAACCGCCGAAGCCGGTCGAAGCTGCCACGCTGGCGGAAACGGCCGTAGCGGCCGATATCCCCAGGGCGACTAAGGCGGCTCCACCGCGAAGCCGACCTTCGTTGAACGTGATGATGTGGACGTGCCTGGTGGGGGTCCTGGCGATCATCGTTGCAGTGCTCTGGCGCAACGACGGTAGGGTGGGCATTTCCGCCGCCGTCCCTTTGGTGAAGGCTCAAGCCCTGCCGCAACCGGGCGATACCATCCGAATCCTGTGCGGCCTGGAGCGCAGCAGCTACATCGATCGTTTTGGAAACACGTGGTCGGGTGACATGTGCTTTCAGGGCGGCTCTGCCATAGATGCGTCCCATCACCCCATCCACGGCACTCGCGATCCCCGGCTGTACCGGACCCGCCGCGAGGGCCAATTCCGCTACGACATTCCTCTGAAGCCCGGAGTCTATGAACTGCGGCTGCACTTCGCCGAGACGGTGTACGGTGACGACAATGCGGCGGGGGGCGGCGAGACGAGCCGCGTCTTTACCGTGCTGATCAACGGCAAGGAAATGCTGCGCTACTTCGACGTGGTGGCCGACGCCGGTGCGAGCACGGCGGACATCAAAGTCTTCAAAGACGTTTCTCCCGCCGCCGACGGCAAACTGCATCTGCAATTCGAGCCCGTTTCCAATCAGCCAATCCTGAGCGGAATCGAAATCACTTCGGGCATTCCCGGCCATATGCGGTCCGTCCGTATGGTGGCGCAGGACCACGCTTATACCGACAGGAACGGCGGGTACTGGGAGCCGGACCGCTACGTCTCGGGGGGCCAGTTGGTGCTCCGGCACGAAACGGTTTCCGGGACACCGGATCCCGATCTTTACCGGGGCGAGCGATTCGGCAACATTTCGTATGTCATTCCGGTAGCCGACGGGCGGTATGGAATCACTTTGCATTTTGCCGAGACGTGGTTCGGCCCCGGCCACGCTGGCGGCGGACCAGGGCTGGGGAACCGAGTCTTCGACATCCTCTGCAACGGCGTGGCGGTGAGGCGGAACTTCGATATCTTCAAGGAGGCCGGCGGGGCCGATCGCGCGGTCACGATATCGATTCCCGATGTCGCGCCGAATCACCAAGGGAAAATCGTGGTATCGCTGGAACCGGTCAACAACTATGCATTCGTCAACGCTATCGAAGTAGTGGACGCGGCACGGTATGTCCGCGGTCATATTGGCGCTTCCCAACCCGGCATGGCAGAGCCAGCGATACCGGGCGGGTACGACCTTCATGACAGGAAATGAAGCTGCCGTCTTCCACGTCAAACGCCAAGCCACGGGTTCCGGAGCTTTTCGGAAAGCTCGCGCCAGTGTCCGGCACCCTCGCTCGTCGCCATCCGGGCCTGTAGTATTCTGAACTTGATGCGCTGGCTAACCCTCGCGTTCTTCGGGGCGCTTCTGGTTCTGGCGGCAGTGCCCACGCTGGGACCTGTCGCATTCGAGGAAATCGCGGACCGCGCCGGAATCCACTTCGTAGCGGACAACTGCCCGACGCCGAACAAGAACCTGCCCGAGACGATGCTCGCCGGTGTGGCGCTTTTCGATTACGACAATGACGGCTATCTGGACGTTTACTTCGTCAATGGCGCGGCCATCCCATCGCTGAAGAAAGAGTCGCCCAAGTATTGGAACCGCCTTTTCCACAATAACCACGATGGCACTTTCACGGATGTTACGGAGAAGGCCGGAGTCAAGGGCGAGGGCTATGGCATCGGCGTCGCGATCGGAGATTACGATAACGACGGATGGCCGGACATCTTCCTCGCCAACGTGACCAGGAACCAGCTTCTTCATAACAACCACGACGGCACCTTTACCGACGTTACGGACAAGGCCGGAGTGGGCGGGGCGATGCTGGACGGACAGAAGATGTGGGCGGTGTCCGCCGGCTGGTTCGACTACGATAACGACGGCCGCCTGGACCTGTTCGTGTCGAACTATTGCAAGTGGGAGGTCAACAAGGACCCTTTTTGCGGGCCCAATCCGAATGTGCGCGCCTACTGCCATCCCAAGAACTACGCCCCGCTTCCCAATACGCTTTACCACAACAACGGGGACGGGACCTTCACGGACGTGTCGGCGGCTACGGGCATCAGCCAAATCCGCGGGAAAGGAATGGGTGTAGCCTTCGCGGACTACGATCGTGACGGCTTCATGGACGTGTTCGTGGCCAACGACAACGCCCCGAATATGCTCTTCCACAATTTAGGCGGCACGAAATTCGAGGAGGTGGCGCTGCAGACCGGTGTGGCGTATCCCGACTCCGGATCCTATATGTCGGGCATGGGCGCTGATTTCCGTGACATCGATAATGACGGCTACGACGATATCTGGGTGACCGGCTTCGAGGGCGACACCTTCCCGTTGTTCCGGAATCGCGGCGCGGCGGGCGACTTTGCGGAGATCACCGGCGCCGCTGGTATAGCCGGCGTCACGCGCCCCATGTCGGGTTGGTCGAATGGGATCTTCGATCTCGACAACGACGGATGGAAGGACCTCCTGGTGGCGCGCGGACACGTGCTCGATAACATCGCCTTGATGTCGTTGCGCAAGCCCGAAGAACCCAACACGGTGTTGCGCAATCTGGGAAACCGCAAATTTCAGGACGTGAGCGCGGGCGCCGGCGCCGCGTTCCAGACAGCTTTACCGCATCGCGGCGTTGCATTCGGCGACGTGGACAACGATGGCCGCATCGACGCCGTGGTGAGCGTGCTGCAGGGCAACGCGCAATACT
>PMTR01000008.1 GCA_003167255.1 Bryobacterales bacterium
ACGAGTGCGTGCGCCACGGGAGCAACGAAATCTTCGCAGAGGGAGAAGAATTCAAGGAAGTGTACTACTATTCCACCGAGCGGATTACATGGCCCGAGGAACCATCGACGGTGATGGGATCACCGTCGTGAAGCGCATTCAGGATACCGGGGAGGTTGGCGACGGCCGGGATGCCATACTCGCGAGCGACGATGGCGCCGTGACTGAGATAGCCGCCGGTCTCCATCACAATGGCGGCGGCTCGCAGGAAGAGTGGGGTCCAGCCGGGATCGGTGGATGGAGCGACGAGGATGTCGCCCTGCCGTAAGTGGGCGGAGTCGGCTGGTTGGCGCACAATGCGGGCAGCTCCGGTGGCGATACCAGGCGAGACAGAGATGCCGCTCCACACGCCGGACTCCGACGACGCGGCCGGTTGGTGTACCGGAGCGGCGAGCCTGCCATCGGGTTCTTCAGTAATCAGGTCCGGGGCGGTTTCGGCGACCCACAAATCGCAGCGTTGGGCACGATCGCGGGCGAGCAAGCAAGCGCCCTCGCCATCCCAGTATCCGCGCAGCCAGCAAATGATATCGGCGAACGCGAAGTGGAACACCTGCCCGGGCGCATCCAGGTGACCGGTTGCCACCAGGCGGCGGCCGATCTCCAACACGACGCGGCGTATGGGCAACAGCAGACCAACCAGGGCGGACTTGGCGCTCTCGCGGACCGCCATGGCTTCGCGCTGTTTGCGCACCAGCCAGAGCAGCAAGGGAGTCCGCCAGCCGAAGCGCTGCGTCAACTCCCGCTCGGCTTGCCGGCGCATCTGGGCGGCGGTCTCTCGCGGGTCGCGCGCGGGCGGATGGTCGCGAATCGACTGGACCTGTTCCAGAATCCACGACGGATCTTCGGACCAGCGCGGATTCAGCACGTGGCACTCATAGACGGCGCGATGGCCGAAATCATGCAGAAACTCCTCCAGGGTGGACTTGCCTTGCGCCATGTCGTAGAGGCGGTACCCCTGCTCCGCACTGGTCACTCCGCCGGTTCCGGCTTGCAGGCGGGCGATCAGACCGGCATCTTTTACGAGTGCGTCCAATGCCAGTTGCCAGGGCCCGGAACTGCTGTTGGCAAGTCCCGCCACCGGTAGAAACGAGTTCTGCGCCTGGACGATCTGTGACATGGCGCGCCATAGCTCAGCACGCGAAAGACTGGTCCAATCGATCGGCTGGAGGCTGCGCTGGAAACTGAATAGGCTCTCGATGGCAGCGCGGGACTTGGCCGGGTAGTTCCAGATCTGGCGCAGCAGTCGCAGGCCGGCCATGCCGCGGCGGGGCCCCTGCGGCCCCTTGAGCGGGTTGGGCGGCGCCGGGATCTCCGGCTGTTGGCCGCCGACCAGCTTCACCACGTCGGCCGGCAAGATTCCGAAGGCATCATAGAAGGCCCACTGCATGGCGGTGAGATCGAAGAAGACGCGCCCCTGAAAGCGGCGCACCACTTCCAGGCCTGGCGGCATCTGGTATCCCGCGGCCTTCTGCGCGGCGTAGGCCGCGGAGCCGACGATGTCGCTGAGAATGCTCCAGGAGAGTTCGCAAACCACGCCGGGCAACGTATCCTTGATGTTTGCCGTGGACCAGTAGCGAGGCATTGCGGCCGTCTGCGGCCAGCCGGCCCTTGGCAACCTGGTGACGGGGCGCGCCTGGAGGAGCCAGAGATGCTCTCCGTCGTAAGCCCACTCGATGTCCTGCGGGTCGGCCCCCTCGCCCAGCGCCCAGTGGACGCGCTGCACCAGGTGCGCGAGTTGCTCTTCGATCGACGCCGGCAACCACGCGCGGCCAGCGGACCCGGCTTGCCGTAAAAGCAGACCGTCCTGGTTGCGCCAGATCATGCGTTGCGGATTCACGCGCCCGCTGACCACCGCTTCGCCCAGGCCTTCGGCCGCGTCGATCAAAATGAGATCGCGGCGGCCGGTGGCCGGGTCGGAAGAGAAGGCCACGCCGGCGCAAAGGGCGTCCACCATCTCGCAGACGACTACGGCGCACTGCACTTCTTCGTCACGGAAGTCCATGCGATGGCGATAGGCGACGGCTTGCGGCGTATACAGAGAGTCGATACAGCCCTGCGCGGCTTGCTCGATGGCCGCGACACCGCTGACATTCAGGAAGCTGCGATGGATGCCGGCGAAGGAAGCGCGTGCGGAGTCTTCGGCTGTGGCGCTGGAGCGCACGGCGACATGGGCGTCGAGGAGCCCCAAGCGCTCGAGACCGGGACGGATCAGGGAAAGCGGTGCGCCGGCAGGCAACACGCCACCACGGGGCACACGGAAGCCGTAACGCGCCAGCCGCGCCAGGTTGTAGCCCTTGCCGCCGCAGACAGAGGGGCCAGCGTCGTACGCCTCCCGCCAGTTCAAGAAAGCACTCATCGCGGTAGGGCTCCTTCCCAGTGCAACTTCCAGGCGAGGCGACTATGCGAGGAAGTGGGCAGACACATTATCGACCGGGACACGGTCCGATTGGTAATTGTCCGATTCTTCGCCCTCGGGGCAAACCGGGGACAGCTATCCAATTCCAAAGGCGGGAATTGGTAGCAGTCCTGTGGGCAGAAACAAAAGCCGCGGCACTTTGGGGGAGCGCCGCGGCAGTGGAGTTGAGAGGAGGAGAAACCGCTGTCAGTTTGAAGGGTTAGCGAATCTGGCCGCCACCGCCGGGGCCGCCACGCATGCCACCGGGACCGCGACCGCCCTTGGTTACGGTGTAGTCGGAGGGGGCCTGGAAGAGGGCCGGGTCGGGTTCGGCACGGGTGATGTTGGTCAATTGAGTGGTGGAGGTGCCGCTACGGGGATCGGTAGTCTTTACCATCACGGGGACCTTCAGGTCGGCGGACATCCAGGTTTCTTGAACAATCTGAATGGGCTGAGCATTGCCGATCTGGCCGGCGGGGATGGTGCGCGTGACACGGGTACCGGTGGCCTGCACACCATTGATGGTCTGCATGGCGAGAGTCTCGGTGACGGTGTTGGGATCGGTGCGGGGCGTGCGCGTGACGGCGTTGGTGCTGTTGCCGGCTCCGCGGCCCGGGAACGGACGGCCAGCGGGGTTGCCGTTTGGACCGCGGCCGAGACCGGGACGAATGGACACTTCATGCACGGTCTTGGCCTGGGGATCGAGTGTGCGCCTCACGCCGGCCACCGGATCGTGGATGTTGATGATGGTGGTGGGGGTCGACGCAAGGCCCACTTGACCGCGAGCCGGGAAGGTGGTTTCCGTGCGCATACGGCCCGAACTGTCGCGAGCGACGTTGGACTGGGAGTGGTTGGTGATCACGTTACCGTTAGGCAGGACCTGTTGGGACTCTCTGACTTCCACGGCGGAATAGGGCGCGCCGGTAATGGTGCGGCCCATGCCGGGCATCATGCCAGCTCCGGGACCGCCGGGGCCGCCAAAGCCCATACGGCCGCCACGGCCGGGGGGTGGGCCTTGCGCAAAAAGGCTGGCAGCAGTGCACAGCCCAACAAGAATCAAGCTTCGTTTCATCAACTTACCTCCATGGAAATGGTGGCGGTTGAGTATACCGCCTATAGTGGATTGCACCGGGGAGGCGAAAAGTTCCACGGGGAGGAAGATTTCTTTTGGAAATCAAGACCGCCGGCGCTACCAGTGCCACGGATACCGGCGGCAAGACCGCCGACGCTACCAGTGTATCTACTTATGCTTGGTTATTTCGACTTTGGGGATGCCGAGGTGGCCGCCGAGCGAGGCGAGGGAATCGAGATCGACGGGGCCGACGATGTTGACGATGGTGAGCTCCTTGGGGCCGGAGACGAGGATGGCGACGCCGTTGATCTTCTTGTTCTCGCTGCGGACGTAGATTTCGGCATTTTCGCCTTCCTGACCGCTTTTGACGCCGACGATGCGGGACCATTCCGAGCCGCGAAGTTGCTGGCGGACGCCTTCGAGATCGGCGGGCGCCCAGGCGCCGGCATCCTTGAACTCGAAGGTGCGGATGTAGATGCCGTCGAGGGAGGCGATCATTTTCTTGACCTTGGATTCGTCGGCGTCTTTGGAGCTGAGGAAGCGGGCAGCGAACTGGAGGGTGGCGCCATTGAGAGAGAGGTCGACGGAATCGGAAGCCTTGGCGGCGAGGTAATCGAGATTGAATTTCAACTGCTGGGCCGAGAGCAAGGCGGCTGCGGCGACGACGAGAGCCAGCGTGCGGAGGACGGTCATCGCGCGGCCTCCTGGATATGGGTTTGGATGTGGTTGACTTTGACGGCGGCGATGCGGAAGGCGAGCATGACTTGTTCTTTGGCGACGAAGCCCTGGTGCTCGCGCCAGGCGGCGGCGCCTCCGGTGATGACAACGACCGCGGCGGCGGCGGCCAGCCAGCGGCTGTGACGCCAGACAGGGGACGGAGCGCGACGGGCAACGCCACGAAGGACGCGACGGGCGAAATCGGGCGGAGGGTCCTTACGGGCGAGCGTGTTCTTGAGTTCCTGTTCTAACCAGTCCATTTTTCTACTCCTACGCCGCGGCGCGCGAGTTTTTCACGCAGCAGGGCCAGCGAGCGCTGCAAATGACTCTTGACGGTGGAGACGGGCATATCCAAAGTTTCGGCGATGTCGGCGGGATCGAGGTCTTCCTGATAGCGGAGGATCATGACCATGCGGGGCGATTCGGGGAGAGAAGCGACGAGGCGGTGGAGGGTCTCGGCCAGGAGGGGATCGCGAGCGGGGGCGATGGCGGCGGGTTCGGCGACATCGGCGAGGGAGACCTGGGGACGGCGATTGCGGCGGCGGGATTCATCGATAGACCGCTGGACGGCCACTTTGCGGAGCCAGTGGGTGGCGTGCTCGGGGGANNTCGTCGGCGAGAGAGCGGTCGCGGAGGAAGTGCCAGCAGACACTGAAGACCATGGCCTGGTGGCGATCGACGAGGGCGGCGAAATCGAGAGCGGTCTGCGGCGCGTTTTCCAAAACAGTCACGGACGGCAGTTGAGAGAAGCCTTCACGGGTTATATTAACGGATACGATGCCGGGTGGGGTCGGGGAGGCAGATTTGGGAAAGAGGGGGCGGCAATGATCTTCGAGCAATTCTACCTGGGGTGCCTGGCGCACGCCTCCTATCTGATTGGGTCGGAGGGAGTGGCGGCAGTGGTGGACCCGCAGCGGGACGTGGACATTTATGTGGATGCGGCGGCACGGCTGGGGGTGAAGATCCAGCACGTGATCGAGACGCACCTGCACGCGGATTTTGTGTCGGGGCACGGAGAGCTGGCGGCGCGGACGGGGGCGACGATTTACCTGGGGAAAGGGTCGGGGGCGACGTTTCCGCACCGGGCGGTGGGGGACGGGGATGCCATCGAAATGGGGCAATGCCGCCTCGAGTTCCTGCAAACGCCGGGGCACACGGTGGAAAGCGTCAGCGTGGTGGTGAAAGACCGGGAGCGGGGCGAGGGGCCATACGCGGTGCTGACGGGGGACACGTTATTCATCGGGGACGTGGGACGGCCGGACCTTTCGGACACGCAGACGCCGGCGGAGCTGGCACGGATGCTGTACGACAGCTTGCGGCGGAAGCTGCTGACGCTGCCGGACGATGTCTTGGTGTATCCGGCGCACGGGGCGGGGTCGATGTGCGGGCGGAATATCGGGACGGACCGGAGCTCGACGATCGGGCGGGAGCGGCGCACGAACTACGCGCTGCAGCCGATGGGGGAAGAGCAGTTCGTCGAGACGATGACGGAGGACCTGCCGGCGCGGCCGGAATACTTCGAACAGGACGTGGCCGTGAACCGGCGCGGGGCGCCGGCGCTCGACAGCCTGGCGGCGCCGCGGATGTTGCCGGCCGCGGAGGTGCGGGAGCGGCAAGAGCAGGGCGTGACGGTGCTGGATACGCGGCCGGCGACGGCGTATCTGCCGGGGCACATACCGGGATCGATTCACATCGGGCTGGGAGGGCAGTTTGCGGCGTGGGCGGGCGCGGTGATCGGGTTGGAGCAGGATGTGATCCTGGTAGCGGAAGACGGGAAGGCGGCGGAAGAGGCGCGGATGCGGCTGGCGCGGGTGGGGATGGACCGGGTGGTGGGAGTATTGGAAAATGGCATCGCGGGTTGGGCGGGCGCGGGTCTGCCGCTCAAGATGACGGAGCAGATTACGGTTCAGGACTTGAAAGAGCGGTTAGCGGAACTGGTGGTGGTAGACGTGCGGCGGCCGGCGGAGTGGGCCAGCGGGCACATTCCGGGAGCGGTGCTGCGGCCGCTGGATAAATTGAAGAGCGGGATGAAGGATCTGGAGCGGGGCCGCGCGATGGCGGTGCACTGCAAGAGCGGGTACAGAAGCGCGATCGCCTGCAGCCTGCTGGAGGCGGCGGGGTTCGAGCAGACGATCAACGTGGTGGGCGGGTTTGACGCTTGGGTGGGAGCGGGGCTCGGGACGGAATAAGCGCCGAAGTAATATATTGCGGATCGCAGGCGGCACCGCCTGCGCCACCAAAGAACAGCCCTGCGCGTGCAGTGGGTGGGGCAGGCGGCGCCGCCGGCCGTGCCCGTTGACGGGGTCAGTTGCGGAGGACGGCGAAACGGCCGATGCCGTAACCGAGGGCGGCGCCCATGAAGACGTCCGACGGGAAGTGGGCGGACTGAGTGAGGCGCGAGAATCCCACCAGGCCCGACAGGCCGTATGCCACATAGGGGACCCAGCGATGGCGGGAATAGCGGCGGGCGATGACGGTGGCGGCCGAAAAGGCCAGGATGGTGTGGGTTGACGGGAAGCTGCCGATGCCTTTGAGCACACCGCCGCTATTGGTGAACCAACTATCGGTGAGTCTGGCGTTGGCGGGATAGTCCTGGGGCCGAGCGCGGCGGCCGAGGTCCTTGACGATAGTCGACAGAATTGCCGAGTCGGCCATAGCTTCCCCGGCAAGCAGCGCCGTTTTTTGGGTGTAGGGATGCTTGCCGATGGTTCCGGCGAGGAGCAGCGAGACGGGCGCGAGCCCAATGCCGACCCCGGTGGACATTCCGGTGAAGACCGAGTTGAAACCCTGGAAAGAAGTGGTGCGGTGGAAATAGCCCGCGCTGTGGGCATCGGTAGCAACCAGGACGGCGGTGAAGGAGATGACCGCGAGGGCCGGTATCCAGCGGCGATGGTGGGGCGCGCGGATGGGAAAGAGCCAGATGTTCTTCTGGTCGCAGAGGATGTTCTTCGGCAGGAGGCCCACGCTCACGCGGCGCTCGCCGGGCTCCTGCGCGCAGAAGGAAGCGGGCGGCGTTTGCTGCGGGGGGGCCGGCGGGGGGCCGGGGGTGGATGGGTCCTGGGCGTGGAGAGTGGCGGCGAGTAGGGCGAAGACCGCCAGGCTAGCGAGTGGATGTTGCATCAATACTGGCCTGGAAGCGGAAGCCGGGGCCGATATCATGCCTCAAGTGTATAAGAGAGAGATCGGAAGGAACAGTAGTGACTTTTCCCGAGTGTGCAGCTCAGTACCGGCTCGGCATGACCATACCAGGTTCCGCACGGCTCACGCCGTGGGCTTACGGCCTTCGGGCTGGTGGGCGTTGGCAGGCGAAAGCGCCTGCCCCACTTTCTACTTGTTGCCGTCCTTGGAGACGCTGCGGTGGGTGAGGGTTTCGATGGACCAGAGGGCGGGAATCGCGCGGAGATTGACGCCGCGGGTCATGGAGCTGGTGGTCGAAAGCAGATCGGTGAGCGGGTCGGATGCGCCGCGGGTTCCGGCTTCGGTGCGGACGCCCTCGAAGTTGAAGACTTCGGGATTGTCGATGGCATTGTCGCTGGTGAGCAGGAAATAGGTGTCCACTCCGAAGGGCGCGCTAATTCCGAAATCGGCTTCGGTCGAATCGCCGGAGAGCGGTATGAGCGGCTGGAAATCGGGCTTGCCGCCCACCTGAGCATAGGGGAGGCGGTTGCCTTCGTTGCCGCGGTTGGGGGGAGGAAAGACGCGCGTGCTATCGCCGAAGTGGTCAATGACAAAGACGTAGACCCAGCGCGGCACGAGGGAATCGCGGGCGGCCAGGGCGGAGGGGTCGGCGCGGAGGTAGAGTTTATACTGCTCGCCCTCTTTGAAGTCGCCAGCATCCTTGAATTCACCGAGCTTGCCGTCCGTCACCTGGCGGAAAGCGAGGTGGTAGGGAAAATTCTCCTGGGAGGGCGGCGATTGCAAAGTGAGCCAGGCGCGGATGCGAGCGAGGAGCAGCGCCTTGGTGGTGAGCTCGGCGCCGGCCGCGCGGACGCCTTCGGGGTCTTGGGGGAGTTTGACCCAATCGCTGCGAATGGGGAGCGGAAGATATCCAGAGGCGCGTTGGACGGCGGCAGCGCGGACACTGGCCTCGGTGGCGTCGGGGAGTAACCAGGCATACGCGGGTCCGGTATCGGCGATCTTTCCCCAGAACCAATACTGCGCGCCGGCGTTGGAAGTGGTGATTTCAACGGCGGAATGATCGGGATCTCCCAAGGGAATCGCCGGCAGGAGGCTGGCGGTGGGAGGCAGGCGCACCAGCAAGCGGGGGGGCTTGCCGGAAAGCAAGCGCTTGATGTCGGCGGCGGCGGGCTCGGTTCCGAGGAGGGTGGGTTTGGCCCCGGCGGGACTGGTTTCGAGTATCCACGCAGACCCGTTCCAACTCACTACGTCGGTGGGCGCGCCGGCGGTGGGATCGTCGAGCCATCCGACGGCGGGATCGCCGCGCAGTTTTCCAAACTCGGCAACGGCGCGCGCCACAGCGGCCTCGGGGGCCGGTTTAGGAACCGAAACACGCAGGCCGGCTTTGGCGGGGACTACCCAGCGATCGAGCGTGAGGACGTCTCCTGGCTTGACGATGCCCGGGCCGACGACGCGGGCGATGGAACCGCTGAGGCCCTCGGAGGACGCGATCTCGAGGGTCACGGCAGGCTGGCTGACGGTCTTGAGGCGGCACTTGGGAAAGAGACCGATAGCGGTACCGCCGCGCAGGTGGATGTCGGCGCCTTTGACGGAATCAACCACGACGGTGAGACCGCCCCCGGCGGCCGTCGGCTGTCCGAAGATGGTCTTGGAGAATCGCGCCGCGCCGCCCATGGCGGGCTGCTGGAGGGCTCCGTTGGAACCGAGTGAAGCCATGGTGCGGGCGAAAATGCGGTCCACCGGTTCGGAGGCGTAACGCAGCGCCTGGGCGAATGCCCAGGTGAAAGCGCCGTGCGGGCCGTCTTCGGTCTGGACCTCGCGGGCTTCCTGGTTGGGCTGGGCGGCGGCCAGCGTGAGCACGCCGAGCGCTTCGGGATCGATGGGCTGGTGGGTGGCGGGATCGCGGTCGGCAGGATCGTTGGCCACGAGCTCATGCAGGGTGACTCCGGGAGTGCCGGCGCGGGTGCCGCTGTTGGTGCGGGATTTGCCGCTGGAATTCCAGGCGCCGCGGGCCAGGGAGCCGCTGTGGCAACTATCGGCGATGAATGTGACGATGACACCCTTGCGGGCGGCGGCGAAGAGGATGCGCGAGATTTCCTTGTCGCGGATATCGGGCACGTTGCGCCAGTTGTCGGCGGGAACGAGGGTTTGATCCTCCTGCTGCTGTTTCGTGCTGGCGAGGTTCTTGACGTGGTTGCCGTGACCGGAGTAGTAGAAGAGGCGGAAATCGCCTGGTTGGGCGTCATCGACCAGATTTTTCTGAAGGGCCTGGAGGATGGCGTCGGCGGTGGCGTCCTGGTCGGTGAGGACCACGAAATCCTGGAAGCCGAGGCTCTGGAGGACGGCCTTCATGAAGTGGACGTCGCTGACGGCGCCGTCCAGGTTGTCGAATCGCCAGTACTTAGCGTCGCCCTCGACGGCGGGGCGTTTGACCACGGGCGGTTTCAAATCGCGCAGCAGTTGGGCCTGGGTGGCGGGGTCGGGATTGTAATTATCGATACCCACCAGGATGGCGCGGCGCGACTCTCCATGCAGGGTTGAACCGAGGGCCACCAGGACAAGTACCAGTAACGCGGCGGGGGCCCGATCCGTATGGAGTAACTGGAACACTAGTGATATGATAGCTCAGGCATCAAGAGGAGACGAAGGATGAAGACGAACCGTAGGGGATTTCTTCTGGGAACTCCGCTGGCCGCTTTCGGACTTGCGCAGTTTGACGAAGAGGCATTTGCACAAACTTCCGATGCCGGCACACCGCCGGATGTAGTGGATTTCTGGGTCAGACACATGGGGGTTCCATCCCACCTGGTGCTGGGCTCGGAAACCACCAGAGGGCGCGCTCCGGCGGGGCCGGAGACCTCTAACCTGGCGCGCGAGCCGCTTTTCATACACTACGATCCGGATGAGGGGTCGTTGATGACCGCGGACCAAATACCCACGGCGAAGATGCACCCGTTCACCGACGCCAAGGTGGATTTTCAATTGGTGCGGATGCGGCTCAACCCGGCAGACCACCATCAATTCGAGAACTACACGTCCGGCGCAATCTATCTGGACTTCCAGCAGGGGCAGCCGCAATCAGTTTTCGGCGAGTTGGTCTCAATGGCGACGACGACTTTCAGCGCGATCTTTCCGGGGCCGAAGAGCGGATCGAGCGGATCGAGCGGATCGAAGAGCAGCAGCAAGAGCGGTTCGAGCGGTTCGAGCAGTTCGAGCAGTTCGGCGAGTGCGGCTTCGAAAAGCAAGCCAGCCGCTCCGGCAGCGAGCCCGGCGGCAACCAGTGTGGCTGCGGCTTCACCGTCGGCCAACATACAGTTACAGGCGCCCAAACAAGCGCAGTCGATCACGCTGCCGGGCGGACTGGGCAAAACCTCGTTCGCAGCCTTCGCCAAGGACCCGCGAAGGACGCTGTTTGGTTCTTTTCTGGATGTAATGTCGAAAGTGGTCAATTCGCCGCTGACTTCCTACTTGCCGCTGCTGTCCCTGCCGGTGGTGGGGAGCGTGGCATTGGCGGGCATCAAAGGGCTGGTGGGAAGCCTGCAGGGCCAGGGCGGGCAGCAGCAGTGGATCCTGCAGGGCGCGCCTACGGATGTAACGGCCACGGTGGATGGCTCGAAGGCTTCTCCGGAGGCTTTGCGGCTGCGGAGCGGAAGCTACATCGTAATTCCGAAAGAACACTCGGCCGCAATGAAGGACCAACTCGGCAAGCTGAAAATCATAGACGGTTTTCTGGTGCCAAAAGAAGCGACGGCTCTGGACGTGTTCGACGCGGCTCCGCAAACGGCGCAGATGGTGAGCTACATTTCTCTGCAGGTGACGGTTGCGAACACGAAAGGCAGCAAGGCGACGGGGTAGGACGGGCGTTCTGTCCCGCGAAATAATTGACAATGAGCGCAAGNNGAGGGCGTCCGCCCCACTTTGGCACAGCCGTGGTCCTCGCCAAGCTGAAAGAATACGGCTTGCTACTCCAGACCGACGTCAACCTGCCGAACGTCTGTGCGCTGGTAGCAGGCGCGCCGGTGCGCGGATCGTGGTGGGGGCACCCCCGCAGTCACGAAATTTTTCGGGTGAATTGCGAGTTGGCGGAACATCCGGAAGTGCTGGTATGCAAGTTGGTTTCCGGCAAGATCACCTATCTTCACAGGGCACTCTGGCCGGCTGTGATTGCGATTGGCCGCGCTCGCGAGTCCTGGCAGATGGAGCGGCTGTCGCACGACGCCCGCAACCTGTTGCGGGAGGTGGACCGGAAGCCGATCGAGACGGACGCCCGAGCGAGCAAGGCGGCATCGGAGCTGGAAACCAATCTCCTGGTTTACGTGGAACAATTCCATAGCGAAGCCGGAGCGCACGCGAGGCGCCTGGAACGGTGGGATCACTGGTCAAGCCGGACCGGCTATGGTGGAGAACCGACGACGCTGGACCGCGCCAAGCGCAGGCTGGAGGAGGTTATGGCGCGGCTCAACCGGGAGTTCAAGGGGCGCGGGCGTCTGCCGTGGCAATAGCCATTAGCGCAAAGCGGCGAGCTTGCGCTTGAGGCGAGACCTGGCGGCGGCGGACGCGGAGGCGAGACTGCGGAACCAATCCTGGCGGGCGGCTTCATTCAGTCCTTCGAGGAGTTCGGCATCGCCACGCAATTCGAGCAGGGACGGGTTGGCGGGCGACAATTTCAGCGACGCGTCCAACTGCGCCAGAGCGGCGGCGGCCTCGCGGCGAGCGAGGTACAGGCGCGCGAGGGCTTCGCGCGCGGCGACGTAATCGGGCTTGGCGGCGACGATGCCCTCGAATTGCAGAGCGGCCTCGGCGGCGCTGCCGCGGGCCACCAGGGATTCGGCATAAGCCACCCACGAAGGCATGAACTTAGGTTCCCGGACAAGGTTGAGCTGCCACAATTGGTCGGCGCGGGCGAAATCGCCGCGGTGGGACAGTAGGAGCGCAAGATTGTGGCGGGCGTTGGGGTTGGCGGGATCGTCGGCGAGGGCCTTCTCGAAAAGGTCCAGCGCCTTGGCCTGGTGGCCCTGAGAGCGGGCGACGGTGCCCAGGGCGTTCCAGATCTGCGATCGTTCCGGCCACGGGCCAGCGGGCCGCCGCCCGGAATTTTCCGCAATTCCGCGCGCGGTGACGAACCAGCGGACGGCGCGGTTGAGATCGCCCATACGCTCATAGAGCAGACCGAGATTGTAAGGGAGATACGAATAGGCGGGCGCGACAGACATGGCATGGGCATAGAGCCGGATGGCCTGGTCATAGTCGCCGCGTTCGGTTTCGAGCAGCGCCAGGTTGTGGACGGGATAAGCCCAATACGGGGCGTAGCGCATGGCGGACTGAAAGGCGGCGGCGGCTTCGGGGAGGCCTTGGCCGGTGCCGGAGCTCCCCTCGAGTAACGCGATGCCGAGGGCGTTGTAGGCGTAGGCGCGGCGGGGATCGATCTGGATGGAGTCTTGGAGCAATTTCTCGGCGCTGTCGTACTGGGCATCGAAAACGAGGGCGCGGCCGCGGCAGAACAGGGCGCGGCTGCGATCGAAGGCGGCGGTGGGCTCGAGCAGGAACGCTTCCTCGAAGTAACGGGCACAGCGCTCGAAATCGGCCTTGATCTGCGGTACCTGCTCACCCTCGAGATAGCGCGACAGGATCTCCTGGCCCTGGTCGTCGAGCGAGATGTGGAGGCGGCGTTCGCGCTCGCTGAGGCCGGGAATCTGGAGGGGATCGCGGCGGGCTTCGGCCAGAAGGTTGGCGGCGCTGCCGGGCTGCTCCGGAAGCAGGAGGCCGCGCGCGATGGCGCGCTCGAAGGGATCCTCGCCGGCGGGAGCGGGGGCGGCAGGCGCCACCGGAGAGGCGACGGCGCGGCCTCGCCGCATGTCCTGCACTTCACTGGGGGTCAGCTTGCCGGCTGGTTCCAGGTGAAGGCCCTCGCGGTGGACGTCGTCCACCATCACCATGCCGAAATCGGTGGCAAACCGCTCGGTCTGTTGCCGCTTGAGGGTGACTTTCGCGACGTTGAGGTGGACGTAATCCACCAGGTCGGCGAAGGTAATGGAATCGCCGTCGGCGGCGGCGCCGTTCAAGCCGGAAATGACGAAATAACTGAAGGCGCCGTGGCCGCCGCCGAAGCTCTTGGATTCGTAGGCCACGTCGGAAGCCTGGGCGGCCATCATGAGGCCGAGATCGCCGGCGCGCCCCTGGAAGACGCGCTGCACCTGGGGCTCCGCCTGGGTGACGCCGGCGATGCCCGAGACATTGGCGGCGTGGCAGACGTCGACGAAGACCAGGACGCGGCCGAATGCGGCGGCCTGACCGGCGATCATGCGGCGGAACTCGTCCATGGGATAGCCGGTGGTTTTCGCGTCCTGCGAATTGCTCTCGTAGGTGAGGATGTAGGGCTCCCGTATGGCGTCGTGGGTGACGGGGTCTTCTTCGGTTTTGAGGAAGACGCCATGGGCGGCCACGAAGAGGATCAAGGTGTTGGCGGCGCCGGCGTGCGGTCCGACGAAATTCTTAACGGCGTCATCAATGCTCGCGCGGGTTGCCTTGCCGTTCGTCAGGAGGAGAATCTGGTCCGGCTTCAAGCTGCCGCCCAAGGGTTTGGCGAGCAACTCCGCGAAGGTCTCGGCATCCTTGTCGGCGTACTGCAAGGACGGAACGTGCTCGTAGGTGGAGATGCCGATCAACAGAGCGTAGGTTTCGCCCTTCGGGGCGGTGCGATTGTTGAGGAGTTGGACGCCGCGCTGGCCAGCCGGGCCATCGCTTTGCGCCGGCAGCAGCGCCGTCAGACCGGCCATCAAAATCAATCCGCGCAGCATACCCGTAACGATCGTGGTTCTGCAATTATAACCGGACTGGATGGGGCTCCATTTGTGCTACCTTATAACAACTCGATTCAGGAGGGACCGGGATGATCCGTGCGCGGCATGCAATGGGGCTTTCCATGCTGGTGCTGTTTTCACTAGGGCTGGCGAGGGCCAATGACAGCCTTAGCTTGAGCACGCCGGCCTCCGTCACCCTGCCGGGAGGCGGGGCCGGTGGGGGCAGTGAATCGGACAGTTCCACCACCGTGACGAACAACGGGACCACCAGTACAAGGTTGACTTTTAGCATTACCTATCAGTCCGGGCAACCCGGTGGCTGGCTTTCGGCTTCGCCGTCGCCCAACCCGATCCTGGCAAATGGCGGCACCAGTACCATCACGATCACGGGCAACCCAGCCAGGTTGAACCCCGCGACCTACACTGGATTCATCGTCATCAACGGCACCAACTCGCACACCGCCACGATCACTGTCACGTTCGTGGTGGAGGGCACGACGCTTTCGGCGTCGCCTTATCCGACCCTGGATTTTGGTTCCGCTCCGCCGGGGAGACAGCAGGCGCCAGTCAAGTTGACAGGGAACGCCAACGTGGCGGTTGGCGTGACTATGAACCAGGGATCGGGCTGGCTGAGCACGGACGTGCCGACCGTAACCAGTCCCGGAACGGTCAACGTCAAGGTGGATACCTCCGCGCTGTCCGCCGGCACTTACTCTGGAACGGTGGCCTTGCAGAACAACGGCGGCTCTCCATTTGTCGAACAGGATGTCATGGTTTTGGTAACTGTCCCGGCGCTCTTCTCGAGGGCCAGTTCGTCTCTCGTGTTTTCGGCCAACGCGGGGACCAGTCCCAACAGCCAGGCCATCACGGTGATTAATTATTCGTCGGCCCCGGCGCCGCTGACCATCACCCCGGCCGGGGACTCGTGGCTGCCCGCGCCCAGCGCATCGCCTTTGACTGTGCCGGCCAACGGGGGCCAGAGCAGCATCATCGTCTCCCTCAATTCGACACAGCTTCAACCGTCTTCCTGTCCCTGTCAGAGTTCATTTAAGATTATCGGTCCCAGTAATACCCTGACTTACAGTGTAACTTTGACGATAAGCGGAGTTACGATTGCGGTCAACCAACAGCCGCCGAGCACGATCAATGCTACGGCGGGACAAAAGCTTCAGTACCCATTGCAAGTGGATTCCAAAGGCGCCACGCTGCAGGTGACCTTCAACTCGCAACCGACGAATTGGTTGAGCGTCACTCCCGGAACGCCGGCGGGTACCTACCAGGTGTCGATCGACGCCACTGGCCTGACCGCCGGTCCGCATCCGGGGGCTTTGCAGATCGCGTGCCTGGGCACACCATCCTGCGTCGCCGTGACATTGAACCTCACGTTGAACGTGACGGCACCGGGAGTAACGGCGTCACCCACAACGCTACCGGCTTTTCAGGCCTACGTGGGACGCGGCAATCCGCCATCGCAGAGTCTGTCGCTGACTTCCAGCGATGGGGTGTCGCCGGTCCCGTTCAGCGTGACTAATATGCCGCCGTGGGTGCAGGTGACCCCCATTAGCGGCACCGCCGGTGGAATAGCCAAGTTGCTGACGGTTACCGCCAATATCGCCGGCCTGGCCAGCTCCAGCCTCGGCACCATCACAATTACCGCCAATAGCGGCGCCGCGGCCACCAGCGTCGGAGTGCAGGTGCAGGTGGCATTCTCGCCATTTACGATCGGCGCCAGCGCGGTGACGGCGAGTGTTGCGCCGGGCGGCAAGACGAACGGACTGCTGGCGGTCTCGACGGCGGACGGCAATTCGGCCGCGGTGACTGCAACGGCCAGTTCGACGGGCAACTGGCTGGGCGTGAGCGGCAGTCTGACCGCGCCGGGGAACCTGGGCTATACGATCGATGCGACCAGCCTCGGTGCGGGGCCTTACCAGGGAACGATTACGCTTTCCTGCACCACGGCGAATCCGTGCGCACCAGTTCCGGTGCAAGTGAACCTGACAGTTACGCCGAGCAGTGTGGTGGTGAGCCAGATTCTGAACGCCACCGGCGAGGCGGCTACGATTTCGCAGAATACCTGGGTGGAGATCAAAGGGAGCAATCTCTCGCAGACCACGCGCATCTGGGGCGGCGGCGATTTCGTAAACGGGCAGATGCCCACGTCGCTCGACAATGTGAGCGCCACGGTCAATGGCAAGCCGGCCTACATTTATTACATCAGCCCGGTGCAGATCAACATCCTGACGCCGCTCGATTCCTCCGCCGGAACCGTACCGGTGCAGGTGAAGACGGCGTCCGGCACGAGCTCAATCACGAACGTGACAATGCAGCAGAACTCGCTGGGCTTCTTCGCATTCAATAGCGACAAGTACGCTGCGGCGCTCCACGGCGCCGGGGATTGCGTGAACGTGAACGCGGGCACCTGTTACCTGGGCCCGACGAGCCTCTATCCCGGCCTCACGACGCCGGCCAAGCCGGGTGAGACCCTGGTGCTCTACGCCAACGGGTTCGGCCTGACGGACACAGCGATCGCGCTGGGAGCGGCGAGCCAGAGCGGCAACCTTACTACAAAGCCGGTGGTCACCATCGGCGGCCTTCCCTGCCAGGTGGTTTTCGCCGGCCTGGTGGCGGTGGGCCAGTTCCAGTTCAACGTGGTGGTTCCGGCTGCCGCGCCCGACGGCGATAATGCGCTCTCCGCGACATACGATGGCTTCACTACGCATCCCGGCGTGTTTGTCACGGTGCAGCACTAGCAGGGTGCTGAAAAAAGCCAAATCAACACTAGCCGCCGATGAACGCCGATAAACGCAGATTGAAAAGAATTGGTTTATCCGTGTTCATCGGCGTTAATCGGCGGCTCAAAATGCCTTTCTCTGACTTTTTCAGCAGCCTCCTAGTCAGAAGCGCACTTCAAGCGCGACTTGCATCTGCCGGGCGGTTTCACTGAGGGGCTGGAGCAAGGGAAAACCGTTGTTGACTTCAGCGCGGCCGTAGAGCGCCTTGCCAAAATTCGCCGATCCATAAAATGAACTGGGGTTGTTGAGATTGGCGTGGTTGAGCAGGTTGTAAATGTCGGCGCGCAGGGTGACGGCCAGCGATTCGCGCCAGGAACGGGCATGCAGGGTGCGGGCGAAGGAAGCGTCTGCATCCACCAGGCCCGGCCCGGTGAATTCATTGCGCCCGCTGGTGCCCACCTGGTTCGGTTGGGGCGGCGCAAAGGCCGCGGCATTCAACAGCAGGCGGCCACCGGTGGACGGCGACGAAGTGTAGGCCCGCGCGGGCTCGACCAGGTCCGCGCGTTCGTTGGCGTAGAAGATGGCCGGCTGGTTGGATATTGTGCGCGTGGATTGCACGGTGAACGGCAGGCCGGAGCGAACGGCGCCGAGCGAAGAGACGGTCCAATTGCGAAGAAGCCAGTTCAGCTTGGGTGCGGCCGCCACAGGTAGACGCCAGACAGCGAAAAACACGAGGTTCTGGCGCTGATCGAAATCGGAATTGGCGCGATCGAGGCTGCTCTTGAACTGCTGGGTGAAGGCGGACAGGAAGGTGGTCGGGGTGGGCTGCGTGCTGGCGGCGAGCTGATTGAAGCTGAGGAAAGTGCCGTCGAGGGGCTCGCTCTGGTTGTCGATGGAGCGGCTCCAGGTATAAGAGACCTGCCCGCTCCAGCGTTCGCGGCGAAAGCGCACGGCCGCTACCATGGCGGTGTAATCGGAGCTGCCCTGGTTGGCGCGGTATTCCATATCCACGAGGTCGGGGTTGGGACTGCCCCGGTTCACGATGTCGGTGGTGACCAGCCCGCGCCCCCGCGATGCCAGTGTGTCCAGCTCGAAAACCACGCCCGGCGCCACGGAGCGTTCGAGGCCGGCGAAAGCGCTCTGGGTGCGGGCGGCGCGCAGGTTCGGCTGAAACAGCACCGCGGGCACCAGCGTCGACGCGCTCTGGGATGCGCCGGCGGCTTCGAGCGTGGCAAGCGGCGCTGGAAGGGGCACGGTTTGCGCCTGCGCATAGGTCCAGACGCCGGTCTGGTAGCGATTCTGCATGACGCTCTCCCAGAGGTTGTCAAACGGGGGATCGTAAAAGATGCCGTAACTGGCGCGCACGAGCGTGCGGCCGTTGCCGGCGAGGTCCCAGGCCATGCCGGCACGCGCCGCCCAGTTAGAGGGCAGCGCGCTGAAGACGGCCTGATTCCCCGAGCCGGCGGGCAGGGAAAACATAGCGTTGGAGACGCGGGTCGAGATGTCGGAGCCCGGGCCGAATTGGACCATCAAATCTTTTTGCGTGCCGATGTTCAGCGGCGCGCCGAAATAGTCGTAACGCAGCCCGAAATCGAACATCACGCGGCTGGTGGCATGGAAACTGTCCTGAACGAACCAGTCAAACTGACGGTAGCGATATTGGCGCTCGGGGGACGCCGGTGGGCCCGCCGCGCCCTGGCGGTAGAGCTCGGTGAGCAAGGAATCCGGTTGATTCAGCGAAAACGTGGCGAGACTCGGGTAGGCTAGTTGTCCTTGCGGGTAGACGGCGATGCGCAGATCGATGTCGCGCTGGAAGAAGCCGGCTCCCAGCTTGAAGGCGTGGCGGCCTTTGATGCAGGTCCAGTTATCGAGCAACTCCAAGTTGTGGCCCCGGTTCCAGTAATTGTAAGTCGAGTTATCGGCTAAGTAGGGGCCAGGCAGGAGGACCGGATTCGGCTGAGTCACACTCCGGTCACCCTCGTCGATCAACTGGGGGACGGAAGATGGCGGGGTATCGAGGCGGATGGAATCGCCGGTGCGCGATATGCGAAATTCGTTCAGCGATGCGGGCGAAGCCTGGGAGGTCAAGCCAAATGCCGCGGACAGGGACTTCTGTTGAAAGCGGGTGGAGAACTGCGGGTAGGGATCGTAGACGTAGTCGGGTTCGTCGATGCCGTCGAGCGCGAGCCGTCCGAAGGCGCGGTGGAGCCCGGAGCGGGAGGAGTAGTCGGCGCGGAACAATCCGTCAAAGCGATTGACCTGGGCGGGCGCGCGGATGGCGACGGAGCCGAAGCTACCGGGACCGGAGGGTTGCACTTGGGGGAGATAGGTCCGCAGAAACTGGCCGGGGAAGGCGGCGGCGCTGGTGGAGGCGACGTATGACGCGGTGGGCAGGACGAAAGTCTGCGGATCGGATTTGCCGCTGAACCGGCGGACTTGCCAACCACCAAACAGGAACAACCTGCTCTGGATGGCCGGGCCCGAAGCCAGCAGGCCTGGTTGCCATTCGGTGTAAGCCGGCCGGCCGAAGCCCAGCGTGTTCTCCTGGAATCCGGCGGCATCGAAGCGCTGATTTCGCAGCCAGGCGAAGGCTTCGCCATGCCACTGGTTGGAGCCGCCGCGCACGATGGCGTTGGCGACAAACCCCGACGTGCGTCCGAATTCGGCGGAGTAATTGGTGGTGGAGACGCGGTACTCCTCGACGAATTCCGGCACGGCGGCGCTGAGCGGGCCGGTGACAAGTTGATTATTATTCTGGACGCCATCGAGCAGGTAGTTGGCCGAGGAAGGCCGCTGGCCATTGACGGAATAACCAAGGCCGCGGGCAGCGGCGGTATCGGCGGTGACTCCGGGAAGCAGCAGCAACATGGCATAGGCATCGCGGCCGGTGAGCGGCAGATCGTCGATTTCCGCGCGGGCGATGATGTCGGAGCGGGACTCATCGAGCGGCGCGGTAGAGCGCTGGCCGGCGTCGAAGACGGCGCTGCGGCTGGTGTCGACATCGGGCCCATAAAAGGCGACGGCCTGCTGCGAACCGGGCATCAGCCAACTTCGATACTGGCCGGCTTCGAAGAGGTCGTAGAGGGGCCGCACACGAAAGTTCATTTCGATGCGGCCGGCGACGGGGAGATCCACGGCGCGGGCCTGCTGGCTTTGATAGCGCGGCGCGTCCACGATGAGGATGTAGCGGCCGGGCGAGAGAGCGGCCAGGGCGTAGTTGCCGGCGGCATCGGCTCTGGCGGTGGAACGCCATCCGGTGTCTTCGCGCAGGCAGGTGACGGCGGCGGCTAGAGGCAAGCCGGTAACCGAGTCGGTGATGCGCCCGAGCACAATGCCTTGAGTGGATTGGCCGCGGCCGAGGGGGGCACCCAGCAGCGTGAGCAAACATGCGATGCCAGAGCAGGCAAGGGGGCGCATGGAAGTTCCATCAGTCTAACATGGCCGGCCGGGCGCTTCGGCTGCACTGAATCGAAGTGATAGGCTGGAAGCTCGGGAGGTCCCGGCGTATGCGTGCCAGCTTGTTCCTCGCACTCTTCACCCTGGCGCTGGTTCCCACGCTACCGGCGGCCGTGGTGGGGACGAGCACGGCGGCGGTCTCCCTTACGGCGGAGCGGGTGGCGGCGTTGCCGGAGGCGCAGCGCAATGCGTGGAAGGAGTATCTGGAGCGCTCGGCGCGGCAGATGCAGGCAGACCGCGCGTTCCTGCGGGCGGAATTGCAGACGGCCGCGCTCAAGCGACCCACACCGGCGCCGCACGGCAACTCGGCGCGCAGCGTGCCGCTTGACCGGCTGCCGGAATGGTATGGCGGCGCGGAAGCGCGGCGCATCGCGGAAATCATCGTTTCCTTCCAGACACCGGCGGGGGGCTGGAGCAAGAACCTGGATCTTTCAGCACACGCGCGGAAACCCGGGGAAAGCTTTGCGCAGGACAATCTCTCGCGCTATCTGGGCCCGGACGATTTCGATACGCCGCGCGACGCGGATTGGAACTACGCCGGCACGCTCGACAACGACGCGACCACCACGGAGCTGCGCTTTCTGGCGCGCGTGGCGGCGGCAGCGGACGCGAAGGAGGGCGCACTCTTCCGGTCCAGCTTCGAGCGCGGAGTGGCGTACCTGTTGGCGGCGCAGTTTCCCAACGGCGGATGGCCGCAAGTCTGGCCGCTCGAAGGCGGGTACCACGACGCCATTACATTCAATGACGGCGCCGTGATCCACGCGCTCGAACTGCTGGAAGAGATCGCTGGCGGCCGAAATGAATTCTCGGACGTGCCGGAGACCTTGCGCCAGGCCGCGGGTCTGGCGGTGACTCGCGGAATCGAGGCCATCGTCGCGACCCAGATTGTCGAGAACGGCCGCCGCACCGTCTGGGCCCAGCAGCACGACGCGCTGACGCTCTCACCTGAAGCGGGCCGCAATTACGAACCGGCTGCCTTGTGCAGCAGCGAGAGCGCCGACGTGATGCTGTTCCTGATGGGCCTGCCGAAACCGGACTCGGCGGTGGTGGCCGCGGTGCACGCGGCGGCTGCGTGGTTCGAAAGAACGGCGCTTATGGCCGCGGCCTATCGCCGGGGTCCCAATGGAGAGGCGGCGGGTCGGGTCTCGCCGGGACTGTGGGCGCGCTTCTATGCGATAGGGACCAATCGGCCGGTTTTCGGCGACAGGGACAAGAGCATCCACGACAACTCGGACGAGATTTCCTCCGAGCGGCGGCGAGGATATAGCTGGTACAGCAGCGGCCCCCAAGAAGCATTGGACCGTTATGTTTCGTGGAGCGCGGAGCCGCGCGATGAATTGATCGCGTATCTGAATACTCTCGCGCGGGCGCGTCTCGAAGAGCGCAAACGGGTGGTGGAGGAGATTCACACGCGGGCGGATGCGGAACGCCGCCAGAGCGCGGTGCGCGAAAAGATTCTGCGGCTGCTGGGCGGGCTGCCGGAACATGCGGCCGCGGTCGAAGTGAAGCAGTTCGGCGCAACCAGCGGCGACGGTTTTCGAGTGGAAAAGCTGGCATACGAAAGTTTGCCGGGGTTCTGGGTCACGGCCGATCTCTACCTGCCGGCGAGCGGCGCGGGACCATTTCCGGCGGTGGTGGTGGGCGCGGGCCACGGCCCCGGCGGGAAGACCGAGAACTGGAACTGGGGAGCCAACTTCGCGCGCAACGGCATTGCGGCGCTGGCGTATGACCCGGTGGGGCAAGGCGAACGGATACAGTACCTGGACGCGGCGCGGAAGGCTTCATTCATCGGCAGCGCGACGGCCGAGCACGGCGAAGCCAACGTGCCCACGCTGCTGATTGGCGACGACCTGGCGCGCTACATGCTAAACGATTCGATGCGCGCCGTGGATTATCTGACGAGCCGCAAGGACATCGATGGCGCGCGTATCGGGGCGTTCGGCTGTTCGGGAGGCGGAACTGCGACAGCCTATTTCGCGGCGCTCGATCCGCGCGTGCGGGCCGCCGCGACGGCCTGCTACATCACGTCGTTTGAGGAGTTGCTGGTCTCGCCGACGGGCGTGCAGGAAGCCGAGCAGACGCTTCCGCACTTCGTGGAGCAGGGGCTCGATTTCGGAGATTGGGTGGAACTGGCGGCGCCCAGACCGTATGCGATAGTGTCCACGACTGCCGACATGTTCCCGTTTGAAGGCGCGCGCCAGACCTACGAGGAAGCGAAGCGGGTCTACGCGCTTTTCGGCGCGGAAGACCGGCTGCAATGGATCACGGGTCCCGGCGGTCACGGCAACCTGGGGCCGATCGCGCCGGCGATTCTGGCTTTCTTTACGAAGAATTTGAAGGAGAGCGCGGATACGCCGGCTTACACAGTGACTCGGCCGGCGCATCCCGAAGACATGCAATGCACGCCGACGGGACAGGTTGCGACATCGCTCGAGTCCGCGACGGTTAGCTCGATCAACCGCGAGCGCGCCGGGCGGCTGATGGCGCCACAACAGGCGATCGGCAGCAAGGCCGAGCTGGCGCGGCTGCAGGCACGTGTGAGGCAGGATATACGCTCGCTGACGGCGGCGGCCGTGGAACCGGGGCGCGCGGCGGCGCACGTGGAAGTGAAGGTGTCGGAGGCGCGCGAGGGTTATCGCGTCGAGACGGTGGCGCTGGCGAGCGACGCGGGCATGCAAGTGACGGGATTCCTCGCAGTCCCCGGTGGCGCGGGACTGAAGCCGGCGGTGCTGCTGCTCGATTCGCAACCACCGGGCGCGGATTTCGAGCGGCTGGCGAAGGCGGGCCGCATCGTGTTGCTGCTTAAGCCGCGGCCCACGCCACCGGGGACGGAGAGCATCAAGTCGCCGTATCTGGGCAGCTTCAATCTGCTCGCGCTGCGCGCGTTTCTGGTGGGTAAGACGCTGGTGGGGCTGCGGGTGGACGACGCCATCCGCGCGGTCGACTGGCTGTGTGCGCGCAAGGACGTGGACCGCGGGGCGCTCACGGTTTACGGCAATGGAGCGCTGGGCATGGTGGCGCTGCACGCGGCGGCGCTCGACGGGCGCATTGGCCGCGTGGCGATCGAAAACTCGTTGGCGTCTTACCGGCAGATTATCGACCAGCCCGTGCATCGCAATGTTTCCGAGGTGGTGATCCCAGGCGTGCTGCGGAGGTACGATGCGGGCGAGTTGCTGGAGGCGGTGTATCCGCGGCCGGTGACGATTGTGAATCCGCGCGATGCGCTGGGAGATGCCGTGAGCGAAGCGGACTTTCGCAAAGGCCTGGCGCATGTTTTCGAATCCGACCGGCGCCTGGGGCTGCCCCATCGCATCCGCCTGCTCGTGGGCGGCGACCGCGAACATCTATTCGAGTAGAGGAACCGCGAACATGAAAGCACTGCTGCTGACCGAGTATATGAACTTGCAAGTGACGGAGCTGGCGGAGCCGGAAATCGGGGCGGCGGACGTGCTGGTCCGGGTGCGCGCGTGCGGCATCTGCGGCAGCGACGTGCATGGACTGGACGGGCGGACGGGCCGGAGGATTCCGCCGCTGGTGATGGGCCACGAAGCGGCGGGCGAGATCGAAGCGATTGGCCGGGACGTGCGGGGCTGGAGGGCCGGCGACCGCGTCACGTTCGATTCGACGATCAGTTGCGGCGAATGCTACTACTGCCAGCGCGGCGAGATCAACCTGTGCGACCGGCGCGAGGTATTGGGCGTCTCCTGCGGCGACTACCGGCGGCACGGCGCGTTTGCGGAGTACGTGGCGGTGCCGGCGCGTATTCTCTACCGGCTGCCGGGCGGGTTGCCGTTCGAGCATGCGGCGATGATCGAAGCAGTGTCGGTGGCGGTTCATGCGGTGGCGCTGACGCCGCACACGGCCGGCGACCGGGCGGTGGTGGTGGGCTGCGGAATGATTGGACAACTGACGATTCAGGCGGCGCGGGCGGCGGGCTTCGCGAGCGTGATTGCGGTGGACATCGACGATGCGCGGCTGGAAATGGCGCGGCGGTCGGGCGCGGAGGCGACCCTGAATTCCAAGACGTGCGACGCGGCGGCGGAAGTTCGGTCGCGCACAGGCGGACGCGGCGCGGATGCGGTGCTCGAAGCGGTGGGAGCGACGGAGCCGATTCAAGCGGCGGTTGCGTGCGCGCGCAAGGGCGGCACGGTGACGCTGATCGGCAATATATCTCCGACGATCGAACTGCCGCTACAGCAGGTGGTGGCGCGGCAGATCCGGCTGCAAGGGTCTTGCGCGTCGGCGGGCGAGTACCCGAAGTGCATCGAGCTGTTGACGAGCGGCGAGATCAGGGTGGGCGATTTGATCACGGCGCGCACCGCGCTGGAAGAAGCGGCCGACTGGTTTGGCCGGCTCTATCGCCGCGAGCCGAACCTGATGAAAGTAATTGTGGAGCCATAGGGAAGATGGAGAATTCACCGCAGAGACGCCGAGGCGCGGAGAAAACAGGGCCACCGATTGCACATTCCGGTTGGCAGGCGAAAGCGCCTGCCCCACAAGAAAGCGAGCGCTTGCGCACATATGTGGGACAGACGCTTTCGTTCGTCAACCCGGCGTTGCCAGGATTGTTTCACCGCTCCTGAGAGAGCGGCTTTTCCCTGTATCAAAGAAATGGGAGGACGGATGAACGAGGGGTTCGATTTAAGCGGGCGGGTGGCCGTGATTACGGGCGCCAGCCGCGGACTGGGCCAGTATTTCGGGCGCGCGCTGGCGCGGGCCGGCGCAGACCTGGTGGTTACCAGCCGCCGGGTGGAAGCGCTTCGCGGCTTTCAGGCTGAAATCGAAGGCCTGGGGAGGAAGGCGGTTGCGTTGGAATTGGACGTGCGCGATTTTGCGAGCATCCAGCGGTTCGCGGAAGGCGCGGAACGGGCGTATGGCAAGATCGACATCCTGGTGAACAACGCGGGCTGCAATGTGCGCAAGGCGGCGGTGGACGTCGCGTGGGAGGATTGGAACCTGGTCGTGGAGACGAACCTGCGCGGGACGTTTTTTGTGGCGCAGGCGATGGCCCGCAAGATGATCCCACGCGGGTACGGGCGCATCATTAACATAGGGTCGGTGACGAGCGTGTTCGGTTACGCCGGCCTGGCGCCCTATTGCGCGAGCCGTGGCGGCGTGAAGCAGTTGACCATGAGCCTGGCGGACGACTGGGGGCGCCACGGAATCACGGTGAATTGCCTGGCGCCGGGATGGTTCCAGACCGAGCAGAACCGCGTGCTCTACGAAAACCAGGAGTGGGTGGACTACCTTTGCGACCGGATTCCGCTGAAGCGGCCGGGGAGCCCGCACGACCTGGATGGCGCGATCGTGTTTCTGGCCTCGGAGAGCAGCGGCTACGTCACCGGCCAGACGCTGCTAGTGGACGGCGGGATCACGACCGGTTCCATGCGCGCGACGGTCACCGAGCCGCGACCGTGAGGGAGCGGAGGCCGGAGGCCACGAATACATCACCGTAATTGCGAGCGGGCGAACTTAGTACATCGTTTCATGAATACCCTCTCGTATTCCGCGAGACCGCTCCCTCACGGTCGCGGCTCGCATCGGCGTCCCAATAAACAATGTTGTTGCGGAACGTGAAATTCAGGGCGCCATCATCCTGGTTGCGATGAATGGTGAGCGATCAGGCACTCTCCGGAGTTGACTAGCCACCTGACTAGCTCGTAGACTGGTGAAGAGAGGCCGCATATGGCATCCTGGCACGTGCAAGACGCAAAGGCCCGTTTCAGCGAACTGCTGGAGGAAACCATCCGGACGGGCCCTCAGATTGTCACTCGCCGCGGAGTGGAAACAGCCGTCCTGGTTCCCATCGGAGAGTGGAAGCGATTGCAGAAGGCGGCCCGGCCGGGCCTGAAGGCCCTACTCCTCGCTCCCGAGCCGCGCTTTGAGAACCCGCTCCCCGGGAAGCGCAAGTTCCGCCGCCGTTCACCGGCGGATTTGGGATGAAGCGTTACCTGCTCGACACCAATGTGGTTTCCGAATTGCGTAAGCGGAAACCGCATGGAGCGGTGGTCGCGTGGCTAGGCCATCTCCGCGAAGACCAGTTGCTCATTTCCGCTGTCACATTGGGCGAATTGCAGGCAGGCATTGAGCTCACGCGGCAACAGGACCCCGCGAAGGCCGGCGAAATCGAAGCATGGGTCGATCGAGTGTCCGAGTCCTTCCAGGTGGTCCCCCTGGATGCGGCGTGCTTCCGGGAGTGGGGCCGCTTGACGCACGGCAAATCGGACGGCGTGATCGAAGACGCCATGATTGCCGCAACCGCACGCGTCCACAGTCTAACCGTCGCCACTCGCAACGTGCGCCACTTCAGGGGATTGGACGTGGAGTTGCTGAACCCTTTTACATACACGGCTTAGCGTCAACCGTCATTGCCGCCAGGGCTTGTCTGCGTTACGGGAGTCGATGTCCGGTCATATTGCCCCACATTCCGGGGTCCGCCGCCCTGCGGGAGATGGCGGTTGCCTGCTGGTATCCTGTATTTCAAGGCGCCTTATGAAGAATTGGAATCTTTTTCTCCTCTCTGCACTGGTTATCCTGCCGGCCGCTGCCCAGCAGCCACCGGTCTGTCAAACCGTCACGGCCGATCAGATCGGCGCCGATGGGCTCAACACGGCCGCCATCCAAGCGAAACTGGATGCCTGCGGCGCCGGCACTAAGCAGGTCTCGGTCGAACTCTCTGCCGCTAAGGGCAGCAGCTTCGCATCCGGATCTCTCTATGTCTCCAGCAACGTTGTGCTGTGGCTGGACGCAGGTGTCGTTCTCAACGCCTCCACCAACCCCGCCGATTTTCAGCGCAGCGCCAGTTCTCCCACAAAGGCGTGCGATTCCTCCAGCGCGCCCCCCGCGTGCGGCACGCTGAACGCCGACGAAACCGGCTGCCAGGCGTTGATCGGCTCCTGCAAGAGCACCAACGCCGGCGTCGGCGGACCTGGCACCATTGAAGGCCACGGATGGTCTCCGCTCACCGGCGGCGCCAACACTGGAACCACCTGGTGGGCGCTGGCCGGCGCGGCCAAAGCCGGCAATTACGTCCAGAGCCTGAACGCCCCCAAGATGATCAATTTCCAGCAGTCCACAGGCATCTCGCTCTCCGGCTTCACCATCCACAACGCGCCGCTGGTTCACATCCTGCTGGGCCGCGCCAACGGCGCGAACGTCACGCAGGTCACCATTGTCACACCCACGCCCGACCACACCACCAGCGCTTTTCCCTACAACTCCGACGGCATGGATCTTTCCGGCTCCAGCAACATTCAAGTCGACCGCGTCGACTTCACCGACGGCGACGACAACATCGCCATGGAAGCCGGCGGCGGCGGGCCGGTCAACAACATCACCGTCACCAACTCCACTTTCCGCGCCGGCCACGGCCTTTCCATCGGCAGCGAAACCAATAGCGGCGCCACCAACGTCACCGCCAATAACATCCGCTTCATCGGAACCGACAACGGACTGCGCATCAAGTCCGACATGAGCAAGGGCGGCCTGGTCGATTCCATCCAGTACAGCGACATCTGCATGACCTCCGTCGGCAACCCCATCGTTATCGACCCCAACTACTCCACCGCCACGGGCAATCTGCTGCCGCTTTACAAGAACGTCGAGATCGACGGCATGTGGGCCGATGGCGGCAGTCTCACGCTGAAGGCATTCGCCGGCCAGCCGCCGCTTTCGCTCACGCTCAACAACGTGCGCATCGACAACCTCGGCAACGTCACGGCCGCGAACGCCAACATCAGCGAGATATCCGACCCCAACTTTCCCTTCCCGGTCGCCATTCCGAAAACCACGGGCGTCACCGTCTCGCAATCGCAAGCCCCCGCGCCCGCACCCGCCGACATCAAATCCTACTGCCGCGCCGCGCTCGGATTGGGCGCCGGCGGACAGGCCGGCCCCACCTTGATCGACGACACTTTCGCCGATGGCAACAGCCAGAATCAGGACATCCCCAACAATTCGCTCCGCCTCTTCAACGGCCGCACCAGCAACATCCGCACGGACGCGGTGGGCTCGGTGACGTTCGACCTGACTCCCAACACCACTTCCTCCGACGCCTTCTGGGCCTACTTCACCAACGCCGGTTCCCCGGTGGTTCTAGGCGTGGGCGACAAGCTCGCCGTCGCCGTCACGTTCTCACTCTCCGGTTTCGCTGCCAACAGCCAGGACGTCCGGTGGGGCGTCCTCGATTCGCTCGGCACGCGTAACATCAACAACCTCACCGGCGGCATGAACGACGCCACTTTCGTCAACGACACCGGCTACGGCCTGGACTATTTCGCCAGCGGCACCGGCAACCCGTTCGTGATCGCGCGCCGCACGGTGCTCTCGAGCGCCAACGTGTTTAACAGCTTCGGCGACTTCACTCCCATCCCCGGCGCCGGCGCCACCGTCCGCCAGCCCCTGGTCGACAATACCCGCTACACCCTCAACTACACCATCGAGCGCCTCACTTCTACGAATACGCGCATCTCCACGTCCGTTACCGGGGGAACTCTCTCAAACCTCAACTATTCCTCGGTCGAAAGCAGTCCGACCCCCAACACCTCTTTCGACTATTTCGCTTTCCGCGTGGGCGGCACCAACTTCACCAATAAAATCACCTTCACCGAGCTG
This sequence comes from Bryobacterales bacterium, assembly GCA_003167255.1. Classification (GTDB taxonomy): domain Bacteria; phylum Acidobacteriota; class Terriglobia; order Bryobacterales; family Bryobacteraceae; genus PALSA-129. Next base: position 28,963 of record PMTR01000008.1, read on the forward strand.
CGGGTCCAGTACACGCCCGCTCCGCCCGTGATCACCAGCCAGCCGCAACCCTCCGCTCTCATGCTACAGGTGGGCGGACAGGCGACGCTCGCCATCGGCGCCAGCGGTAACCAGATCACCTACCAATGGCAGCTCAACAGCCAGCCCATCACCAACAACCCCACCGCTCTCACGCCCACGCTCAAGCTCTCGAACGTGCAGCACAGCGACGCCGGCAGCTACGCCGTAGTGGTGAGCAACGCCGGCGGCGCCGTTACCAGCAACGCCGTGACGCTTCAGGTGAGCGACACTCCCGTAGCGCCGCCGCCCACGATCCTCTTCCAACCCACCGACCGCACCGTCACGATTGGCCATTCCGCCAGCCTCGATGTCACCACGATAGGCGATGCTTTCATCTATCAGTGGTTCAAAGACGGCGTTCTCATCCCCGGCGCCAACGGCGAGCTGCTCTCCTTTCACAACGTGCAGTCGTCCGATGCCGGCAGTTACACGGTGGTGGTCAGCAACTCCAGCGGCAGCGTCCTCAGCGCGCCCGCGCGCCTCACGATTGTATCGACCATGTCCCCGCTGGGGTTCCGGCCGTACAACACGCAGGCCGGCATCTGCACGGATACGCCGTTGTACATCGCCTTCGATCAGCCGCCCCAGGCCGGCACCACCGGCAAGCTGAAAGTCTTCAACTCCAAAGGGACTGTGGTCGATACGCTCGACATGTCGGCCAACCCGCAAACCAAAGTGATTGGGGGCGCGCCGTTTGTCTACTACCCGGCGATCGTCACCGGCAACATCGCCGCCTTCTACCTGCACCAGCAGTTGCCCGCCAACGATGTCTACTCCGTCACGATGGACCCCGGGGTCCTGACCGATTCCACCGGTGTGGCCTTCGCCGGTTTTTCCGAACTCAACTTCTGGAAGTTCACGACCGTGCCTGCGCTCAAGACCACCGGACCCGGCATAACCTCGCTCATGGTGGCCTTCGATGGCGGCGACTACTGCACCGTGCAGGGCGCCATCGATGCCGTGCCGGCGAACAACACGCAACCCGTCACCATCACTGTGAGCCCCGGCCCTTACACTGAAATCGATTACGTGCCCTCCAGCAAGCCCTTCATCACCGTGCAAGGTGCGGACCGCAACGGCAGCGTCATTCAATACCCCAACAACAATAACCTCAACCCGGCCGGCGCCAGCGCCCGCGCCATGTTCGGCGTCGACGCCTCGGATTTCACGCTCCAAAACATCACCCTCTGGAACACCACGCCGCATGGCGGGTCGCAAGCGGAAGCCTTCCGCGGCAACAACAAGCGCATCCTGCTGAACCGCGTCAGCCTGAAAAGTTTCCAGGACACGCTCATGCTGCAAGGCGCCGGGATGGTGACGGACAGCTACATCGAAGGCGACGTCGATTTCATGTGGGGCAGCGGCGCGGTGTTTTTCCAAAACAGTGAACTGAAGGCCGTCACCTCCAGCGGATACTACACGCAGATCCGCAACGGGCAGGGCCAGAACGGCAACATCTACGTGAACTGCCGGCTCACCGCCGCCGCCAGCGTCACGGGCTCTTACCTCGGCCGCATCGATCCGACCGTCTACCCGTACTCCCAAGTGGTCTACATCAATAGCGCCATGGGCGCGCAGATCATCCCCGCGGGCTGGCTCCTCAACAACTCGACCACCGCCCCCAACGCGCAATTCTGGGAATACAAAAGCACCGACCTGAACGGCGCCGCGCTTGACGTAAGCCAGCGCGCTTCCTTCTCGCGCCAACTGGCGGCCTCCGAAGCCGCGCAGTGGTCCGACCCTGCCTTCGTCTTATCCGGGTGGGTCCCCTATACAGTCAACGCGACAGTCTCGACGATCTCGGCAGGCGCCGCCATCGCCGCCGACTGGAGCGCCGCCCCCAGCCACTCCGCGAAAGACTGGATCGGCCTCTACGCCGCCGGCGACGCCGACGCAAACTATCTTTCGAAGCAATACATCTCAACTGCCACGACCGGCCACCTGACCGTGACGGCCCCGCTGAAGCCTGGAACGTACGAACTCCGTCTCTACCAAAACGATGGTTTCACGTTAGCCGCCACGGGCAACCGGTTCACGGTGCAGTAAGATTGCGCAGGCGTTCGCAGGGGAGGCCCGTAACTAAGGCAAGAGAAGTTCATTGGTCTGGTCTAGCTGTGTTTTTGCATGGTATAGATATTGTGGATAGTGTGACGGGTCTAGACAGTGTGCGGACACTTCAAGCCGCTTCCCCGAACGACATAAGGGCGACGGAGAGTTGGAGCACCTCCTCGCGGGCGGCCGCATCAAGGGCTTTCCAGCCCTAACCGACGGCGTGCTGGTAGCATTCGCGGGCGCTCAGATGCACGGGAATGACCGGCGCGCCGACGTTCTTGCCGCTTTCCTCGATTAGGCGCCCGAGCAGGGTGTTCCGCCTCACCTTATTAAAGAGCACCCGGACGACCGCATCGGGGTTATTGGCCTTAACGAATTCTACAGCCTCGGCGGCCTCCCAGATATCGGCCGGCGCGGGGGACGTGACAACGATTGCAATATCGGCAGACCGCACCGCCGCGGCGGTCGCCTGGTGCTCCAAGCCGGGCGGCGTGTCATAGAGGTGAACATCGTACTCGCCGTTCGGCATCACGCGCTGGCTATCAATCAGGCTCAGCGCTCTTGTGGAGGTGCCTTGCGCATCCCAGTCCTGGATTGCGACCGACTTGCCGGCCTTCTTGAAGGCCTCGTGGAGCAGGAGACAGACCGTGCTTTTTCCGACGCCGCCTTTCTTCGCGAGAAGGGTGATGACCATGAAGAGGGGAGTGGTTTCTCTAAAATTATAGAAGACTCTTCGAGTATGTCCAGACTGGCTAGTCTGGATATACTCCCGCCTGCCGTGAAATATGGTCCAATGGACGAAGAGTCATGATCGATTTGGATCAATGCGAGATTGAAGTCTCCTGCCCTACGTGCGGGTTTTACGAGCCGGTCACGCTTAAGCAAATACGGCTGGGTGACGTAGTTGTCTGTCGCGGTTGCAAGTCCAACATGCGGCTCATTGACCACATGCACGAAGTGGCCAAGGCGCGTAAGGCCATCCGAAGGCAACTCGATGCCCTTGCTGAGTATGCGCAGAAAACCATAACCTTGAGGTTCTGACAATGGAATCCTTACACCTTCAAAATATCCGATATAAACTACAGAGGCGTGTACGCGACCTAAACGGTGCCGAACAGGAACAGTTCTTCTACTTACTAAAACAATTCTTACCATTTCTGGAATCCACGCCGCTGCTGTCAGGCGTTCTGCAGGATCTGACTGCTCGGGTACCTGATTATATGGAACATGCGGGCCGCGTATCACCACGGGAGCAGCTTTATGGTGAGACCGAGGAGGAGAGCGCGGCGATTGGGTATGGGGTATTAAAGCGGTATGCGGCGGCATCAGATGGGTTCGCGATCTATAATATCGTGGAGCCGGGAGCACTCGACAGTTTTCGGTCGCTCTATCTCCATCCATTATACGAATACATCGACGAGCACGTTGATGACCGGAGCTACGTCCTATACGCCCTAACACGATACAAGCAAGCGTGTGAATGGTTCGGTCGAAAACGGCTGTTTGATTTATGGCAAGCGGACACGCAGCGGGGTGAGCATCTATTGGCCATGGACCTCTATGAATACCTCCATCAATGTGGAATCGACTTCCACATTGAGCCATTCTCGGCGTCGGGAGAGGCTGACATGGTGTCACTCCAGACGGGTTCTGATGAGCCGCTGATTGCTGATGTTAAGATTTTCAATCCTGATAAGAGTAAGGGAGCTCCCTACCTAATTAAGGGCTTCCATCAATTGTATCGCTACACGTGTGATTACAATGAGCCCGTCGGATATCTCATTATCGTATGCGTCAGAGGAACCGCA
>PMTR01000197.1 GCA_003167255.1 Bryobacterales bacterium
ACCGGTAGCACCGAAATTTGCGATGGCCGCCGCTCCATCAGTTCCAAAGCCTCGCCCAGGGTGGCATCCGGGCCGATGGTCACGGGTGTGCGCGTCATCACGTCTTCGGCGCGCAGCGCGCGGATGTCGTCATGGTGCGTCAACACGCGCCGCAGGTCGCCATCGGTCACGAAGCCGGCGAGCGCTCCATCCGCCCGCACCACGCAGGCGCCGCCCATGGGCCGCTCGGTCATGGCGAGGATCACTGCCTGGAACGAAGTCTCCGGCGCCACCGTGGCCACTTCGCCGCCGCTATGCATCGCCTCTCGCACGCTCAGCATCAGGTTACGCCCCAGTTGGCCGCCGGGATGAAAACGGCCGAACGCCTCGGGCGTGAAGTCGCGCGCGCTCATCAGCGCAATCGCCAGCGCGTGCCCCACCGCCAACGCCGCCACCGCGCTGGCCGTGGGCGCCAGGTTGTGCGGGTCGGCTTCGCGTTCGACCGATGCGTCCAGGAGCACGTCGAGCCGGCCGGCCAGCGGCGACGTCGCGCTGCCCAGAATACCGATCAGCGGCGAACGCAATTCGCGCAGCAGCGGAACTAAAGCCAGCAGCTCGCGAGAGCTGCCGTTCTTCGAAATCAGCACCGTCGGGTCGCCCGCGGTGTAGATCCCCAGATCGCCGTGTACCGCCTCGGCCGGGTGCAGAAACACCGCCGGCGTGCCCATGCTGCAAAGCGTGGCAACGATTTTGCGCGCGATGTGGCCCGATTTTCCGATGCCCGTCACCACCACTTTGCCGGGATGCGCCAGAATCAGTTCCACCGCGCGGATCAGCTCTCCATCGAGGAGCGCGGCCGTCCGTACCAGCGCCGCGGCTTCGATCTCGATGGCGGCGCGCGCTACCGCCAGCCACTCCTGTTTCGAGCGAGACATGAGGAACCGACTATCATCGCATGTGTCATGCCGCGCTAAAATGGCGCTCTATGTCACTCCGGCGTTTTCTTGCGGTGGCACTGGTCGCCTGCGCGCCTCTGGCCGCGGAGATCCGGTCGCTGACCATTCTCCATACCAACGACGTGCACGCCCATCTCATGCCCAACGACAGCCACTTGGGCGGCTTCTCGTATCTCGCCTCCGTGATCCGCCAGGAGCGCGCCAACTGCACCGATTGCATCCTGCTCAATTCGGGCGACCTGGTGCAGGGCACTCCCGTCTCCACCATTTTCCACGGCCTGCCGGTCTTCGAAATCGGCAACCTGTTCGGCTACGACGCCGCCACGCTCGGCAATCACGAATTCGATTACGGGTGGATGCAGGCCCGCAAATTCATAGAGACAGCCAAGTACCCCATCGTCACCGCCAACCTGGTCAATGCCAAAGGCGAACTGTTCACGCCCAAGGCTTACGTGATCCTCAAAGTGAACGGGCTTCGCGTGGCCGTGATCGGCGGCATGACCGAAGAGCTCCACACCCTTACCAATCCCAACTCCATGGGCGACTGGCACACCACGCCGTTGGTGGAGGCCGTGCGGAAATGCGCCGCTGAGTTGCGCGGCCAGGCCGACCTGATTGTGCTGCTGGCGCACATCGACGGAAACGAAGAGCAGGCCATCCTGGAATCGGTTCCCGAGGTTCAGGTTTCCGTTACCGGCCACCTCCACACCGGCCTCACGGAGGCGCGCTCGCACGATGGACGCGTGCTGGTGCGCGTGAAAAGTTACGGCGTCGAGCTCGGCCGCCTCGATCTCAAGGTCGATACGGCGACGCACAAGCTGGCCGATTGGAAATGGAAACGGATCCCGGTGGATTCCACCAAGACCGCGCCGGCCGCCGATGTCGCCGCCCTGGTGGACAACTGGGAGACGCAGGTGAAGGCCCTGGTCGATCGCCCGCTGGCGATTTCCAAGCGCGAGTTTACGCCGCGCGAAATCAAGAGCCTGATGGAGAAGGCGCTCTGCGAAGAGACCGGCGCCGATTTCGTATTCATCAACGCCGGCGGCGTCCGTGACATCCTGCCCAAGGGCCAGTTGCTGGAGCGCAATGTCTGGAACATCATGCCCTTCGACAACGTGCTGGTGATGGGCACTTTCAAGGGCAAAGACCTACCCGCGGTGGTGCTGGACGGCCGAAAAGTGGACCCGAACCACGAGTACACGCTGGCTGTCAGCGATTTCACCGCCGCCAATCAGTCCACGGCGGAGAACCTGCGTTCCACCGGCCTCGAGTTCCCGCACCAGATCGGCATGGTTCGGGATCTGCTCATCGATTGGTTCCGTAAGAAAAAAGTGATCGAGTAGGCGATGCCTGGCAGATGGATAAAGAAGGATTGGCCGCCGATGAACGCCGATGAACGCAGATCCAAGACAGATCGTTTATCGGCGTTTATCGGCGTTTATCGGCGGCTGAAATTGGCTTTTTCAGCATCCTGCCGGAGAACGATGCCCACGTGTTGATCGTTTTCACCGGGCCGCCCTGTTCGGGCAAAACCACGCTCGCGGCGGAAGTGGCGCGGCTTCGCGGCCTGCCCCATCTTTCCATGGACGCGACGCGCCAGCGGCTCCTGCCCGATGCCGCTCATACGCGCGCCGATCGGCAGGTGGCTTATCGCGGGATGCACTTTGCCGCGGAACTCCTTCTGGCTGCGGGCGCCGGAGCCGTCCTGGACGCGCCTTACGACCATCCCGAAGACCGCGCGGAGCTCACCCGCATTGCCGGAACGCAGTCGAAGCTCATCGAATGCCACGTCTCGCCCGACGTCGCGGCAGCCCGGCTGCGGCAGCGCGGCCTCAACGACCCGGCGCGGCCGGATCTCACCGAAGAGAGAGTCCGCCGCCTGGCTCGCGACTATCCCTACTCCGGCGCCGGTCTGTCGCTCGACACCGCCGCGGCCGCGCCCGAAGCCTGCCTGGCGCGCATCGACGACTATCTTCGTGGGGGATAATAGCAGTCATCGTATGCTCATTCTTCATGTGCACGCTCACGTTAAAGAAGAACACATCGAGGCTTTCCGCCGCGCCACCATCCAAAACGCCGCCTCGAGCGTCCAGGAGCCCGGCGTCGCGCGCTTCGACGTGATACAACAGGCCGACGACCCCACGCGCTTCGTGCTGGTGGAGGTCTACCGCAACCTCGACGCCACCGTGAAGCACAAGCAGACCAGCCACTATCACATTTGGGCCGCCACCGTGACCGACATGCTGGCCGAGCCGCGCACGCGCGTCACCTATGAGAACGTCTTCCCCGCCGACCAGGGCTGGTAGCGCCATGCCATTCGACTTCTCGACCGCCGCGCGCATCCGGTTCGGCGAAGGAACCGCGCGGGAAGTCGCCCGAGCCGCGGCAGTGCTGGGGCGCCGCGCCCTGGTGGTCACCGGCCGGTCGGCCGAACGCTTCGCCGGCCTGCTCGACGGGCCTCGTTTTGCCGTGCCGGACGAACCCACTATCGAACTGGTCCGCCGGGGCATCGCATTCGCACGGGAACAAAAATGCGATGTGGTGGTCGCGATCGGCGGCGGCAGCGCCATTGACGCCGGCAAAGCTGTGGCCGCGCTGCTCGCCAATTCCGGCGACCCCCTCGATTACCTGGAAGTGATCGGCCGCGGCCTGCCCCTGGAGAATCCGTCGGCCCCTTTCATCGCCGTCCCCACTACCGCCGGCACTGGTTCGGAAGTCACCCGCAACGCCGTGTTGGCGTCGCCCGAGCACCGCGTCAAGGCCAGCCTGCGCAGCGCTTCCATGCTGCCGCGTCTCGCCGTGGTCGATCCCGAACTCGCCTACGATCTTCCCCCCGCCGTCACTGCATCCACCGGGCTCGACGCGCTGACCCAATTAATCGAACCCTACGTCTCTTCGCGCTCGAACCCCATGACCGATCTCTACTGCGTCGAGGGAATTCGCGCGGCCTCCGCCGCCCTGCCCCGTGCTTACGATAACGCCCGCGACGCGGAATCCCGCCGAGCCATGGCTTGGGCCAGCCTGCTGGGCGGCCTCGCTCTGGCCAACGCCGGCCTCGGCGCCGTTCATGGTTTCGCCGCGCCCATCGGCGGCATGTTCCCCGCCCCGCATGGCGCCGTCTGCGCCGCCATCCTTCCTCACGCCATGGCCGTCAACATACGCGCCCTGCGCTCGCGCGCTCCCCAAAGCCCGGCCCTCAGCCGCTACGATGAGGTCGCGCGGCTCCTCACCGGCCGCCCTCACGCCACCGCCTCCGACGCCGTTCGGTTCGCCGCCGATCTCTGCCGCCGCTTCGAAATCCCCTCGCTCGCCACCTACGGCATCGGCGCGGGCGATATTTCGACGCTCGCCGAGAAAGCCGCGCGGGCCAGCAGCATGCAAGCCAACCCCATCGTTCTTTGGCCCGGAGAGCTGCGCGAGATCCTCACCCTGGCGCTTCCGGCGACAGCAAATTGAAACCCCGGCACGCCGGGCAGCGGTAGCGCTCCCAAAACCAGAGCACGGTCCGCACGCTCGCTTTTCTGCGCAGATACGCCTCGGAATGTCCGGCGCCGCACCGCACGCAAACATTCACCCAGGCCTCTTGGGCAGCCGCCACGCCAGCGCCGCCGAACTCGAACGCCCAGCCGTAGCGGCTGAGCCGCGTCCCCAGATGCCGGTCCAAACTCCGCAGCGCCCAGTTCAGGATTGCCAGGAAGCGTTCGTTGCCAAACGCAAACAACGCAATCCGCCGCGGCGGCGGCGCGACGAAGTTGTGCGAGTTCAAGAACGAAAGCGAGCTGTACAGCGTTTTTGTGCGGCGGTGCTTCACCCCCGCCATCCGTTCCACCAGCCCGACCACTTCCTCCGGCCGGCGAAACGCGTTCACGTGCCCTCCGCCACGCCCCAGCCACCGGTAGATCCGATCCGTCAGAGTGGTCGCGTCCGGCACCGCGACATACAGCGCGCCGCCCGGCTTCAGAACGCGCCCCGCCTCGCGCACCGCCGCTTCCAGTTGGTGGAAGTGCTCCAGGCTGTGGTTGCTGCAAATCAAGTCGAAAGAGTGCGTCGCGAAGGGCATCCGCGCCGCGTCACCCCAGACGTACCATCCCGCGGCCATCGCGTGCGGCTTCTCGAGGTCCAGGCGGACCACCATCACGTCGTTCCGGTTGGCCGCGAAGCTTCCTGCGCTGGCGCCCATATCCAGCACGCGGGAGTGGGGCATAAGGCCTTGGATCAAGTGCATCACCAGCGTCTGTTATCGCATAATCCGGAGATGTAAATTCCTCGGGATATTCCCAGACGTACCGGGACCGGATGCCTGAATCCATTTTGGCCCGTCATGCGTCCAATGATCAAAGCAGTTTCGGACCCGAATCCGGCCGGTTGCTTCGCCGCAATACGTAAACTGATTTAAATCGAAAACTATGGACTTGCACATGGGTCTGGAACCTTTTAAGATAACGAAGTAACCTTACTCCGAATTATTTGGGGGTTTTAGGATGATTTATTCCCGTTCAGCCGAATACGCGATCCGCGCTTTTGTGCACCTAGCTACGGTGCAGGAAGGCAAGTACGCGATGGTGAAGAACATCGCGGAGCAGGAGGATATTCCGGCGCACTTCCTGGCCAAGATTCTCCAGCAGCTCGCCCGTAAAGGACTGCTTCGTTCCAGCAAGGGACCGACGGGCGGCTTCGCGCTGCGCGTCGATCCATCCGAAATCCGCCTGCTGGATATCGTCGAGGCGCTCGACGGTCTGGCTCCTTACCAACAGTGCGCGAGCGGCCTGTCGGAGTGCAACGACGACATGCCGTGCTCCATGCACGATAGCTGGGTGAACCTGCGATCGCGTATCATGGATTATCTGGGGCGGAATACAATCCTGGACTTGGCCAAGGCGCTGGAGCAGAAGAAGAAGTCGATTGCCATGACCAAACAGCGCAAGACCAGGCGCTCGGTTACCGCCAAGCGGGCTTAGGCTCGCGATTCTGGATAGTCCGGAGGCACGATGGGATCGGTATTAGTCCCCATGGTGGTCGAACAGACCTCGCGGGGCGAACGCGCGTACGACATTTATTCACGGCTCCTCAAGGAAAACATCATTTTTCTGGGCACTCCGATTGACGACCAGGTCGCCAATCTGATCATCGCCCAACTGCTCTTCCTGGAAGCCGAAGACCCGGAAAAGGATATTTCCATTTACATCAATTCGCCGGGCGGCTCCATCACGGCCGGCCTGGCGATCCTCGATACCATGGCCTTTATCCGGCCCGATATCGTCACAATTTGCGTGGGCCAGGCCGCGTCGATGGCGGCGGTCCTGCTGGCCAAGGGCACCAAGGGCAAGCGCTTCAGCCTGCCCAACTCGCGCATCATGATCCACCAGCCCTCCATGCAGGGTCTGGCAGGCCAGGCCGCCGACATCGATATTTATGCGCGAGAAATCCTGCGCATGCGCGAGATCCTCAACGGAATGCTCGCCGACGCCACCGGCCAGCCCGTCGAGCGCGTGGCCAAAGACGTGGACCGCGATTACATCATGGAGCCCGACGCCGCCGTGCAATACGGCATGATCGACCGCGTCATCACCAGCCGCGATCTGGCGCCCCAGCCGATCAAAGGGTAGACAGCGTCCAAGAAACAGGTGGACAGTCGTGCAGAGAGAGCCGCCTAAAGGCGGCTGCGGCCAGGATTGGCCGCCCCACAAAGCGGCATAGCCACAACCGAGCTGCGTGGTGATAGTGGGACAGACGATCGGTTTTTGTCGTCTGTCGGGCCTTTGCGCTTTGGCGAGGCAAGACAGGCCACAAAAGGCGATGGCCTGTCCCACGAGGGGCACGGAATCTTCGCAGCGATCGAAGAAACTGAGTTGGTGTAATACACGTGGCCAGTCATTTCACGACAGCCTTTACTTGACCCTCCGCATGGCCACCAGGATCCGGGTCCAGTGCGGGTCCGTCAGATCGTCGATGCGCACCATGGGGGTTTCGAACGTGGTGGCGTCGATGAACTTGCCGTCACCCAAATAGACCCCGGTGTGGGTGATGCGTTTGTCGGAGCTTCCGAAGTACAGCAGGTCGCCCGGTTGTAGATCTTCCCGTTTGACGGGCGCCAGGCCATTCCAATCGGCCTGCGGCTGCGCGTCGCGCGGCATCCCGACGCCGCGGCGGCGCTCCAGCATTTGGGCAAAGCCGGAACAATCGTAGCCGAAGCTGGATGTGCCACCCCAGGTATAAGGCGCGCCCATGAACCGCTTCGCCACCGCCAGCATTTCCGGGATGGAGAGCGGCTTTACGTGGAAAGCCACGTCTGCGGTCTGGATCCACCCGGCGCGGTCGTCGGGCAGGCGCACCTGCAGCCACCGGTCCTCGGGCGAAGGTTTGGAAACGGCTTCCAGGTGCGTTTCAAACGGCACCGTGAGAAGCGGCGCGTGCCTGGTGACGTTCGCCTCGCGATAGATATGCGCGAACAGGCTGACGACCTGCGCGGCGCCATCGGTCGAGGCATAGGCAGGCCCCGGCCGCAACATCGAAAGCGGCGTCCACCCCGTATAATCGTCGGCGGTGCGGATATGCGCCCAACCCTCGCGTTCTTCCATCAGCGTGACGTTCGAACCGTAGATGGCCTGCGACACCACGTCGGCGTCCTCGGTGGGCTTGGAGTACATGTTGGCCACCGGACGCAACACCACGGCATTGGGCAACTCCGCGGCGAAAAGAGCGAGCACCACCAGTCCTGTCATTTCACCCTCTAGGGTACCGCGGGCTTCTTCGGAAATCCCGGGTGGGTATCCACCGGGTTGTGGACCGCCGGCAGCGTTCGCAGGTATGCGTAGATGGCGCTCAATTCCTCCGGCTCTCTCTGCGAAAAGTTCAGCCACGGCATGAGCGTGAAGTCCTGCGGCCCAGGCAATGGCGGCGGGCCGTTGGTGGCGTACTCTTTGTAATCGTAAAATTTCTTCTGAAAAAACTCCTCGCTCCATTTGCCCGTGCCGGTATCGGTGTCGGGCGTGATGTTGGCGCTTACCACTTTGCCAAACGTCGTATCGAATAGCATCCCGCCGGCCAGAAGCTTGCCCGGCAGTGGATTATGTTTATCATCCACCGGTGTGTGGCAATCGCCGCAGACGCCCACCGTGACCAGGTACTCGCCGAACTTCTTGCGGTCAGTGCGATCTACCGGCGCCACGCTGCCGACCGGTTGCGGAGCGCTCTTGATCAGCACCGAGACCGGGAAAATCAGTTTGGTCCGCGGCAGCGGATTGTGGACCGGCGGAAGCGAATCGAGAAACGCCACCAGCGCCTGCACGTCGTCGTCGCTGAGGCGGCGGTACAACTGGTAAGGCATCATCGGAAACAGCGCCCGGCCATCTTTATCGACTCCTTCGCGGATGGCGCGGATCTTCTCGCCGTCAGTCCAGGTCCCGATTCCGGTTTCGGGCTCGGGCGTGATATTGGGAGCCACCACCTGCCCCGGCAACCCTTTCAAAATGTCGGAGAGCACGGTGCCGCGGCCGCGGCCCGATTCCACTTCGGGACCGCCCACGCGCGTAAAATCCCGTTGCGAGTGGCAGCCGCCGCAATTCGCGACGCTCGTAAACACGTATTTCCCCCGCGCGATCCGTTCCGGCGCCATCGACACTTTAATAGACGAGGCCGGCGCCATGGCCGGTTTGCGCAGAAACAGCCAGGCGATGCCAGCCCCGCCGAGAACCACGACCGCCAGCAACAGGCTTCCGAGAATGAGCAGTATCTTCTTCCACATAGCACCAAGTATCTTGCCATACTTTTCCCCGCAGGGGGAAACGATCTGGGGCAAGCTAAAGCATGCCCCACCTGCCCCACCTCATTGGCTGGACAGCTTGCGCCGCAGGGCCTATCATGAATGTGCTTATCTTGAGACCAGGAGGGTCGATATGAATCCTGCTTTTACACGGGTTTGGCGGGTGGCCGCCGGTGCTCTGGTTTTTCTCGCGGCCGGCGCCGGTGTGGCACAGCAGGGATTTCCAGAGCGGCCGGGCGATTGGGAGTTCACCAGCAAGACCGACGCGCTTCCCGAACCGATGGTAGACCACTTCTGCTTGACCAACGAGACTTGGGCAAAGGCGTTGACGCAAGTCCCCGACTTCTGCAAAATTCAAATCTCCGTGACATCCAAGGGCATCCACTGCACCATGGATTGCGATATGAAGACTTTTCAGATGAAGGGCCCGACCGATATTGCCTTTGACGGACTGGAACACATGACCGGCAAGGCCACAATCACAACGACGATGGGCGGGAAGACCACCACCTCGGTGGTCACGACAGACTATCGCTGGAAGGGCGCGGCCTGCACCGATGCCGACGTCAACACGAAGAAGAAGGGCGGAGGTTAACGACTGATGGCCGGCTGCCCGGGAGGGCCAATGCCAAGTTTTCGGTTTTCGCGCCGGAACTTCGTTAGAACGGTGGGCACACTGGCGGGAGGGTCCTTGCTTGGCCAGACGGTTGGCTGCAAGCAGTCCTCCCTGCCGCAGGCTAAGGAGGGCGCTCCGCAAGCCGGCGGGCCTGCGGATTATACCCTGACCATCGCGGTGAAGCCGGTGGAACTGGCGCCGAATCGCATCGTCTCCACGACTACTTACAACGGTCAATTCCCCGGGCCGCTGCTCCGCTTCCAGGAAGGCAAAGCAGTCACGATCGACATCCAGAACCAAACGGACACGCCCGAGCAACTGCATTGGCATGGGCAGTTTCTTCCCACCGTCGTGGATGGCGCGGCGGAAGAGGGCACGCCGTTCATTCCCGCGCATGGAAGCCGCCGCATCACGATTGTGCCGAAGCCTTCGGGATACCGGTTTTATCACACGCACGTGCGGGCGGGGGCAAATCTGAGCGCGGGACAGTACACGGGCCTGGTGGGTCCGGTATATATCGAACCGAAGAACAACCCGGGAAATTATGATCGCGAGGTGTTCCTCACGCTGAAGGAATTCGAACCGACGCTGAGCCGCGGCGGTGACATGAACATGGACTTTCTGCTGCCGGCAACCACGGTCAAGGAATTGAAAGACTCCGGCGAGAAGGCCATGAAGGCCTCGCTCGCGAAAGGCATGCCGCATGGATTCGAGGTGGGGTACGGCTCCTTCACGATCAACGGACGGATGTTGGGCAGCGGCGAACCGATACGGGTGAAGCAAGGCGAACGGGTACTGTTTCACGTCCTGAACGGGAGCGCGACGGAGATCCGAAGTCTGGCGTTGCCGGGACACAGCTTCACGGTGGTTGCGATGGATGGCAACCCAATCCCGAGGCCAGTGACGGCGCCGGGGCTTTGGCTAGGCACGGCAGAGCGGGTGTCAGCGATTGTCGAGATGAATCACCCTGGGATTTGGGTCATGGGCGATGTGTCGGACGACGACCGGCGGCACGGCATGGGCACGGTGGTGGAATATGCCGGCCAGAAAGGTAAACCGCAGTGGGCGGCTCCCAAGCCGTTCCACTGGAACTACGCTCAGTTCGGAAATGCGGGGGCGGCAGTGTCGGAGCCGGATCAGGTCATCGACATGACTTTTGCCAAGCAAAACGCAGCCGAGGGCGGCTTCAACCGGTGGACCATCAACGATGTCTCGTTTGCGGAAGATCAGATGCAGGGGATGCACGCGATGCCGCCGATGTTTCGCGTCAAGCAGGGTAAGCGGTACCGGCTGCGCATGCGCAACTCGAGCGACGACATCCATCCGATCCACCTTCACCGCCACAGTTTTGAACTGACGCGGGTGGCGGGGCAGGCGACGTCGGGTGTGATCAAGGATGTGGTGATGCTGGGCGGTTACCAGGAGATGGAGGTCGACTTTGTGGCGGACAATCCCGGCCTCACGCTGTTCCACTGCCATCAGCAGGTGCACATGGATTTCGGCTTCATGGCGCTGTTCGAATACGTCTAGACTAAGCTGATGCCTAGACTCAAACCGATTGTTGCCTCGACGCCTGAAGAACTGGCTTCGGCCCTGGGGCTATCCGCCCTGGAGGCCAAGGAGTGGCAGGTTCAGTATGTGCTACTCAAGCGCTTGAAGGAAGTGGTGCGCAGGCGAAGCATCACCCACGCGGAGATTGCAAAGCGGGCGGGCACTTCGCGATCCCGAGTGACTGCGATCTTAAACGATGACCTCGAGCATGTATCGACCGATCTGCTGATTCGTATCCTTGGCTCGCTAGGATACCGGGTGAAGGTTTCAGTGGTACGCTCCGAAAGCGCTGCGTAGCATGATCCAAGGGATGCCAGGCAAGATCCGCAATCCGATTCTGCGGGGGTTCCACCCGGACCCGTCGATTGTGCGCGTGGGAGACGATTACTACATCGCCACGTCGACGTTCGAGTGGTACCCGGGAGTGGAGATTCATCATTCGCGGGACCTGGCGCATTGGCGGCTGGTGAGGCGGCCGCTTGAACGGGCGACGCAGTTGAACATGCTCGGCGATCCGGATTCGTGCGGGATCTGGGCGCCATGTCTGAGCTACGCGGACGGGCTGTTCTATCTGGTCTACACCGATGTGAAGCGCTACGGGCGGTCGACGGCGGGGCCGGGTGGCGTGCCGCACGTAAGAGTTGACAATGAGAGCATGAGCGCGACCAGGGGTTCGCGCGCGGACGAGGGCGTCCGCCCCACTTTGGGCGTAATGTTCCGCGACATGCACAATTACGTGGTGACTTGCGCCAGCGTGGAAGGGGAATGGTCGGAGCCGGTTTACCTCAACTCGAGCGGGTTCGACCCGTCGCTGTTCCACGATGAGCGAGGGCGGAAATATTTGGTGAACATGGTGTGGGACCATCGGCCGGGTCGCAATCGGTTCGCGGGGATCGGCTTGCAGGAGTACTCGGCGGCGGAGCGAAGGCTGGTGGGGCCGGCGCGGGTGATCTTCGAAGGGACGGCGCTGGGGTTCACCGAAGGGCCGCACTTATACAAGCGCGGGGGCTGGTATTATCTGCTCACGGCGGAGGGCGGAACGGGATACGGGCACGCCGTGACGCTGGCGCGTTCGCGGGATCTGCAGGGGCCGTATGAAGTGCATCCGGAGGGGCCCATTCTGACGTCGCGCGACCGGCCGGAGCTGGAACTGCAACGCGCGGGCCACGCCGACCTGGTGGAGACGCAGCACGGCGAGACGTATCTGGTGCATTTGTGCGGACGGCCGCTCAGCAGCCTCGGGCGGTGCACGTTGGGCCGGGAGACGGCGATCCAGAAGATGGCTTGGGGCGAGGATGGATGGCTGCGGACGGCGGACGGGCGGGGCCTTCCCTGCCCCGAAGTGGATGCGCCTCGCTTGCCGGCGTGTGTCTTCGCGGCGGCGGCGGCACGGGAGGAGTTCGACGGCGAGAAACTCGCGGCGGACTTCCAGTGGCTGCGGTCGCCGTGGCCGGAGGAGTTGTTCAGCTTGACGGAGCGGCCCGGACACTTGCGGCTGTACGGGCGGGAATCGCTGGGCAGTTTGTTCCGGCAGGCGCTGGTGGCGCAGCGGCAGCAATCGCACCGCTACACCGCCGAGACGGTGATGGAGTTCGAGCCGGAGAGCTTCCAGCAGATGGCGGGGCTGGTGTGCTATTACAGCGGCGTCAAATTTCATTACCTGTACGTGTCGCACGATGGGGAGTTGGGGAAACATGTGGGAGTGATGAGCTGCCATCCGGACACCGGGCAGCCGGATCTGGCGATTGCGCCGCGGGCCATTCGCGCGGGAGCGGCGGTGGGGTTGCGGGTGGAGGTGGATCGCGAGCGGCTGCGGTTTGGGTATCGGGTGGGGGAGGAAGAGTGGCAATGGATTGGGGAGGAATTCGATGCCGGCATCCTGTCGGACGAGGCGCCGCCGCCGGGCCCGAATTTCACGGGGGCCTTCGTGGGGATGTGCTGCCAGGATCTGGCGGGAACCGGAAAGGCGGCGGACTTCGATTTCTTCGAATACCGGGAGGCGGAGGAAGTTGAAAGAAGGGCGTAGAATCAAAAGACCATGAGCCGACCAAGAAACGAAAACCAAATCGACTATATTGAACTGCCGGCGAGCCAAATCGAGGCCACCAAGCAATTCTACGGAACCGTCTTCGGGTGGACCTTTGAGGATTATGGTCCCGATTACACGAGCTTTTTTGACGGCCGCCTGGCCGGAGGCTTTACAAAGGCAGCGCCGGCGCCAAGCCAGGGCCTGTTGCTGGTGGTTTACGCGCGTGATTTGGCCGCGGTCCAGCAAAAAATCAAGGCCGCCGGCGGAGCGATCGTGAAGGAGACATTTTCTTTCCCCGGCGGGCGTCGATTTCATTTTACTGACCCGAACGGCAATGAACTGGGCGTGTGGTCGGACGTGGAAGAGTAAGCGCTAACCAGGGACTCCGTGATCGATTCGGCGGCGGGTGCCCGGCAATCTCCATAGAACTTCAGGGCCCAGCGGTGATGCTGGCTCTTGCAGTAGATGCGGAGTCGATGGCTCAAGTAGACTGCCCAACTGACCAGCGGCCTAAGTAGCGCGAGATTCACGCAGGACGCATTCGCCTGGCGGGTCACGAATCAAGAACGGTTAAATGATTCCGAATGTCCGTAATTGGGACGACCGTGTTCTGGAAACGTACGGGTGAGGGTAGGGGCGGAACGCAATAACCGCTTGTCGATAAGACATATTGGGTATGGTCCGATACGTGCTTGCGCAGGGGGTCATATCGTATGAGCATCCAGATTCATTTGCGCAGGCTGCTGCGATCGCGGGGCTTCCTGGCCACGGCAATCCTGGTCCTAGGCTTAGGCTTGGGCGTCAATCTGATTCTCTTCAATACGGCGTACGCGCTACTGTGGCGGCCGCTGAGCTTCCCGCAACCTGACCGTCTGGTCACGCTCAACGGACGGAGCGCCTCTGGCCATCTGAGCGGAGCCCTCTCGGGACATGAGGCCTGGACTTTGCGGGGCCAACCGGCTGTTGTCGGGGAAATTGGATTGACGGGGCAGCGGCGCCTGGTTTCGCTTTTGCTGGGAGACGAAGCGATCGATATGACGGCGGCAGCCGTGGACTCCGGCTATTTTCGAGCGCTGGGGCTGCGGCCCGTGGCGGGGCGGTTTTTGGGTGCGGAAGAGGATCTCGGCGACGAACCCGAACAGCCGGCGGTTCTCACGGAATCCGCCTGGAGGATGCACTTTGGGTCGGACCCTTCCCTTGTGGGCCGCGTGTTTGTTGTGCAGAACGGCGGCAGGCGCCGGCAGACGCGGGTGATTGGGATTGCACCTGGGGCGGCCACGCTGCCGTTCGCACCGGACGCCGAAATCCTGGTGCCGATCGCGTCGGCCAGTCCCGGAGTGCGAATGAATTCTGGCGATGCGTTATACCGCTCGGTGGTGCGGTTGCAACCGGGCGTGTCCCTCCCGCAGGCTTCCGCTCAAGTGGATGCGGCGCTTCAGGCCGCGGCGCCCCAATCGGGGGCCGGCGTTTGGGGCCGCCACTGGATGGAGCCATTGCGCACGGCGGTGGCCCCGGTGAACGCTACGACGATGCTATTGCTTTACCTCTCGGCGTGCCTGCTTCTGGTGCTGACGTGCGCCAATCTGGCAAGCCTTTTCGTGGCACGCTCGCTGGCGAGAACCCATGAAACCAGCGTGCACCTGGCGCTGGGAGCGACGCGTTGGCGCGTGGTGGGCGCCAACTTTCAGGAAGCCTTGCTGGTGTGTGCGGCTGGGACCGGCCTGGCCTTCCTAGTGGAAAGCTGGGCCCGGCCGCTGGTTCCGAGGTTCATTCCCGTTGTGAAGAATGTCGGACCGGAATTGCTGGCCACGGGCCCGGTGCTGGTGGCATTTGGAATTCTGACCTGTCTGGCAGTTTCGTTGGTGGTGTCGGCAGCATCGGGCTTGCGGTTCCAGATCGAGGGTCTTGCGGGATCTCTGGCGCAAGGCGGCCGAAGCGGCGGGTTATCCGGCGGCGGAAGATTCCGCGCGATATTGGCTGCGGCCCAGTTGGCGATTGTGATGACATTGCTTACCGTGTCGGGGATGGTGGGGCGGAGTTTTCTCTCCGCCATGCGGTCGAAGCCGGGTCTGGATGCGCAAGGGGTAGTGACCTTTGCAGTATCGCTTCCCGGCTCGCAGCGGGCCAACCTGCCCGTGATTTCGGATCTCGTGGGTCAGATTGCAGCGGTTGCCGGCACGAATAGCGTCACATTTGCGGCCGAATCGCCGGTCGGCTCGCCTGCATTTTCGACGGTCACGGCTCCGCGCGGCGGTGACCTGCGGTCGACCGATCCGATGATTGCATACCGCCTGATTGGTGCTTCGTATTTCGAAACATTGGGCGCGCACCTCGCGGCGGGGCGGACATTCTCGGAAGAAGAAATGCAGCAATGCCGGCAGGTGGTGATCCTGAACGAAGCCGCGGGGCGGCTGCTGTTTCCTGGCGAAGCGGCAATCGGCCGGACCGTACATTCGGGCTTTGCCGACCGCAGAAGCGTTGTGGTGGGCGTGGTGAAGGATATCCGCACGGAAGGACTGGACCAGGCGGCGCCCCCGATGGTCTACATGCCATATTTCCCAGGGTGGGGCTTGCGATTCATGGTCCGGACCAGCAGCGCACCCGACAGGTTGCTTCCATTGCTGAGGGCCCGAGTGCGCGCCGATTACCCGGGAGTCTTGCTGCAACGGTTCCGGTCTTT
The DNA here is from genome assembly GCA_003167255.1 of Bryobacterales bacterium. GTDB lineage: Bacteria > Acidobacteriota > Terriglobia > Bryobacterales > Bryobacteraceae > PALSA-129. Next base: position 15,574 of record PMTR01000197.1, read on the forward strand.
GCCCGACATTCTGGACGAGACGGTTCAGGAGCGCATGGTTTCAGGCGTGCTGGTCGGCGGCTTTGCCCTGTTGGGTCTGATCGTCAGTTCGGTGGGATTGTACGGAACACTGGCTGCGCAGGTGCAACAACGCCGGCGGGAAATCGGCGTCCGCATTGCGTTGGGGGCGACGGTTCGCCAGGTGGCGACTGCCATTCTGGGCGAAGGGCTGCGGATCGTGGTGTTAGGCGCATCAGCCGGTGTGGCGGCGTCAATAGTCGCCGGACGGCTGATTCATGGGGCATTGTACGGCGTGAGTCCGCTGGATTTGACTTCTTTTAGCGTGGCGCTGGCGCTTTTGTCGGGCGCGGCATTGGCCGCATGCGTGATCCCCGCTGTCCAGGCTGCACATACGGATCCGATCCAGGCGCTGAAGGTTCAGTAGGAGCCGATGCGTTCCGCGCGCCCGCGTTACGCCGGCTTGCCTGCGTTGGCCGGGTCCCACTTCCAATTCCGAATCTCCGGCAGATCCTCGCCATGTTTGTCGATGTATTGCCTGTGTTCGATCAGCTTGTCCTTGAGTTGCTGCTTCAGGTAGATGCCCTGGTCGCCGGTCTGCGGCAGGCGGTCGATGGTGTCCATCACAAGGTGGAAGCGGTCCAGATCGTTCAGCACCGTCATGTCGAAAGGCGTAGTGATAGTGCCCTCTTCCTTGTAGCCGCGGACGTGGATGTTATCGTGGTTGGTGCGGCGGTAGGTCAGCCTGTGGATCAACCAAGGGTAGGCATGGAAGGCGAAGATGACCGGCTTGTCCTTGGTGAAGAGCTCGTCGAAATCCATGTCGCTCAACCCATGCGGGTGCTCGGTTTGCGGCTGCAGCCTCATGAGGTCGACAACGTTGACCACGCGGATTCTCAGGCCGGGCAGATGCTCGCGCAGGATGGAGACGGCGGCCAGCGTCTCCAGCGTGGGCACATCGCCACAGCAGGCCATGACCACATCGGGGGCAATGCCCTGGTCGTTGCTGGCCCACTGCCAGATGCCGATACCCTCGGTGCAGTGCTTGACGGCGGCGTCCATCGTCAGCCACTGCGGCGCCGGGTGTTTGCCCGCGATCACGACGTTGACGTAATGGCGGCTGCGCAGGCAGTGGTCCATCACCGACAGCAGGCAGTTTGCGTCCGGCGGAAGGTAAACACGCACGACCTCGGCCTTCTTGTTTACAACGTGGTCGATGAAACCGGGATCCTGGTGTGTGAATCCGTTGTGATCCTGGCGCCAGACATGCGAAGCCAGCAGGTAGTTTAACGAGGCGATCTTCCGCCGCCACGGCAGTTGCGACGTGACCTTCAGCCACTTGGCGTGCTGGTTGAACATCGAATCGACAATGTGGATGAACGCTTCATAGCAATTGAAGAGTCCATGCCGGCCGGTGAGCAGGTAGCCCTCGAGCCAGCCCTCGCATTGGTGCTCGCTGAGCATTTCCATCACGCGCCCGGTGGGCGCGAGGAATTCGTCGTTCGGCACGGTGGCGGCGTCCCATTGGCGCTGGGTCGCTTCAAAGAGGGCCTCCAGGCCGTTGGAGAGCGTCTCGTCAGGGCCAAAGACCCGGAAATTCCGCTGCTCATTGTTCAGCTTCGTCACGTCGCGCAGGAAACGCCCGAGCACATGCGTGTCGCCGATACCGCCCACCCCCGGCGTGGGCACGTCCTCGCCGTAGTCGCGGAAATCCGGCATCCGCAGGTCGCGGAGCAGAATGCCGCCGTTGGCGTGGGGATTCGCGCCCATGCGCCGTTCGCCCTTGGGGGCAAGTTCGGCCAGCTCCGGTTTCAGGCGGCCCTGATCGTCGAAGAGTTCCTCCGGGTGGTAACTCCTCAGCCAGTCTTCCAACAGCTTGAAGTGTTCGGGATGAGTGGCCGGGTCGGAGAGCGGCACCTGGTGCGAACGGAAGGTGCCTTCAACCTGCAGGCCATCGACCATCTTCGGCCCTGTCCAGCCCTTGGGTGAATTGAGGACGATCATTGGCCAGCGCGGACGCGCGCCGTTGCCCCGGATACGGGCGTCCTGTTGGATCTGTTGGATCTGCTTCACCGCCGTGTCGAGCGCCGCGGCCATGGCCTGGTGCATCGGAAGGGGCTCGTCACCCTCGACGAAGTAGGGCGTCCACCCGTAGCCGCGGAGCAACTGCTCCAATTCCTCGCGGGTGATGCGGGCGAGAAGCGTCGGGTTGGAAATCTTGTAGCCGTTGAGATGCAGGATCGGCAGTACCGCGCCGTCGGTGGCCGGATTGAGAAACTTGTTGGAATGCCACGCCGTGGCCAGCGGCCCGGTTTCCGCCTCGCCATCGCCCACGACGCAGGCGACCACGAGATTGGGATTGTCGAACACCGCCCCGAACGAATGGCTGAGCGAATAGCCCAACTCGCCGCCTTCGTGGATCGAGCCTGGGCACTCCGGCGATGCATGGCTGGGAATTCCTCCGGGAAACGAGAATTGAATAAAGAGCTTCCGGAGCCCGGCTTCATCCTGGCTGATGTTGGGATAGATCTCGCTGTAAGTGCCCTCCAGGTATGTGTTACCCACGACGGCCGGGCCGCCGTGCCCGGGGCCTGAGACGTAAATCATGTCGAGATTATATTTTTCGATGACCCGGTTCAAGTGCACGTAAATGAAGTTCTGCCCGGGCGTCGTGCCCCAGTGTCCCAGCAGCATGTGCTTCACATCCGCGAGCGTCAGCGGCCGCCTCAACAGTGGATTGTCGTAGAGATAGATTTGGCCGACAGACAGGTAATTGGCGGCTCGCCAATACGCGTTCATCTTGTGCAGGAGTTCGGGCGACAGGGGTTGGTCCATGACAGGGCCCCCCGGGGTTGATGGCATTCTATTTGGTCTCCTCTTTCTCACACCGGCGTTGAGGTCCCGCCAATTCCACGGGGGCCGGCCAACTGTGCCCCTGTTGAACCAGCAGACCTTGCGTCGCGTCGGGCCCCCAAGTGCCGCCGGCATAATTTGGAAAATCGTTGGGAGGGCTGGCTTTCCACGCATCCAGCACCGGCATCAATAGCCTCCATGCCGCCTCCACCTGGTCGTCGCGCATGAACAACGTGGCATCGTTGTTGATCACGTCCCAGAGCAACGTCACATAGGCCTCCGGCGATGGCGTGGCGAAGCTTTCGCGATAGTTGAAGCGCATGTCCACTGGCTGCAACACCATCTCCGGCCCCGGATGTTTTGCCTGAAAGCGCAGCACGATGCCTTCGTCGGGCTGGATCGACATGATCAGACGCGCCGGTTGCCAGTCGATGGTCGCCTCGTTTGGAAATGCCTGATGGGGAACCGCGCGGAACTGGATGGCGATCTCCGATACCTGACGGGGGAGGCGTTTACCGGTGCGAAGATAGAATGGCACGTCCTGCCAGCGCCAGTTGTCCACGAACAGCCGCAATGCCGCAAACGTCTCCGTCTGTGAATCGGGTGGCACGCCGTCTTCTTCGCGATAAGCGCGCACTTTTTTGCCGCCAATCCAACCCTTGCCGTACTGCCCGCGAACCGTGGAATGATGCACCGCGTCAATCGGAATGGGACGAACCGCGTGCAGCACATCCACTTTCTTGTTGCGAATCTCGTCGGCCTCGAAGGAGACCATCGGTTCCATGGCCACCAGGCAGAGCAGTTGCAACAGGTGATTCTGCACCATGTCGCGCAAGGCGCCGGCCCCATCGTAATAGCCGCCGCGATGTTCCACGCCCACCTCTTCGGCCACCGTGATGGTCACGTAGTCCACATAACGCCGGTTCCAGATGGGCTCGAACAGCGGATTGGCAAAACGGAACGCCAGGATGTTCTGCACGGTCTCTTTGCCCAGGTAATGGTCGATGCGGAAGATTTGGGATTCTTGAAAAACGCCGGCGAGCGTGCGGTCGAGCGCCCGTGCCGACTCCAGGTCGTACCCGATGGGCTTCTCGATGACGATGCGCGCCCGTTCCCGGTCGGCCGCCAGGCCGGCATAGTTGAGGAAGGTAGGGATTTCGCCAAACAAGGAGGGCGGCGTGGCCATGTAGAAAATGCGTTGGGCTTTCGAGCCCCACTCCTTTTCCAGATTGGCGCACTGGTTACTAAGTTCCTTATAAGTCGCGTGGCTCTTGAAATCGCCCTGCAAGTAGCGGATATGCCGGGAGAACTCGTTCCACTCCCTGGCTGCGGTTTTTCCGCTGCGGGCGAACTTCCTGACTCCCTCATGCAGACGCTTGCGCAGGGCTCGCTCGCTGAGCGCGACGCGGTCCACCGCGATGATCGAAAAATGAACCGGAATACTGTGACTCTGCGAAAGATCAAACAGGGCCGGCATCAACTTCCGCCAAGTCAGGTCGCCCGCTCCGCCGAAGATGACGAATATGTTTGGTGCAAGTTGATCGTTGGTCTTCATGGCTCTCAACTCTTCGTCCAGTCCGTGTGAAATGTGCCTTTGACGTCGATGCGCTCGTAGCTGTGCGCGCCGAAGTAGTCGCGCTGGGCCTGGATCAGGTTGGCCGGCAGCCAGGCGCTACGGTAGCCGTCAAAGTAGCCCAGCGCCGTCATGAAACAGGGTGCGGGCAAACCCAGCTCGATTGCCACGCAGACCACGCGGCGCAGATCCCGCTGGTTGGCCATTACCTTCTTCGATAGCTCCGGAGCGAGGAGCAGATTCGGCAGGCCGGGCTGGTTGCGATATGCCATCCGGATATCCTCCAGCAACGCCGCGCGGATGATGCAGCCGCCCCGCCAGATTCGCGCCACTCGCTCGAGATCGAGGTGATACTCATACTTATCCGAGGCTGCCGCCAGGACCGCCATGCCCTGTGTGTAGGCCATGATCATCGCGGCATAGAGCGCGTGGCCCAGTTGATCGATGAAGATCCTGCGGTCGCAGGCTATCGGCGGGATGGGCTGTTTGAAGATCTCGCCGGCCGTCTCGCGCTGCTTCTCGAGCACGGACATGTCCCGCATCGCGACCGCCAGGTCGATGGTGGGAGCGGGCACTTGCAGTTCCATGGCGCTTTGCGAGGTCCACATGCCGGTGCCATTTTGTTTGCCCACATCCAGGATCTCATCGATCAATCGCCGGCCGGTTTTTTCGTCGACCTGGCTGAAGATGCGAGTGGTGATCTCGACCAGGTAGCCGTTCAGTTCGCCTTGATTCCACGTGTCGTACACGTCGCGCAGTTGGTCGTCGCTCAAGCCAAGGCCGCGTTTCATCAGGTCGTATGTCTCGGCCAGGAGCTGCATCAGCGCGTACTCGATGCCATTATGTACCGTCTTGACAAAATGGCCGGCTGATCCGGGGCCGAGGTAAGCTACGCACGGGTCGCCGTCGACCTTGGCAGCTACCGCCTCGAGCAGCGGGCGGACCCGCTCGTAGGCCTCTTCAGGTCCCCCGGGCATGATGCTCGGGCCGTGGCGCGCGCCCTCCTCGCCGCCAGACACGCCCACGCCGAGGAATTGAATGCCCTTCGCGGCCAGGTTACGGGCACGCGCATTTGTATCTTTGAAGTAGGAGTTGCCGGCGTCGATGATGAGATCGCCCTTTTCGAGGAGCGGCATCAGGTCGCCGATCACCGAATCCACGGGCGGGCCGGCGGGCACCAGCATCATGACCGCCCGCGGCGAACGGAGCAGTCGGATGAAATCCGTGATGTTGGCCACGCCGTGTATCTTGCTTCCCGCGGATTCCTTCTGCAGCGCTTCCACCTTGCTGGGGTCGTTGTCATAGCCCGCCACCGGGAAACCGTGGTCAGCCATGTTCAGTAACAGATTGCGCCCCATCACGCCCAAGCCGATCATGCCGATTTCATGGCGTTGAGTTTCCATACCAGTCCTCCATTCGAAGTCAGCGGTTCTCGAGCAAGGGCGTGCGCGCCTTTGTTATTGCTTTCATGTTCCACACACTCGGCGGCCTTTGTGGGGCAGGATGGTATCCTGCGCGCCGGTTGGCAACCGGCGCTGGGCGGCCGTTTGCAAACGTCGGCAAGCGGGTTACCAACCCGCCGCGGGTTACCAACCTGCCCCACAAGCCAGCACCTGCCGTCACTGGTAGTTTGACTGGCATAGATTTGTTCCAATCAACGCTGCCACAGGATGCGAGCAGATTCCAGGGGAACGGCAACGCCGGTATAGTGTGTTATCAGGCGGGCCGTATAGTCGGTAGCCGGACGTGTGGCGGGCACAAAAGCGCGATAAGCGTAGCCTCCAGACGCGTCTGTCAACTGGCTGACGCGCTCCATCTCCTGCCGCACTGCGTCGCCGCCGTTGACGCCGTCGGCATAGATCTCTACTCGCGCGGCATTCGGGTCGGCATCACTGAGATAGACCTGAACCTCAAACACGTGCTGCTCTCCGGTGGTTTCAACCTTCATTTTACCGAAGCGCATGGCGGGCCACTCCTTGTCCATGGATTCCCGCCAATCGACCATCTGCCTGCCCACCGCGCCCTTGTCGGCAGCCCGCGCACGGTAGGCTGCCGCTCGCGGGAGGTAGTGTTGCTCGGTGTATTCGCGCACCGCGCGGTCCGCGGAAAAGCGTGGTGTCAAGCTCGCCATGCTTTTCCGCATCCGCGCCACCCAGGCCGTGGGGATACCCTGCCCGTCGCGGGCATAAAACCCGGGAATCACTTCACGTTCGAGCAGGTCATAGAGCGCGTCGGCTTCGGCAGCATCCCAAGCCGGGTCGTCGTGATGTTCCTGGCCGTCCCCCAAGGCCCACCCGATTTCAGGCGTGTAGGCCTCCGCCCACCAGCCGTCCAACTCCGACAGATTGATGCCTCCATTGACCAGCACCTTCATGCCGCTCGTTCCACAAGCTTCCCAGGGGCGCCGTGGCGTGTTGATCCAGACGTCCACGCCTTGCACCAGGTGCTCGGTCAAGAGCATGTCGTAATCACTGAGGAAGATCGCATGGGAACGCGCCTCGGGCCGGCGGATGAAATGCGTCCATTCCTGAATCAGGGCCTGCCCCGCCTGGTCCGCCGGATGCGCCTTGCCGGCGATGATGAGTTGCACCGGGCGCTCAGAATTGGCCAGGAGACGAAGCAGGCGCGGCGGGTCGTGCAGTAGCAGGTTCGGTCTTTTGTAGGTCGCGAAGCGGCGTGCAAAGCCCAGCGTGAGGGCGTTGGGATCAAAAAGATGCTTCGCGGCGTCGATCTCCTCGGGCGGCGCGCCTGCTACGGCCAGGTCCAGCGACAATCGTTCACGAGCATACTCCACAAAAGACTTGCTGGCGTCAGTTCGGAATTCCCAGAGCCTGGCGTCGGAGACCCGGCGAATGTCGTGCTCCAGGGTTTCGGTCGTCCCCAGCCAGCGGTCCTTTCCACAGGTCTCGGTCCAAAGATCGTCGGCAGCCGCCGAGTCCCAGGTGGGCATGTGGACTCCGTTGGTCACGTGGGCGACTGGCACTTCATCCTCCGGCCAGCGCGGGAATAGAGGCAGAAAGAGGTGCCGGCTCACCTTCCCGTGCAAGCGGCTCACGCCATTCGCCGCCCCGCTTCCGCGGATTGCCAGATACGCCATGTTGAAAGGCTCCGACGAGTCGTTCGGGTTCTGGCGGCCAAGAGCCAGCAGATCGTGAAGTGCAATGCCGAGCTTGTTTTCGGCATATCTCCCAAGGTATTGCTCGATGAGGGCGGGAGCAAAACGGTCAAAACCAGCGGCCACCGCCGTGTGGGTTGTGAAGAGGTTGCCCGCTCGTGTGACTGCGAGCGCGACTTCGAAGGGCTGCCCTGTCTCTTCCATGAAGTTGCGCGCACGTTCCAGGACGGCGAACGCCGCGTGTCCTTCATTCAGGTGACAGACCTCCGGTTGGAGCCCGAGTGCGCGGAGCAGCCGCCATCCGCCGATCCCGAGAAGCAGTTCCTGCTTGAGGCGCAGCTCCGGGCCGCCCCCATAAAGCTCGCTGGTAATCCCCCGATGAGCGGGGAAGTTCGCCGCGTCATTGCTGTCCAGCAGGTAAAGCTTCACCCGGCCGACCTTCGCCTGCCAGGCGCGCACCCAGACCGAGTATCCGGGCAACGCGATCTCCAATCGCAACCACTCCCCGTTCGGTTGGCGCAACGGTGTGATCGGCAACTGTCCGGGATCGTTATACGGCAAGAGGGCCTGTTGCTCGCCGTTCTTGTCGATCACCTGGCGAAAATAGCCCTGCTGGTAGAGCAGTCCCACGCCGGCCACCGGCACTCCCAGATCGCTGGCGGCTTTTAGTTGATCGCCGGCCACGTTACCTAGCCCGCCCGAGTAGATCGGCAGAGCTTCGCTCAACATGAATTCCATGCTGAAATACGCGGCACAGGTGAGTGGAGCTTCCGAATGATTCCGCTGAAACCACGCGGGCGCTTCCGCCGCCTGCCGGCTGGCTTCGACCAGGCCATCTACGTTCTTTCGGAAAATGGGATCGGCCAACACGCGCTCGATCTGGTCGCGCGAAACCGTCTGCAGGACCACCCACGGGTTATGCGTGATTCCCCACAGTTCGGGATCGAGCTGCCGCCACACTTCGTCGGTGGCATGATTCCACGACCAATGCATATCCAAGGCGAGCGACGCCAGAGAATCGAATCCCTCGATCTCCGTGGGCAGGAGATGGTATATGGGGTGGCTGACGCGGGTGTCTTTGCTCATGATCTATTCTGGCGCGTCACGATGAACACCTTCAATGTCTGGCCCCTTCTGTCGCACGTACCAACTCCCCCTTTTGGGTCGGATCGCTGTACCCGGCTTGCCCTACACTAATTCTCGGTCGGCGTTCTCTCCAGGTGGTCCACCACCAGCAGCGTTAGCGGCAGCCGGCGCGGCTCCAGCTTGAGACCGGCTTTCTGTACCGACGCGAAGACCGAGTCGCCGCCAGGGTCTGTAGCCCCTTCCGGCGCACGCCGTGCCGCGTCGATCACCATGCCCGCGGCCCGCGCCGCGTTGAGCATCTCGTCGCGCGAGGCGTCCAGCCCCAGGTCGTATCGTCCTGTCAGCCCCGTCTGGTCCACCACCGGCCGGTCCGTGAATCGCGATAGCCAGTCGAGCATACTGGCGATCGTCATGTTCTTCAAATCGACGTGCAGCCCATTCGCAGTCGTAGACATCTGCGCCGATCCGTTAGGACCACTGGTGGTCATCGGACTGGCGCCCATCCCAGACCGGCCGCCGGCCGCTGCACCCGCTCCATCCGTGGCCTCATCGGGCGTTGACTCCTTCAGCTTCGATCCATCCTTACCGGCCACCAGCGCATACACCGGCATCTCCTTGCTGGAGATGTGCAGCACCAGGTGGAATCGTTCCTTGAGCAGCGTCTGCATCATCTCGGGCACCTGGTCGGATTTGGCGCCTTCGGGCAGCTTGGCCACCACGTCGAACCTCGAGGTGGTCATCCAGTCCGGTCCGGAAATCTGGTAGAGCTTCACGCGGTAGGCCGCGCGAATCAGCTCGGCCAGCGAGACGTCCGAAAAATCCACGCGCGCGGCGTCCACGTTGACGCTGATGTGCTGCTGGCCGGCCATCATTCGTTCCGCGCTGAGCGGCTCAGCCGGCTTGATCGACGCCACTTCGAAGGCCAGCGTGGCCGCGGCCTTCTGGGGCGGAGCCGCCGCCAACGCCACTCCCGCCCACACACCAATCAGGATCCTATTCCGCACAGATAACAACCGCCCCTCCGAGGCATGCTGCGTTTCGCAGTACCCCTGTCGTCCATTTTGACACGGGCGCCGGTGGGGCGGGCAATCCTGCCCGCAGCCGGCTTCAGCCGGCTTCTGGACCCGCTGGAAAGCGCGTCCGCAGCCTGAAAAGGCTGCCCCACAGTCCGGGCGCATACTCGGCATTCTGGTTGCCCCACTCCCCTAGTTCGCGACCGGGACTTTCTCCAGGTGGTCGATCACCAGCACCTCCACGGGGAGCTTGCGCGGTTCCAGCTTGAGCCCGAGCAATTCGATGGAGTTCGCGAGCGAGACCGCGCTCGGATCCGCGGCCGCCTCCACTGGCGCGCGGCCCGCTTCTCCCGCGCCAGGTCCGGAAACCGCCATGCCGGACGCTCTCGCCACGTTGAGCAACTCCTCGCGCGAAAGGTCCAGCACGAAATCGTAGTTGCCCTTCAGCGCGGTCATGTCCGTGACCGGACGCTCCGTGAAGCGCGCCAGGTATTCCGCCAGCACCGGCATGGTCATCGTCTGGATGTCCAGGTGCATGCCATTGGGGCCGGTGGTCTGCCGGATGGTGCCGTTGGGCCCGGTGGAGGTGACCACGCCCTTGTTGTCGATCCCGGCATCGTACTGGATCGCGCCAGTGCCGCCGGCCGCCGGCGCATTCGGATCGGGTGCGGATTCCTTCACCTTCGGCCCGCCCTTCGCCACCACCAGCGCATAAGCAGGCAATTCCTTGGTGGTGCGGTGCAGCGTGAGCTGAAACCGCTGCTCCAGCAGAGTCTGCAGCATTTCAGGAACGTCGCTGCGCTTGGCCCCTTCCGGCAGCTTGGCTACCACGTCGAAACGCTCGGTGTTCATCCAGTCGGGACCGGAGAGCTGGTACGACTTCACTCTGTATGCCGTGCGGATCAGATCGCCCAGAGACAGGCTCCGGAGGTCCACGCGCGCCGCATCGATGGTCACGCCGATGCGTTGCTGGCCCGCCGCCAGTTTGGCCGGGTCGAGCGGCTCAGCCGCTTTCACCGACGCTACTTCGAATGCCGGCGGGGCAGTCTGACTGGCCGCGGCCCCTGCCGCGAGCGCGGCTGCCACCATACCGCTTACCAACCTGATCCCTGCGGATCTCACCCGGCGCCTCCAAACCTTTGTCTCACCCCGCCCCATGGCACTTCTTATACTTCTTCCCGCTGCCGCACGGGCAAGGATCGTTGCGTCCCACCTTGTGCCCCACGGCCACGGTTCTCGGCCCGCTGGAATCGTCGCCGCCCAATTGCAATGCCGCCAGTTCCTTATCCTTCTTGCGCTCGATGTTGCGCGTGAAGTCTTCCATCTGCGCCTTGGCCGCCCGCCGCCTCTCTTCGTCCACGGCTTCCGCGGCCGCGCCGCCGCGCGAATCTCCGCCGCCCGATCCCGACGGCACGCCGTTGCCCGATCCGCCGCCTTCCCCTTCGTCATCTTCCGGGAACGGCAGAATCGGCCCGGAACCCGTGCTCACCTGCAGGAAGAACAGGTATCGCACCGTCTCGTCTTCGATCCGGTCCATCATCGCCGTGAACAGCTCGAACGATTCCTTCTTGTACTCCACCAGCGGGTCCTTTTGCCCGTACGCGCGGTTGCCGATGCCCTGCTTCAGCTCGTCCATCGAGAGCAGGTGGTCCTTCCATTGGTTGTCGATCACCTGCAGCATCACGATGCGCTCGGTCTGCCGCATCACATCGGCGCCCACCATGTCTTCTTTTTCCTGGTACTTCTGCTTCAGCCGTTCGAGCACCGCGTCGGACATCTCGATCCGCGTCTTGTCGCCCAGCTCCGCCAAATCGATCTTCGCTCCGAACGCGCTCAGGACATCGTTGCGCAGCGTAGCCAGGTCCCAGGTGTCGGGGTGCTTGTCGTCGGGGCAGCGCATGTCGATCAATTGATCGACGATGCCCTGCACCATCTCCATTACCCGCTCCTTCTGGTCGATGCCTTCCAGCAACTGGCGCCGCATTCCGTAGACTGCCTTGCGCTGTTTGTTCATCACATCGTCGTATTCCAGCAGGTGTTTGCGCGCCTCGAAATTCTGCATTTCGACGGCTTCCTGCGCCTTGGCGATGCGCTTGGTGATGAGCCCGCTCTCGATCGGCACGTCCTCTTCCATGCCCAGGCGCAGCATCAGGTTCTGCATCCGCTCGCCGCCGAAAATGCGCAGCAGGTCGTCCTGCAGAGAGAGGAAGAACTTCGAGCTGCCGGGGTCGCCCTGGCGGCCGGCGCGCCCGCGAAGCTGGTTGTCGATGCGCCGCGATTCGTGCCGCTCCGTCGCCACAATGTGCAGCCCGCCCAACCCCACCACTTCGTCATGCTCCCGGTCGGTTTCTCCCTTGTAGCGCGCATAGATCTCGTCCCACTTGTCGCGCCGCACGCGGTAGAACTGGTCCAGGTGCGTGAAGAAGAAAAAATGCTCGTCGGCAATGTACTTCGCTTCGCTCTCCGCGAGGCGCTCCGCCACCTTCTCCTTCAGGCAGGCATCCTTGGTCATGAACTCCGGATTGCCGCCCAGCAGGATATCCGTACCGCGCCCGGCCATGTTGGTCGAAACCGTCACCGTGCCCTTGCGCCCGGCCTGCGCCACGATGCTGGCTTCGCGCTCGTGGTTCTTGGCATTCAGCACTTCGTGCCGCACACCCATCTTCTTCAGAATGCCCGACAGCTTCTCGGATTTCTCCACTGAGATGGTGCCCACCAGCACCGGCTGTCCCTTGGCGTTGAGTTCCTTGATCTCCTTCGCCGCGTTGCGGAACTTCTCTTCCTCGGTCCGGTAAACCATGTCCTGGTTCTCTTTGCGGATCATCGGCTGGTTGGTGGGAATCACCGTGACATCGATGTTGTAAGTCTTCTGGAATTCCGCCGCTTCCGTCTCCGCCGTGCCGGTCATCCCCGACAGCTTCTTGTACATGCGGAAATAATTCTGGAATGTGATGGTCGCCAGCGTCTGGTTCTCCCGCTGGATCTTCACATTTTCCTTGGCTTCCACCGCCTGGTGCAGCCCGTCGGACCAGCGCCGTCCCGGCATCAGGCGCCCCGTGAACTCGTCCACGATGATCACTTCCGGCCCTTCGTCGCCGTCCTTGATCACGTATTCGCGATCCTTCTGGTATATTACGTGCGCCTTCAGAGCCGCTTCCACGTGGTGCTTCCATTCCTGGGTTTCGTAGCTGTAGATATCGGGAAGGTTCAGCAACTTGGCCACTTTGTCGAAGCCATCTTCGGTGAGCGCCACGGCTTTGTGCTTCTCGTCCATCGTGTAATCGCCAGTGGTGATGCCTTTTTCGCTCGGATCTTGGGTCTCGATCACTTCGCCACGCACCAGTTTCGGGATTATGCGATTGGCCCTGTAGTACTTATCCGTGGATTCCTCGCTCGGACCCGAAATGATCAGCGGCGTCCGCGCTTCGTCGACCAGGATCGAATCCACTTCGTCCACGATGGCGTAATGATACTCGCGCTGCACGCAGTCCGTGATGCGGAACTTCATGTTGTCGCGCAGGTAGTCGAAACCGAATTCGTTGTTCGTCCCGTAGGTGATGTCGGCGCCGTAGGCCGCCTTGCGCTGCTCGTCGTCCAGATCGTGAACGATCACGCCCACGTGCAGACCCAGAAACTTGTGCAGCCGGCCCATCCATTCCGAGTCGCGCTTGGCCAGGTAATCGTTCACCGTGATTACGTGCACGCCCTTGCCTTCGAGCGCGTTCAGGTAGCACGGCAGCGTGGCCACCAGCGTCTTGCCTTCGCCGGTCTTCATTTCGGCGATCTTGCCCCGGTGCAGCACCATGCCGCCGATCAACTGCACGTCGAAATGCCGCATGTTCAGCACGCGCCGCCCGGCCTCGCGCACAACCGCGAAGCTCTCAATCAACAAATCGTCCAGCGGCGCGCCCTGCGCCAGCTTTTCTTTGAACTCGATGGTCTTGGCGGCGAGGTCAATGTCCGACAATTGGCGCATGGCCGGCTCGAGATCGTTGATCGCCGCCACGGTGGGCTGCATCTCTTTGATCTCGCGCTCGGTTTTAGTGCCGAAGACTTTCGCCAGGATGGTGTCGACAATCATGAATGGTCTCGGTACGGTGGGAAGCCCGCAACTTCTATTTTAGCTTGTATGCAATGAGGACGGACCGGGGCGCCGCGGTTTAGCGTAGCTACTCCTCCGATGCGAGCCACGACCGTCAGGGAGTGGTTTCCGCTGTTCAAAAACACTAGTTCTCCGACGGCTTCTCCACATGGTCGATCACAAAAACCTCCACGGTCCGCTTGGTTGCCTCCAGTTTCAGCCCGAGTTGCTCTTGGATGCCTGCAAAAATGGAAGGCCCCAAATCCTCGTTCGTGGGGGTGGCAGCCGCTTGCACGGGCGCAAAATCCAGAGTGACGTCGTACTTGCCCTCGAGGCCGGTCTCATCGAAAACCGGGTGTTCCAGAAGCTTCGTCAGCATGTCCACCAGAGCGGCCATCCCGATCCCCTTGCCTCTAATGCGGCGCGGGCCCCAGCTTGCGCTGCTGGTTTCCGTCGCCTGCGGCATCTTGGGTCCGCTCTTCGCCGGCACCAGGAGATAGGCCGGCAGGCTCCGGGTTTCGCGGTGAAATGTCAGCTTGAACCGGTCCGCCAGCAGCGCCTGCAGCATTTGCGGAATCTGCTCGCCCTTACCGCCCTCCGGCAGTTTGGCGAAAATGTCGTATCCCTCCGAGTCAAACCCTTTCGGCCCGCCGGCGAGTTGGTTGTCGTTCAGGTGATACGCCATCTCGATGCAAGCTTTCACCGTGTAGTTGCGTAGCTCCACCCTGCCGGGAAGCGAGCGCATGCTGTAGCCGTTGAGGTTCGGATCGCCGGGCTTGATGGATGCCACTTCGAACTGCGCCTGCGCGCCCCAGGCGGCCAGTGCCACAACCAGCCCCACCGCGCCGCCGACCTTTCGCGTGATCTTCATGGTCTGTCCCTCCAGGCCGCCGCCCTTGATACCATCCTAAGTATGGCTGGTCTGCCGCGCGGCTGTTCGCGCAGAGGGTTCCTGTTTTCGGGCTTTGCGGCTGGTCTCTTCGCCCAGGAAAGACCCTCGGCCAGCTTTCCCTCCGCCGTCAAACGGTATCCCGACCCCACCACCGACTTCGACGTCTACCGCCTCACCGATCCCTCCTATTCCAGCACGCTGCCCGCCGCCTACAACCGCGCCATCGCGCACAACAACGCGTCGATGCTCTTCTGTTGCGAACGCAATGGCTCGCCGCAGGCCTTCCGCCTCGATCTCAAGTCGGGCGAGACCAGAGAGCTCACCACAGTCGAAGACCTCGACGGCAGCTCCCTCACCCTGACTCCCGACAACCGCTCCTTCTGCTTTTTCGCCGGCCGCTCTTTGTTCCTCTCGGGCCTGGGTGGCCGGCCGCGCGAACTCTACAAGATCCCCGAGGGTTGGGAGCGCACCGCGGGCCTGAGCGTCGGCCCCGACGGCACCCACGCCACCTTCGCCGAGCGCCAGGGCAATGGCTCGCGCCTGCGCATGGTCTCGCTGGCGCAAGCCACCGCCCGCACCGTGGTGGAATCGCCTTTCGCCATCAGCCACCCCATCGCGCGGCCCATGCGCGCCCAGATCCTCTTCCGGCAAGACGACGCCCTCTGGCTGGTGAATTCAGACGGCACCCAGAAGCACCCGCTCAAACTCGCCGCCGGCCGCGTGGGTCCGGCCGATTGGGCGCCCGACGGCAAGACCGTCCTCTACCTGAATTTCCCCGAGGATTCCAAACAGTTGACCGCCATCCGCGAGTGCGCCCCCGACGCCGCTTCCGACAAGCTCGTGGCCAAGACCAGCCAGTTCGCGCACTTCGGATTCAATCGCGATACTTCCGTGTTCGTGGGCGCCAGCCGCAGCGCCGCCTCGCCCACCATCCTCCTCCTGCTGCGCATCACGCAACGGGAATTGACGCTCTGCGAACACAAGGCCAGCCACCCGGAAACCACCGCGCCGCGCTTCTCACCCGACGCCCAACGCGTCTATTTCCAGAGCGACCGCGACGGCAAGCCGGCCATCTACTGCATGCACGTGGAGCGCTTGGTCGAAAAGATCGACGCGGAATCCCGGCCCGCCGACCCGCGCTAGACGCAATGGGACAGGCCATCGGCGCTTGACAGGGTCGAAAAAGTGGGGCGGCCAATTTTGGCCGCAGCCGGCTTCAGCCGGCTTCCGGTGCTGCCCCGCCCACCCGGCGACATCCCGGCTCCCCCACATTTTCGTGAAATTTCGCGGGCCGCAGGTCCTCTGCGACAGACGACAAAAACCGATAGTCTGTCCCACCCTCGACGTCCCCCCAACACCCGGCCTTATCGGCTTGACGCGTCCTTAGGCGTCGAAAGATAGCCGACGATCTGGTCTTTCGCTATCTTGTTGATCACTATTTCGTACGGCGTGTGGCCGCCCTTGGCGGTTAAGAACTGCACCGGCTCGTTCAGGCTCTTGTCTTTCTTTGCGATAAGGTTGTCGTCAGCCATCACGTCCACCGTGTACGTGTGCTTCTTGGTGTCGACACTCTTCAGCGTCAGCGTGATGTCGGCGAACCGCTTACCCTTCTTGTCGTTCTTGGTGAGATTGATGTCCACGTAGTTGCGCTCGCCCTTCAGCTTCAGCGCCGCCAACTCAGTGCCGTTGGTGGCGATCAAGCCGCTCTGCACACCCAGATCGCCGCGCGCGGTTTTCAGGTCGGCGATGGTCTTCTGCAGTTCGGCATCGGTAGCGGTCAAATGCGTCTTCACGCCGCCGACATCGGTCGTTACGTCGGCAATCTTCGCATTAGCCGCGGTAGCCGCCTGCTGCACGTCGCCAATCTGGGATTGTTGCGCTGCCACCTGCGCCTTCATTTTGGATTCTTCTTCCGCAATCTGCCTCGCCAGCGCATCGGCGTGCGCCGTGGCTTCCTTTTGCGCCTGCGCCGACAGGTTCTTGGCCTGCGCCGCGTTCTGCGTGCGTGTGTTTTCCAGATCTTCCTTCAGCGCTTCGATGCGCTTCTGTTGGGATGACATGCTCGCCGCGGACGCATCCTTCTCGTTGGTCATCGCGGTCATCATCTTGTCTTGCACTTTGGCCAGGTCCGTCTGCAGGTGATCGATCTGCACGAACAAATAGATGACCGCGGCCAGCAGGGCGATAATCGCGCCGGCCACCAGCGCCGTCATCAGGCCCGAGCGGTCTTTTTCGTAGTGTGTGGGGCTCACGTAGCTATGCTCCTTGTACTCTTCAGTATAGATGGTAAGCCGGGCGGTTTTGGTTTCGCCTATTTCAACTCAAAGCTCTGTCCGGGTGACGGAACCACCACCTCCAGCCCGTATGTGGAGTGAAGCAGTTTCGCCAGAACCTCGGCTTGTTGGGGTTCGCCATGCACCAGAAACACTTTGCGCAAGGAGGGCGCCAGCGGCTCAATCCACTGCAACAATTCGTGTTGGTCGGCATGGCCGCTCAGCTCGTCCAGGCTCGAAATCTCCGCGCGCACCCGCAGCGGTTCGCCAAAGATAGCGACTTCCGGCCATTTTTCCACTAGTTTCCGCCCCAGCGTGTCCTGCGCCTGGAACCCCGTGATCAGCACCGTGTTCCGCGGATCTTCAATATTATTGCGCAAGTGGTGCAGAATCCGGCCTTGCTCGCACATGCCCGACGCCGAGATCACCACGAACGGCCCGTGCAGGTCGTTCAGCTTTTTCGAATCCTCGGCCGAGCGAACGTACTGCAAACGCCCAAATCCGAAAGGGTCCTCGCCGTGGGTCAGGAACTCGCGCGCCTCGTCGTCGAAGCACTCCGGGTGGTCGCGGTGCACCTGCGTTACGTTCAACGCCAAGGGGCTGTCCACGAAAATCGGGATGTTCGGGATCTCCTTCGCGTTCGCCAATTGGTGCAGCAACAGCACCAGTTGCTGCGTGCGGCCCACCGCGAAGGCCGGCACGATAATCCGGCCGCCCCGCTTCGCCGTGCGGATCACCACTTCGCGCAGCTTGTTGATGACGTGGCTGGCGCTCTTATGCAGGCGGCCGCCGTAGGTGCTCTCCATGATCAGGTATTCGGCCGGCGGCATGCTCTCCGGGTCGCGGATGATCGGCAGGTTGGGACGCCCTACGTCGCCTGAAAACGCCAGCCGCACCTGCCCGCCGTCTTGCTGTTCGTGCAGCACCACGCAGGAAGAGCCCAGAATGTGGCCGGCGTCATACGGTACGTAGATCAGCCCCGGCGCCAGATTCTGCGGGGAGTGGTATCCCACCGCCTGAAACAACGGCAGCGTCCGCTCGGCATCCTCCGTCGTGTAGAGCGGCACCACCTGCCCGTCCGCAAGCCCCAGTTTCTTGCGGTGCTCGCGCCGCTTATTGAAGAACTCCGCGTCCTTCTCATGGATGTGCGCCGTGTCGCGCAACATCCANNTCGATGTGCGCGTGCGAGAGCACCACCGCATCGATCGTAGAGCCCGCCCACGGCAGGTGGCGATTCTTCGCGTCGGCTTCCTTGCGCCGCCCCTGGTTGAGCCCGCAATCGAGCAGCAGCCGCCTCCCGCCCGCTTCCACCAGGTGCATGGAGCCCGTAACCCCGCCCGCCGCACCCCAAAACGTGACCTTCATTGCGCCTCCGCAAACGGTAATGGTAACGCATCCTCTACCCGCCGCCCGGCCCTTGTGGGGTCAGGCTTTCAGCCTNNCTTTTAGCCGGCGTTCTTCGGCTGTAAGCCCGGCCCCACAGCCACGCCTGCGATTCCACTCTTGCGTTGCCGGCCGGGCTGCGGCCCGGTGATACACTGAACGTACAATTCTTTGAAGAGGAAGTGATCTCAATGTCTCGTGCCGGCCTACGCCTGATGTTGATCGCGGTTCTTTATTGCGGTGTCGAAGGGCTCGCGCAGCCTCCCGCCGCGCAGCTCAACCCCGCCGTCAAGAAGATTGTCGACGACGTCTCCGAGGAGCGCATCGGCGCCATCATGAAGAAGCTCGAAGGCTTCGGCACCCGCTACGTGGGCTCCGAGAAGGACAACCCGGCGCACGGCATCGGCGGCGCCCAGAACTGGATCTTGAGTGAGTTCAAGAGCTACAGCCCGCGCCTGGAAGTCAGCCTGCAGAAGTTCACGGTGCCCAAGAGCCAGCGCGTCCCCACCGAGACCGATCTCAACAATATAGTGGCCGTGCTCCCGGGAACCATCGATAAGGACCGCTACGTCATCATCTCCGGCCACTACGATTCCATCGCCTTGCGCCGCACGCCCAACCAGGCCGTGCGCACCGACGATGCCGGGCCGGCCTCACCCGCCGATGCCGACCCGCTCGCTCCCGGCGTCGCCGACGACGGCTCCGGCACCGCCGCCACCATGGAGCTGGCGCGCGTCATGAGCCAGTATCAGTTCGATAAGAGCATCGTCTTCGTCACCTTTGCCGCCGAAGAGATCGGCCTCAACGGCAGCCGCGCCTATGCCGCCAAGGCCAAGGACGACAAGATGCAGATCGAGGCCGTCCTCAACAACGACATCATCGGCAGCGACATCTCCGGCAACGGCCGCTCCGCCAATAACCACCTGCGTGTTTTCTCCGAGGGGCCCGACGATTCTTCCAGCCGGTCGCTGGCCCGCTACACCAAGGAAATCGCCGAGCGCTACATGCCCTCCATGACCGTCGACCTGATCTTCCGCCACGACCGCTTCGGCCGCGGCGGCGACCATTCTTCGTTTGTGGCCCAAGGCTTCACCGCCGTGCGGCTCACCACCCCGAGTGAAAACTTCGCCAACCAGCACACCGCCACCGACACCTTCGCCAACGCCTCCGTGCCTTACACGACACGCGTGGCCCGGATGAATGCCGCCGTCCTGGCGACCCTCGCGCTCGCACCCAAGCCTCCCGTGGTGGCGAATTCGCGGCCGCCCGGCGGTGGCGGTGGTGGCGCGCGCGGTGGCGCGCGTGGCGATGCCGCAGGCGGCACGGGAGCGGGTGCGGCAGCGGGCGCAGACACCGCAACTGGCCGAGGCGGCCGTGCCGGCGCGACCGACACCGCCGCAACTGGCGGCGCCAATCCCCCAGCCGGCGCAGGCCGCGGGGGCCGCGGCGGACGTGGACCCGGCCTCAGCCGCGGCAACGGCTACGACGCCGTCATGCGCTGGGCCATGCCCAACCCCGAGCCCGATCTCGCCGGTTACTCCATCCTGATCCGCGACACCACCTCGCCCGTCTGGCAGAAAGAAATCTACGTCGGTAACGTCACCGAGTACACCATCCCCGATCTTTCCATCGACGACATCGTGATCGGCGTCCGCGCCATCGACAAAGACGGCAACCCGAGTCTGGTCTCCGCCTACGAAATGGCCCCCACACGCCTCATCGATGCGAACCCGCCGCAACCGCAGCGTCCGCCCGCGGCCACTGGAACCGGTGGCGGCGGCGGACAGTAGACCACCTCCGTGCCGCGAGACCCCTTTTTGCAGGCCGCCATCGAGCAAGCCCGCGAGAGCCTCGCGGAAGGCGGCATTCCCATCGGCTCCGTGCTGGTGCACGAAGGCCGCATCATCGGCCGCGGCCACAACTGCCGCGTGCAGACCGGCAGTCCCATCGACCATGGCGAAATGAATTGCCTCCGCAATGCCGGCCGTCTGCCTGCCAGGGTCTACCGCGACTGTACGCTATACACCACGCTCTCTCCATGCCCCATGTGCAGCGGCGCCATCCTGCTTTACAAAATAGCTCGCGTCGTCGCAGGCGAAAACCGGACCTTCCTCGGCGCCGCGGAATACCTGCGCGCCAATGGTGTTCAGGTGGAGGTAGTGCAGGACGAGGAATGCATTCAGTTGATGACGGACTTCATCCAGGCGAATCCCCGCCTCTGGAATGAAGACATCGGCGTATAGCCGGGGAATGCATACCGGCTCTTGCCGGCACACCAGGCTACACGGAATGATAGTATCAGTTCTGAAAGTCTGTGACTGGGGTAGAATCCAACATGGAACGGCAATCTGAGTCGGATCGAGGACTACCGGAGAACCAGCTTCGTATGGATGCGGACGCAAGATTTCGGGCTCAACACGATCGATTCCAGAGAATCGTCGAAAACACCGATGCCGGGTATTTCCGAATCGGAATGGACGGCTGCTACGCGGACGTGAATTCTGCGTGGCTGCGGATGTACGGATTCACCCGCCGGGAGGACGCCATCGGGCTGCACTTCTCCGCGGTTCAGGTTCCAGAGGACCTAGCCAAGGCGGAAAAGATTGTCGAAGCTCTCGTGCGGGGCGAGTCGGTAAAGAGTGGCGAATTTTCCAGACTGCGCCGGGATGGGACAATTGGCTACCACAGCTTCTCGGCCAATTCAGTACTCGACGGTGATCGGGTGATCGGCATCGAAGGCTTCCTGGTTGACATCACCGAGCGCAGACGGGCGGAAGAAGCGGTGAGGGAAAGTGAGGAACACTTCCGCTCCCTGTTCGAGAACATGAGGGAGGGCGTAGCCTGCTGTAAAATGCTGTTTGATGGTGACGAGCCGCAAGATTTCGTGTATCAGTCCGTGAATGCGGCCTTCGAACAATTGACCGGATTGAAGGATGTCGCGGGAAGAAGGGTGTCTGAGGTTATTCCCGGCATCCGTGAATCCAATCCTGAGTTATTCGCAATCTATGGAAGAGTGACGTTAACCGGTAAGCCGGAGAAGTTTGAGACCTATGTCGAACCACTGGATATTTGGTTCTCCGTCTCTGTTTACAGTCCGCAAGCGGAGCACTTTGTTGCGGTGTTTGACAACATCACCGAACGCAAGCGTGCGGAGGCGGCGATTCAACAAGCAAACGAAGCTGTCGCCAAGGCGGAACGCCATTACCGCATCATATTCAACAGCGGCTCGGATGCGGTCTTCGTTCACAAGGTCGGAGAAGACGGATTGCCGGGCCAGTTCCTTGACATGAACGACAATGCCTGTCGCTATCTTGGCTATACACGAGAAGAACTGCTGCGAATGCGAGTCTTTGAGATTGACGCTCTCGAAGATCATCCCAAGGTGCCAATCAGGATGCAGAGACTTCTTGCTGAGGGCCACTTGACTTGGGAGGGAACACACGTAACAAAGGACGGGCGCTCGATTCCGGTAGAAGTCAACACTCATGTCTTCAACCTTGATGGTTCGCCAACCACCATCTCGTCTGTGCGGAATATTGCGGAACGCAAGGAGGCTGAGACTGCCAAGGCGAAGCTCGAAGAGGAATTGCGCCAAGCTCAAAAGCTGGAAAGCCTCGGCAGACTGGCGGGAGGAGTGGCACATGATTTTAATAATCTTCTTACCGTTATCAACGGCTACAATGGCTTGCTCCTCAACCAATTGAAAGCCTTTGATCCGTTGCGGTCCTACGCCGCTGAGATTAAGAATGCCGGGGATCGGGCCGCCGGTCTCACAAAGCAACTGCTGGCTTTCGGCAGAAAGCAGATTATCGAGCCAACCACGTTTGACCTGAACACGACGATCCGGGAATCTGCCCGCATGTTTCAACGCTTGATCGGTGAAGACATTGCACTGGAGACGCATCTGGACGACTCCTTGGGGCAGGTCATGGCCGACCCCCACCAAATCCACCAGGTCATCATGAATCTTGTGGTGAACGCTCGTGACGCAATGCCTGACGGCGGAAAGCTTGACATTGGGACCATGAACGTGGATCTCGGCGCGGAAAACAGCGCGCCCATTCACCTTGACGCAATTCCCGGGCGCTACGTTCTGATGAGTGTGACGGACAACGGACACGGCATGGACGAGACGACTCGTCGGCATATCTTCGAGCCGTTTTTCACCACAAAAGAAGTTGGTAAAGGAACCGGGCTTGGTTTGTCAACCGTATACGGCATCATGCGGCAGAGCGGCGGATGGATTGATGTGTGGAGTGAAGTGGGCGTTGGAACGTCGTTTAAGGTATACCTTCCCCGCATAGATGGGTGTCCAGTGCCAGAGCGGACCGGCTTCAGTGTCCCAACCGAAAGAGGCAGTGAGACGATTCTTGTGGTCGAAGACCAGAAGGCTGTTCGATCTTTTACCAAGGCTGCATTGAAGCAGTATGGCTATCACGTCATCGAAGCGTCCGATGGCGACGAAGCCATTGCCGTTGCCAGGCAGTATTCGGGAGAGATTCACTTGTTGCTGACCGATGTGGTGCTGCCGGGAATGAACGGTAAGGAGCTATCCGGGAAGCTGAGGGCCTTGCGTGCGAATCTGAAGGTGCTGTTTATTTCCGGCTACACGGCGGATGTGATTGCCCACCGTGGCGTACTCAGTCCTGGGGTGGCGTTCCTACACAAGCCGTTCAGCCCAGGTGAACTGGCAACCAAGGTTCGCGATGTATTAGGGCCGGCGCAAAAATAGTTTCACATCGGCGGACTCGCCGAATGTTGCGCACGCACTCCTGCGTGTCGCGCCGGCACTCTTGCCGACGCCCGCTGCTTCGTCTGTCCCACTTTGGTGCACAAGGGCTTGCGTTTTTGTGGGGCAGGCGCTTTCGCCTGCCAACCGATTCTTTCACAGCTTCTGCCGCTCGCGTTTCCGTGCTGAGTAGTCGGTTGGTCGCGCGCCCGTACCTGCCAGTGATGACCTGAAATAGTCATAATGGGTCATATGAAGAGGAATACCGGCAGCGAAGTGCGGATTGCCGGATTGCCCAACTCCAGGCCCAGTTGAGCGAGCATCTCCGTAAGACGAGCTTGCTGCCGTTCGTCCCCGCCACCAGGTCCATGGCGGAGGTTGAGCGGATGCTGGATGCCGCTCCCAGAAAACCCGCCGTACCGCGCCATGTCCTGGAACGAATCGCCCAAGACAACAAGAAGGACGTCTACGATAAATGGACCGCTGGCGAGCTTACGTAGACTTTTCCATCATCCACCTCACTTCTCGCTCGCCGAGTCCCCGTAAAACGCGTTAAAGAAAAACTTGTACGCTGCGTGCGATTGACCGCGCCATTGCGGTTTGAAGCCCAGCAGGATCACGTGGCCCTTGCCGTACTCCGCTTCGAGCGCCGCGGCCTTTCCCTCGATGGCTTCCGGTCCCGCCAGGTAGCCGCTCGCCAGCGGCGACCGTTCGCGCGGATAACGCGCCAGCACCCGGCCTTTGAAATCGGTCTTGGTGTCGAAGGCCGGCCCGCGTTCGAACATCACAATCGTGTCGGCCGAAAGACCGGCCGTCAGCCGGTTCTTAGTGTCTTCAATGTGCACCGTCAGCAGACACCCGGAACAGAAAAACTGTCCGGCCTGCCCGGCCCCGAGCGCATTCGTCACCGGCAGGTTGAACTGGTTGATGGCGAACAGCGACGCGTTGTTGAAGGCCACCAGTGTCCCGCCTTCGTTCACGAAGTCGCGCAGCTCCTGCGCGCCTTCCTCGCCGATGCCGCCGGCGTACCGTTCCGGAATGGTGCCCGGGCGGTGGCCTTCCAGTATCGACCGCTCGTTCATATCCGGAATCACGATGGTGTCGTAGTGTTCGCGCAGGTGGCCGCCGCGCACATCCGCGTTATACAGGCTGGTGAACGGGAACTGGTATTGCTCCAGAATCCACCGCGTCCAACCTTCGTCGATCGACGCCACCCACGGCCGGTAGAGGCCGATGCGCAGAGCCTTCACCGGCTTGGCGCCTTCCTTAGCCGCTTCCTTGACCGCTCCGGCGCGCAGCCGGTTCTCGCTCAGAATCTCGTCCAGCTTGCCCTTGTCGATGTCCGTCGCCGACAGGTCGTCTCCCGCCACCGTCACCCTGCCCGCAGCCGCCAGAATCTGGTTGATGGCGCGGAAGCTCGCGTTCGCCGAAAGCTGGAACGGCGCCGCCAGACCCGTGATCTCTTTCACCGGATGGAGAGAATCGCGAAACGCTTTGGTGAGCGGCGTAGTGACCGCGTGAACTTCCACGCCCATCTGGTAAGGCAGCGTCCAGCCGGTCACGTCGTACGGCCGCTGCGAGAGAGTGGGATACACCTGCGGCTCGAATAATTCCTTCACCAGCCCGGCGAACGGCTGATCCATCAGGATCACCCATTCATCCGGCTTCGGGGATTGATGCACCTCGATCGCTTGCAGCATCAGCTTCTCCATCAGCACCGCCGCCTCCGGAGCGTCGTGCTGCTCGCGCGGAATCTCGTAGGCGAAGGGCGGCTCTTTGGTGAACCGCTCGATGGTATCGCGCGCCGCCCGGTACTTGTTGTAAGTCATCTGCGCGTGATACTTCGAGCTGAGATTCAGCACCGCCATATCGGCCTCCAGCATGTAGCGGCAGGCGTCCGCCAGGCGCCACCAGCCGCCGCGCCACGGGCTCGAATACAGCATCTCGGTGCCTAACCCCTGCCGCGCAGCGGGAAATTCGTCCACGCTATAAAAATGCGGCGTGGCGTAGCGGTACAGTGCCGTCTCCGTGAAGAAGGAAATGGTATGCCGGAAATTGCCAATGTTGTCGAGATAGCCCGGATACCAGACGTCGAAGCTTTCCTGGTGCATCGAGCCCGTGAGGCCGTGGTCATCCAGGTGCTGCGCGATCGACATCCCGATCAGGCTCAGCCACCGCAGCATCAGCGGATGCATGTTGCCCGAAATCGGATCGGCGAACGGCGGCAGATAAATCCGTCCCGGAAACGGCGCGCTCTGGTGCTGCGTGTAGAAGACCAGCGGCTGGGTGTCGAGCGTAGCTTTGGTCACCACGCGGGATTCCAGCATGTTCAGCATGTAGCCGTCGCGGTTGTTGTCGTGCCCCACGTACTCCTGGTAGAGGGCCGGTAGCGGGCTCACCTCATACGGCGTCCCCACATTTTGTCGATACCAGTTAGCCACCGCCGTCTGCCCGTCCGGGTTGATGGAAAACCACAGCTCCACAATCAGGTTCTGGCGAATTGCCTTAATCTCGGGCGTCTCGCCCGCGACCAGGTCGTAGCCCAGTTGGATGGTGTGTTGGTGGTTGGCCACTTCATCGGCATGCAGGCCGCCATCGATATGGATAATCGGCCTGGTGTCGCGCGCCAGCGTGCGCGCCTGTTCCTCGCCGATGCCGCGCGCCACCGCCAGGCGCCGCGAGACATCCTTATAATGATCGAGCTGCGCCAGGTTCGGCGCATCCGAAATGAACGCCATGAACCAGTCGCGGCCTTGGGTGGTCTTGCCGACATTCACCAGCTTGATGCGGTTTGACGAGGCCGCCAGTTTGCGGAAATAGCCCAGCGCGTCCTCATAAGTCGCCAGGTAGAAATCGTCGCCGGGCTTGTGGCCGAGCACGGATTCCGGAGTCGGCGCCGTCTGCGCAACGGCCCCACCCGCAAGCAGAAGAAGTGTCAAAAGCCGCCGGCCGAAGGCCGGCCGCCTTCCATTCTGACTTCTGACTTCTGACTTCTGTCTTCTATCTTCTGCCTTCTGTCTTCTGACTTCTGTCTTCTGACTCCTGCTTCTCATGGCACCACCACCAGTTTGTATTGCTCCAACAGGTCGTCGATCCTGGATGCGCTGAAGTCGTGGGTCCGTAGGTCTGCCGCCAGCCGTTTAAGCTGCGCCGACCACGTGGCTTCCGCCCGAACCACAGACGCATCGTCCACCTGCGCCCGCAGATCGTCGAGCAGCGGAATGCGGTCGCGCTGGAACGCGTCGAGCGCCCCTTCCAACTGCTTGCCCGGCTCAGCCGCCAACGGTCCGCGCGCCGTGAAATAGGCGCGGTTGAGATCCAGCAGCCGCGTCAGCTCGGTCTTCACCGCGTCGGCTTCCCTTCTCCACGCCGCCTGCTGCGGATTGCCGCCCGCGCCGCCGCGCCCGCCGCGGCCTCCGCCGCCCGGAGCTTCCGGCGCCATCGACGAGTTGAAATACAGCGCATTGAACAGGAACTTGTACGTGCCGTGCGACTGGCCGCGCCACTGCGGCCGGAAGCCCAGCAGGATGACGTGGCCGCTGCCATAGTTGGCGTCGAGCGCCGCCGCCTTACCTTCGATCAGCGCCGCGCCCAGCAGAAAACCGCTCACCAGCGGGCTGCGGTCCTTAATATATGCGGCCAGCACTTTGCCGCGAAAAGTGGGCCGCGTATCGAAGACTTCGTTGCGCTCAAACATCACCGCCGGAGCCGCCGGCAAGCCCGCCACCACGGGATGATTGGGCTCTTTGATCTCCACGCGCAACAGCGCGCCGGAGCAGAAAAACTGGGCCTGCCCGAGCCCCGCCAGCACGTTGGTGACCGGCAGGTTGAATTGCTCGATAGCGAAAGCCGACGCGTTCCCCAGCGCCACCAGCGTCCCGCCGGCCGTCACAAAAGCGCGCAACTCCTCCGCGCCCGGCTCGCCGATGCCGCCCGCATATTGCCCCGGCACGGTCCCGGCGCGCGCTCCGTCCATGATCTGGCGCGTTGCCATCTCGGCTATCACGATGGTGTCGAACCGATCGCGCAAATGGCCGCCGAGCACATCGGGGTTGTGCAGCACGGTGAACGGGAAGTGAAACTGCTCCAGAATCCAGCGCGTCCAGCCCGCGTCGATGTTGCCGTTCCAGGGCTCGTAGATGCCGATGCGCGGCTTCTTCACCGCCCACGCCTCCGGGGCTTCTTTGAGCGACGTGGCGTTGACACCGTTCTTCTTCAGAATCGCTTCGGCGTTGCCGCTGGCGTAAATGGTGCTCTCCGCCTTGGCAAAACTGACGGTCCCGCCGGCATCCAGAATCTCATTCACCGCGCGTAGCGCCCCGTTGCTGTTGTGCGAGAAGGCGAACACCGGCCCGGCGCCTTCCACTTTCCCCGGCAGCGGCTCCACTTTTTCGATTCTCCGCAGCAAACGCCGCGTGACCTCGGTAACGGGTTGGGCCACCGTCACCACTTCGACGCCCATCTGGATGGGCAGCGTCCAGCCGGTGACGTCATAGGGCGTCTGGGCCGGCGCAGCCTGCCCGCCCGCCGTCGGCGGCGCAGCGGCCGGAGCCGCGCCCGCAGCCGCCCCAGCACCAGCCGGAGCCGCCGCCGCGCCGCGCCCGCCACCACCGCCACGCCCGCCGCCACCACCTG
>PMTR01000188.1 GCA_003167255.1 Bryobacterales bacterium
GGCGCCAAAGAGATTTCGGGAACGGTATTCAACCTCGAGATCGCGCCGGTGACGGTGGAACTTGCGCCCAACCGGATCGTGAGCACGATCGGGTACAACGGCATGTCGCCGGGACCGCTGCTGCGGATGAAGGAAGGCGCGCCGGTCACGGTCAACGTAGTCAACAAAACCGATACGCCCGAGTATGTCCATTTTCACGGGCTGCTGATTCCGGCCGACGTGGACGGTTCCGAAGAGGAAGGTACGCCACCGGCGCCGCCGCATGGCAGCCGCAGCTACAACTTCACGCCGACGCCCGCGGGCACGCGCTGGTATCACACGCACGCGATGTCGATGGACGATCTGCACCGGGGGACATACACCGGACAGTTCGGATTTCTGATCGTGGAAGGCGGGGCCAACCCGGGCAACTACGATCAGGAGCATTACCTGGCGCTGCGCGACTGGGAGCCGTACTTCACGTCGCAGTACATGGATACCGACGATCTCGACCCCTCGGGGCCGAAGCCGGAGAAGCCTGCGGTGCTGGATACGCGGCCGCCGGGGCTCGAGGTGGCGGCCGATCTGTATTCGATCAACGACAAAGCGCTGGGGGCGGGCGAACCGATCCGGGTGCGGGCGGGCGAGCGCGTGATGTTCCATTTTCTGAACGCGAGCGCAATCGAGAACCGGCATCTGGCGCTGCCCGGGCATAAGTTCAATATCGTGGCGCTCGATGGCAACCCGGCGCCGCGAAGCGCGGCGGTGGACGTGTTGATGCTGGGGCCAGGCGAGCGCATCGACGCCTGGGTGGCGATGAATCAGCCGGGCGTGTGGGTGATGGGAGCGCCGGAGGATATGGTGCGCGACGGCGGGCTCGGCGTGGTGATCGAGTACGCCAACCAGCGGCGGAGCCCGCAATGGATGCCGCCGCCGCAATCCGGATGGGATTACACGATGTTCGGCAAGGCGGCATCGGGACCGGCGCCGACGGAGCGGCTGGAGATGATCTTCGAGAAGGTGCCGCGCGGGGCCGGGAAGTTCAACCTGTTCACGGTGAACGGCACGCCTTATCCGCACGACCGGGAGTTCGTGTTGAAGCAGGGCGCGCGCTACCGGCTGACATTCCGCAACCGGACGGACGATTCACATCCGCTGCACCTGCATCGGCATCAGTTCGAGATCGCGGAGATCTACGGAAGGGCAACGGCGGGCATCATCAAGGATACGGTGGTGGCTCCCTCGTATGGCCGGGTGAGCGTGGACTTCACCGCCGACCAACCAGGGCCGACGCTGTTTCATTGCCATATCCAGCACCATATGGACTACGGGTTCAAGGCGCTGCTGAAGTACGCCTGAGGCGGAACGCGCGGGTATTCGAGGAGCGGTCGGCCCTAGCGAATTCTTCAGTCTGTCCGACAGCGCGGTCCAACCCCGGTCCGGCCAAGACGCGCCCGCGCGTTAATTCGTATTATCGGTAGCAGTTTCGACGCGCGCTGCAGGGTGCCCATCCGCAGTACAATGAGCACGAGCCGTGATGACCTTCCTTTGCGCTATCGGCCCGGTTCTGCTGGCTGGTCTGCTGTGCCACCCCGCCAACCCACGACAGGCGCCGCAGCAGGCGCCACCCGCCACCATCTCGGTTTCGGTGAAAGAAGTCGTGCTGGCAGTGACCGTTACCGATGACAAGGGCAAGTTTGTCAGCGACCTGGAACAGAAGGACTTTCGCATCCTAGACGAAGGCAAGCCGCAGAAGATCGTCTCCTTCAGCCACGACCCGCGGCAGCCCACGGTGATCGGGTTCCTGGTCGACACCAGCAGTCAGAACGCCATCCATTGGGTTACGTTCAAGGAAATCATCAAGCAGATGATCTGGAGCCTGCTGCAGGATGACAAGAATTACACCGGCTACGTCATCTCCTATGGCAACACCGCCGCCGAACTGGTGGCCAATACCACCTGGGACGCGGACAAGCTTACCAGTGAACTCGACCGCATCAAGCCCAGCGGCGGCTCGGCGCTCTTCGACGCCGTTCGCCTCGCGTGTGTCGACCGCGAACTCATCCCCGGTGAGCCGGTCCGGCCGCGCCGTGTGTTGGTGGTGTTCGGTGACGGGCACGATACCGCCAGCCGTCAGACGTTGGAGCAGGCCATCGAACTCGCGCAACGGTATTTCGTAACTGTGTACGCCGTCAGCACGTCGGCTTACGGATTCGACAACCCCGACCGAGGACAGTTGGAGCGCCTGGCAACGGATACCGGCGGCCACGTTGAGTACCCGCTGGCGAACCCTTATTCGGCGGTTCCCGGACACCTCTCGCAGCCGTCGGATGCCGGCAATTACGCTCTGCCCGTCGGGTCAGGCGCCTATACCCAGAAGATGGATGAGGCCATCAGCAAGGCGGCAAGCGCCGTCCAGGGGGAGGTTACGATGCAGTACGTGTTGAGCTACGTGCCGGATATCGACCCCGAAACTCGCCAACGCGATAAGCGCCGCATCAAGGTGGAAATACCATCGCTACCGACGGTGAAACCGCAGACCAGACCGTATTACTACTTGTCTGGACAGCAACGATAGTACAGTTTGGGGCTTCCCTGGAGCCGCCTCCCTTCGGCGACTCGTAGCCTGATATCCGCCCTTATCGGTAGCCCTGCGCTGACAGCGCGAGCGCGAATGCTCAGCGAGGATTCCTGCTGGCGGCGCATCCGGGAAGCAACGGACCTCTTGCGCAGCATCCACGCGCCGAGGACGACTGCGGTAAGCGGATGGAGTAGCATAACTTTATGACGAACACCTTATCGATCTCAGGTGGTGGAATTCGCGGGATCATCCCATGCTGTATGTTGATCGCGCTCGAACAGCAAACCGGCAAGACAGTCCGCGATTGCTTCTCTTACGTCGCCGGCACATCCACAGGCTCCGACCTCTGCGCCCTGATCCAGGCCGGCGTCCCAATGACAACCGCGCTCACGTTCTACACTGGTGAGGACGCGAAGAAGGTGTTTAGTCCTCAGGACCTTGTGCTCGCGTGGGCGGACCGGTTATTGCACGGGTACATATACGATCCGCATAAGCTGGCGGCGTGCCTAGAAGCCGCGCTTGGCACTAATGCCAGTTGGACCATCAACGACTGTCCGACTGGGGTGCTGATCATCGCGTGCGATGCTGGTGGCCACCCGTGGTTCTTCTGCAAGGACAACGGCAAGAATAGCGGTGTGACTGGTGCATGCTCACTCGTCGATGCCGTGGTGGCTTCCTCGGCGGCGCCCACCTACTTCAACTTCTGGCCGGTAGTCGTTGGTAAACAGACCCTGCAAATGGCCGACGGTGGCACGGCAGGTTTCGCCAACCCGGTGTATCGGATGGCCATTGAGATGTTCGAGTACGATTCATTCGATCCGTCCACTACTCAAATCATTTCGCTTGGGACCGGGTATTACGCGCCTCCATCCGTGATGCCTGCACCCAAGGGACTTGTCGCTACCATTGGGTTTGCCACGTCAACACTGGTGGACTCGGCGGAAGATTTGGCCGACCAGGATGCTGCACGCGTATATCCCGCTTGTAGCTTCCAGAAATTCAACCCTTCGCTCCCGTCGAGCATCGACGAAGCGGATCTCGCATCGGTGCCGGTGTTGCTCAAAATCGGGCAAGCCGCGGCCGCGCAGATGGACTGGAAAGGAATTCTCGGATTATGAAACTAAAACTGGTGCTCATCGTCCGTTAACGGCATTATCGGCAGCCATTCCACGGGCAGGCCGGCCGCCCGGAATCACGGTATCGCCCCCATGTGGCATTTCTAGATTGCACCAAGGCTGAACCATTGCCACGCAAGCCAAAGAGATCTGGTCCGGCGTCTCGCAAACGGAGCTGCCGCAGGAGTTGCTGGATGCCGGGGAGGCCGCCGCGCCGCTCGGGAGCGCCAGGGATGACGCAGAAAACCGGAAAATGTCCGCGGCTCCCCCCTCCAGTCATTCTGAACCCATCACCCGACCTTGTATCTCTTGATTTCGGCTTCGGACACTTCGCTGCCCATGCCCGGTTGTTCGGGAGCGGCAACCTCGCCATCAGTCAGTTCTTGCGCGCCGCTGGTTTCCATGTAGATTGCGTTGGGCATGGCCATCACCAGGTTTAGAACGGGCGCGCCACCGCCGTGGCTGGCGAGTTCCAGGCCAGCGGCATCTGCGATGGCAGCGATCTCCATCCACTCGCTCACGCCGCCGGCGCGGCGGTTGTCAGGCTGCACCACGTCCGCTCCGTGGCGCGCGATCAGATCGTGAAACGCGTATTTCGTGTTGAGGTTCTCGCCGGTGGCAATCCGCATGTCCAACTGCTCGGTGAGGAGCGCGAACCCTTCCATATCCTGCGGCGGCAGAGGCTCCTCGTACCAGAAGCAGCCCATTTCCTGATAGATGCGTCCCCGCCGCAACGCTTCGTTGCGATTGAACGCCTGGTTGGCGTCCACCATCACGCGCTTGCCCTTGCCCGTTATGTCCATGGCCAACCGGATGCGGCGCACATCGTCTTCCAGCGATTGGCGGCCCACCTTGATCTTGACCGCGTGATAACCCTGCTCCATCGCGGTCACGATCTGGCGCTTAAACTTCGAGAGGTCATCGTCGGCATCGTAATACCAGCCGCACATTGAGTAGACGGGGATGCGCTCGCGGTACGCACCCAACATCTTGTAGATCGGCAGTCCCGCGGCCTTGCCCAAGATGTCCCAGATGGCGATATCGGCGGCGGCAATGGCAAATTGCGCGAGGCCGCCCACGCCTTCGTACTCCAGCGCCTTCCACAGGTCCGCTCGGATGCGGCGCGGAAAGCTCGGGTCTTTGCCGATCAGCAGCGGCTTGACCTGCTCTTCAAGGATGGTCTGCACGGCGCGCGAACCGCTGCCGGCGGTGCCGAAGGTGCTGTGCGCCCACCCAGTGATCCCGGCATCGGTACGGATGCGCAACACCACCGAGCCGCCGTCGGTGCCGAACGTGTGAATCGCGTCGTAGTACGGTGTGCCCGGAGGCTGCCGCAGGAGATCTGTCTCGATCCCCGTGATTCTCATCTGCTTCTGCAGCGCCGCCGCAGCCGAAGACGCCGCCGCCAGGGCGGGCAATGCCGCCGCCGAGTAAAGAAGTTGCCGCCGGTTCATAGGGTAGTCCGCCGAAATTGATGGTAACGCCGATTGGCGAGGGTGCGGAGTGACGATAAGGGTGGTGACGATAAGGGTGGGTCAGCGGATGTGGTACGCCCGAGTGCATTCGAACTACCGCCCTTTTTGCCCCGGGATTCTGGGCTGGCAGTCCCCAAACTCGCCAAATCTCTTCTCGGCGGTTGTGGCCAGTTAACGGCAAATATCGTTAGCTCGCCGGGCAGAGCGGCAGCGCTGCGATTCGAGCAACTCCCGAGCGGTCGGTCGGATTCACCACTCGCCGCTCAGTTCTCGATGGGCGTCTTCTCCGCGTGGTCGATGACCAGGACATCGACAGGGCCTTTGCGCTGTTCCAGCTTGAGACCAAGCTGGCTCTGAAGGGCCGCGAACAGCGTGGGCGCGACATCGATGTCCAGCGGGGAGACCCCCGGTGCGTCGGAACTGGCCGCTGTCCAGTTACGGTTCGGCGCCGATCCGGCTGCGGCGTAGTGAAGCAGAAAGGCCCAGTCGCCCTTGAGTTCGGTCCTATCGATGACGGGCTGGTTCAAATTGCGGGACAACTGGTCGACAAGCTGTTCCATGGAGTACTTGTTCGTCACCAGGACGGACTGCCCGTTCGCTCCCGTCCCAAGCGTCATGGGGCCAGAGCCGGCGGGAATTGCCGGAAACCCGTCTGCGTCGCGTTCCAGATGGAGCGACCCACCCGGACCGGGACCCGCCAGAGCAGCCTTCGGATCGACTGTGGATGGTTTCATCTTCGGCCCGCCCTTCACCACCACAAGATCGTACATGGTGACCTCTCTTTGTTCATGATGGGAGGTGATTTTGAATCGGTCGATCAGAAGATTCTGCAGCATCACGCGGAACTGGTCCCGCGTGATCCCAGGCGGCACCTTAGCCACCACATCGTATCGCTCCTTATCCATCCATGCCGGGGCGGCATACTGGTAATCCTTGAAATTGTAGGCGATCTGGAAAAGCAGGCGTCTCAAGGACATGCCGGTGGATGTGAACTGTCCGGGGCTGTTGCTGCCCGGACCGCCGATGGCGCGCCCGAAACCCGGGATCGGCCCCTCTGGAGCTTCCGAGGGTTTGACCGAGGCCACCTCGAAGGTCAAACGCGCGTCCACGCTTTGCGCATTCACCCAAAAAGAGACTACCGACAGGCAGGCGGCCAATCGCATCGTTCGTAGCATGGGGAAATATCCTCCAGCGACGTGACGTTCTCAGTCACTACTAATTCATTAGTGGAAAAAGAGGCCGATGTCAAGTGAGGTGCAACAGACACCTGTCAAGAAAAAGCCTCGGCAGGAGGCTCGCGAATCGAAAGTAATTGAAAGGGTAGACGGGACAGACGCATTTTCTGAGAATCTCCCCCGCCACGCGGCACATTGTTTTCATGCCCCGCCGTCTCAGCGGCGCGTTCCCGCACTAATCGACCACGGAAGGCGGCATTAGCCCACGGATTGCGGCTCGAACCTTCGATGCCAGCGCAAGAGCCCGTTTCGCATCGTTCAATTGCGGTTCGCGCCAATCGTCGGCGTAGCGAACATCGACGGCATACGGACTCAGTCCGGCCAAGTCTTCGACCCGCACTGGAAGACGCTGTTCCAAAGGAATGAGTGCCGCGGGCGCTTTCAGATCGTGGGTTCGGGGCGCCTGAATGCCCAGGTAAGTGGGCAGGCATTTCAGATACTTTTCGGCGGCTTGCTGGCAATGAAAACAGACCGTATCGAACGGTCAACCTTCCTCGATTGCCATGATCCGGTTTGCCGCTTCGAGATCATGCTCCGCTTTACGAACCCATTGCCGGAGCACTTCAACAACCTCAGGCGGCACGTTCATAGAGGACTTTGCCTTCACGCGAAGCTGGCCAGTACACGGTATTCACCACGTTCCGGTAACGTTCAAAACGGAAACTGGTCGAAACAACGATATCCATGGGGCGGGGAAAGTCCACGAGCGACGCGTAGAGTTCCGCCGCACGCTTGTTTGGATCGGCGACCTCTGAAAACAACACCAACAGGTCGATGTCGCTATCCGGACCGGCATCGCCCCGGGCGCGAGAGCCGAAAAGGATGATCTTGTCCGGAGAGAACCGCTCTGCGATTCGCCGGACCAGATCGTCCAAAACTGCCTGGCTTTCCGCAGCTTCGCTCATGGTATTCATGATAACGCGCACCGCAGCCATAAACGGCGAGCCCAGTAAACCAGCAAATCGATGTCGTTTGGCAAGCCTGTGCTTCGGCCGGGAATGACAGGCCACAAAAGGCGATGGCCTGTCCTACTTTGCGATGAGGCGGACGGGGGACAGGATGCCGGAGGGGAGCGACCGCAGGTTGTTCATGTCCTGTGCCTGGAAGCGTTCGCCGTACTTGGCGTTCAGGGCTTTGTAATCGGGCAGCGGGCCCCTGGCCAATTCGTTGATGGCGAGGTTGGCGACGGTGATGCGGATGGTGTTCGCACCGGCGTTGAGCAGGGCGCCAACCTCCAGTTCATAGGGCGGTCGCCAGACGGAGCCGGCGCGCTTGCCATTGACGAAGACCACGGCGGCTTCGCGAACGGGACTCTCCAGCATGGCGCGCATGCCGGAGCCGGAACGGCGCTCCTCGGTGGTGACGGGTGTGCCTTCACCGAAATTCAAATACAGAGGGTGATGCGAAGCCAGCATGGACTGCGGAACCGTGAGGGTGGTGTCGTAGGTTTTTTGCCCGGAGAAATTGACCCAGGAAGCGGCGTCATTCCAGGGGCCGGTGACCTCGATGGGTGCGGGGATGGGAGCGGTAGGCACGGCGGCGGGCGGAGTGCGGTCCTTGGAAAAGACGAGGACGCGGGATTCGTAGGGCGCAAGGTCGAGATCGAGTTTGGGGCCGGCGGCTTTTGAGACCTTGCCGGTGAAGGGATCCCACCAGGCGGCGTCGGGCGCGGTCGAGCGGAAAGCGGCGGGGGCGTGCACGGGGTGATTGGAAGTGTTGGCGAGGAAGTAGACGTCGGCGAAATCGAGCTTGCGGTGGATGAACCCGATTGCGGGGGCGGTCGAAAGGTCGGGGGCGAGCCACTGGTGGAGAGAGTCGCCGAGGTGGGATTCGATCTCTACGAAATGGCCGCGGGCATCGGCGCTCGCAAAGAGCGAGCGGGACAATTCCACGATTTGGGGAGTGTCGGATTGTTCCGCGAGACCGGGGGCGAGCGAAGGGGTGCGGCGCACGGCGACGAGGACTCCACCGTTACGGACGTAGTCTTCGAGTTTCTTGTATGTAGCGAGCGGAATGCGCTGGACGGCGGGCAGGACCAGGACGGGATAAGGCACGCCGGCGTGAGCGATGGCGCCGTCGTCAATGAAATCGAAGTTGTAGCCGGCGTCGAGGATCTGAGGCATGACGGTGGGACCGATGAGCGAGTCCATCATCTTATTGATGGAGGTGTTGCCGGGAGTGAAGGCGGCGTAGGCATCGTCGGTGGGCAGGTAGACGGCGACGTCATTGGCGGGGCGGCCCTGGCGGAGGAGAAAACTGATGCGCTGGAGGTAGAGCGTGATGTCGGGCATGACGAGCCACCAGGGATTGTGATTGTTGAGGACGCCGGCGGCATAGAAGCGCCAGCCGGGCTCACCGGCGGAAGGCGGCGAATAGGGCCAGCCGTGGCCGATTAACTGGTTGATGCCCTGGATGAAGTGGAGATCGGCTTCGGCCTTGAGGTCGAGCGGGGTGGCGCGAAAGACGGGGGAATGGAGCCAGGTCCAGGTTTCGGAAGAAGTGACGGGCCGGCCGTAGAGGTGGCTCGAGGAAGCGGCCCAGCGGGTGGCGGAAAAGCGGCGCCATGAGGAGCCTTCGCCTTCGGGGAGATCGACGAGCGCGTTGCTCGAAAGCGACACGGGCGGGGTGCCGTAGGTTTGGGAGCGGAAGAGGGTGCTGTGCTGGTGCGCCCACTCGCGGATGGGAGTGAGGTAATTGTCGTCGGCGAGCTCGGTGAGGGTGCGGCCCCAATCGTGGCGGATGGCGGCGGAGTCTTTGACGGTG
Source organism: Bryobacterales bacterium (assembly GCA_003167255.1). Lineage (GTDB taxonomy): Bacteria > Acidobacteriota > Terriglobia > Bryobacterales > Bryobacteraceae > PALSA-129. The sequence goes on from PMTR01000188.1 coordinate 9,149, forward strand.
TCGGAGGCAAGGGCGGGCAGGTCAGGCAAGAGATCGTAGCCGCGGCGCTTGCGGAATTCGTCGAGGAAGTTGGTGGTCCAATCGGAGCGTTCGTCTTCGAGCGAGTCGCTGAAGACGGCGTAGGGAGGATTCTTGCCGAAGGCCTGTGCGAGGCGGTCGCCGACGGCGTGGAGGTGGTTCGAAATCGCGGCGCGGTCGTAGTGGTCGAGGACGAAACCCTCGGCGCCGACGGCGGCGCGTTTGACCATCATGCGGGTGTGGCCGGAAATGAAGACGAGGGCGGTGCGGGCGTGGTCGGGATCGGGCGGGACGCGGAGGGTGGCGTTATCGATATCGGCGATGCGGCGATCGGCGAGGAAGGCGGCGATGAAGGTCTCGCCCGTGGCGAGCGTGGGAAGCGGAACGGAGATTGCGCCAGGGGGAACGGAGAGGTGCTCGATGCGGAGGCGTCCGGCGGCCTGGGCGATAGGGATGTGAGGGCCGCCGTAGGGCCAGCCGCTGCAGAGTGTGAGATCGAAGCGGAGGCCGAGCTCGCGGGTTTTTTCGCCGGTGAAGCGGAGGGCATCGAGGAAGCCGTCGGAGAGATAGGGCAGGTTGCGGATGCCTTGTTCGGGATTGTCGAGTTCGAGGGGATAGACGGGTTGGACCTCGACGCCGCCGATGCCGCCCTCCTTCATGGTGCGCAGTTCGCGTTCGAGTTCGGCGGTGTTGACGGCGGGGCCGAACCACCACCAGCGGACCATGATGCGCGCGTCGGCGGGGGGCTGTTCGAAAGCACGGCGGAGATCGGCGATGGTAGCGGGAGATGCCGCGGGAGGCGCAGCGGGCATGAGGAAACAGCCGGCCGCGAAGAGAGCGACGACACCACACAACGACAGGTTTGCGCGCATAGGATCATGCTACTGGGGCGGCGGGGTCACTACAAGGAGATTCCGGCCAAGGGCGGGCGTTTCGGATCAATAAACGCAAGGGGGATGGGGGCGCGATGGGAAGGGCGCGTGGATTCATGGCGTTCCACCGCGGGCAGGTGGAACGAGGGGCGAGCAGAGAGCGGCGCAGCGGCGAAACTTGTTTATCCATGTGGAACGGTTGGGGCAGATGGCGAGCGGGCGACGGGACCAGCGCGGGGGGCGATGGGAAATAAGGGCTGTAGCATGTTTGAGTTCCGGCGGACGGGGACGGGCGGCAAGGTTCCGCAACATGAAACGGGCGGTTTGGTTGATAATTGTTTTGACGGTTTTGCGGGATAGCCTTCATAGTGAAACATTGAGCAGGAAACTAACGTGATTGCGAATAAACAGGCCGACACCATCATCCATGCGCTGAATGCGTTCCAGATCGAACTGCCCTCGTGGGGATTTGCCAACACGGGCACCCGGTTCGGGAAGTTTCTGCAGCCCGCAGCGGCTGCGACGATCGAAGAAAAATATAGCGACGCGGGACAAGTACACCGTTGGACGGGGGTGTGCCCGACGATCGCGCTGCATGTGTTGTGGGACCTGCCGAACGGGGTCGAGGACGTGGCGGAGGTGCAGGCGCTGGGGGTGAAGTGCGGACTGCGGGCGGGCTCGATCAATCCGAACACGTTTCAGGACCAGGTGTACAAATACGGATCGCTGGCGAATCCGGATGCGGATGTGCGGCAGGAAGCGCTGGATCACATTCTGGACTGCGTCGAGATTGCGAAGCGCTTGGGAAGCCGCGATCTTTCGATGTGGTTCGCGGACGGATCGAATTATCCGGGCACGCAGAATATCCGGCGGCGGCGGCAATGGATGGCGGAAGGATTGAAGGCGGCGCACCGGCGGATGACGGCGGAGCAACGGATGCTGGTGGAGTACAAACCGTTCGAGCCGGCGTTCTACCACACGGATATCGCGGACTGGGGCATGGCGCTACAGTACGCGAAGGACGCCGGGCCAAACGCGCGGGTGCTGGTGGACACCGGGCACCACTACCAGGCACAGAACATCGAGCAGATTGTGGCGTGGCTGCTGGACCTGGGGATGCTGGGCGGATTCCACTTCAACGACCGGCGGTACGCGGACGACGACCTGACGATGGGGTCGATTGATCCTTATCAGGTGTTCCGCATTTTCCACGAGATTCGATATTTCGAATGGGAAGACGGGAAGACGGCGGACATCGCGTACATGATCGACCAGAGCCACAATTTGAAGGGCAAGATGGAAGCGATGATCCAGACGGTGTCGACGGCGATGGAACTGTACGCCAAGGCGGCGCTGGTGGATCACGAAAAACTGGCGGGATTGCAGACGAAGTGCGCGCTGGTGGACGCGGAGGAGTGCCTGAAGAGCGCGTTTGCGACCGACGTGCGGCCGGTGATTCGGGAATGGGCGGAATCCAAGGGACTGCCGGCGGATCCGATGGATGCCTTCCGGCAGAGCGGATACCTGGAACGAATCACGGCGGAGCGGGCGAAGCGAAACGCGGCGGCAGTTTCGAGCTACGCGTAGCGCCGGGAGGACCAAAGAACCGCGGAGACAGCCAAAGGAGCTCGATGCCTCGCTACGCATTCAAACTACGCATCAAGGCCGACGCCATCGAAGAATACGAACGGGAACACCAGCGGGTGTGGCCGGAGTTGCTGGCCAAGCTTAAGGCGGTGGGGATTTCGGAGTACTCGATTTTCCGGCGCGGGCAGGAGCTGGTGTTGAGTTTGCGGGTGGAGGATTTCGAGCGGGCCTGGGACGAGTTGGACCGGGATCCGGTGAACCTGCGCTGGCAGGAGTTCATGAGCCGGCTGTTCGAGCCGGTGCCGGAAAAGCGGGAAGGCGAGCGGTTCGCGATGATGAAGGAAGTGTTCTACCTGAAGTAGCTTGTGGATTCCGGAGAACGGAATTTCACCGCTGAGACGCCGAGGCGCTGAGAAAACGGGGGCTGCTCATTTGCAAACCTAGAGCGGAAGCTGCGCTAGAATTGTGAGACATGTCACGTCTCTCAGCGGGGTGGGTTGCGTTGGCGGTTGTCAGTATTGCAATCGGTGCGCAGGCCCAAACAGCCGCGCCGCGGCCACCGCAGAAATTTGAGGCACTGGCGCGAGACATCCTGAGCGAGCTCATCGCCATCAACTCGACGCACGCACGGGGCACGACGGTTGCGGCGAAGGCCGTGGCCGCGCGGGCGCTCGCAGCGGGGTTTCCACCGGCGGATGTCGCGGTGCTCGCTCCCAATGACCATCCGGAGGCGGGCAATGTCGTCGTGCGGCTCCGCGGCCGCACGAGCGACCGGCCCGTGCTATACATCTGTCACCTGGACGTCGTGGAGGCCCGGCGCGAGGACTGGACCTTCGATCCTTTCCGGCTGACCGAGCAGGAGGGCTGGCTGTACGGACGCGGCACCATCGACATGAAGGGCCAGGACGCGGCCGTGCTGGCCAGTCTGATTCGCTTGAAGCAGGAAGGCGTGGCGCCGGCGCACGACATCATCGCGGCTTTCACCGCGGACGAGGAGGCAGGGGGCGACGCGAACGGCGTGGCGTGGCTTGTCAAAGAGCATCGCGACCTGGTCAATGCGGCGCTGGTGGTGAACCCGGACGGTGGCGAAGCCGCGCTCAAGCAGGGGCGCAAGCTCTATATCGCGGTGCAAACCAGCGAAAAAATGTTTCTCACGTTTTCGCTCGAGACGACCGACAAGGGCGGTCATAGCTCGCGCCCGACGGCCGACAACCCGATTTACCGGCTGGCGTCAGGTCTCGATCGGCTGGCGAAGCTGCGTTTTCCTGTCCACCTGACCGAGACGACCAGACTGTATTTCGAGCGGCGCGCGGGCATTGAGCGTGGTCAGTCACAGTCGGACATGCGGGCGATTCTGCGCGTTCCCCCGGAGCCCGGCGCCGTGGAGCGCCTCTCGTCAGTGGTCGAGACCAATATCCAACTGCGTACCACTTGCACTACCACGATGATCGACGGCGGACACGCGGAAAACGCTCTCCCGCAGCGCGCGCGGGCCACCGTGCAGTGCCGCGTGATCCCAGGCGAGTCTGTGGATTCAGTGGCGGCGGCAATCCGCGCGGCGGTGGCTGATCCGAAGATCGTGGTCAGCGTCCTGACGCCAGCGAGACCGGCGCCGGACTCGCCGCCGGCGCCGGCCATCCTGACTATGGTGGAGGGCGTGACGCACTCGATGTGGCCCGGAGTGGCCGTGCTGCCGGAAATGAGCCCCGGCGCCAGCGATAGCATTTACACGCGGGCGGCCGGCCTGCCGAGCTACGGGATCGACGGAATGTTCGATGATCTCGACGACGCTCGCGCGCACGGCCGCGACGAGCGCATCGGCGCAACGGCGTTCGCCGAGGAGCTTGAGTTCACGTACCGGCTCATGAGGGCGATGAGCGAGGCACGGTAGTCGGGGAGGGTCACCACTTCGGTTGGCAGGCGAAAGCGCCAGGATACCATCCTGCCTCACCAAGGCCGCCAGGTTAGAAGTTGAAGCGGAGCGCTAACTGAAACTGCCGGTTGGTCCCCAGTCCGACCTGATTAGACACCGTGGAGGTCAGGGCGCCGAAGGTGCCGCCGGCCGCGCTTTGAGTATAGGCTTGGCCGGGCTGCAGGATTCCAGTCGCATCGTTCAGGCGCGGCGTTCCGCCGCCCGGCGCCGCGAATACCGCGCTGTTGAGGATGTTATAGCACTCCGCCCGGAATTCGAAGTTCATTGTTTCCTTGATTGGGAACTTCTTGGACAACGTAAGGTCCAACTGACTGATTCCCGGACCCCGTAAAGCATGCGGGCCAGGTTGCCGTCTGTGCCCGGTTGTGGAACGGCGAACGCCGCGGGGTTGATATAGAACGTCCCGTTATTCGAGTAATAGAGAGGGACTCCGGGCACCAGGTCGGGGCGCCGTACATTGCGGCTGGCCCCGCCGCCGGGAACGTTGACGATCGGAGTCGTCATTACCACACCGCCGGTAACCACTGGAGCCGCGCTGATTGCGCCCGTCACGGTATTGCGGTAGACGATGTCCGGCCGCACGATCTCTACGTCAACCGGCAGACCTGTGCGCGCATTGAACAGGGAGCCAATCTGCCATCCGCCGAGGATCGCTTTTGCCAGCGGGCTGGCGTTGGCGTGGTGCGTGCTTACCGTCCCGTATGGCAATTCGTACAGCGCGCTGAAATTGAAACTCTGGCGCACATCCGAGATATTGTCGCCATATTCGGACGACTGGCTGTAATTGTTGGCAGAGGTTCGGGCGTCCTTGGAACCGTCGCTGTTCCCCAGGCTGTGCGACCACATGTATTGCGAGCCCATTGTGAGCCCGCGAGAGAAACGCCGGTTGAGCAGGACTTGCAAACCATCGAAATGATCGTTCCCTCCGCTGGTTTTGGTGTCGATTTCCGCGAACCGGTTCGTGACCGTGGTTCCGTTCACTACGCTGAACTCGCGCACCGCCGATCCGGCTCCCGTGGCCGGATTCATGACCACGCCAGTGATCCTGTTGGTGATGCCGCGCAGAAACAGATTTCGTCCCTGGCTGCCCACATACCCCACCGTCAGTATTGTGTTCAGCGGCAGTCGCTGTTCGATCGAAGCGGAGTACTGCAAGATCTTTTCCGGAACCGCGTAGTCCGGAAGATAGGCCCGGGGCTGGAATTGCAGGTTGGGGTCGTTGATATTGTAATTGGAAAGAAACGTATCCGGCGTCACCGGATAGGTGAGCAGCGCTCCGCTGGTGATGGTCCGGTTGATGCGATCGTTGAGCCCTGGCTGAGTTTGGCCTTCCGTTAGGCCCGGTCCATAGTAGTAACCGCTTCCGATGCGCAACACCGTCTCGTTATGAAACGCCTCCGGCGACCAGCTAAGCCCGAGCCGCGGCCCGAAGTTCGTCGTCTTCATCGTGTACCAGTCTTTGGCGTAGTTGGGAATGAGAGTGCCGGTCGGCACGTCGAACCAAAGCACTTTGTCATTGGATTCATGTAGCGGGCTGTAGTATTCATACCTCAATCCATAGTTCATGGTAAGGTTGGGCCGGATCTTCAACTCGTCCTGCACATAACCGATATAGAACGTTTGGTGCATGAGCGAAAACCCGGACTTGCCGGTAAATGGACTTAGTGCGGTGGTGTCTCCATTAAACGCCACCTGCGACGGGGCATCGGCGAGAAAGGCCTGAATATTGGCAAAGCTATAAGTGGTGCCCCCATAGAAGGCAGTCTTCAGATGCTGGGGCCGGATTTCGACACCGAACTTCACGTTGTGATTCCGGTGAATCCACGTAACACTGTCGATAAACGAGAGCGAGTAATTGGTGAACGGCGCCGCACGGCCGTTGAGGGCGCTCGACAGCTTCAACTGGCCGGTCGGAGACGCGATGCCGACTGAGCCCTGCTGTCCCCCGGTGCCGCCCAGAGAGACCACGCCGGACAAACTGATGGTTACACCGCTCAGGTCCAGCCCCGGCACGGTTGGAGCGGAGGCGTATACACGGGTTTTGGGCGCGTTGAGACCGACCTTGATCTCGTTGACAAGGGTTGGCTTCAACACCTGATTCAGGCCCACCATCGCGTTTTGCGGTACTGCGCCGTAGATAATCGTGCTGCCCGTGGAATTCGCCGTCACCAGGCCATAACCCTGATCGCGCTGGTAGCGGACGTACATCCTGTTCTTGTCGCTAATGACGTAGTCGAAACGAATGTTGCCGGAATACTCGTCGACCGAACCGGGCTCCTGGACGTTGACAATGTCAAACAACGGGTTTACAGAAGTGGTCTGCCCCACCGGAAACGCCTGCAGCAGGGGTCGTATGGCGGCATTCATGCAAGTCGGTGTGGTTTGCTGTGGCGTTCCCGGGGGGCAGTCGGGAAGCGCACGCACCGCCGCACTCGGCGTCGATTCAATGTACGGCGAGGTGGTCCTCTGTTTCAGCGTTTCGATACCGGCAAAGAAGAACAACTTATCCTTCACGATCGGGCCGCCTGCCGACCCGCCGAATTGATTCAGTCGCAGAATCGAGGGGTTGGCGCCATCGAAGAAATTGCGGGCATCCAGCTTGTCGTTACGGAAATACTCAAACAGGCCGCCGTGTAAGGCGTTGCCGCCACTCTTGGTGATCACGCTGATTTGTCCGCCGGTTCCGGTCCCGAATTCCGCGGGGTAGTTGTTCGAGTCCACCCGGAACTCCTGCACGTTTTCCATGCTGGCTTGCAACCGGAATGGGCCGGGAATCTCGCCGTTAAAGTCGCTCGGGTTGTTGCTGATGATGCCCCCAGCCTCGATTCCGTCGTACCGCAGCGCGTTCTCCTCGTACGAGCGGCCGTTGAAGCGCATGTCGTCGAACGTCCCCGCTCCGAAGTTGACCGCGCCCGGCGTCATCAGGTAAAGCTGCGAAATCTGGCGGCCGTTGATGGGGAGTTGTGCGACTTCGCGCTCACCGACATTAATGCCGATAGCCGCGGAGCTGGTATCGATCACTACAAGGTCGCCGCTGGAAACCTTGACCTCCGTGGCGACGGAGGCAGGCTGCACGGTGATATTCAGAGTCCGCTCCTGGCCTACCTGGAGTGTGACGCCGCTGTTCTCGGCCGGCGCCATTCCGGTCGCTTCGGCCGTTACCGTGTACGTCGAGGGCCCCAACTGCGTGACCAGATAGACGCCTTGCCCATTGGCCGTGACCTTGCGGGCCTGGCCGGTCCTCTCATTCTTTACCGTGACCAGCGCGTTGGGCACCACGGCGCTACTCGCGTCTGTGATGGTGCCGCTGATACGGCCGCTGTCGCTCTGTGCAAGAATCAGCGGGGCGGTTAGCGCCCCCAAAAGCAGAAATCGCCTGATTTGCCTGTTCATAGTGAGTATCTAAAGTAGCAAGCCAGTGTTGCAGATCAATAACAATTGGATGAAGGTTGAGCGGCAGCGAACTGTTTCGCAACGCGCGGCTCCGATCAGAGCCGCGACCGTGAGGGAGCGGAGGGCCGGAATATCCATGCTAGGATCAAGCCAGAATGGCCCTCATGGATCTGACCAAGCAACTGGCCCAGCAGGCACTGCTCTCGGCTACGCAGGAGCCGGCAGCGGCGGCCACGCAGGAGAATCCGGGCGCGGTCATGCTCGGGCAGATCGGCGCCATGCAGAAGGCCTTGAAGGATGACGAAGAGCTGGTGGTCTTCGTCCATTGCGGCGCGGAAAGGATCCGTGTGATGGAGATCTTCCTGCCGTCGCCGCAAGTAGCGGTGCTGAGCGGTGTGGATGCCAATCATACCCAGGCGCGCGTGATTTCGGCGGTGGAAGCGCTGCAACTCGTCACCCGAACCGGCAAAGTGCAGCCCGGAGCCAAGGCCGTGCGGGTCAACCTGGTGATGCCGAAGGCAAAAGATTCCAGCAGGAAATGACGCGCGTTTCCCTTTCGTAACCGAGCGTGCTCACCGAAGCCGTGCTCAACGCGAAGAGGCTTCCGCACCGCGGGTCAAGCTGCAGCCAGCACGCGGTCAGGATCCGCAGAATGTGGCCGTGGGCGAACAGCGCCGTATCGCCATCGGCAGCCACGGCCCGCGCCAGCACGGCTTCGGCGCGCACCGCCACCTCCTCGATGCTTTCGCCGTTCGGCACGCCATCGCGCCACAGCGACCAGCCCGGCCGTTCCTTCTGAATGTCGGGAGTAACGCGGCCTTCGTAGTCGCCGTAGTCCCATTCGCAGAGGTTGGAGTCGACGTGCGCGGCATCGCCGTAGCCGGCCAGGCGGCAAGTATCGCGCGCGCGTTCCATGGGACTGGTGAGCACCAGCGCGAAGGCGCGGCCCTGCAACCAGCGGCCAATGGCGGCGGCGTTGTCGCGTCCGGCGGCGGTGAGCGGAAGGTCGGTCCGCCCGGTGTGCGCGCCCGAGCGGCTCCATTCGGTTTCACCGTGGCGGATGAGCCAGATTCCTTGCGGCATCTTCTACACTATAGAGGATGATCCGCGCCCTGCTCCTGACGGCCCTTGCCGCTGTGGCCTCGGTGGCCCATGCGGCGACTCCCGCGCTGATGCCCATGCCGGCTAAGGTGGAGCTCTCCACCGGCAAGCTGGCCATTGACGGCACATTCGGCGTGACCGTCCTCGCCGGCAATCAGATCGAGATCACTGGACCCGGGATCTCGGTCCCCCGCCTCAACCGCGTGGTGGAGCAGTCCCTGGCCCGCGTGGCTCGCCAGACCGGAATTTTCCTGGCGCCGGGGACCAAAGCGGCGACCCTGCGGATCGAATGCTCACCCTGCTCCGTAACGACTCCCTCGCTGGAAGAGGACGAGTCCTATTATCTCGACGTCTATCCCAGCGGCGCGCGTATTCAGGCCTCGACCGCCGATGGTGTGATCCACGGCCTGGAAACCTTTCTGCAGTTGATTCAGCCCGGCCCCGATGGTTTCCAGGTCCCCGCCGTACACATCGAGGACTGGCCGCGCTTTGCCTGGCGCGGCCTGATGATCGACGCTTCGCGCCACTTCATCCCGCTCGAAGTCATCAAGCGCAACCTGGACGCCATGGCCGCGGTTAAGTTGAACGTGTTCCACTGGCACCTCTCCGACGACCAGGGCTTCCGCGCGGAGAGCAGGCTTTTCCCCAAGCTGCAGCAACTCGGCTCGGACGGCCTTTTCTACACGCAGGCGCAGATGCGCGAAGTGGTGAGCTACGCGAGCGACCGCGGCATCCGCGTGGTTCCCGAGTTCGACATCCCCGGCCACACCCTGAGCTGGTTTCCCGGCTACCCGGAACTGGCGGCGGCCGCCGGGCCCTTCGAGATCGGCAGGCGGTTCGGCGTGTTCGACCCGGTGCTCGATCCCAGCCGCGAAGAGGTCTACACATTTCTCGATTCGTTCATCGGAGAAATGGCCGCGCTATTTCCGGACCCCTACTTCCACATCGGCGGCGACGAGGTGAATGGGAAAGCGTGGAAGCAATCGGAGGCGGTGCAGGCTTTCGCGAAGCAGCACGGGTTCAAAGACACGCTGGCCATCCAGACTTACTTCAACCAGCGCATCCAGAAGATTCTCCAGAAATACGGGAAGACCATGATCGGGTGGGACGAGATCCTCGGCCCCGATCTTCCGCCCGACACGGTGGTGCAATCCTGGCGCGGCCAGGAATCGCTGGCGGAAGCCGCCACCAAGGGCTACCGGGGAATTCTTTCGGCGGGCTACTACCTGGATCACGGAAGGCCGGCCGCTTACCACTACGGCATCGATCCGCTGGGTGGACCGGCCGCGCAACTCACACCGGAGCAGGCGAAGCGCGTTCTGGGCGGCGAGGCCTGCATGTGGGCCGAGCTGGTGGATGCCGAGACCGTGGATTCGCGCGTCTGGCCGCGCGCCGCGGCCATCGCGGAACGCCTCTGGTCGCCGAGGGAAATCGCCGATTTGGATTCGATGTACGCGCGCCTCGAAGCCGTGAGCCGCCTGCTGGAATTCGCCGGCGTGACGCACCGCGCCAGCTACCAGCCGATGCTCGACCGCCTGGCGGGTGACCGCAAGGCGGAGCCATTGCGCATCCTGGCGGACGCTTCCGAAGCTCGCGGTCTGGGCACCGGGCGCCGCGCGCACCAGACCGACACGCCACTCAACCGTTTCGTGGACGCAGCGCGCCTGGAGAGCGAAAGCGTGCGTGGCTTGGAACTGACCGCGCGCCGCGTCGCTGCCGCCAAGCCCCCCGACGCCGCTGACATGGCGTCGCTGCGCGCTCAATTCTCGCAGTGGGCCGCCAACGATGCGCGATTCCAGCCGCTGGCCGAGGACAACGCGCTGCTGGCGGAGGTGAAGCCGCTGTCGAAAGACCTTTCCGCTTTAGGCGTAGCCGGTTTGCGCATTCTGGACTCTCTCGAAACCAGCCAGCCGCTTCCCGACGACTGGATGGCCAACGAGACGCGCGAGATCGCCCGCCTGCAGCGCCCCAGCGCCGAAGTCTTGCTGGCGGCCGTGCGCCCGGTGAAGATTCTCTTCGACGAGCTGTCGCGGCGGAAATGAGTGGGACAGGCTTCCTGGCCTGTCTTGCCACCCGCGCCAACCGAGACCATCCCACCGCCGGACAGCGATTTCCCAAAAACGGCCGCCGCCCCTGCCTTACACCCCGAGCCGCCGCAAAACGGGGACTTCTACCAATTCCCGCCTTTGGAATTGGATAGCTGGACCCGCTTTGCCCCTGCGCGCAACTCCTGCACAGGCCGGCGCACTGCTACAAATCACGGCGTGTGAGCGCCGTGTGAGCGCAGTATCCTCGCCAGCCTGCGATCCCGGAATCGGCCAAGATTCCTGAGAAGTTCTGAGCCCGCAGCCCACTTCTATACTGTTACTGTCGAAGGCGAGTGCCGCTCCACACCTGGACCCGCTCGCAAGGCTCAACGCGATGAGGTTCCTTCATACCGCCGATTGGCATGTCGGCAAGACCCTGGTTGGACGCTCCCGGCTCGATGAGCAGGAGCAGGTGTCCGCCGAGATCGTGGACATCGCCAAACACGAGCGCATCGACTGCGTGTTGATGGCAGGAGACATTTTCGATTCACCCGCTCCGACCGTCGACGCGCAGCGTGTGGTTTGTGACGCGCTGGCCGAAATTGCTGGTGCCGGTATGGCGACGGTGATAGTGGGCGGCAATCATGATCACCGGCGGCTGGCGGCTCTGCGCAAGCTCGCTGGCCGATTGAAGATCTTCATCCGGCCCGGCCCCGGCGAAGGCGACGAGGGCGGTATGATTTCGTACCCGAAAAACGGGGAGCAGGCAAAAATCGCCATGCTGCCCTGGATCCCGGAGTTCCAAATCGTGGATGGCCGCCAGATTCTGCGCCCGAGAAACCAGTGGAATCAGGTTTATTCGGAGCATGTCGCGGCACGTTGCAGCCGTTTGGCAAGCGGCTTTGCGGCGAACACTATCAATATTCTACTTGCTCATTTATATGTCGATGGCGCCGAGGCCACCGGGAGCGAGCGTCCGGCGCATGTCGCCCAGCCATTCGCGGTCAGGCCCGATCAACTGCCTCAGGCGCACTACATCGCTCTCGGGCACCTCCATAGGCCGCAGGAGGTTCCCGCATCATCGCCGTGTGTCTATGCGGGATCTCCGCTGCAATTGGATTTCGGGGAACGCGGGCAGCAGAAGCGTGTCGTAATTGTTGACGCCAGGGCGGAATCTCCAGCCAGTGTGGAGAGCATTCCTCTCGTCTCGGGCCGTAAGCTGCGCGACGTGGTTACGACCATCGACCAGTTGCCATCCGTCGTGGGCGATGCAGGCGCGGACTTCTTGCGGGTGGTCGTCAGGGCCCGGACTAGAATATCCGGGCTCGCGCAGCAGGTTTCGGCGGCGTTGCCCAACGCAGTCACTGTCCAGCAGGAGCTAGCGACGGTATCGGCAGTTCTCCGGCCCCCCCTGGACCTCCGGAACCCGCGGGAACGCTTCCGGCAGTTTGTACGGGAACAGAAGAACCTGGTCGTTTCGCCGGAGATGCTTGAGGCGTTTGACCGGCTGTATCACGAGGCAAAGCATGCGGCCGATGAAGCTTGAGCTCGAGGGATTCACGTCATTCCGCGAACGGAGCGAAGTCGATTTCTGCAGCTTCGATCTCTTCGCGATTACGGGGCAAACCGGCGCCGGAAAGACTTCGCTGCTCGATGCCATGACCTATGCGCTCTATGGCAAGACCTCGCGTTTGAACAAAGGCGGCAAGGACCTGATCAGCCAGGGCGCGACCCGCATGTCCGTGTCGCTGCGTTTCCGGGCCGGGAGAGACGAATACCGGGTCAGCCGCGCGATCCATGGATCCACCGCTACGGCGCGTCTCGACAAGCTGGAGCAAGGAAAGTGGCACAGTGTCTCCGGCAACGTCGGAGAGATCGGTCAGAGAGTGGAGCGCATCATCGGGCTGGATTTTGACGCCTTCACAAAGTCTGTCATCCTTCCGCAGGGGAAGTTTGATCAATTTCTGCGGGGGAGCCGGAAGGAGCAGCGCGAGACGCTGAACGATTTGCTGGAGATGGATGTCTACCAGCGGATGGTGCAGTCCGCGAATACAAAGAAGGATGTTGCCGGCAAGTTGATGATCGCGAAACAGGCAGAGCTGGACCCGGCGGCGACGGGCGAGGCCAAATCCAATTACGAAAGAGAACTCGCAGGCCTGTCAGCGGAGGAGGAGCGTGCGGCGGACGCGGTCGACCGCTTGCAGCAGGCTTTACCGCACGCCTTGACCCTGCGTGAGAAGCGCAGAGCGCGGCAGGCGAGCGAACTAGAACTCGAGGCATCGCGAGCCGGGATGGCGGATGCCGAAGCCGCCGCCGCGCATGCACGGCAGGAACTCGATCGTCGGAAAGGCGTTGTCGAAGCGCTGGACTGTGAGATCGCCACCCTGGAATATGACGGTGAATGGCACGTGCGGCTGGCGCAGATCGAGCAGAAAGCTCTACAGCGTCAAAAGCTGGTGGAGGACCTCGCCTATCAGCAGGGCAAGAGGAGTGCCGAAGAATCGAAACTCGCGGCTTCAGAGACCGCCGTTGGATCCGCTGACGAATTGCTTGCCGGCGCCACTGCCCGCCTCGGTGAGATCGAGGAGTTGCGGAGATCGGCGAAAGCGGAGTTCAGCGAGCTGAGGTCCCATCACGGATCGGCGGACGCGCTCCAACACGCCGCCGACGAACTGGATCACTCGCAGTCCGCGGACGGCGAAATTCCAAAGCTGCGGGAAGCTCTGGCATGTCTCGAAGCCCGTGCGACGGCATCTCGCGCCGAGCACGAGGCCGCCCAGAGCGTCGTCACCGAAGCTGAAACGGAGCTGGAATTGGCCCGAGTGAACTATGAGCATTGGTTTGCCCGAGACCGGGTTGCGGCCCTTCGACACGACCTCAAACCAGGCGAGCCTTGCCCGGTGTGCGAACAGACGGTTCATGCCGCGCCAACACCGCTCGACGCACGAGAGCTAACGAGGGCTCGCGGCCGATGCGACGCGGCGGAGACCGTGCTGCAAAAGCGGCGCGACGGTCTGGCGGCGTCGCGGGCTGAAGCCGAAGTACTTCCGGGCAGGATCGACCTGGCGCGCCGGAAATGCGAACTATTGGAGTCCGCTATTGAGTCCGCGGCCGCCCGCGCCTCCCGGATCCTCGGCATGCCCGCGGACGGAGGCGCGGCCGGATTGTTGCGTGCGCTGTCGGAGAGAATTCGGACTGCGGAGTCAGCCGCCCTAGAAACTCAGTCCAGCTACGAACGGGCGCTGGGGGGCGAGCGGAGCGCTTCGCAGGCGCTTCACGAAGCCCAGAACAATCGCAAGCTGATATTTAGCCAGATCGAGAACATCGACGACCTGGCCGTCTCTCTTCGGGATGAAATCGCCACGCTCGAAGAGGATCTCATGGGCGCGCCACCGCTCGAAGAGATCGCAGCCCGGCTGACAGTTCTGAACCGCGCCAGGCAAGGATGCGCCGACCTCGAAGCCTCCCGGTCCCTGCGTCAGAATGAGCTGAAACAGGCGGAGGAGTCAGCGGTTCGATGCGCCAAGGACGCCGAGGCGCTTCAGAACATACAAATCAAATGCGCCACGGCTATCGAAGAGTTGAACCTGGAGATTGGGAGGCTGGCAGAGCAGGTGCACGGTCGTCTCGGCGGTCTCGAAGCGCCGGATTCACAGGATGAGGCGGCGCACATCGATAGTGTGCGTGTTGCCGGGCAGAAGGATCTCGAAACCGTGCAGGCACGGGTCCAGCGGTGCCTATTCACGATTCAGTCGATTGATGAGAAGATCACGCGCAACCAGCGGCTTAGCGAAGATATCGCGCGGTGCAAGGCCGAGGAAGCCTTATATCGGGATCTTGCAACCTGGCTTAACGCCAGCAATTTTCAGCAGTACCTGATGAGTTCCGCGTTCGAGCTTCTTGCGCATGAGGGTTCCAGCCATCTGAAGGAGCTTTCGAATGGACGATACACCTTCGTGTATAACGACCAAGAGTTCCAAGCGGTCGACAAATGGAATGGTGACGATTCCCGCTCGGTCCATACGCTAAGCGGGGGCGAATCTTTTCTGGCCTCGCTGTCACTGGCGCTCGCCCTGGCGGAGAGCATTACGGAGCTCAACCCCGCGGGCGGCGCCGTGGCGCTGGAATCGCTCTTCCTGGACGAGGGCTTTTCCACTCTGGACGCCGAGAGCCAGAGCCGTGTGGCGGATGCATTGCAAGTGTTACAGGGCGGCAAGCGGCTGATCGGAGTCATTACCCACGTACAAGCGCTGGCCGATCAAATGCCCGCCAGAATCGAAATCGAAAGGACTCTGAGCGGCAGCCGTGTCCGGCAGGCCAACGGCTGAATGCAGCAGGCGGACGCCGCGCGCTCCTCAAAGACGCAGTCACGGTATCCACCGAACCTGGTTGCGCAGATCTTCGGGCGTCCAGGTCAGCCACACCATCAAGAGTCCTTCGATGGCCGCACCAGTGGACCGCGATGACGGAATGAGAAGCACCCCGGGGGACTCGCGTTCTGCAATGAACTCCTGGAAGTGGACCCGAATAGTCCGGACATCGCGCGTAACAAGAACCCGGCCAGCCTCGGCGGCGACACGCAGAACTTTCGCATCGGGAGTGCCATCGGGAATGACATCGGCAGAGGGCCGGAAATCGAGTGAGGGCTCTCTGCGTCGCAAGCCCCTCCCGACGTCTGGATCAAGATTGGCATCAGCCTGAAAGATGATCCCCAAGATGGCCTACTAGCGAGCCTTTCGTTCCCGAGCTCGCTCGAAGCGCTCTACCAGTTCCGCAGGCATAGGATGCTGAGTCTTGATCTCCTCGAGAATACGCTCCTGATCCCTCAGGTAGGCATCCACTTCCACCGCGTGTTCCAGAATGAAGGCGATGGCCCCGTAAACCTCGGCCAGCGAACCGATGGATGGATAAGCTTCGAAAATGGCTTCCGCCGAGCGCCCGCGCCGAAAGTCGTAGGTCACAACGTCGAGACCGATACGCGTCCCGGCGACGTAGTAACCGCCGTTATAGAGTTCGACGTATTCGTTTGTAGGCATCATGGCAGCCACTCTATTTCATTCTACTCCGCTGGGGGCTCTCGGCCGGCTTCGGCGCTTGGGGGCTGAGGACCGTCCGCAGACGGTGGACTCGTCTGCTCTTGACGTTGCCAACCCTGCGGCTTCCGCAACCACAGGTAGCAGTGGTTGCCGATGCGGTGAGCCCCAGGCGACCGAAGCAGGAACAGGTCTGCGTACCGTAGCGGAAAGAGCACCCATCCGCAAACCACGTGCGATACAGCCCGCCAGCCCTAAAAGCAAACAAAAGTTTCGCGTATTCAATCGCGATCACCAATAGCGTCGCTGTCAAAAACCGGTGACAGACGGGACGATCCCAGTGGCTTTTAGCGATCACTCCCGTGAAACGCCAGCCGCGGCGACGGTTCACCTTGTGACGTGAGTCGCTACAGCCGATAGCAGGGCAGGCCCGTCGCGGCGAAGTCATTGCCAGTTGCCAGCACGGGCTCACCGCGAGATCCAGCGCGTATACGGCACAATCTCCGAAGTTGAGCTGCGCCCGGCGCCCCATCCCTTTTCCAAAGCGTCCAAACGCCGCGACGGCCAGCGATGAACTCCCGCCGACTTGTTCAACCTGCTACCCCGCATGATCGAAGTGGGTCCGCGCCTGTTTGTCAGCGAGGAGTGGGACGATCGCCGGCGCCGGTTGCCGCGCGTAGTCTAGTTCTAGTTGATGCCCGTGGGGCGGGCAATTTTGCCCGCAGCCGGCTTCAGCCGGCCCCCCCGGCCCCCCGGCCCAGGCGCGAGCCCTCACACCCGGCACCACCCGTCTTGCAGTTAGCGGTTAAAGCCATGGCGACGATCCCGTGGCGGCGACTTAACCGGGAGTGATGCGCACAGAGGGTTTCGGGGGGAAACCGGACGTTCCCGCGCGCTTCGACCATCGCTCCCGTGGCACGCCGGTCACAGCGGCGACGGTTCACCTTGTGACGCAAGTCGCTACAGCCGATAGCAGGGCAGGTCCGTCGCGGCGAAATCGTCGCCAGTTGCCAGCACGGGCTCACCACGGGACACCGCCAGTGCGTATACGGCACAATCTCCGAAGTTGAGCTGCGCCCGGTGCCCCATTCCTTTTCCGAAGCGCCCAAACGCCGTGATGGCCAGTCGCGCCTGGATTTCATCAAATGGGACCACCTCGCTCACCAGTTCGTCCACGAGTTGGTTCAACAAGCTGACCGCGCTCTCACCCAGCCGCGCCCGAAGTACCATGCCGGCTTCCAAAAGCGACACGGACGAAAGGACTCGGTCTGCCGCCGTTACCAGTGCATCCAGCAGCGGTTCACGGGATGGCTCGCCGAGCGCAATCGCAATCAGCGACGACGTGTCGATTACCATCAACCCGGAATCCCGAAAGCATCGTATCCGAGAATCTCTTCCGGGGTACGGGCGTCGACCACTGGAAGAGCGCCGATCCTGGCGCAGAGAGCATCCACTTTCGTTCGATTGAGGGGCCGGTCTGTCTTCTGGAGAGTTTCTTCCAGAGCGGCAATTACGGCATCGCTGAGGGTCACACCCATGCGCTTGCTGACCTGCTCAGCCAAACGATGGGCGACGGGATTCTTGATATACAGCGTGCGCCGTTTCTTCCTCACCGCTTTTCGGGTCCTCATGCTCTTCATTGTAAGGCAATCCCGAGGTATATACCAGAGCCCGGCTGGGTGATCATCCGGCGTCTCGTCAAACTGACCCACGAGCAAGATTGGCGGGCCGGCCTGCGTTCGCAAAACCTTAGAACGTCACTTCAAAAGTTTCACTAACGTATTCCATTCTCGGTGGGGCAGGCGGCACCGCCAGGCGGCACCGCCTGCCCCACCACACGCCGCAAAAGACGTGAGAGTAGTGTGCGCCTTCTTCATGGAAGTGCTTTGTTTTCAGCACAGCCCCGTTTCCGGCAAATGGAGGCCACTTCTACCCTCATTAATGGTATTGTGGGCCATTTCGGGGACATGCTACGCAATCACAGAGACGATGTTTGGCTTTGGTCGTGAACGCGATATGCCAGCGCGCCGAGCAACAACAAAATCACGACGCTCGAAACGGCTTGCCCACCGCGGTCGAATGGACTTCCTGTCTTCAGAGCAGCAACTCCGTAAACCATGGTTGCCACCAGCGCGCCTGCAACGAGTGCCAGGCGATGAAGATCTGTCCAGCCCCGGCGCGGCGCCGACCATGATCGCACCATCGCAGCGAATGCGCAGACCAGGCAACCAGCAAGTAGCATAGGTGCGAGCACACGGAGGCCGCCCCGAATAGGCTGGGGGAGTTTGAATAGCTGAACCCATAAGCCGGCCATGGAGAGAGCTGCGAGCCCCGCGAGAGGGGCCGGCACGGGGCGAGCCGGTGCCTTCGAGAGCGGTTTCGCGAGCATCTTTGCAGGCTTTCTTAGCGCCCATGCAACGAAGATAACGGTGATGATCCCAGTGGCAATGACGTGTGGGGCAGACGCCTGAAAGTGAGGCGTGACAAAACGTCGAAACGTGATTGCAATAGCCAAAGCGCCTAACGCGTAACAGGCCAAAGCAGCGGTTGTACCGGCGGGCCCAAGCCACGGTTCTGTCCGGCGTTCCGGAAAGCAGATCTCCACCAGGACGATAGGAATCACAATGCTCCATACGATGTGATACCCGATCAACGCCTCGACCCACAACCAATTCACGCCGAAAGCCCGGCCTCCGTAGGTTGAGGCATCGAAGAGATCCGGGCTGAAAAACGTCTGCATCACGAGGCCTTCCTCGACCAACGCGTAGGCTGCTGCGAGCCAGGCAACGCGGTCCCAGCCGGAGCTGATTCGTCGTGCGAGCTCCCTGATCAGGACTGCTCCGCCGCCATAGAGCAAGATGAGGCGGCGGCAGACTTGCAACACGGCTGAGTGGCGTTGCCCCAAACAGGATTTCGGCCACGAAGGGAGACAGGAGAGCGAGCGTCAGTACAGGCACATTACGTTTCATCTACAACCTCCCATCTCCACGCGTCAGGAGCGCCTCGATTTCATCGACTGCTCGTTGTGAGCCACCCGCGGAGCGCAACGATTCACCTATCTCAGAAGCCGCATGCACAAACGAGGAGTGCGACGCGATATGCTCGACGCTTTGGCGAAGAATTGCAGCGTTGGGTTCAATCCCTGAGATACTCAGGCCCGCCCCGAGCTCTGCAACTCGCTTCGCAATCCAATACTGATCTCCGCCTTGTGGAACAACAAGCAAGGGGACATTATGAAACAGGCCCTCGGTGACACTGTTCATTCCTCCGTGCGTGATGAAGAGCGCTGCGCGTTTCAGGACTTCAATTTGCGGAACAGTCTCCAGAACCACGAAGTTTTCCGCTATGCTTTCCAGGTCTCGAGGACCAATATTTTGGCCCACCGCCATCACTACCTGCCAAGGCGCATTCGCGAATGCCTCGATGCAAGCGTGGAAGAATGGGCCACGGTCCTGGTAAACGGTTCCGAGAGAGATATAGAGGAGCGGCCGCCCATCGAGCGCTTCAAACGGGAATGGCGGGGTGTCAGGACGGGGCGATAGTGACGGACCGACAAACTGGAAGCGTTTGTCATCGAAGGCATGGGCGTGTGGTTGAAACGCCCTCGATGTGTAGATCAGGTTCAGATCGCCGTAGGCGTGCATCAACTCAAAGGGGTTGTGCAGGCCTGGGACGCCGAAGCGCTCACGGAGGCCCGCCAGGGCAGACATCCAGCGCGGCATACTCTCACCAATTGCTCGGCCTGTTGCCTCCATGCCGCTTCCCGCCGCACCGTCCCCCATGGCGATCTGCTCGTTTACGGCGATGCTGGGGACGGAGACGACGGCGGGGAGATGCAGAGCCTGAGCGATGAATTTGCCCCAAGGGCTGAAGGCGTCGTGCATAATGCAAACGGGATCGATGGACCTCACGGAACTCAGATGGTCCTGCAACACCGTGGCCGTCAGTTCGATCAGCGTCTCAATGGTAGTGTCGAGGCGTGCAAACGGCCCAGGGCCGCTCGCAGACACCGCAAAGCGGCTGCCGTAGTCGCGAAAGGTGGCCCCGGTCCACTCCACGCTGCGCCGGAACGGTGCCAGCGAATAATAGTCGACATGCGCACCTCGCCGAATGAGTTCCGAGATGATTGGAAGGCTCGGATTCACATGGCCATGGGCGGGCAAACTGAAATACACGATTTTCTGCATGCGCAAACTCTCCCGGCAGCGCTATACTGCGAGTAGGATTACTAGATATTCTATTATCTAGATTGTTTAGTATTACGACTATCTAGATAAATATCATGGAGCGTACTCCCATGTCAAGGAAAGCCTCGGCCCGATCCGGCCTGGAGCAGCGAATCACGGAGCAACTCGGGCGCCGGCTCAGCGCACGCACGCTGCTGTTTCATCAAGCCATAGCCGACCGGCTTGGCTTGAACCCTACAGACTTGAAATGTCTGGACCTGGCCCGTGCCGAAAGAGACATCACGGCCGGGAGGATAGCTGAATTGACGGGACTCACCACCGCAGCGGTAACCAGCGTAATCGACCGGCTGGAGCGGAGCGGGCTGATCCGTCGTGCAAAGGATCCTGGAGATCGACGCAAGGTGATTGTGCGAACCGTCCCAGACCGGGCAGCGGAGATCGGAAAGCTGTTTGAGTCCCTCGACAGGGCGATGCGGCAACTCTTCGCTCGGTACACGAACGCCGAGCTAGAGTTGATCCAAGCGTTTGCGTCTCAGCTGGACCAGCTGATGCAAGCGGAAACCTTGAAACTGCGGGAGACCGAAGATCCTAACAATCCCCAAAACAGTCTCAAATAGGTCCCTCCTTGGCGACCCCCTGCCACGGCCCGAGCAGATCGAGAACGCTGACCGCGACGGCATGCGGCTCCGCCGCCGCATCACCCTCTTCGAAGAATCCTACGAGACATCCCTTACCAGGCTCCGCAACTGGACGCCCGCCTCGGCTCCCCCGAACCGCCCGTGCGAGCCGAAGGCGCCTTTGCCCTATGACGGTGCCGGGGTCAGATTGACTTTATCTTGTCGAATGCAGCAAAGTCCTTTATTCTCAGCGTCGGACTCGTGTTCTCTTGCTAGGGCGCTGATAATCGTATTAATGGTATTGTGGGTCTCTTAGTCTGGAACTATAATGAGTACGGGTGGCAAATTGAGCACCAACTGAACGTGGGGCTATCCCCACTCCGTGGGAGGAATCGGCAATGACGGCAAACGGCAAGCCTGATCGAGGCAGCGTCGAGATGAATTCCGAAGAGTGCAAGGGCTGTGGTCTCTGCGTGGAGGCCTGCCCGCCCAAGGTGCTGAGCCTGGCCGAAGAGTTGAATCACTATGGCTACCACCCGGCCATCTACCTGGGCAACGGCTGCACCGGCTGCGGGATCTGCTTCTTCGTTTGCCCGGAGCCCGGTGGAATTCGGGTGCTGCGCCGCGAACTGGAACCGGTTGCGGCCTGAGACGCGGGGGAGAAAACCATGAAGCCACAACTCACTAAGGGAAATGAAGCCATCGTCAAGGCCGCGGTGCTGGCCGGATGCCGCGCTTATTATGGATACCCCATCACGCCCGCCAGCGAAATCGCGGAAGCGGCCGCGCTCTACCTGCCGCAGGTGGGCGGCGTTTTCATCCAGGCGGAGAGCGAGACCGCATCGGTGAACATGCTGTACGGCGGCGCAGCGGCGGGTGTGCGGGTGTTGAGCGGGTCGAGCGGCCCGGGCATCAGCCTCATGCAGGAAGGCATCAGCTACCTGGCGGGCGCCGAGCTGCCCTGCGTGATTGCCGACATCATGCGCGGCGGTCCCGGCCTGGGCAATATTGCGCCGGAGCAGAGCGACTACAACCAAATCGTCAAAGGCGGCGGGCACGGCAATTACCGCACGCTGGTGCTGGCGCCGGCGTCGGTGCAGGAAATGGCCGACCTGACCACTCTGGCTTTCGATCTCGCCGACCGCTACCGCAACCCCGTGGTGGTACTGGCGGACGGCAATATCGGCCAGATGATGGAGCCGGTACGCTTTGCCGATCCCATCGCGGTTCCCCCGCCGCCCGAATGGGCCGTGCTGGGAACAGCCCGGTCGCGCCGCAACCTGGTGAGTTCCATCTACCTCGAGCCCGACGTCCTGGAGCGCCACGTGCGCAAGCTGGAAGCCAAGTATCAGGCGGCCGAGCGGGCCGAAGTGCGGGCGGAATGCTGGCGCACCGAAGACGCCGATATCGTGCTGATTGGCTACGGCATCATGGGACGCACGCTGAAAGCCGTGGTGGAACAGGCCCGCAAACGGGGCCTGAAGGTCGGGCTGCTCCGCCCCATCACGCTCTATCCGTTCCCCGCGCCGCAGATTCGGGAGCTCGCCAAGCGCGTCAAGGGCTTCCTGGTGGCGGAGCTTTCCACCGGCCAAATGGTAGACGATGTGCGGCTGGCGCTCGAAGGCCGCTCGCCCGTGGAATTCTTCAGCCGCGTCGGCGGCAACATCCCGTCCGCCGAGGAAGTGCTGGAGGTGGTGGAGCGCAAATTCGAATCGTGCTTGAGGCTCGAGGAGGTCTTGGTCCATGGCTAGTTTTACGGTGACGCACGAGAAGTCCCCGTCGCTCTTCAATCGCTTCGAACGCAAGAGCGAGTTGCAGCACCAGACGCACTACTGCCCCGGTTGCGGGCACGGCATCGTGCACAAGCTGCTGGCCCAGGCGCTCGACGATTTGGGGGTGCAGGACCGCACCGTGCTGATCAGCCCGGTGGGCTGCTCGGTATTTGCCTACTACTATTTCGACGTCGGCAACGTCCAGGTGGCGCACGGACGCGCGCCCGCCGTGGCCACGGCGGTCAAGCGCAGCCGTCCGGATTCCATCGTGATCAGCTACCAGGGCGACGGCGATCTGGCGGCCATCGGCACCGCGGAGATCGTCCACGCCGCCAACCGCGGCGAACCCATCACCGTGATCTTCGTCAACAACGGCATCTACGGCATGACCGGCGGCCAGATGGCCCCCACCACGCCGCTCGGCAAGAAGACCACCACCTCCCCATTCGGCCGCAACGCGCACACCGAGGGTTACCCCGTGCACGTCTGCGAATTGCTGAATTCGCTGGAGGCCCCGGTCTTCATCGAACGCGTTGCGCTGGGCAACAACAAGCAGATCATGGGCGCCGCCAAAGTGCTGCGCCGCGCCGTGGAGAACCAGGTCAAGGGCCTGGGCTTCTCCTTCGTGGAAGTGCTGTCACCCTGTCCCACCATCTGGAAATTCCAGCCGGTGGAGGCCCAGCGGTTTGTGCGCGACGAAATGGCCAAGGTATTTCCCGTGGTCAACCTGCGCGACCGCACCAAAGAGGCGCAACCCTGGGCCGGGCCGCCGCCGGCGCCTCCCGTGGAGGACATTCCGCGCATCCTCGGCCTCGAGGACGAAGCCGGCCAGGAATCCGTCGAGGCGCCGGCCGGGCGCGCGCTCGATCTGCGCATCAAGGTGGCCGGGTTTGGCGGGCAAGGCGTCCTGATGCTCGGTGAAGTGCTGGCGGAGGCCGGCCTCGAATCCGGTTACGAAGTTTCCTGGCTGCCTTCCTACGGGCCGGAGATGCGTTCGGGTACCTCCAACTGCAGCGTCCGGCTGTCGGCCTCTCCCATCGCTTCCCCGTTGATCTCGCGGCCCAACGTACTTCTGGCCTTCAACGAACCATCGCTGCGCAAGTTTCTGCCGGTGGTGGAATCCGGCGGCATGGTGCTTTACAACGGAGCCGCCCTGCCGGAAGATTGCGTCCGCAAAGACCTGCGCATGATCGCCATGCACTTCTCCTCGCTCGCCGACAAACTGGGCGATCAAAAGGTCGCCAATATGGTGATGCTCGGCGCTCTGCTCGAAGCCACCGGAATGCTGGAGCCCGAACAGGTGACCGGCGCGCTCCACAGCCTGGTGAAGAACAAGAAGTATTTCGACCTCGATCTGAAGGCGCTGGAACTGGGCGGCGAAGAGGTCCGCAGAGAGCCGCTGCCGGTGGGCGAAGACTACCTGTGGGGCGTGTGATCTCAAATTAGGATAAAATAATCTGTACATCTTCCCCTAGGAGACCTTTCATGAATCCGTTCTCCATTCGCCGTTATTTGCCCGTGCTGTTCCTGTTGCCGCTGGCGCTCGCCGCGCAGCAGCCCAAGCAGCCTGCCGCCCCTGCCCAGAAGAATTGCTGGCTGCGGGACGCCAATTCCCCCGCCGCCGCCACCGCGTATCTGCTCTGCGAACAGGGGCAGATGTGGGTCACCACCGATGCGGGCGCTACGTGGGCGCAGCGGAATACCGGCGCGAACAGCCGCCTGCGGGCCTTTTCATGGGTGGATGCCAGCCGCGGGCTGGTGGTGGGTAACGGCGGGCTATTGTTGGCTACCAACGATGGCGGAAAGACCTGGCAACCGCGCGATTCCGGCGTCAAACAGCACCTGATGGACATCACGTTTATCGGCGAATCGGGCTGGATCGCCGGCTACCAGGGCGTGATTCTGCACACCACGGATGGAGGGAAGAGCTGGGTCCGCCAACCCACCGACACCACCATGACGCTCGAAGGCATCTTTTTCCTCGACGCGGATCACGGCTGGGCCGTGGGCTGGTCGGGCACCATCCTCCGCACGGTGGATGGCGGCAAAACCTGGAACCATGTGAAGACCGACGCCAGTCAATGGAGCCTGTTCGCGGCGTGCTTCATTGACGCCAATCACGGCTGGGTTACGGGCTTCGCCGGGCAGCTTCTGCGCACCACCGACGGCGGCGTCACCTGGAAGCGGCAAGACAGCCCGGTGAAGGGCTCGCTCACCTCCATCAGCTTCGACAGCTCCAAGCGCGGCTGGATCACATACGACGACGGGTTCCTGTTGAGCGAAGACAATGGCGAGACCTGGAAGCCGGTTTCCTCCGGCGGCTTTTATTTTCTAGGCAAGCTCCTGCCGGTCGGCAAGGCCATGTGGGCGGTCGGTCAGTCGGTGGTCCTGAAGCAGGGCGGCAACGGCAAAGAGTGGAAGAAAATCAACAGCCTGGTCGCCAACGGCGCCGCGACCGAAGTGCAGAGCTCCGACCGCAAATAGCAGCGGGCCCGGCGGGCCCGGCCTTCCATCGCGCGTGCGCCCCAGCCGGGTGCTATACTCTTGACGCGGTTTGAGTTGTGCAGTTACGAGTCGGTTCCCGGCTGTTTTCGGATCTCGGATTTATAACCCTGAAGGGGGTGCACGCGTGCTCGACCTCGTTATTGTTCGCGCAATTTTTATTCTAGTTCTTGCCGCTTCTGCCTACGTCCTGCATCCGGAGGGTGTTTCTCCCTGGATCTCGGCAGCCGGTGGCACGGTTCTTGGTGGCTGCATCATCTTTTTCGAAATCCGCCTGGGGCAGATTAGCCTCAAACGGTTGATTGGCGCCGCGGCGGGATCCGTTCTGGGGATCTTCGGCGCCTTTCTGATGTCCCTGGTGCTTGCCAACGCCGGGGTGCGGCCCTGGCTGCAAGTCGGCCTGCTGCTGTGGATGACCTACGTCGGCATGATCGTGGGCGCCAATAAAGGCGACATGCTCAACCTGGCGGCGCTCGGCGGCATTTTTGGCGGCGAGAAGTCGTCGAAGAAATCGTTCAAGATTCTCGACACCAGTGTCATCATCGACGGCCGCATCGCCGACATCTCCGAAACCGGCTTCCTGGACGGCGTGATAGTGATTCCCCAATTTGTGCTGCGTGAGCTGCAACTGGTGGCCGATTCGGCCGACTCCATGAAGCGCAACCGCGGCCGCCGCGGCCTCGACATCCTGCAGCGTATCCAGAAAATGGCGCACCTCACGGTGCAGATCGCCGAAGAAGACTTCCCGCACGTCCGCGACGTGGACATGAAGCTTATCGAACTGGCCAAGGTCTACGACTGCAAAGTCATCACCAACGATTTCAACCTCAACAAAGTGGCCCAACTGCACGGCGTCGAGGTGCTGAACATCAACGAATTGGCCAATTCGCTTAAGCCCATCGTCCTGCCCGGCGAGACCATGCGGGTCTTCATCCTCAAAGAGGGCAAGGAGTACAACCAGGGCGTGGCTTACCTGGATGACGGCACCATGGTGGTGGTGGATAACGCCAAGAAGATGATTTCCAAGACCATCGATATTTCGGTCACCAGCGTGCTGCAAACCACCGCGGGGAAAATGATCTTCGGCAAGTTCGACGACCGGATGCACGTGGCGCTGCCGCTCGAAAAACACGATCGTCCGGTGCGCAAGAGCGATCCGCAGCCCATGACCAACGCGCCGCCCGAGAAAACCACGATAGAATCGTAGAACACATGAAAGTCGCCGTCATATTGCCCGCGGCAGGACTGGGCACGCGCATGGGCAAGGGCTCCGCCGAAAAAACAGGCACCAGCCGGAAGCAGTTCATGCTGCTCGAAGGCTCACCCATCCTATTGCATACGGTGCGCAAGTTCGTGGCCACCGAGGGCGTCGGCGAGATCGTGGTGGCGGTGCGCGCGGAAGACCTCGACTGGGTGGGCAGCATGCTGGCCGGCGAATTCGCGGGACGCAAAGTGCGCGCCGTGGAAGGCGGCAACAGCCGGCAGCAGTCCGTCGAGAACGCGCTCCGCTCGCTCGATCCCGATACGGAGCTGGTGGCCGTGCACGACGCCGTGCGGCCGTTCATCGATCTCGTCACCCTGCGGAAGGTCATCGATGAAGCCGCGGAAACCGGCGCCGCCATCGTGGGTCTGCCGGCCGTCGATACCGTGAAACAGGTGAGCCGCGGCACCGGCCGCGTGCACATTCGCGCCACCCTCCCGCGCGACAAACTGGTGATGGCGCAGACACCCCAGGTTTTCCGCTACGACCTGCTCAAGCGCGCCTTCGAATCGGCCCGCGAAGACGGCTTTGTGGGCACCGACGAAGCCAGCCTGGTGGAGCGCCTCGACGTGGATGTGAGCGTCGTGATGGGTAGCGACCGCAACATCAAGATCACCAAGCCAGGCGACATGGAACTGGCGCACTTGTTCTTCCGGGAGGAAAACCGCCCTTGAGCGAATACCGCACCGGCCAGGGCTGGGACGTGCACCGGCTGGTGGCCGGCCGGCCGCTGATTCTGGGCGGCGTCACTATCCCCAGCGAATTCGGACTCGAAGGCCACTCCGATGCCGACGTTCTGGCGCACGCCATCACCGACGCCATCCTGGGAGCCGCCGCCATGGGCGACATCGGCATGCACTTCCCCGACACCGATCCGCGCTGGAAAGACTGCGACAGCCTGGTCATTTTGAGGCAGGCCCAGGCCATGGCGGTAGCGCGCGGTTACCACATCGTCAACCTGGATTCCACTGTCGTCCTCGAACGTCCCAAGCTGAAAGACTACCGCGAAGCCATCCGCCAGCGGCTGGCGGAAACCCTGGGCCTGGAGTTGGACCGTGTCTCGGTGAAATTCAAAACCGCCGAGAAAGTCGGACCGGTGGGCGAAGGCCGATCGGCGGAAGCGCAAGCCGTAGTGAGCCTGCAGCGCATGGGCTCGGGCCCGTTCCGCGAATCGTAGGTGAGTGAGGCCGAGTGGGGCGGCCAATTCTGGCCGCAGCCGGCTTTAGCCGGCTTCCGGGGCTGCCCAGCCCGCCCGGCGACANNCTCCCCCACTTTTTCATGAAATCTCGCGGGCCACAGGCCCTCTGCAACAGACGAAAGCGTCTATCCCACTTTGCCGCGCCTTGGCTTCGACTTTTGTGGGGCATGCGCTTTCGCCCCTATCAGGCGGCTCCTTCGGGCTAGAGGCGAGCTCTCGCACCCGGCAGCGCCGGCTGAAAGCCGGCGGCAGCCAGGATTGGCTGCCCCACAAGCCGGCACCTTCGGTCACCTTATTTTGCGAGCCTCAATAGCTCAAGCTCTGTGTGCGGCCAGCGACGAAAGAATGGTATACAGGTTCCAGGCGATCAGCGCCGCGAACCAGTAGTTGAGAAACACCACCACGCGCGGGCGCCGGAAGGCCAAAGCCGCCGCCGCCAGGATAATAGCGAAACATTTAGAAATCAGCAGGCCCGACAAGGGTCCCAGTTGCAGCAACCGGCCGACGAACAGACTGGCTTCCCTGGCCCCCATGTGCAGCCCGATCAGAGTGGTGAGCACATCCAGGGTCTGTAGAGCGAAAAACACTGCCATCGAGGGCACGGGAAATTCCCGGCGGAGTAGGGACGGGAGCATGTCTGTGTGCGGGTGCCAACCCACCTCTATTGTGCGGGCCGGGGAACAGCAGGGTCCAGATTGTCTTTGGTTATGGAGGAAAGGGAGACAGGAGTCAGAAGGCGGCGCGCGTCTTGCGACTTCTTTCTTCTGACTACTCAGGCAGGAGACATTCGGAATCGGCGTTCGGGCATCCACATCCGCGACGGGCGTTTCACCGCCAAGCGCTCGCACGGGGGCCATCGAAGAACGAAGGTGCGCGGGCGGTTCGGCATTAGAATATGGTTAAGACGCTTGCAGACGCGATTCTACATCGATCCGGCGACTGGTTTGCCGCACATCTACAACCACCAAGGAAGTGATGGAGGTTTTGGAGAAAACCGGCGAAGATCGGGCAGGGCGCGACGGCTCCAGGATCGCATTAGGCCAGACCGTCTCGGGGCGGTATTTGCGGGTCATCTACGTTCCCGACCCGGCGCCGGAATGCCGCACTGTTAGCTGGCGGTCGTCAAGGCCATGGTCGCGGCGGGCAAAATCCGCGCCACCTTTTCGGCGCTCGCCGGCGGAGCGGCCCTGGGGTTTGGTTTCGAGGAGATCGTCGGCGTCGTCGCGGCGCTCACACCGAGCGACTTCTACAAGAGTATGACCACGCACGCTGATCGCCGCGTCTGGCAGGACGTCTACCGGCCGAAGACGTCGGCTGGCGAGGTGTATCTGAAGCTCACGGTCATCGACGATGTGCTCATCGTGTCGTTCAAGGAGTTATGAAGGAAGGAGCAATACCATGAAATGCCCGTCCTGCGCGGGGGCCAAGCTGGTGCGCGACACGCGCGATATCCCGTACACCTACAAAGGCGAAACGACCACGATTCCGGCCGTTCGCGGCGATTTCTGCCCCGCCTGCGGGGAAAGCGTCCTTGCCGCGGCGGAATCGTCACGTGTCAGCGCGGCGATGCTGGAGTTCAATAAGCAGGTGAACGCCGCCATTGTCGATCCTGGTTTCATTGCGCGCGTCCGCAAGAAGCTCGCGCTGGACCAGCGCCAGGCGGCCGCGATTTTCGGTGGCGGCGCCAATGCGTTTTCGCGCTACGAAAACGGCAAGACCAAGCCGCCGCTCGCGCTGGTGAAACTCCTCATGGTGCTCGACCGGCACCCTCACTTGCTAAACGAGGTCCGGACCGGGCGATAGCTACGCCGGCCGTGCAGTTGCCCGCCGCTGGACCGCGACCGCATTTCCCCGCTACCCGCCACCCGCAAAGCCTCGGGAAATACGTCCCCTTTTCGCCCGGCCAGAGTGTCCGCGCGGTGTCATGTGATCAAATGCGGTCAATGGTCTGGCACGCAGCCCGCGAATGAACCCGGCCTTCGCTTCTACCTCTTCGGCGATCACGGCCCGACCGCCGGCTACGGGATTCCGCTCCCAAGCGCGCTCTCCACACGGCAACTCTTGCCTTATGGACGGTGGAAATTGCACCTAGAGGTATGGGCGGCCGAACTTCTAGCTTGGTGTTACAGGCATTCTGCTTTGGACCCCGATCTGCTCACAGAAGGTCCGGCGAGTCCGCAAAGTGAATGGTCTCGCAGTCCGTCCAATTATGTGAAAGAAGGATATACCATGCTACAAACAGTAGACGCCAAAGGACAGTGGATGCAGCGTGTTCTGGCGGCAGACACTCTTACAGGCGATAAGGTCGTCAACCGTCAAGAAGAGGATCTCGGAACAATCGAACATTTGATGATCGACGTGGAACAGGGCCGCATCGCTTACGCGGTTCTTTCGTTCGGGGGGTTCCTTGGTATGGGAGATAAATTGTTTGCCATCCCCTGGAGTGCTCTCGCCGTAGATACTGTCGAAAGACAGTTCATCCTGAACGTCGATAAGAAGTTGCTTGAGCGCGCTCCCGGTTTCGACAAGGATCACTGGCCGAACATGGCTGATCGCACCTGGGGTGCCGAAGTCTCCACCTATTACGGCGCCAAGCCCTATTGGAGCTAGAGTCTGGATTACGGCGGGGTATTCCGCATGTAAGCACCAACTCCGTACACACTCAATTCAGACCAGGCTCGAAGTTGCCGACCCTGATGGCCGAAAGGAACTTGGGCTTCTTCGGAAGCCGGGAAGGAGAAAACATGGATCCGAAACAGCCAGACAAGCCGGACAAGCCGGAGAAGCCAGACAAACCGGACAAGCCAGACAAACCGGACAAGCCAGACAAGCCGAAATAGGTGAATTTGGCATGGCGGCCGGAGAGTCCCGGCCGCTTCAGCCGGGGCGTGCGCCAGCGCTACGGTCCTGCACGGCGAGCCGGGAGTAGTGCGACGCCCGGCCGATGTGGCACGACATGAATATGGGTGTGGCCCTGATCTATCTTCTTTCGCAATCCTCAAAACCGATGGCGACGGATTCCACGTGCAGGGCCGACATGACGTGCCTGCGAACTTCGAACACCAGGTCCCAACGCCCGTGCTTCTCCTCCACGTCCAGGTCGTAGAAGCCAGCTACATGGACACAAATGTGGTCCGGCGTCAGGCGTCAGGGGTTGCGCAGCCGGCACAGCGATTCCATACTCGCTGGTGACCAGGCGTCGTCTGGAGAAGTCGAGCAGAAGAGGCAGTTTCGCACCTGTGACCATAGTACCCTGGCACCACCCGACGCGAGATCGCGTAGGGACTGTCGGCCGGCGCGCGAAAATGGGGATATTGCCGCGAGTAGCACGGGTGTCGCTCGCGCGAAGCCGTTGGGTCCCCAGTCGGGTTAGCGAAAAGGCGCCAGCAGCTAGCGCTTGACCTGTTCCAGCCGGGCGCAGTCGGCGCATCTCGAGGGACAACCGCGTGAGCCGGCTCAATCCAGTTGCCGATATCCCTAGGACGAGCGAGAGCGCGATTTGAATGTTACGGCAGAACGTTGTCGTTGCTACGCGGCACTGGATGTGAAATCAGGCAAGGTGCACCCACTGTGGCCCCAGGACGGGTTGTTCACTGAGAGCTGGAACCCGGGTTTCGGTGCGACAATAGCGGCTTCCCTCCCTGGGTTGCTCACAGGTACGACAACGGCGGCGAGCCCGCAAGCCCAGGCGGTCGGGGGTGGGGTGCGCGAGTGGCGCGCCCCGGCAGCTCACGGCCATGCCATGCCATGGGTTCAAATCAGGAAACCTGCTAAGACCCTGCTTCGATAAGCCTGGCGTATTGCTCGTTTTCTTAAGTTTCCCTGCAATGCAGCGATGGATCGTCAAGGACTTTCTTCAGGTTGGGTCCCTCCAGCGCGCCGGACTCGATATCGATATGCCAATCTTCTGTCAGGACCCGCGATTGATTCAAATCGTAATATGCGATGTGCAGCGCCGGACCGTTAAATGAAAGGTTTGCGTACCCGTTATAGCCAACATCGAGTTCCTCGTCGCTGGGATAACGCCTGTTATCCCAGGCGAGCCATCTACAATCCGGAATGTCCGGGGCCGCGCCGCGCCCGACGGGCATACCGCCGTGGCCTATACATCGGCCGTACGCTTCGATGCCCTCCTTGACGCTGAACTTCTCATAAATCGCCAGCCTGTGCTCGTGGCCCCAAAACCAGATGACCGGCCGGTGAATCAGCTTCGCCAGTTGCTTCGCCGGAATTTGATACCAACCCTCAAACGCGGAGTGTGGCCCGTGATGCGACAGCAGAATCAATCCGCGTTTGTCTCCGTCCGGATTCACGGAGGATTTCAGCCAGGCGAGCAGGGGCTCGGGCATAGNNAGGCAAAAGAAGCTCGCCCACTGTCCCGCCCCCCATTCGCTACCGCGTTCTTTCAATCCCATCCTCGGCAGGACCATTCTCCAGTAGCCGTTTCCGTCAGCGTACATTTCGTGATTGCCATTGAGTGCGAAGCTGCCTTTCGCGCCCATCGGCCACTTTACCGGTGCATAGGGACTCGTCTTCTCCCCAAGGAAGTTTTCCCGCACCTCATTGGCGTCGCCTACGTAATACACATCTCCCAGGTGAATTGTGAAAGCCGGATCGGATGTTTCCATTGCTGCAGCAACTATTCTCGCTTCATCCGTCCCTGTGCCCCAATCGCCCGCGATGCTGATCTTCACGCGGTCATCGATCGGATAAATGCCTGTTCCTTTTCCGTGCGTCGTGTAATCTCTGAACGCGTGCTTCTTGTGAAACCAGTATTTCGCAACCTGTGGTATCCACGTGAAAAGCCTGCTCGGAAGGAAAGCCGCGATGGGATCGTAGGTAGTGGTTGAATACCCGGTCCGCGCCGCATGGAAATGGGCCGTGATTCTGGAATGGGCGAACCCTGTAAAGTTTCCGAGGTCCTTGCCGGAGCCTGTCTCGTCGGGCGTCCCGCGGTCGGCGCTCTTCTTGGACCTGGCACGCATCTTGGATAAGGTGATTCTATCATGCGCCGTCTGCCCGGCGTCCACTCAGATGGCCTCATCACTGAGCCGTACACCGCCGCACGGCGGCCAAGAAGTTCCGCCGGCCGACTCCCCCTTCATGGGCTCGACCGGCGTACCGGCCCCGATTACCCGCGGAATTAGCTCTACTTCTTGCCGGGCATGGCAACCTTCGAGACGGTGATCGTGTCGCCGCTCATCTCGCCCGTCAATCTCACCGTGTGACCGGCGTGCTCCTGCAAAGCCGCGAAGTCCTGGTTGCCGACGTTGTACACGTTGCCGCTAACGAATACGTATTTGGCGTTGTGCTCTTTCACGCCACTGCAGGGCCTGGTGCTGGCCGCTGGACAAGTGGTAGCCGGAACCGCCTTTGCCGGGGTTTGGCTCAGCGTCGGCGTGATGTGCGCAGTTGGATGCGACATAAATGCGCTCACTTTTCTCTGCCAACAGCCGCTTATCGCTTGATCGGGCTGGCAATTCTGAATCTGGAAGCCGCCGTTCCAATCCGATGCCGATCACCGTTCCGAACTACAACCGTGAAACTGATCGGCTTCAGTTCGGAACACTGATCGCCATCACTTCGGAATCGTGATCGACATCCCGATTCCCCGGAGAAATACGGCCCAGCCACGACGCTACGCAGGCTCACCGAAAGGACACGAACATACGCGTTCCCTGGCACGGTCCGGCTAAGAACTCAAACGGTGCGCGGAAGCCGCGTTGCCCCCTTCCACGCCTGCCAGAGGGCCGCCCTCAATGTACACCTTGGCGCCGACGCGGAGAGCATCCGTCGGCCGGGGCTGCGGTAGTCGTAGTCATGAAGCTCCCGGCGATTGACCGGGCCGAAACGATAATCACGATTCAGGCCCAGAGGATTCCCGAAGCCCAAGGAATCCGCCGTTAACCAAAAGCGCACGCCTGTTCGGAGAAGGTGAGAAACCGGGCCGTGCCGCAAGGCCGTCGTGCCAATTCCGCTTGTTCCGACGCCAGGGCCACTCTCTTGGGAGCGCCAAAGTCCCGTGATATTGGTGCTGGCGGCCAGTGCCTGCCGTTGCGGTCGCGCATCGCATAGCCGGCGCTAACAGGTTGGTGTATACTCCTAACTGCCTGGGAACCTGAAATGGGAAATTCCGGTGTTGGAGACGGGTCTCGAAAGCGATCAGGATGCTGCGCGAGCAGGACTTCGGCGTGGCGTTGCGGTTCTGTGACCAGGCCGGCAACTACCGGCACTATAAACGAGGGAGCAGCCAGGCCAGCAACACGAGGCGTCCTTATCAGTCTTGTCGCGGCGGCCGTCCTGTCGCTGAGCGCGTGCGGAAGCGGCGATAATCCCTCTGCGCCCGCGGCCACGTCCGCATCCCCGGCGTCGGCGACGCCGACGGTGCGTGTCGTGGGGCCGCTGACGCCGGCGGACGCCCAGGCGCTCGCGACCATGAATGAGCGCGTGAAGGAGTACGTGGCCCTGCACGTCAAGCTCGAGCGATCACTGCCGAAGCTGCCGAAGGAGGCTACGCCCGAGCAGATCGACAAAAACCAGCGCGCACTGGCAAAACTGGTGCTAGAGGCCCGCGCTGCGGCGAAGCCCGGCGACATCTTCACGGCGGAGGCGCGTCCGGTCATCAAACGCCTGTTCGCCAGCGTGTTTGGAGGGCCCGACGGTAAGCAGTTGAAGGCGTCGATCATGGACGAGAATCCGGTCACACCGGCTGCGATCAAGCTCACTGTCAACAGCCGCTACCCCGACACCGTTCCGCTGACCACCGTTCCGCCCCAGGTGCTGCAGACGATGCCGAAGCTGACTGAGGATCTCGAGTACCGGTTCATCGGAGACGCGCTGATCCTGCTGGACGTGCACGCGCACGTGATCGCCGACTTCATCGAAGACGTACTGCCCAAGTAAGCCGAATGGAGATCATCATGCGCCCGCGCCATTCGTTTTCCGTTGTGCTGCTGCTCTTACTGATTTGGACGGGGGCTGGTTGCCGGAACAGCGGCATCATCGCCGCGACCACTGCGATCGCGGCCACGCAGTCCCCGGCCGAAACGCCAATACCACTGCCGAATAAGGATGGATCGTTGAAGTTCGCGGTCCTCGGCGACTTCGGTACCGGCGAACAGCCGCAATACCAGCTTGCCGAGCAGATGGCCATACTCCACGGGCGGTTCAAGTACGACTTCGTCGTGCTAGTGGGAGACAACCTTTACGGATCGGAGCGGCCGCAGGACTTCCACAAGAAGTTTGAGCTGCCCTACAAGCCGCTGCTGGATGCCGGCGTGAAGTTCTACGCGTCGCTGGGCAACCACGACGCGCGCGAGCAGCGGTTCTACAAGTCATTCAACATGGAAGGGAAGCTCTACTACGCGTTCAGCCCGAAGCCGAACGTCCGCTTCTTCGCTTTCGACAGCACCTACCCGACGCCGGAGGAGATCCAGTGGCTCGAGAAGGAGCTCGCGGCATCCAGCAGCGATTGGAAGATCGCCTTCTTCCATCACCCCTTGTACTCGTCAGGCATCCGGCACGGCTCGGACCTCCGCTTACGCGAAGCGCTCGAGCCGCTCTTCCTAAAATACAATGTGAGCGTCGTGCTCAACGGGCACGACCATTTCTACGAGCGCGTAAAACCGCAGAAGGGGATCGCCTACTTTGTGGTGGGGTCGGGGGGCCAGTTGCGGAAGGGGAACATCAACCGGCGGTCGGGCATGACCGCAGTGGGGTTCGATACCGATCTGGCGTTCATGGCCGTCGAAATCACGGGGAACGAGATGTACTTCAGTGTCATCTCGCGGCTGGGGCAGACTGTCGACTCGGGTGTGCTAACGCGCCGGAAGATCACGCGCTGATTCCATGCACCTTGGCTGGGCTCTCCCGATCTGTGTTCCAGCCCACCGGTCGAGATCCTGTGCCCGCAACACCGCCGGTCTTCCTCGTTCAGGAGCGCCGGTACCTGGTGTGTAGCGCCCTAACCGCGACGACCTGGGCGGATCGGGCCATGAAGACGCACAAGGTAAAGGGTTGGGAGCCGGTACCCACGGCTGCTTCGGCGTGGTCCGGCGTGGGGAACGCGGTGATGTTGTTGTCGTTGTCAATAGTGAACGTTTTCATGTAAGCTCTCTCTTTCTCACGGCTTACCGTGACGCTCACATTCATGGCTCTGTTCGCGGAGACAAGCAAGTCAATTCTGCTTGCAACGGGAAGGGCGATGGAAACACGATGTGCCGAGCAGAAGGCTGAGAAATGTCTGAGAGCTCAGCCTGTTAACCAGAAGGCTCTCAGTTCGAGTCCTATTTGCGGAGCCAAACTATTCTTGCCCGGATTTGTCTTCCCCACCTGTTAACGTCATCGCCCTTCGTGTGCCCGCCTGAACGTCGCGTCGTTTCCTCTACATAGCCAAAGACTTGCGGCTCCCCGAGAGTGGTGCACGCCGCTGCGGAGAATAATGGTGAGTGCCCTGGCACGTCGGCGCGGCGCCCTTTCCCGTGAAAATTCTCCGCCGCGCGCCGGAGAAGGGTCGTGTGGTTAACGCCGTCGCTCAGATTGTTTGGCGAACCGGACGTTTTTCGAACGTTTCGCGTATATTTCCAGTGAGGGCGGCTCGCAGCCGCTCCTGACTTCACCAGACAGCGGGACTACCGCAAGGCGGACATCGCTGTGGGCGCCGGCAGAACGCCGGGACACAGCAGCGCCTTCCCGTCCCGCGCCTTTCCGTCTCCCACAGCCGCACGCCAGGCGGTTCCCGCCAGGGAGATGACGTGAGCGACCACGACGAAGAGTTCCTGGAGGACCTGGACAGCATTGCCGCGATCCTGGCCGACGGCTACCTCCGGTACCGCAGAAACCGCCGCAAAGATCTACTTGATACCACCGCCGAAGCGAGCCCTCATGGACACGAGGTTAACGCCTCCGAGAAAGGAGAAGGATTTGAAGATTCAGATTCAAGCTCAGATTGAAGCGCTCCGGCGGATGACGGTGCGGGAGTTGCACGGGCGGTACCGCGAGGTCTTTGGCGAGGAATCGCATTCCAACCACAAGCAGTTTCTCTTCCGGCGCATCGCATGGCGGCTCCAGGCAGACGCCGAGGGCGGCCTGTCGGAACGCGCCCGCCAGCGAGCGCTGGAGATAGCCAACGATGGCGACCTTCGGATTCGCGCCCCGAAAGGATTCGACTTCGATACAGCCGGCAACCGGTGCGTGCAGGACAAGATCACGCCAGACGCGGACCCGCGGCGGCCGCTTCCCGGCACGGTGCTGGAGCGCGAGTACAAAGGCCAGCAGATCATCGTAAAAGTCCGCGAGGACGGGTTCGACTACAACGGCCAGCGCTACAGGTCGCTCAGCGCGATTGCGAAGGAGATCACCGGGACTAAGTGGAATGGCTACCTCTTCTTCCACTTGCCCGTGGGGAGCGCCAATGGCGATGAAAAACGGTAACGGCAAGGCCAACGGCAACGGTGCGGACCTGGTTGCAAAGCCGATCCGTTGCGCGATCTACACCCGGAAGTCCACCGACGAAGGCCTCCAGCAGGAGTTCAACTCGCTCGACGCGCAGCGCGAGGCGGGCGAGGCGTACATCCTAAGCCAACGCCACGAAGGCTGGCAGTTGGTGCCGGCCCACTACGACGACGGCGGCTACACCGGCGGCAACATGGATCGGCCCGCGCTGAAGAAACTCCTGGTCGATATCGAGGCCGCTAAGGTGGACTGCGTGGTTGTCTACAAGGTTGACCGGCTCAGCCGATCGCTCATGGACTTCGCGCGCATCATAGAGGTTTTCGACAAACGCGGCGTGAGCTTCGTGTCGGTCACCCAGCAGTTCAACACCACCAATTCGCTCGGACGCTTGACGCTGAACATCCTCCTGTCCTTCGCGCAGTTCGAGCGGGAAATCATCTCCGAACGCACACGCGACAAGCAGTCGGCGGCGAGGAAAAAGGGCAAGTGGATCGGTGGCCACCCGATCCTCGGTTATGACATTGATCCGCGCGGCGGGCGCCTCGTCGTAAACGCGAAGGAGGCCGAGCGCGTCCGGGCGATCTTCGATCTCTACCTTGAGCACCAGGCCGCCATCGCGGTTGTCGAGGAACTTCGGCAACGCGGCTGGTGTACCAAAAGCTGGCAGTCGGCCGAAGGCCGCGCGCACGGCGGCAAGCCCTTCACCAAGAATCGCCTGTACGGCCTGCTGACCAACGTGATCTACACCGGGAAAGTCAATCACAAAGGTACGATCTACGCCGGAGAGCAGGATGGGATCGTCGATGTGAAAACGTGGGAGCGGGTTCAGAAGCTTCTCGGCCGCAACGGAGCCGCCCGCCGAGATCGCACCCGAAACAAGTACGGCGCGCTGCTCCACGGGCTGGTGTTCTGTGTCCCCTGCGGCGCGCCGATGATCCACACGTACACGATGCGCGGACCGAAGCGATACCGCTACTACGTTTGCCACAACGCCCAGCAGCGCGGTTGGAACACCTGCGAGACGAAGTCGGTTGGTGCACCGGCGATCGAGGCGGCGGTCATCGAGAGCATCCGCAGGTTGGGAAGCGATCCGGAACTTGCGCGCCGCACGGTCGAGCACGCCCGGAGCCAGGTCGCCGCGAGAATCGTGCAACTGCGGAAGGATGAAGCTGCCGGCCGTGACCAGCTTCGGCGGCTGAACATGGAGATGGCGTGTGCCGCGACAGTGAGTGGCGAAGAAGATGGTGCGGCGGCGCGATTCGACCGGCTGGTGGAAGTGCATAAGGAGGTCCAGGCCATTGAAGACCGTCTCACCACGATCCGGGTTGAACTCGAGGCGCTGGCCGACGACCCACTGGACGCTGCGGATGTGCTTTCGGCGATCGAACGGTTCGAACCGGCGTGGAACTCGCTGCGGACGCACCAGCAGACGCGGATGGTGAACCTGCTCGTGGAACGAGTCGGATACGACGGGCGCACCGGCAAGGTCACCGTCGCGTTCCGATCGCAGGGCATGCGGGAATTGTGCTCCGGAAGGAAGGTCGAATGAAACGAGGTAGGAAGACCAGCGTGCCGGCAATGGAAGTCGAGGTCATGCTGGATTTGCGCTGCCGAGCGGCGGGAAAGGCCAATCCGGGCGTGGCCAAACCAGAAGCGGCCGCGCGGACGGCCAGGGTCACCCGCCTGATGGCCCTGGCGGTCAAGTACCAGGAAATGGTGGACAGGGGCGAGCTGAGGGACTACGCCGACATCGCCAGGCTGGGGTACGTGAGCCGGGCCCGGATCACCCAGATCATGAATCTGGCGAATCTGGCCCCGGATATTCAGGAGGAACTACTGTTTCCTGCCTGCTCCCTACCCACGGAACGTCGGCTCCGGCAGTTGACCAGGCTGATCGGCTGGGCTGAGCAGCGGCTCTCTTGGCGAGATCTTCTGGTCATTGGGAATCCCTGTATTTTCAATTAGATCGATACGACTGGATTTTTACAGGAGAGCCTCCGGAGATTTGGCAAGCGCAAAATTCGCCACGTTTTGAGCGGGTTAGCTGTCATCCGATTTTCGCCTATTCTTCGCTATAGTACAATCAAGAGTTCTAGTGGGGGGCGGTGCCTATGGATCGAGGTGGGTTTCTCGGCTTCTTCAGCAGTCCTCGGGAGGCGGCAGAGGCTTGGATGCGGTCTCTGGCGAAAACGGCTTCGGTGCGCAAAGCACGAGCCAAGGCCGAGGTGGAATTCAGGTCGCGTGAGGCGGCCGCCAACTGGCGCGACTGGAGAGGACGCCTGGGCGAAATGATCGAGTTCGATCCGTCCCGGTTCGAAAACCATATTCCCCCGCACTGGCAAGCGGGGCTTCGATACGCCGAGTTGATAATCCCGGCATATGGAACTGCAGCTTTGGAGGAGATTCCGAAGCCGAGCGAATTCGAGAAGTTCCTGCGTGAGTGCGCCTGGATTGTGGCGCAGCGGACGTATGAGGCGAAGCTCCAGCCGTATGACGCCTTGCCGCTTAGGAAGATAGACTTTGCGATCGCCAACTTCCACCAAGTGGTCCGCACCGCTGTCGCGGCCGAAAGCGGCCGCCTTGGACTCGAAGCATGGCAGCGTCACAACGCGAGGCTCGATCTGGAGATGGTATCTGCGCCGACCGCCGCTGGCGGCGCCATGGATGTCGATCCGGTTCCAGCGGAGACTCTGGCGCGCGACCGGGAGGCGCGCCTACAGGCCTTCCTTACGGCCAACAGCACTACTATCGCCGCCGTGAGCGAGGCGGCCCTCGTGCACAAGCCCGACATGCAGCATTGGCGGCATGAAGAGTTGAGCGGGGACTCCGTCATGTCGCAGAGGATTGAGAGTGTCCTGGCCGGCAAGACTCCGCTGAAGGCTGGTGACGCCAAGCCGCTGGCTGCGGCATAGGGTAGGACCGCCTCCTACCTAACTTCCTACCGTCTCCGGATCAACGGTGCGCTCCAGGCCCGCCCATGTAATAGTGGAGGGATCCTGGAGGCGCCATGAGCGCTCACGAAGCAGTCCGCGCATTTGTTACTGACCCCGTGCTTCAGAAACGGCTCGCGAAGTACATGGTGTTGCAGTGCTTCCGCAATTCCCGGCTTGAGGATCTTCATGCGGGAATCTCGCCAGACTCCGCAGCCGGAGACTACTCCGACGTGCTGGTCACCAGCCCGTATGGCTCGATCTCCTGGCCCGAGGTGTCGCGCTTCAACGACGACGAAATGAAGGACCTCATGATCGATGTCGTCAACCGGGCCTATCGCTTCATTCACACGCTCTTCGACGAGAACACTGGCGCTGGGCTCCTGCTCCAGCTTGCCGAACGCGATCCTCTGCCACGATGGAACGAACCGGCGCTGACGGAAATCGAGGCGCCCACATCGCGCAAAAAGCCGTAGACCGCTATCTGTTGCGGTAGGTTTGCATACTTACCCCAAGGACCGATTTCGGCCAAATTTTCCTACCTTTCCTCACCCCTCTCCCACCTTGACCTCTTACCGCAGGCATCAGGCAATCTCGTCTCGTGGCTGCAATTCAACACAACACACAATGCATCGCAAGGGGTGGCCAGCCGGTTGAACCACTCCTCAGTGAGCGCGAACTGGCCGCCATCTGTGGCCTCAGCATGGCCGCGATCCGCCGTTGGCGTCTGCTCGGGAAGGGCCCGCGCTACATCAAAGTGGGATCGGCGGTCCGCTATCGCCAGGAAGATGTAAACAACTGGTTGGAGACGCGGCCGAGCGGCGGCGAACTGGCGCCGGGGGTGGGGCAATGAGCACTTCCAAACCTTGCTCATCCAGCGACCTGATGCCGTCCGAACAGCGCTTCCTCGGCGCCATGCGGGAAGTCGGGTTCGGGCGCTTCGAATACGTCCAGATCCGCAACGGCCAGATCATCCTCGATCCCTGGCCGGTTGCCGTTCGGGATGTGAAGTTCGGAGCCGAGACGGCCGCCGAGCGGGCGGCGAACTCCGAGTACCAACTGAAAAGTCAGGTAGCGGAGTTCCTCGAGTACACCCGCGACGTCGACGACGGGGAAATCCGCACTCTTGAAATTCGGCACGGCCTGCCCTTCTCCATGGAGGTGGAGTTGGCGGGCCGGCAACGGGGAGGGCGACCGTGACTAGCCCGAGCCTGGATCTCCACCTTCCCGCCACGCGCACCTTGGCTCGTTTCAAAGCGAAGGCTGTCATCGGCCAAGCCGGGCTGACTGCGGATGACCGGGAAGACGTCGAAGCCCAGCTTCTGGTGGCCCTCTGCTCTCGGGTCCGGGCCTTCGACGGTGATCGCTCCTCTCTCCGCACGTTCGCCTGCCGGGTGATGGATAAAGAGGTTGCCTCCATGCTGCGGTACCGCCTGGCGCAGCGCCGGCTGCAACTCGGCCGGCCCGAGCTTGTTGACGGCGGCGCGCCCGATCATGTCTACGGTGCCTCGCCCTCCACGGCCCAACAGCAGGAGTTCTGGCTGGACGTGGGCAGGGTGGTGGAAACCCTCCCGGCGCCTTTACGGGAAACAGTGCTGGCCCTGCGCTGCGGTTCGCCCACCGAGGCCAGCGAAGCTCTCGGCACGGCGAGGTCGGTGGTGTACGAACGGATCGCTCAGATCCGCCATGCGTTCCTGGCGGCAGGCATCGGGCCGACCTATTTCACGGTGGGAGGCGGCCGATGAAGCACGGCGAGATTATCGCGATCAAAGACCTCCGGCTGGATGGCGGCACTCAGCCGCGCGCCACCATCGATTTTGAAGCTGTTTTCGATTACATGGATGCGATGGCCGACGGGGCGAAATTCCCACCCGTGGTCGTCTTCTACGACGGAGCGAGTTATTGGCTGGCCGACGGCTTCCATCGGGTCAAAGCGGCGGAACAGGCCGGTGGCGACGAAATCGAGTGCGATCTGCACCAGGGGACCCAGCAGGACGCGCAGTGGTACAGCTTCAGCGCCAACAAGACCAACGGGCTCCGGCGAACCAACGACGACAAACACCGGGCCGTGATCGCGGCACTCGGACATCCCAACGGCGCGCCATTGAGCAATCGCCAAATCGCTACCCATGTCGGCGTCGATGAGGGTACGGTGCGAAACTGGCGGGAGAAATTGACTGCGGAAATTCCGCAGTCGCCGAAGCGCAAGGGCCGCGACGGCCGCACCATCAAAGTCACCAACATCGGCAAAACCGCCAGCCAGCCTTTTCCCGCGACTGCGCCGGAGGCTGTGCAGCCCGCGGAGCCAACAGACGCCACCTGCGCAACCGACCCATCGCCATCAACCGATGACGGCGGCGCGAACGCTGCCGAAGGCATGGCCAATTACTGGTGTCAGCGTGTGTGGAGCGCCGCCTCGGAAATTGCGGAATGCCCGGTGTCCGCGAAGGATCTTGCGGCGGCCATGCGCCGCAGCAACAGCAATCAACTTAGAAAACAACTGGAGAAAACACGTGACGTCATTGCAGCAGTTCTCGCCGACGCAGGCCTCGATTGACCTGCAGACGCCCGCCGCGTTCGGCGGAGCCGCCATCGACAATTTCGCTTCGCTTTTGAGGGCAACCAAACCGACCCGGCTCAGGATGCAGGTAACTCCGGCAATGGCGAAGCATTGGCTCGAAACCACCAACGTCAAGAACCGCCCGCTTTCGGAAACGCACTGGATGAAGATCTGGATCGATATTGTCGAGGGCCGGTGGAAGTACAACGGCGAGCCGATCAGCTTCGGAACCAACGGCGCCCTCCTGAATGGGCAGCATCGGTTGCAGGCATGCACAGAGAGCGAAATCCCGATCGATACCGACGTGATCTTCGGCCTGGACCCCGAGGCCATGAGCACGATCGACATTGGCAAGGTCCGGACCGCCGCGAACATTGCCTACCTGGAGGGCGTGGAGAACGCCACTGCCGCATGCGCGGCCGCCCACCTCATCCTCCTGCATGAAAACGGCGGCATCCACCAGCTCGGCAACAAAGACGTGGAGCCAAGCAAAACGAAGGTCAACGAGCGGGTTCGGACCGACCGCAGGATCTCGACGGTCGCCGGCCATGCCTCGGGAATGGGCCGCGGCCTGGCCTCTCCGCGCGTGATGACCTTCTGCTATTACCTCTTCAGCGCGCAGAAACCCGACTTGGCCGAAACCTTCTTTAACCAACTGGAGAGCGGCGCCGGTCTTACTGAACGCAATCCCGTCTACCTCTTGCGGGAGCGGCTGCGCACCAACAGCGCAGGTAAGGCAAAACTGCCGCTGCTCGAAATCGTTGCGCTGTTCTTCAAGGCGTGGATTGCTTACCGGAGCTACAAGCCAGTGAAGTGTCTCCGCTGGAACAACAGCGGCGCCAATCCCGAGAGGTTTCCGGAGATCTAACATGACCGCCGCACCCATGGTTTCGACCTACTCGATGTGGAGTCTGTTCCGGAACTGCCGTAAGGCGGTCGACTGGCGCTACCTCCAACAACTCGTTCCGCTCGGCCGCGACCGGAATCTGCACTTCGGCTCGATCATCCACGAGTGCCTCCAGGCGTGGCACCAGCGGCGCGACCTGGCCGAAGTGCTCGCCCTGATCGACCGGCTTTGCCCCAACCGGCTCCAGGATGAGAACCAGCGCCGGGACTGGCATCTCGCCACCGCGATGATGACGGCCTACGCCGCGCGATATGCGGCTGACGACCTTGAGGTCGTTGCGCTGGAGAAGAATTTCGAGGGGCCCATCGTCAATCCGGCGACCGGGGCCGCCTCGCGCAGCTTTGTTCTCGCCGGCAAGGTCGATGGCGTCGTCCGCATCGGCGGTGAGCACTTCATCCTCGAACACAAAACGGCAGCGCAGGTGGACGGGGACTACC
This sequence comes from Bryobacterales bacterium, assembly GCA_003167255.1. Taxonomy (GTDB): domain Bacteria; phylum Acidobacteriota; class Terriglobia; order Bryobacterales; family Bryobacteraceae; genus PALSA-129. The sequence continues at coordinate 52,937 of PMTR01000188.1, forward strand.
TGGAGAAACTCTGGACCGACTTCCAGATCACCATCTATGCCCACTACATCGAGCAGACCATGGGTATTCCCATCACCGGCATTCTGTACAACGTCCTGGTGAAGGCGAAGCTGCAGCAGGGCAAAGGCGAAACGGAAGAAGAGTACCAGGCCCGCCGTGCGGAGTTGCTGGCCAAATCCAAGACTGGCAAGACCACGGCGAAGCGGAAGCTACCCGAGTCCGATGAGGAATATCAGGCACGTCTCGCCGAGAAGTACGCCGACGCCGCCATGTTTCACCGCGAGATGCTCTACCTCTCGCGGGACCGCTTCGCCATCCTGCGCAGCGAGCTCTGGGAACTGACTCAGGCGTTTCTCGATGCGCGCCGCCGCGGCGTTTTCTACCAGAACACCGCCTTCTGCTTCAACTACCAGCGGCCGTGCCCGTACTTCGCGCTCTGCCGCTCCAACGGCAATCCGAATCTGATTGAGAACTTCTACCAGCGCGCGGCGCCCAACGAAGAGCTGCGCGTGCTGCCGAACGAAACCACCGAACCAGCTTTCTAAAAAGGAGACCGACACAATCATGCCACTACTGCCAACCATGAAAACGCAACCCAAGCCAGCCCTGGCCGACCTCACGGTGCTGGTTTATGGGCAAACGAAGATCGGGAAGTCGACGCTCTGCTCCAATGCGGACGGAAC
>PMTR01000061.1 GCA_003167255.1 Bryobacterales bacterium
CCCACAGCGCCGCGGCTTCCCACCGAGAGCAACACGGATTCCGCGCCCATGGCGCGGATCTGGAAGGCGGCTTCGAGGAAGTGGGCGCGCGTGAGCAGGGTGCGGCCGAGCAGGCGCTCCGCCTCCTGCTGGTTGGGCGCCACCACGGTAGGGCGCGCATCGAGTCCTTCACGCAGCGCGTCGCCATCGGCATCCAGCAGGGTCTTTACTTTTTTCTCCCGCGCCATGGCGATGAGCCTGGCGTAAAACGAGGGTGGAACGCCCGGCGGCAGGCTGCCGCAAACCATCAGCCATTGGGCCTTGCGCAGCGATTGGAGGACGACGCGCTCCACGTGGGCCAGTTCCGATTTGCTCAGCGTGGGTCCGGCTTCATTGAGGTTTACGGTAAGGCCCTGTTTATCGGTGATGGTGAGGTTGGTGCGGATGTCGTTCTGGATCGGCACTACGGCGATGGGGTAGCCGCAACCGGAAAGGTGCTCTTCCAGGCGTTTGCCGGTATCGCCTCCGGAAATCAGGACGGCCAGGGTCTGGCCGCCGAACGACTGGATGACGCGGGACGCGTTGATGCCGCGGCCGCCGGCCGATTCCCGGCTGGAATTGATGTAGGCGCGGTCTTCAAACGCCAGGCGGTCCACGCTGATAGTGCGGTCGATGGCTGGATTGACCGTGAGAGTGACAATCAAGCTTCCATCTTACCGTGGGAAGCGGCGGCGAGGACCGGCGCGGGATCGGGCAAGGACATGGGCAGACGATTTCAGTGACCGCCGAGAGCCTTTTCCACGGCGGCCTGCAATTTGGCGGGATCGGCGCCGCCCAGATCGCGGTAGACGATGTGGCCCAGGCGGTCGATGACGAAAGTCGAAGGATAAGCCTCGACGAAATACCTGGCTGCGATGTCCGGTTCGGCGCCGATCAGGAGCGGAAAAGAGCAGGACTGTTCGCGGGCGAATTTCTCCACGGTGCCTGCGTCCTCGCCGACATCGAGGCCGAGGACGACCAGGCCGCGCTTCTCCCAATTGACGTACATCTTCTGGAGGCGCGGCATGAGGGCGCGGCAGGGCAGGCACCAGGTGGCCCAGAAATCGACAATGATGACTTTGCCCTGGAACTCACGGAGGTGGACGGTGTTGCCGCCGGTATCGGGGAGCGTGAAATCAGGCGCCGTGGCGCCGACGAGCGGTTTGGACGGCGCGGGGACCGAAGCGGGCGACGCGGCGCGCGCGGACGCGGGCGGCTCGAAGTGAAACAGAGCTTCGGGCAGCGGTTGATTCCACCTGGCGATGGTATAGAGCAGGATCTCGGTGGCCTTGGGCGAGTAGGTGATGGCCTTATACACGACGAAGCTTTCCCGGTCGATGCGATACATGGTGTGCTCGGCTCCCTCGATGCTGCCGCGGGGCCACTGGTCGCGAACCACGTTGACCACGTAGATGGGGACGGGCTTTCCGTTGACGAGAAACTCCTCCTCGCGGGCGATGGAGGCCTCGCGTACGTGCCGGTCGATTTCGGCCAGCGCGCCGATGTGCGTGCCGGCGGCGGCGGCCAGCGGCGTCTTCGAGTATTCGTTGGTGTCGGGCCGAAAGAGCCACTCGTCCTGGCCATCGCCCACCCGCAGTTCGCTGTTAGGGTTGTCGAACTCGACGCGGTATTTTCCGGGACCCGATCCGGTCTCCGCGAAGTGCCGCTCCGACACGTCGGATCCGTAGACAGTTTGGGCCGTGACGCGGACTTCATAGCTGCGCAGGTCGCGGTAGACGGCGGCGACGTGTTGCAGAATGTCCGTCGCCGAGGCGGCGAAAGTCAGGCAGGGGACGGCCAGGACAAGGGCGATCAGGCGGGACTTCATTCTTGGATTATGAGGGGAGCGGAGGTGGGAGGGCAAATGGGCGGCAGTGGTGAAGGGATCGGTTCAGTCTTCTGCGGACCTGATCAGGAGATCGAGGCCGGCAGCACCGGCGAATGCCCGGAAATCCCGGTCTCGCGTGAGGAGAGGAATCCCGCGATCGATACAGCTCTGGGCGATCAGGGCATCGCCGAGGCGCGCCTTGCGGCGCTTCGCCAGCACCTTCGCTCGTAACTCACCCGCCCGTTGCCAATACCCAGGACTGACCTCGATGAGAGGCAGTTCTGAGAGGGTTTGTGAAACCTCTGAAGAAAGCTTCGGGTCACTCAAGACTTCGGTGAGGACAACGGGCACCATTAAGACCTGCCGGTCCTGGAGCGCCCTATCGAGCAGTTCCGCGTCCCGGCCGGCATCTCCTTGCAGGAAGGCGATCCAGGTGCTGGTGTCGACCGCGATCATCGGTCGGCCTTCAGCTCAGCTAACGTGCGCGTGAAGCGAACCTTGCCCCGGAGTTGGCGCAGCCGCGCGTAGGCCTGCGATGCCGCAACCAACTGCAGGCCGGTACGAACGGTCTGGGTGATGCCGGAACCGCTGGCTCGTTGCGCCCTTTCGAGAAGCTCCGCCGGCACCTCGACGGTGATCTTGCGCGCTGTTTCCATGACGCCTCAATGTACCATACAAGACACCAGCATTGAATATGGCCTTCCGGTAAGGGGCATCCTCGGCTGGAGTACAGGATTTCAGCAGTGCGTTATACTTGAGCCGATGGCAACCGTGATCGAGATAGGCAGCCTAATCTCTCGACGCCCCGACATTCGCGGCGGCCGGCCGTGCGTTGCCGGAACGGGTGTCTCTGTCCGACGGATTGCTCAGTGGCACAACATGGGTCAGATTCCGGAAGAGATCGTAGAGACGTTCGGAGGTCACCTGTCACTGGCGCAGGTGCATGCGGCTCTCGCCTACTATTACGCCAACCAAGCAGGAATTGACGCAGAACTGGAAGCCGAGGACCGCGAGACTGAGGGTCTCGAGCGGGAACACCGGCGCTCTCCACAGTCTTGAGCCGGATCAGACTCTACATCGACGAAGATGCAATGCATAGTCGTTTGGTCACAGCTCTTCGGTCTCGTGGCGTCCCTGTGATCACGGTTTTGGATGTCGGCCTGACTGAGAAAACCGACGAGGAACAGTTAGCCTTCGCAACTGAACATGAATGTGTCCTCTACACGTTCAACATCTCCGATTTCTATCGACTTCACAGGCAGTGGATCAGTGCCGGGCGAGAGCATGCCGGTATGATTCTGACACTGCAACAGCGGTTTTCGGTCGGCGAGCAGTTGCGCCGCATCTTGCGACTTCGCACGACCACGACCGCAGGGGGTATGCGGAACCAAGTCGAATTCCTCGGCAATTGGGGTTGACGATAGGCGCACTCGAGCGCACGGAGATGGGACCGGTGATCAGAGCGTTCGTGAATCTCGTCGCTCCGGGAACAGTGCCGCAGAAAACAATCGAGGAGTTGTCGAAGAGTTAGCTAACTATAGCTAGCGTCTCCGGAAATGATCCCAGCCGCGGGGAGGGAGCGGAGCGCCATCCAGTTCGACGGACGGCAAGCCCCGGCGTATGGTTCCGATGCGAGTGAGCGGCAGGCCCTCGAACTCGGGCGGCACAGCGACGCGCGGCGGGGCGGTGAAGAGCAACTCGTAATCCTCGCCGCCATCGAGGGCTTGGCGGAGGGTCGCGCCGGGATAAATAGGCGGCGCGGAGATTTCGGCTTTCACGCGAGAGGCGCAGCAGAGGCGATGGAGGTCGAGCGAAAGGCCATCGCTCAAATCCATGGCGGCAGTCGAGCCCAGGCGGCGCAGGAAGCGGCCGAGCGCCAGGCGCGGTTCGGGGCGCAGGTGGCGGCGCCAGGCCCGGCCGGCGCCGCGCGCGAGGCCTGCGGCTGAGCCGCCCAGGGCGCCCGAGACGAAAATGGCGTCGCCGGGGCGGGCGCCGGAGC
>PMTR01000100.1 GCA_003167255.1 Bryobacterales bacterium
AATCCCGAAACATTTCGTCATTCGTGCCCGCGTGGAGTACGGTTTTCAGAGAATCAATCATCGAATTGGGGAGCGTGGCGCCATCCAGCGTCGTCAACCCTGAAGATGCGGTGCAAATCATTGGCGGCCGCCCCGTAATAGGGTCCGAGAGAATCCGGAGACACGCCCGGCGAAAAGTCCGAGAGCCCCGGCCGCCGCAACGCCTTTTGTATTTCCCATCGTTCTCACGCCACAAGTGTCTTTTCTCCGCGCCTTCGCGTCTCTGCGGTGAATTCCAAATTCCTGACTCCTGACTACTGCATGCCTTCTGACTTCCTCAACTTCTAACTTCTTACCTCACCCAGCCCATTCATTCGCCTGAACCAAAAAATATTGCGTTCTTTGAGTTTCTCCCGGGCGTATTCATGACCAGGAGGAAACAATGAGAATCGCAGGAATGGCGCTGGCGGCGGCCCTCGCGGCGTCGCTGGCAACTCCCTTGGCGGCCCAGGAAATCAAGCTGCCGGTCAACCTGGACAAGCTGGCGGCCAAGGCCGTGGAATCGGTGGATATCACGCTGGATGGCACCATGCTGCGGCTGGCGGGCCGTTTCCTTTCCGGCAAGGATCAGGACCAGACCCGCGCCAAGAACCTGATCTCCGGGTTGCAGAGCATCTCGGTGCGCAGCTTCACCTTCGCCGGCGCGGGAGAATATTCGGCGGCGGACGTGGATGCGGTGCGAGCGCAGGTGCAATCGGCGCCGTGGGGGCGGGTTGTGGGAGTGAAGAAAAAGGACGGCGAAAATGTGGACGTCTACTTCAAGGATGGCGGCGAGGGAAAGCTGGCGGGAATCGTGCTGATCGCGGCAGAGCCGAAGGAGCTGACGGTGGTGAGTATTGTGGGCGCCATCGATCCTTCGCAATTGGGCGAACTGGGCGGTGAGTTCGGCATTCCCAAGCTGGATGTGGACGTGCATCTCTCCGGAAAGAAGAGTGGCAAATGAGGGCGCGGCTGCTGGTGGTATGGCTGGCGGCGGCAAGCGCCGGCTGGGGCGCGGACTGGGAATTCGACCGCGTGGTGAAGGCGATCGAGCACCAGTATGGCGTGCGGCAGACGCACGTCCCGTTGATAGGCGTCGCCAATTTCTTCGTCAAGGTGGTGCGGCCCGGTGGCGCGACCGGCTTCAAGCTGGCGGTGTTCGAAAATCTGAGGAACGACGAGCGAGACCAAGAGGACTTGGACCGCTTCATGGACCGGATCGGCGAAAGCGATCTGCACCGGCTGCTGCGCGTGCATTCGCGGCGCGACGGCGAATCGGCTTACATCTACTTAGGGGACTTGGGACGCACCACAAAAATGCTTCTGGTGACGTTCGAGCACAACGAAGCCACCGTAATGCAGGTGAATCTGAACGTGGATGCGCTGCTGCGCATGTTGAACGATCCGGGCAAGGGCCGCCGGGATTACTGCTGCGGCGCCGGATCGATGTAGGGGCGGAAGCGATTGCGCTGCATAAGTTCGCGAGCCGCCTGCGCGGCGTCGGGAAGCACATAGAAGAAGGCCCCGACGCGGGTGGTCAGGAAGATGAAGCCGCCGCGGTATTCGTCGGCTTCGACGCCGTAATCGACGCCGGCATCTGTGAGGACCGATTCCAGGCGGAGCGCGTCCTTCAATTTTTTCGCGATATAGATCAGGGTGGGTTCTTTGCCTTCGAAGAAGGGTGCTTCCTGCCGCATGCCCTTCCAGTTTACTGGAATGCCGTGGCGGTAGGACAGACGATCGGTTTGTGTCGTCTGTCAGTCTGCCGTGCAGTTGCGAGACCTGACCGGGGTCGAAAAACCGCCGGCCGGGTGGGGCGGCCAATTCTGGCCNNGACATCCAGGCTCCCCCACTTCTTCATGAAATTCCGCGGGCCGAAGGCCCTCGGCAACAGACCACGAAAGCGATGGCTGCCCCACCATCGGACTTACTTTACGGTGAAGGCGACGGAGGCAGTGACGTTTTCCCAGGCGACGTCGATTTTACCTTTGTTACCGCTGGCGCTGAGCGCGATCTTGAGGGTTTCGACTAAGGCCGGCGGCTTGCCCATGGTCATGGCGACGCGGCCGAGATCCTTGGCCGGATCCTCGGTGGTGGTGCCGTCCATGTTGATGCCCCATTGATTTCGTGTGCCCGCGGCGTTCATCAATTGCTTGTTGACGATGAGCTGCCATTTTCCTTTGTCCAGGGCCACGTAGAGCGCGTAATCGCCGGCGGGGACGGCGAGGCCGTTGAGGTCCAGGGCGGCATCGGTGTGCAGGACAGTGGCGTAGTCCGCGCCCAGACGCCATACGGAGTCATCCGGCTGCAGCGCTTTGTCGCCGCCGAAAATGGTGCGGCCGTTGACGGATGGCGCGTGGTAGGCGATCCAGAGGTTCTTGCTGTTCACCGTGACGGACGTTTCCGCGTTGGGACTCTTCTTATTGCCGGTCTTGAGTTTTTCCTTGTCCACCTGGGCCAGCGCAGTCAGCATTCCGCCGAGTAACAGGGCGCATATAACGATTCGTTTCATTTCGGTACGATCTCCTTTTCCATAGCCGAGTATACAACGCGATTGCCCGAAATTAAGGTGCCGATTAGCCCCAGCAGGCCGCACCAGCGGCTGAAGAGATCGAGAGGGCCGGAGGGTTGCGGCTCGCGATCGCGCAGGCGCCCGGCGGCCAGTTGGATGAGTGCGGCATCGCCCCAGGCGCGGCCGTCGCGATCGTAGACCACGGTGCGGCGTTGGCGGATGGCTTCGAGGATCGATTGTTCGGAGTCATCGCGCGCGAAGACGTAGGTGCGGCAGATGCCGAGCGGTCCCATCCCGTGATAGTCCGAGGAGCCGATGGCGGCGAGCGGGGCGCGTTGGTAAAACTCGCGCAGCTCGCGGGCGCCGTAGTAGTTGTAACTCCAGACGATGGGCTGCATGATTTCGGAGCCGTCCAGCGAGGCCATGGTTTGAGGGTCGAAGGCCGGCCACGAACCCCGGACGGGATGCGCGGCGATGGCCACTCCCCCCTGGGCGTGGATCTCCGCGATGGATTGGGCGGCGGTGTTGCGCCAACTGATGGTGGAATGGATGCCGGCCGCGATCAGGTGGTAGCGGGGCGCGTGAATCTCTTCTCCGGCGATGACCGTGGGGCCTCCAACCAGACGGGCGAACCAGCGGCCCCACAGGCCGGCTTCCACCTGATTGTGGCCGGTGATCGAGATGGCGTCAAGCGACTGGCGGCGGGCTTCCAGAACCAGGTCCCAGGGCGCCAGTGTGCTGGCGCTCATTGGATAAGAGTGAACGTGGAAATCGGCGGCAAGGACCCGATATCCGGCGATCCAGAGCGGGGGTTGCGACTGGGGCCGGTCGGCGAGCGTGCCGGCGGCTAGCGCGGCCAGCAGCAGGCCGGCGGATCCTATGCGCGCGGAGTTCATAGGCCGACCCGGGAAGCGACCACCTGCCAGGCGGCAGGACCCATGAACCAGGCGACGCCGCCGGTCCAGGCGATCAAGCGTTGCACGGCCAGGTCGCGGCAGGCGAGCGCGGGAGTGCGGCCGGGAATATCGCGGAAGAATCGGAAGTCGAGACGGGCGCACCAGAGCCCGACGGCCAGAGCGGAGGCGTACACGGGCCAGGGGTTTCCGGTCCAGGCGAAGACCCGTGCCGGCGAAAAGAGGGCCCAGAGGCCGGCAAAGGCGGTGAACCAGAGCGACCAGGGAGTGTTGCTAACGAAGAAGAGGTCGATGGCGCGGGCGAAGGAAATCGGAGATCGCTTCCACGGCCATACGGCGGCCAGACCGGCGATTTCAAGCAGAGGCAGGAAGCTCCAATAGAGGGTGGCGGGTGCGGCCAGGCGGAGGGACAAGCGGCCTGAGGTCATCAGCGAAACGGCACAGCCGAAGACGGCGGCCACGAGCAAAGGCCGCCGGATGGCCAACCATGCGTTTGAGTGGGGTGGCTGCTGCGCCATGGATCAGGCGAAGTGTAACACGGACCGGCGGCTGGAGAAAAAAGAGGACATCAAGTTCAGTCAGAGCCGCGACCGTTAGGGAGCGTTAGAACTGGGGTGACAGTCCGTGACGGCGCTCCCTGACGGTCGCGGCTCTGACTGGGGTCCAGGCCGTTCCACTCTATGTCGCAGACCCACATTAACCAGTAGCGGCCAGTTTGCGGGCGCGGCGGAACACGGCAAGCAACATCTTCTCATTGAGCTTGCCGGTGGACGTGTTTTGCTGGCTGGGGTGGTAGGAAGAGACCAGGATGGGCTGGCCGGGCGCGATGGAGAACTGGCGGTCGTGTCCGAATACGTAAGGGGCGCGGCTGCGGATGAGGCCGCGCGACTTGAGGATGTCGAGATAATTGTCGAAGGCGATCTTGCCCAGGGCCACCACCACTCTGAGCGAGGGAAGCAGATCGAGCTCGCGTTCGAAGTAGGGGCGGCAATTGCGGATCTCTTCGGGCAGCGGTTTGTTGGCGGGTGGAGCGCAGTGGCATACGGCGGTGATGTAGGCGCCGGTGAGGGTGAGGCCGTCGTCGCGGTCGCCGCTGGAGGCCTGCGAGGCGAAGCCGGCTTTGTGGAGCACGCGGTACAGGATGTCGCCGGAGCGATCGCCGGTGAACATGCGGCCGGTACGATTGGAGCCGTGCGCGCCGGGCGCGAGGCCGAGGATCAGAACGGCGGCGGCGGGATCGCCAAAGGAAGGCACGGGCCGGCCCCAATACTCCCAGTCGCGGTAGGCGCGGCGCTTCACCTGAGCGATGCGGGCTGTGTATTCCGTTAGACGGGGGCAGCGGCGGCAGTTGATAATCTCTTTTTGCAGAATCGGGAGCAAATGGGTGCCTGGGGAATAGAATACGGGAAAAACAGCTTGACGGGAGCCTGGAGGGTTAAGGAAGATGAAGAGACCGGCTGCTCCGGCCGGTGGTTCGACGAAAGCTCTGGCACCAGTTCCTCACGCTCTTCCGGCCCGTGCCGATAGTTTAAGTATGAACAGGCGTCCCGCAACTACTCTTTTTCCGATGCTTCGTTTCGTGATGGTCTGGGCGTGTTTGGTGTGTCTGGGCTGGAGCGCGGCGGTGCCCGCGGCGGTGCAGAAGAAGCGCGTCGTGCACCGGGCTGTGGGCAGTCGCGCGGTGCTGGTGAAGACCGCGGCGCAGGCCAAGGCGGCCATTCCGAAGGCCCAGCCGAAGGCTCCGGCGGTGCAGGCTCCGGTGATTGCGGGCGGTCCGTGGACGGAACCGACTTTTGCCGATTCAACGGCGGGCGACCACGTGGACGGCGAGGATTTGAACGTGCGGCGCGCGGCAGTGGAAGCGCTGGGGCCGTATAACGGGTCGGTGGTGGCGGTGGATCCGGCGAGCGGGCGGGTATTGACCATGGTCAACCAGAAGATCGCGACGGGGAGCGGGTTCCAGCCGTGCTCGACCATCAAGGTTTCGGTGGCGCTGGCGGGGTTAAGCGAAAAGGTGATTCAGCCGGCCACCAAACTGCGGGTTCCCGGTATGCGCATGGACCTGACCTACGCGCTGGCACACTCCAACAATTATTATTTCGCCACCTTGGGAGAGAAGCTGGGCTTTGAGAAAGTCAGCTACTACGCGCACCTGTACGGGTACGGGGAAAAGGCCGGGTTGAGCATTTCGGGCGAGCAACCGGGCCATTATCCCGGGACGGTCCCGCGCAACGGCGGGGTGGGGATGCTGACCAGTTTCGGCGAGGAAGTGGAACAGACGCCGCTGCAACTGGCGGCGCTGATGAGCGCGATCGCCAATGGCGGTACGCTGTATTACCTGCAATACCCGCACGACCAGGAGGAAGTGAAGCACTTCGTTCCGCGGGTGAAGCGGAAGCTGGAGATTTCGAACCAGATTCCGGTGGTCACAGCGGGGATGCGGGGAGCGGTCGAGTTCGGCACGGCGCACCGGGCGCGCGAAGACGGCGACATCGCGGGCAAGACCGGGACGTGCAGCGAGAACCACACGCACCTGGGATGGTTCGGGTCGTTCAATGAAAACGGCAGCCATCAAGTGGTGATCGTGGTTCTGCTGACCGGAGGAAGGCCGGCGATCGGACCTCTGGCGGCGGGCATTGCGGGTGATGTTTACCGGCGGCTGAACGAGGCCAACTACTTCGCGGCCAAGGTAGGAATGCCGGCGCTGATTGCGCGGCAGTGCTGCGGGCGGTAGGCGTGGCCGCTTCCCGGCATAGTAAGTATGGAGCCCAATGCGTTGCCAGTTGAAGTCCGCCTTTACGTATCCCGCAAGATTCACGGCCGGTAGCGGCGGCCGCATTCTGGTCGAGTTCGTCGATCTCCCGCGGGTCTCGACCGATGGCAAAGACGATCATGAGGCAATGGAAGAAGCCATGGATGCCCTCGGATCGGATCTCTCAATCCGGTTGTCCCGCAAGGAAGAGATCCCCGCGCCATCAGCCGTGAAGCGTGGTCAGCGCCTGGTGCCAGTGCCGCTTTGGCTCGCGCCGAAACTGGCGCTCTACCTGGCGATGCGCGACCAGGAGGTTAGCAACTCCGAGATGGCGCGCCGCCTTGGGCTCCACGAGCGAGTGATCCGCCGTATGCTCGATCCCGGGCATGCTTCGAAGGCGGAAAAAATCCAAGCTGCCCTCGCGGCTCTGGGCAAGCAGATGACCGTAGAAGTCCGCGACGCGGCCTGAAGGTTCGTGGCAAGGACAATCCGCGACGCTTCTCTCTCCGTCAGTCCCACGGCGGCGCGGGGGGAAGGGGACGCGTTTTGCGGGCTTGACGAGAAATGCGTCCGTCCCCTTTTCGCGCCCCTTTTCGCGCCCTTTTCGCGGCATAGTAAGTACGGAGCCCAATGCAGGAAGGTGATAGACTCCAAGCATGAGCCGAGTTGAGGAGATCGAGGCTGCTATCGACGGCCTACCCCCGGAAGAATACCGGCGCATCGTCCAATGGTTTCGTGTGCGCGAGCAAGAGCGATGGGACGAGCATCTGGATGCCGACTCCTCCGCGGGCAAGCTTGATTTCCTTTTTGACGAAGCTGAAAGTGAATCGGCGAAGGGCCTTCTTCGAGAGTGGCCGGCTCAAGAGTGAAATCCGTCGCCACGCGGCGATTCTGGGAACTCTTCCAGGCGTTGCCAGTTGAAGTTCAAAAGCTTGCCGTCAAAAACTACAATCTGTGGCGACGGAACCCTCATCATGCTTCGCTCCGTTTCCGGCGTTTGCAGGGAAGCCAGGATCGCTTCAGCATTCGCGTCGGAGATCACTATCGGGCGCTCGGCAGGCTAGCGGGCGAGAAGATGATTTGGGTTTGGATCGGCACCCACTCAGATTACGACCGGCTGGTAGGCTCTTAAGTGTGAAGAGCATGCCTCGGGCCGGAATACCTTGAATCCGGTCGCTGACGGCTGTATCGCGCTTCCCGATGTTCAGGTGGTCACGCGCCGATGGAGGCGAAAACCTCTCTGTAGAACTCGGGGTGGGCCTTCCAGGTCTGCGCGGTGATGATCCTGCCGTCGCGAATGGCCGGCTTGTTGGCGTAGCGGCCGCCGCAGCGCTCCACTTCGACGCGGACGTGCGGGTGACAGGTGACCGTGTGGCCATCGAGCAGACCGCTGGCGGCGAGCACCTGAATGCCATGGCCGATGGCGCAGATGGTCTTGTCCTGGGCGGCAAACTCGCGCAACAAATCGAGCAGGCTGGCGTCGTTGCGGAGGTATTCGGGCGCGCGTCCGCCGGGAATGATGACGGCTACGAAATCCTTGGCGGAGACGGCGGTAATGGCGACGTCGGCCTCCACGGCGTGGCCGGGCCTCTCAACGTAGGTTTCCCAACCGGCCTCAAAATCATGCGTGACCATGTGGAGATGGCGGCGCGAAGGAGCGGCGACGACGGGTTCCCAGAAGGACTCCCGGAAGCGGTGACAGGCGTAGAGCGTTTCGAAACTGTCGCCGCCGTCTCCGGTGACAATGAGAACTTTCCGGCTCATGGAGACTCCGTATCCAAGGCCAGCATAGCAGGACGAGCGGGACGCTACTTGATTCTCTTCAGGATGGCGTCGACGTAGTCGCGGGTCTCGGGGATATCGGGGATGGCGCCGGCGGCGTCCACGGCGGAAGGGCCGGCGTTGTAGGCGGCGAGCGAAAGTTTGAGATCGCCCTTGTACTTGTCGATTAATTGTTTGAGGTAGCGGGCGCCGGCTTCGATGTTCTGCTGGGGATCGAAAGGATCTTTGACGCCGAGCGAACCGGCGGTATCGGGCATGAGTTGCATGAGGCCCTGCGCGCCCTTGGACGAGACGGCACAGGGGTGGAAGGCGGATTCCTGCTCGATGACGGCATGCAAGAGAGGCGCCTGGATCTCATTGGCCTTGGCGGCGGTTTCAATGAGGGGAGCGGCAACGGCATCGTCGATGAGGTCGCACGGCGACGAAGGCGACGACGGCGCGGAAATGGCGAATTCGTCCGACCCGGCTATGGGGGGATCGTCGAACCAGGGAAGCAGCCAGGCGCCGGCGGATTGGGCTTGCTGGCGCACGGCGGCGCGCTGTTTCTGGATGGCCGCGCGCATCAGGTCCGCGGGGGGAACGGCGGTGGGGACGGAAACGGCGGCGGCAGACCGGGCGGTGGGAGTCTTGGCGGCCGGTTGCGTCAGGCCGATGCAGGCAATCAGGATATTAATCCATCCCATCTGTAAGCTCATCGGATGGAGGGGGCGGGAACTTTAGTGAGGCTTGTGTAATACAGTTACAAGGCGCTCCCTCACGGTCGCGGCTCTGATATGACCCACACGGCTGCACACCGAGCCGCGACCGTGAGGGAGCAATTCTTGGGATGCAAAAAACTGTCACCGCATTCTGCGAGACTCAATAGTCTTGCTTGATCTGCGGTGCGGATGCGCAGAGCAGAACCAGCGAGATCCACAGCAGGTCGGCGAACAAGAGGTGGAGCAGTTGCATGGCGACAGGCGCCAGCAGCAGCAGGTTGACCAGACCGGCGGCAAGCTGCAGCCAGACCATCGCCACCAGGCGCAGGGCTGCATGTCGGGCGACGCGCAGGCTGGTGACGGCATACACGGAGAGCCAGGCCGCGACGGCGGCGGCCAGCAGGGGGTGCAGGCCGCGCAGGCGCAGCACCAGGCTGGCGGCGGGGTCGAAATCGCGAGCCATGCCGGCGGCCAGGGATGGGGCGGGGAAGAGCGTGTCGCCGAGGGCGGCAATGGCTCCAGTGATTCCCAGCAGCATCACGGCGAGCAGGCTGATGGCGGCCAGCCAGGCGGCCTTGCCGTGCACGCGGACGAGGGGCTTCCCGGATCCCCACCAGGCAGTGAGGGTGAGGCAGGCGAGCAGCGTGAGGGTGTTGACGAGATGCGTGGAGAGCGAGTAGATATCGGCGTTGCGGGCCACGTGTTCGGCTTTGACGAGGAAGGCGCCGATGAGAGCTTCGGTAACCAGGAACGCGCCGGAGAGCGCGGCGGCGAGGCGCACGGGGTGGCGGCGGGGGAAGGCGCGGAAGGCCCAGTAGATCAGGAGCGCGATGAGCGGCACGTCCAGGCCGGTGGAGGCGCGATGGGTGAATTCGATGAGGGTCGAGATGCCGGGGGAATGCGGCGTGATTTCGCCGTTGCACAGCGGCCAGTGATTGCCGCAGCCGGCGCCGGAGCCGGTGGCGCGCACGTAAGCGCCCCACAAGATCACGGCAAGATTGTAAACCAGCACGCCCCAGGCATAGCGCGCGAAGGCAGGCGCACGAGACTCAGCTTCCGGCATCGGTGATCTTTCATTGTACGGCTGATGGGGTGCGCGACTTGGAGAAGCGCCGGCTGAAAGCCGGCG
>PMTR01000106.1 GCA_003167255.1 Bryobacterales bacterium
AAGGTTTTGGCGTCGTCGTCGAAGGTGAAACTGGAGGCTTCGCGGTAGCCCTCCGTGCGATAACCCTGTCCGGCAAGGAAGCGTTCTGCCAGTTGCCGCCCGTCTTCGCGATTCACCCGAAAATCGATGGAGGCTTCGGGAAAGGCGCGGTAGAAATTGCGCGCGGAATACCACGTGGTCCCCGCCAGCAGCGCCACGCAAATTGCGATGAAGCGATAGTCCGAAACGCCCAGCCGTTCCTTCATGCTTCTATTCCTTGGCCGCCCAATGCAGCCCGATGCCGCCCAGGATGTAGCGGCACGCCGCTACCTGGCCGTAGCCCGTGCGCCGCAGCAGCGACGAAAACTCGTCGATCGACACGAAGCTGCGCAGCGAATCGGGGATGTAAGTATAGACGCGCGGCCGGCCGTGCAGCAAGAGGCCCCAGAATACGCCTTGCGCAAAAAGATAGCTCAGGTACAGCCGCCGGAACAGCGGATTGGAGGGCAGGAAAAAGTCCAGGCTCACCAGCAGCCCGCCGCGCCGCGTCACCCGCTCAATCTCCCGCACCGCTAGTCCGAGGTCCGGAAAATTGCGCAGCCCATAGCCCACGAACACGCAGTCGAAGGCGCCATCCGCAAAAGGAAGGCGGCCGGCATCGGCGCAAACGGCGTGCTCCACACCGCGCTCGCGGGCAAGCTGCAGCATGCGCTCGGTGAGATCGGCAGCCACGGCCCGCGCACCTGGGTATTGCGCCTCGACCAGCGCCGAAAAATCGCCGGTGCCCGATGCCAGGTCGAGGACCACCGGTCTCTGCGGCAGCCGCGCCCGCTCTACGCCCATCTTTTTCCAACGCCCGTCCATCCCATAGGAGAAGACACGCGTGATGAAGTCATAGCGGGGTGCGACGGTCGAAAACATCCGTCGCATCAGCCGCAGGTCCTGTTTCTCTACCGGAAGCTTCACTGGCAGCCGAATTGTACCAAAGCGCTATGGCCCGCAGTGCGAGCGTGGTATGATTACGCGATATCGAGGGCCTGGGAATGTGCAAGTTGCTGCTCGCCAGCTTCATGGTTTTGTGCCCGGCTTTACTGCCCGGCCAAGGCTTTGGAGCGCTCAAGAAAACCATCGTTCTGGAACGCAAGCTGCCCGCTGCGGTAAAACTGCCGGGCAACGCCTTCAACGTCAAAGCCACGGCGGAGAAGCCGCAGGACGAGTGCCAGAAACTGGCAGCCGACAAATTGCAGTCCATGGTCGAAACCAGCCTCATCCGCTTCAACAGCCAGCTCCAGCTCAATCCCGACAAGCCGGATACGCTGATCGTCCTCAAGGTGCTGATCTGCAGCGCGGTGGCTACGCCGGTGCACGACACGCTGCCTGGCGGTAAGAAAAGGGGACAGGAGCAACTTTCCGGCGTGAAGGTGAACGGGCACCTGCAGATGACCTATCAGGCCAGGACTCGCGGCGGCGGGTTCGTGGATGGCGAACCCATCGACGTCAAATACAGCCACGAGTTCAACCAGGTGACCGGCGCGATTTCCGAAACCAAGAAGATCCTCGGCAAGATCCCTCACCCGGGCGGCAAACACAAGGATGATGAGGGCGAAGACCAACCGCAGACCAAGGAGGACATCATTGGGATTCTGGTCGACCGCGCGGCGCAGCACGTGGCGGCCCGGCTGGTGAATACCAACGAACGCGTCACAATCTCTCTGGCGCGCGGCTCTCTCGATCAAAACAACCGCTATGCCGATGCCGGCCAATGGACCAAGTTCGTCGAGAATTTGGAAACCATGCCGCCGCTCCCCCACCTAGACGACGATGCCTACCGCCTGTATAACATCGGTGTAGGCGACGAAGCGCTGGGTTACAAAGCCGAGAGCCCGGCCAGCGCCAAACGTTACTTCGAGCAGGCCGTCATGCAATACCGCAAAGCGGGCGAAGCCAATCCCCAGGAGAAATACTTCATTGAGCCGGTAAACCGCATCGAAATCGCGCTGGAGCACTACAAGCAACTGTCCCGCCCATCGGACGCTCCCGCCGCCAATACGCCGCCGAAGAAGGGGAAAAGCAATTGAGACTATGGGCTGTAACGTTGGCGCTGGCAGCCGCCGGCCACGCGCAGCAGGGTTGTGCCGTTTCCAAGGATCTGGTGGTCCGCGCGCTGGAACTGGTCTCCGCCTCGCCCGCCCGGGACGATCTGTCGAACGGCCTGCTGCTGCTCAAGCAGGCGGAAGAGGCCTGCGACGAGAATGGCGATGCCTGGTATTACCGGTCGCTGTTTGAGCGCAAACTCGGTACGGGCAATCCGCAATACTCCCTCGGGAAGGCGCGGGAGCGCAATGCCCCAGCCCTCAGGAACGCCGAAGACCCCTTCACTCTCTCGACTCCGGCGCGCGGCGTCGCGGTTGTGGCGCATGCCAACCCGGCTCCCGGTTCCGCTCCGCACACCGCCCGCGACATCCACCAGCCCGCCGTCTCGCACAAGTGGGCGCTGGTGGTGGGCGTCGGCCAATTCCATAACCCGCGCCTCAACCTGAAATACACGCGCAACGATGCCCAATCGATCGCCGAGTTACTGCGCGACCCTACTTACGGCCGGTTCCGCGCCGACCACGTGCGCCTGATTGCCGATTCGGAAGCCACCGCGGTCAACATCCGCGCCGGCCTCAACTGGCTGGTGCGCAGCTCCACCGAAGATGACATGGCGGTGATCTACATCGCCACTCACGGCACGGCGCGGGAACAGGATGCCGCCGGCGCCAGCTACGTGGTGGCCTACGACACCGACGTCGACTCGCTCGACGGCCTGTATTCCACCGCCATTCCCATGGTCGAGATCACTACCGTCGTACGCACCCGCATCAAGGCGCTCAAAGTGGCCGTGATCCTGGACACCTGCCACAGCCAGGGCGCTCTCGCACAGACCGTGACCGTTCCACAGTCGGTATCTTCGCAAACGCTGGATCGCATCAAGGAAGGCACCGGCCGCGTGATTCTGGCGGCCAGCCGCACGGAAGAGAGTTCCTACGAGTTAGCCAAGTATTCCCACGGCCTCTTCACTTACTATCTGCTGCAAGGCCTCAAACAACAGAAAGATGCGCCGCTCGACAAGATCTATCCATGGGTCACGGCGCAAGTGGCGAAGGAAGCCGAGGCCAACGGATGGAAACAGCATCCGGTCTTCAGCTCGAGCGACGAAGTAAGCCCCGTGGTGCTCGGTATCGCGCCGCTGGACGCAGCCGCGTGGCTGCATCCACCCGGTGGGACAGACCATCGGGTTTCGTGGTCTGTTGCAGAGGGCCTTCGGCCCGCGAACTTTCATGAATAAGTGGGGAGCCTGGATGTCGCAAGGCTGGGCAGCACCGGAAGCCGGCTGAAGCCGGCTGCGGCCAGAATTGGCCGCCCCACTACCGCCGCGATCCCTTCGCATGCGCAACCATCTTCGGCTCTTCCACCGCGCTGGCGGCCGCCATCACCGGAGGAGGCGCGATCGACCCATCCACCATCTGAAGCATCGCCTGGATGGCGACATCCTCGGCTTCCTTAATAAAGGTCAGGTGCGATCCGGAGGCGTCGCAGTCCACGCGAATCAGGTCGCCCCCGCGCACCTGCCCGGTGGCCATCAGGTTCGACAGCGGGTGGACCAGGTTGCGGTCGACGGCGCGCTTCAGGTGGCGCGCGCCATACTTCAGGTCGGTGCCTTCGCGCAGCAGATAATCCTTGGCCGCTTCAGTGGCGGAGAACACGAACGGAGTGCTGGAGGCGGTGCTGAAGATGCGCTGCTGTACCAGGTTCAGTTCCATCCCTAGAACCTTGCGCAGTTCCGCCGTACCGAGTGGCCGGAAGACCACCACCTTGTCGATACGGTTGAGGAACTCCGGGTTGAATTTGCGGCGCGCGGCTTCCATGCCGGCCGAGGCCATCTTGCCGGTCAACTCGGCGTCTACCATGCCTCCGGTCTGCCGCCGCTCGGCATCGCCGGCCGCAAATCCCAGGTTGGGCCGCAGCAGCGCCTGCATCTCCGCGGCGCCCAGGTTGCTGGTCAGAAAGATCACCGCCCGCGAAAAATCCACGCGGCGGTTGTCCCCTAACGTAAGCGTCGCCTTGTCCAGCACGCCCAGCAACAGGTTCCACAGAGAGTCGCTGGCCTTCTCGATTTCGTCGAACAGCACGAAACTGAGTTTCACCTTGTCGGTCTGGTATTGGTCGAGCGCCTCCTGGCTGAGCAGCGGGTGCGTCTCGCGATGGCCCAGGTATCCGGGAGGCGAGCCGATCAGCTTGGCAATTTCGTGACTGTGCTGGAACTCCGCGCAATCGATCTTGACCACGGCGCGCGCGTCGCCCACCAGGCTCTCCGCCACCGCTTCCACCATGCGCGTCTTGCCCGAGCCCGTCGGTCCCAGAAACAGCAGGTTCCCGATCGGCCGCCCGGCGCTGGACATTCCCGCCAGGAAAGTTTGGTAGACATCGATGATTTGGCGGATCGCTTCGTCCTGGCCCACGACCCGCTTCCGCAGGTCCGACTCGAGCTTCTCTGCTTCGCTTCCGGTTCGCGTCGGGTCCAATATCCGGTTGATCCGCTCCATATACCCTCCGGCCTTCTCACTTTCTTAGATGTTGGAGAGACCGCTTAGAGTACGACCGCGCCGCGTAAATTAGTGTAAAACACTACCCTTGCTTGCGCGGCTCGGAAGGCCGCATCTCCACGCGGCTGACCATGGTGCGCGCCGGCATGCGCAGCACTAGGGTTACCACCTCCGCCACGTCCTCCGGCGCGATCATCCAACTGGCATCGCCCGCACGTTTGCCCTGCTGTCCGCCGAATTCCGTGTCCACGCTCCCCGGCATAATAGAGCTGACTCGTACATGTTCATAGCGATGGTCCAGCATCATCGCTTCGCTGAAACCATTGAGGCCGAACTTCGAGGCGTTATACCCCGCGCCGCCGCTAAAGGGGTTCTTCCCGGCCAGGCTGGAGATGTTGACGATGAACCCGCCCCCGCGCCGCGCGAACTGCGCCAGCGCTTCCCGCGAGCAGTAGAATGCGCCGTTCAGGTTGAGGTCGATGTTGCGGCGCCACTCCTCCGGCGTCATCTCGCCCACCTTGCGGAACACCCCTTCGCCGGCATTGTTCACCAGGATGTCCAGGCCGCCGAATTCGCTTTCCACCGCCTGGAAAAACCGGCTCACCTGATCTACTTGAGTGATGTCCGCGGCCTGCCCGAAGACTCGCCCCAGCGGCTTCATGCGGGCGACGGCAGAATCCACCGAGTCCTGGCTGCGCCCGCAGAGGGCCACCGCCGCGCCTTCGCTGAGCAGCCGTTCGGCGATGGCACGCCCGATGCCGCGTGTACCGCCCGTCACAATTGCGACCTTACCCGATATCGATTCCATCATCTATTGAGTGTCGCAGAATTGTTTTCGCGAAACGATCACGGATTTGCCAGGCAATTGCAACTGTCCCCATACCAAGCTGGGGATGCTGGGCCTTTTCCACTAATGCTACGGTGCTGCGCTTTACGTCGCTTTGTTTCATTGGGCCATCGAGGCTGCCAGGCCGGCTGGTTGAAAGCCATTCGCGGTGTTTTGTATCAGCCGCATTTCCGCCAGCGACAGGAGAAAGGCCAGCATCGATTCCGCTCCCTGGTTTTCGTTGCTCCGGTCCGCGTGCAGCCCGTCGCGACAGCCGCCAGTCTGGCGGGCATAGAGTTCGAGCCCGAGATCGTTCCAGCCGAGGAACCAATCGAAGGCGCATTGCGCCTGTTCATACCACCACGGGTCGGCTGTGGCGCGGTACGCTTCCAGGCAAGCCGAGACCGTGGTCTGCGCCTCGATGGGCTGCTGGTCGAAGTGCGCGCGT
The DNA here is from genome assembly GCA_003167255.1 of Bryobacterales bacterium. Taxonomy (GTDB): domain Bacteria; phylum Acidobacteriota; class Terriglobia; order Bryobacterales; family Bryobacteraceae; genus PALSA-129. The sequence goes on from PMTR01000106.1 coordinate 5,843, forward strand.
GCGCCGTTACGCTTATAGAACCCGTTGCTGCCAATGGGCCGCAGTTGACCATGCTGTGAGGTCTGTACGTTCACCAGCCAGCGCAACGTCTGTATGCCTCGTTCGTACACGCGCCTTTGCCCGGTGGCGCGTCCGCTGACAAGCAGGGCGTGAGCCAGCTTTGCGTTGTCATAAGTCAAGCCCTCTTCAAACCAGGTCCAGCCGGGTCCGGCGACTTTGTCGAAGATCGTCATCAACCGGCCGGTCAGCTCTTCGCGGACATCGCTGGCGAGCCGGTCACTCTTCCGCCGGCCCAGATATTCATGAATGCCAATCAGGCTGAATGCCCAAGCCCGCGGCGAAGTGAAGTCTGTCACGGTTGGCAGGGCCTGCCTGAAGAGTTGTTCGGCCGTCATCCGCGAATTCCCATGCGGCGAGCGCCCCACCGCGGTGCCCAACGCCCAAATCGCCCGGCCATGACAATCTTCGGACCCCTGTTGGTCCAGCCAACGGCGGTCAATACCAAGGAAGTTGTGGAAACGCGCGGTTTTGGGATCGAAGGCATCATTCAAGAACGCGGCGTAGGTTGTGGCGAGCGCCGGGACGCGCTTGGGAGCTTCTTCCAACTGGCCGAGGAACACCGCCAGAATGAGTGCGCGGGCGTTGTCGTCCGTGCAATAGCCTTCCGAAGGGTTCGGCGCAGTGAAGCTCGCGTGCTGGAAAATGCCCGTCGAATCGGTCATCTGGTAAAGATGATCCAGATTCAACTCCGGGGATTCATGCGGCCGATGGCCGAACCCGCTCACGGCAACAGATTCGCGGGACGCCGTTGCTCCCTGGTGTCGCGCCACTTCGAAGGAACCCATGTAGAGTCCCGCCGTGTTGCTCCACACCATGGTGCGGCCCAGCCTGTAGGCGTTTTCGCTCATGGCGTTGCGTCGCGTTCCATCGCGCAATAACCCACTCACCTCACGCGCAATGGCCCTCGGGTCTGCGAATGGCACCAGTACGCCACGCTGATCCCTCAACAATTCGGCGGCATGCCAATAGGGCGTGGAGACCACGGCTTTGCCCGCGCCAAACGCATAAGCTAATGTTCCCGACGTAATCTGGGCTTCGTCCAGATAAGGAGTAACGTAAAGATCGGCCGCTCCAATGAACTCGGTCAGTTCCTTCAGATCCACAAAGCGGTTATGGAAGATGACGTGGTTCTCGAGTTTATTTTTCCTGACGATGGCCTCCAGACCAAGGCGGTAGGCTTCGCCTCGCGTACGCAACTCGTGGGGGTGCGTGGCGCCCAGCACGATATAGACGAGGTTGGGAAACTCCGCCAAAACGTCAGGGAGAGCATTGAGCACATGTTCAATCCCCTTGTTCGGTGAAAGCAGCCCGAACGTCAGCAACACTTTTCTTCCACCCACGCCGAACTGGTCCTTGTAATCATCCGGGGCGACAAATGTTACGTCGGGAATACCATGCGGGATGAGATCGATCTTGGCCGGAGGCGCCTGGTACACCTCCCGCAAGAGGGTTCGTCCCCGCTCCGTCATGACTACCAGCCGGGTCGAGTACGCGATCAATTTCCGCATCACGCGATGCTGATCGGCGTTGGGCTTGAGAAGAACGGTGTGGAGGGTGGTGACGACCGGCGCGTTCAATTCGCGCAGCAGGGCCAATAAGTGGCTGCCGGCCGGCCCGCCGAAAATTCCGAACTCGTGCTGGACCGAGACAATGTCCACGTTGCTGGAGTTTAGGAAGCCGGCGGCGCGCCGGTACGAATCCAGATCCTGCTCCTCAATCTCAAAGCGAACGACGTCCGGATAGCGATAGCATCCACTGATGTCATTCACCGGCACCGCGAAGCACCGGGCTTGGGGATGCCGCGCCGCCACGGCTCCAAGCAGGTCGGATGTAAACGTGGCAATGCCGCATTTGCGCGGCAAGTAGTCGCCGAGAAACGCGATGGTTCGAATGTTGGAGGCTGTTTTCACAACTTGGACCCACCTTATTCCTTTGCTTTGCCAGCGCAATCGCGGGCGGCGAACCTCACGGGGATGGAGAGGTACGGGCCATCACAGAACCACTCATTCACGCGGCGTTGACAAGAGTTGTCTCCTGCCCATCGCGATCGGCAGCGCCCTGGCACTCGAAACAACGCTTCGCCCATGGCACGGCCGCGAGGCGCTTCGGGCTGACCGCCAATTCGCACTCGATGCAGCTTCCAAAGCTGCCGTCGTGAATCCGGCGCAATGCGGCTTTCACTTCGCGCAGCAGGGTGGACTCGCGGTCCACGTTTCGAATCGCCAGATCCCGTTCCGACGCGTACTGAATCTCGTCCATCTGGTCCGCGCTCTTCTCGATGGCGATGCCGTCCCGGTTTCGCAATACCTGGACCAGTTCGGCCTCTTTCCGTTCAAGAATCTCTCGGAACCCACCCATCTCAGCACGTACTCTCTTCATTGCCGCCCTCTTTCGTTCATTCTGATTGTCAATCGTCTATTGCACGCGATGGTCCAGAACAGAACCCCGCTATTCGGAGTCTGGGGCCGCTGAGCCTGCACGGGGTTAGCGAAACTTCACCGGAGCCGGGATGCAAAGGCTGCATCTGAAATGCGGGATTTGCCGACGCACGATCTGCGAATGCCGGGCTCTAGCGTAGCCGGTTTCCCGGGCTCAGCCGCGAAGCGAGCCACGGCTACGGCTGCCGGCGGGCTTGGCATCCGAATCGAGGGTTTCGCGCACTTTTTGCGCGAGTCCAACGGGCGTAAAGGGCTTTTGCAGAAATGCGGTTCCCCTCTGGACGCCCTCCTTGAGGACGACATCCTGGGTGTGCCCTGACATGAACATGACTTTCATGCCGGGCCGCAGCTTGAGAGCGCGTTCCGCGAGTTCGCGTCCACCGAGTTCCGGCATGACCACGTCGGTCACCAGCAGATCGATTGGGCCCTCGTGGGCTTCGCAAAGCGCCAGACCTTCCCGTCCGTTGCGGGCGTCGAGAAGCATGTACCCGCTGGCCTCCAGAATCTGCCGGGCGAGCTTGCGGACCGCGTCTTCGTCCTCCACCAGCAAAATGACTTCGGAGCCTTTGGGCGCCTCGACCAGGCCCCCGGCCGGGCGCGCTCCCGTGTCCACCGCCTCGGCTACTGCCGGCAGGAAGATCTTGAAGATGGTTCCCTCGCCCAGTTGCGACTCGCAACGAATAACACCGCCGCTTTGCTCGACAATTCCCAGAACGGTGGCGAGGCCCAGGCCAGTTCCTTTGCCGGTCTCTTTCGTCGTGAAGAACGGCTCGAAGATGTGCGCCCGAGCCTCCGCGTTTATTCCAACTCCGGTGTCGTGCACGGCCATCATCACATAGCGCCCCGGTGCAAGCTCTGGATTCGGGGCATCGGTCTCCGTCAGAGTCACGTTAGCCGTTTCAATGGTCAGCGTACCGCCTTCGGGCATCGCGTCCCGTGCGTTCAATGAAAGGTTCATGATTGCGCGGCCGATTTCGCCCGGGTCGGCCCTCACTTGCCAGAGGGCGGGCTCACCATCGACGGCGACCTTGATCCGCTCGCCCACCAGACGGCGCAGCATCCTGTCGAAGTCCGCGACGATGGCGTTCAAGTCGAGTACCTTCGGTTGAAGCACCTGACGCCGGCTGAAGGCCAGCAACTGTTGCGTGAGCGAGGCGGCTCTCTCACCGGCAGTCTTGATTTCAAGCACCTGCTGGATGGCGGACTCGTCCCCGGCCAGCCTATCGTAAAGCAGGCTGGCGTAGCCGATGATGGCCGTGAGCAGGTTGTTGAAGTCGTGAGCAATGCCGCCGGCCAGCCTGCCGACAGCCTCCATTTTCTGAGATTGGCGAAGATGCTCCTCGGTGGTGCGCAGGGCTTGCTGGGCCAGTTTGCGCTCGGTAATGTCGTCAATCGCCAGCAGAATCATCTTGAGATAATTGATGTGGCAGCCCGCCAGCACCAGGCTCCTGCGCCCCACGCCTGGAAAATCCCGCTCAACTTCGAAATCCGGGAACGAGTTGCCGCCCCGGAGAAGGCCGTCCAGCGAATCCCGCAGGCCGGGAAGGTTCCAAACGCCGCGCGACAGCGAGTAGATGACTTGTCCCTCGACTTGCGGCGGTGACGATTGAAACGTCCGGTAAAAGGCTCGATTCGCGATCTTGATCCGCAAATCCGTATCGAGCACCAATAACGGCTGGCGGACAGTTTCTACGATTGACATCGCGAAATCGCGCGCCTGCTCGAGGGCCGCGTTTTTGGCCTGCAATTCGTCGTTGACCGTGACCAGCTCTTGGTTGGTGGATTGCAACTCTTCCTTGGCGGTCTCGAGTTCCTCGTTGAGGCTTTGCAGTTCCTCGTTGGCCGAAAGCGCCTCCTCGGTGGTGTTCTGGCTTTCTTGCCTGGATGTCTGTTGCGCTTCGATTGCGGAGAGAAACCGATCCTTGGCCTCGGCGAGTTGCTGTTTCAAGCGTGAGATCTGGCGGTCCCGGGTATCGCCTTGGGGAGGGGCGTCCGGTGGCGCGGCCTCGCGTCCGGCGGCGCCCGGCACGGGTTCGAAAAGGACCAGGGTCGATCGCTTTTGAGTGGAGGCCAGCGGCACTACCTCCAGGTTCAAACCGCCGGCGCTTCCGTCATGTTCGTAAGGTACGCGCTCCTGCCGCGCCGGCTCGCCGCTCTTCCACGCCTGTTGGATCAGCTTCTCGACTTCAAGGAACAATCCAGTGTCGGGAATCAGCTTCATGAGATTGAAGCTCACCTTGCCAATCGGCAGCGTGAGGTAGGGGCTGGCGTTGCCTCGGAACTCGATGACCTCCAAGTCGTCGTCCACAACCACACCGGCTGGGCTGTACTTCGACAGGAGTATGCGATCGACCTCTTTCCGTACATCGACGCCGCCCCACAATTCCGGAGCCGGCGGCGCGGCCGCGTTGCTGCTCGCTGGTGTGACCCGGCGAGAAGCGCGGGCGCCGGCGGGAAACAGGTGCGGCGTTCTCGCCGTTTCCCGTTTGGCATAGATCCTGTGCTGGCCGTCCACGACCGAAAACAGATCGCTGGCCGCCGCCCCCTCCGATGCGCCCAACATGAGAAAGCCAGCCGGCTTGAGCGCGTAATGGAAGAGCGGGATGATGGTCTTCTGCACGCTTCCCAGGTAGATGAGGACGTTGCGGCAACTGATCAGGTCCAGCTTCGAAAACGGCGGATCATCAATCAGATTATGCCTGGTAAAGACACACGTCTCGCGCAGTTTCTTGTTGATTTGATACCCGCCTTCGATCTTTGTGAAATAGCGGTTGAGGCGCTCAAGTGTAAGGTCTGCCGCAATGTTCTCGAGGTACCTGCCGGTGCGGGCCTTTTCAATTGCCGCCAGGCTGATATCGGACGCAAAGATCTGCACCGGAAAGGCGGCGCCCGTTTCATCCAGATATTCCTGTAACGATATGGCAATCGAGAATGCCTCTTCTCCCGTGGCGCAACCCGCCACCCAGACGCGAATCGTCTCGTTGGCGGGCCTGCCTTGGAGAATGCGGGGGAAGACGACTTTCTTCAAGCATTCGAACGGTTCCCGATCGCGGAAGAAGCTGGTCACGCCAATGAGCAAGTCCCGCTGGAGCGCCATCAGCTCTTCGGAATCGTTCTCCAGCCGCTCGCTGTACTCCGCAAGGCTGTTGATATTGCGCAGGGCGAGGCGCCGCAGGATACGGCGCTTGATCATGTTCTGCCGGTACAGCGAAAAGTCGATGCCGGTTGCCCCGTGCAGAATGGCCAGGATGCGGGCGAATCGCTCTTCGTCGGGGGTTGGCGTTCGCTCCTGTCCCATGCGTACGGCACCCGCAACATAAGGGTGCCGGCCAATCCTCAGCAGTTCGGCGGCAATCCGTTCGGGGGGCAGAACGAAATCCACGCAGCCGGTGGCCACGGCGGCCTGGGGCATGGCGGCGAACTTGGTGGTATCCGCGTCCTGCGCAAACGTCACGCCACCGGCGGCTTTGATGGCTTCCACGCCCGCCGAGCCGTCGGAGCCCGTGCCGGAAAGGATTACTCCGATGGCCCTGCTTCCGCACTGCTCAGCCACGGATCGCAAGAAGCGGTCGATGGGCATGTGCGATCCCGGCGCTTGCGTACGCGGGGCCAGCTTCAGTGCCCCATGTGCGATGGTCAGATCGACGTTTGCCGGTATGACGTATACGTGGTTGGCTTCCACCGGCATGCCATCGGCAGCCTCACTGACCGGCATGGGGGTGGCTCGCGCAAGAATCTCGGCAAGCATGCTGTGATGACTTGCATCGAGATGTTGAATGAATACGATGGCTAAGCCGGTATCGGCGGGCAAATCGGCAAGCAGAAGCTTAAACACTTCCAACCCGCCCGCTGAGGCGCCAATGCCAACTACCGGAATGACTGCCCGATCCGCAAGGGGTTCTGCTACTCCGGCCATGAAGGCGCGCCGGCCCTCCAATTCCGTCTCAGGCCGGACAACGCCGGACACTCGCTTCTCGTGCATGAACGCCCCCGTTTCAACTCCCAGGCAATGGCAAGTAAGGGCTATTCGAGGCTACCGTGCCACAGCGTCCCTACTCTTACAGGGAACTCACAGGTTAGCAGTTTGTGGACCATCTCGTGGAAGCCGCAGAGATGCACCTAAGCGGCGAGGGTCTGATTTGGAGTGGAATGAAACGCGCCACTGCTTTCTTGCCCAACGGGTGCTCTCCCAGCCGCGGCCGAAATCAGGCTTGCTCCAGAACTTCACGATGAGAGAACTATCCAGACCAGCATAGGTGAGTTGGGCCGGCAGCGTAAGCACCTGCCGCCGCAGAATCCGGCCGATTTGAAAGCCACATGCCGGTAGCGCCTTCTACCGGCACGTGGAGTTTGCTGGGAAACGGATCTAGCGCCAGTGCCCCTCTACCATAACCCAGCCGTCCTTATGGTGAACCCAGCGATGCGCTACCCACTGGGCATGCGGTCGTGGAGGCTGTTCCCACCGTCCCGAGGTCCAGACGTAAGCGTTGCCATCCCAGCGATGGTACCCGGAAATCCACACATGGTCACGGCTGGGCGCCGGCGGCCGCTTTTCGACTACAATACGGGGTGGCGCGATCTTAACCACAATATCGGCCGCCACGGCGCTGAAGGCCAGCGCGCCTGCAAAAACCAATCCGATCAATCGCTTAAGAACCATAACACACTCTCCTTTTTGAGTATCGACCTGTGAACCAATCCAGTGGCGAATGGCCGTCACTGCCAATTCTCACCACTCTCCGAGCTTTCGCACTGCACGTGCGTGACCATGTGCAAACACCTAACGCCCCATAAAGCCGCTACGCGGGCACCGGCAAAACCTGCACTCAAGTGCAACCGGGGGAGATTGTTAATCGGCCGGAGGCAGAGTGAAATAGAATGTCGATCCCGCCCCAGGCGTCGACTCCATCCACATTCGACCGCCCTGCCACGCGATGGCCCTCTTGCAGAATGCGAGTCCAAGTCCGTTCCCGGGGTGTTCTTTTCCGTGCAGGCGCTTAAACACCCCGAATATACGCTCTTGGAATGCGGGGTCTATACCAGGACCGTTGTCCTCGACCGAGAATACCCATGCGAGATCTTCTCGTCTGGATGAAATGTGAACGCGCGGAGAAGGCGTGCCGCAGTATTCGATGGCATTTCTAAGCAGATGGTGAAGAACCTTAGTCAGTATTTCGAAATCTCCGCACACCCGCGGCAAAGGGTCATGGGTAACGATTGCGCTCCGTTCCATTATCTGCTTGTCCGTCGAGAGGAGCGCCTGGCGAAGGACCGCTTCCATGTCCGTCCGGGAGAACGGCCGGTCGCCAATACCCGTGGCCCAGTAGTCCACCACGTCGGCTAGCAGTGACTGCGCTCTGGCCGCCCCCTGCTGGATGCGCTCGAGGAATACGCCGGCATCGGAATCGAGGCGGCCGGCATAGGTCTCGGCCATCAGTTGACTGTATGAGGCCACGTCCCGGAGAGATTCGCGCAGGTTGTGAGCCGCCATCGAGACGAACTCTTCAAATTCCGCGCTCGCGTGGTCCAACTGCCTCTGGACCTCGAGCGATCGCAGCGTTTCCGCATCGAGCGCCTGGCGTAAGCGCTCGATTTCGTCTGCCGTGCGTTTTTGGTCGGAGGCGCCCATTTTCAGTCCGCGCGCCGGCGTCCGGACCCCTTATGGCCGCCGGGAATTGTAAACTTGAACGTAGCGCCCCGCCCGGTTTCCGATTCCACCCAGATCCGGCCACCCTTGCGCTCGACAACTTTCTTGCAAATCGCAAGACCGATGCCGGTACCTGGGATTTCGCTTCCATGCAAGCGTTTGAACATGCCGAACACCCGGTCGGTGTCTTGCGGATCGATACCGATTCCATTGTCCCGCACCGCAAACAACCACCCTTCCGCGTCTCTCTGCGCCGAGACGTGGATTCTGGGCGCTTCCCCGCCTCGGTACTTGATCGAATTCGAAATGAGGTTCTGGAAAAGCTGCATCAGCATCACCTCTTCGGCTACCACGGTTGGCAATGGATCGGAAGTTACCGTGGCGCCACTTTGCGCGATAGCCGCCTGGAGGTTCAACAATGCTTTAGCGAGAACCGCGCCGCAATCGATCGAGGCAAAGCCGCCCTGTTCCCGCTCGCTGACCTCCCAATACGCCAGCAGGGCCTTCAGCAGCGCCTCTATCCTCAGGGCCCCCTGCACGGAATAGGAGATGAATGTGTCCGCTTCTTTACCCAGCTTTCCGGCATACTCGCGCCCCAGAAGCTCGGTGAAGTTCACAACCATCCGTAAGGGTTCCTGCAAGTCGTGCGTGAGCGCATAGGCAAACTGCTGCAGTTCGGCATTGGTAGTCTGGAGCGCTTCCTCGGCCTGCTTGCGGTCCGTGGCGTCCTCAATCGCCAGAAGAATCGTCCGCGCTTGCGCATTCGGATTGAAGATCTCGCTGGCGTTGAGCAGCATCACTTTCCGTCCGACATGTTCGAATTCGTGTGTCACTTCAAAGTTCCGGAAGGTTGAGTGCGCGGGGAGGATGTTCTCAAGTAACTCGCGCAGCTTCGGGATATTCCATTGTCCGTTCCCCAGGTCGTAGATGAGACGATCCTCGGTCTCCTCCGGCGCGGCCCGGAACGTTTCGTAGAACGCCTTGTTGGCTTTCATGACTTGCAGGTTCTGGTTCAGGATCACCAAAGGTTCCCGCACCGTTTCTACAATCGCTTCGGCGAAGTCAAGACCGCGCTTGGCGGCATCGATATCGATCAACATCAGCACGGCGCCGTCGGTTTTGCCATCCGGCCCCAGGGACGGGAGGATGCGTAGCGAATACCATCGGCCGTGCGAGTCGCGGATATCGTGTGGTTTCCGATTGCCGCCCTCCATGGCATCCAATAGCAACCGCCGCAGGTCGGGTAATTCCATTTGAGGCTGAAGATCGGTTATCGAGCGTCCGACATCGGAGGCGATCAGATTCAACATAGGTTCCATGGCGCGCGTAAAGCGGCGAATGCGCAGGTCTCGCCCAACCATGACAAGGGGTATGCTGATGCTCTCGAGAAGATTGGTCAGATCCCGGGTGACTTTGCTGAATTCCACGTTGCTGATCTTCAGTTCTTCGTTCAGCGTATTCAATTCTTCGTTGGCCGATTCCAGCTCTTCTTGCGCGGTTTCCAGTTCCTCGTTGCCCGCCTGCGCCTCTTCGTTGGCTGCCCTAAGCTCTTCCAGGGTGCTTGCATTATCCTCGACGATCGATTGCAGATACTCCTTGGTTGCTATAAGCTCGCGCCGCAGCCTGGCGCTTCCCCCGTTTTCCTGTGTCTCGGGCCGGTCGATCGCCCTGGGGCCACCCTTCGGCGCGGCGTCCTCAAACAGGACCAGGAAATAGCGTTGCTTGGACGAGGACGAGCCCCTGAACGGGATTACCTTGATTGTGACGTCTCTTAACTGGCCACCGTCTTCGATCCGGAAGCCGTCTTCTCTAGCGACGGCGTTCCTTTGTCTGGCAGTTCGGATCGCCTTACCGAGTCCCGCTATCAAGCCTTCGCAGGCCATTTTTAGAAGATTCTGCGTCGGTTCGCCTGGCGAAAGCTCCAGGTACGGTGCTGTGCGGCCGCGGACCTCAATGATGTTCATCTGATCGTCAATGATGGCGCCGGGGGGGCCATGTTCCGCCAGCACCAACCGGTCGGCTTCTCTCAGCACCTCCAGCCCGGCTCGGCCCTCGACAACTCTCTCCCGGAGATCCACCCGGCTCTCGGCGCGGCGGCCTTTGCTTACCTCGGGCACGAGCTTATCCGCGGCCCGCCGCATGCCATAAATCCTGTGGGTCTTCTCCACTTGATGAAATGACTCGGAAAGCGTGCTGATGCTTTCCGATGGTCCGAGTACCAGGAAGCCCGTTGGCTTGAGGGAGTAATGCAGAATCGACAACACCTTGCGTTGTAATACCGCGCCCAGGTAGATCAACACGTTACAGAAACTGATGAGGTCCAGCCTGGAGAAAGGCGGGTCCTGCGCCACGTTGTGTCTGGCAAAAACGCACACGTCACGGATGCTCTTCGCGATCTGGTACCCGCGTTCCGTTCTGGTGAAGAAGCGCGCCAATCGCTGCGGCGAGACATGCGCCAACGCGGAATCCTTGTATATACCCGCGCGGGCCTTTTCGATCGCCGTTTCGCTGATATCGGTGGCGAAAACCTCGAACGGAACGCTCAATTTCGCGTCGTCCAGGAATTCCATCAGGCCGATGGCGATCGAATAAGCTTCCTCGCCCGTGGCGCACCCCGGCACCCAGATCCGGATCGGATCTTCGGGCCTTCGATTCTCAACCAGAGCGGGGAACACCTTCTTCTTCAGTTCCGCGAAGAGATCCGGTTCCCGAAAAAATGCCGTGACGGTGATCAGACAGTTCTCGCACAACGCATTTGCTTCCTCGCGATTGTGCTCGAGTTCCCGGCTGTAGTCTTCCAGCTTTTCGAATCCGCGGAGGGCCATGCGCCGCGTGATGCGCCGCGTCAGGGTGTTGTGCTTGTAGTGCGTGAAGTCCACTCCGGTGGCGCTCCCCACCAGGCGGAGTATCTTAGCCAGTTCTCTATCCGCCGGTGGCTCGTCGATCGCGACCTGGAAATCGCGCGCGATGGCCACCAGTTGCCGCGCGATTCCGGCCGGCGGCAGGATAAAATCCGCCACACCGGCAGCGATCGCGCTTCCCGGCATGCCGTCGAACTTGGCGGTTCGCATTTCCTGAGCGAAGGTGATACCGCCCGCGGCCTTGATCGCCTGGAGGCCCAGCGTCCCATCGGATGCGGTTCCCGACAGAATGACGCCGATTGCCTTGGTGCCGCGGTCTGCCGCCAGGGCGCGGAGAAAAGAATCGATCGGCAGGTTGCGGCCACTATCTGGCCGCGGCGGGGTATGCAGGACTCCATCGGAAATGTCCAAATTGCATCCCGGCGGAATCACGTAAACACGGTTGGCCTGAGCGCGAGTTTCGCCTTTCACTTCAGCGACCGGCATTTTGCTTGCCTTGGCAAGCAACTCCGTCAGATGGCTCTCGTGCTTCGGATCGAGGTGCTGAATCAGCACGAATGCCATTCCGGTATCGTCCGGCAGATGGCTGAGCAACTCCGTGAATGCCTCCAGTCCGCCGGCAGAGGCCCCTACGCCAACAACCATGGGGAGTGAACTGCCTTTATCGCGCTCCTCGGCGGCTGGCCGCATGATCGTAGCACCGGAAGCGGGCTTTACGGCTGCTGTGGAGGTCTTCCCAGGCGAGCGAGTGCGTCGTTTTGGGCGGGGCGAGTCGGGCGCACGTGGAGAACGCGCGACCCCGCCTGGCCGACGCTTGCCGGTCTTCTTTGCCACAGGCTACCATTACCTTTCTCGCCGGGACGAACGGGCGTCATCACTCGAGCGGAAGTGCGACGAACTGAGCACGTGGAGTGCCACTGCTGCACCCCTATCTGCGCCGGGTTCTGATCGTTGCGGTTGGCGGCTAGCCAACTGACTGAATTGTAACGCCGTCTCGATCTCTCAAGGAGGCACGGCGGCCGTCCAAACGCCATCAGGCGGCTCTGGGACCTGCCAGGAGATCCTTGATTATTTTGCCGATCTCCATGAATTGATCCAGACCAGAAGGCTTGGTGATGAATTGGGCAACTCCGAGGTCCTTGAGCAACGCCTCGTCCCGGCGGGACCGGGAAGAACTCCACACGCACACTGAAACGCCACCGAGGTGTCTGGCGCTCCGGATCTCGCGCAAAATGTCTTCGCCGGTATATTTGGACAGGTTCAAGTCCACCAGAATCAGGTTTGGAATTGCCGCATCCGCATAGGCCCCCTGCCTGCGGATGAAAGCGAGGGCTTCGCGTCCGCTCAGCAGGTGAACCAGTTCAAATCGGAGATCATGCTGATTCAAGGCCCGCTCGAGAAGGAAGACGTCCGAGGCGTTGTCTTCAATGACGAGAATCCGGGCTACGGAAGTACCCAAAGCGTGTTTCAAGCTCACTCCCCGCGGCCACCTTCGCCGGCCGCTTTTTATCATTCCACAGTTGATGGTGGCGCCGTTTGCGGTGACACCAGCCTTTAGCCGACGGTCGCAGTACACCGCGCTTCCCTAGGAATGGTCGGCGAACCTTTCATCCTTGCTTAGTGTTTCGAGCAGTTTCTTCATATCGTCGGCGTGCTCTTCCTCCTTGGCGAGGATCTGCTCCATCGCGATGCGGGTGGTGGGATCGTCATTGCCAAGATAGCGGATAATCTCGTTATAGGACTCTACCGCTACCCGCTCAGCGACCAGGTCCTCCCTAACCATGTCCAGAAGCGATTTGCCTTCGACGTACTGCGCATGGCTGCGAGTTGCCAGCCCTTCCGGATTAAAATTCGGCTCGCCCCCCAATTGGGTGATCCGTTCGGCGGCAATGTCGGCATGGCCTTGCTCCTCGTTGGCGTGCTCGAGGAACTCCTGCGCCACTGCCTGTGCATGAATGCCAGTCGCCATGTAGTAGTGGCGTTTGTATCGCAGCACACAGACAATCTCGGTCGCCAGAACCTCATTCAGAATGCGGATAACCGTTTCCCGGTCCGCATTGTAGCCGCTAGTAACCGCACCCATCTCCATGTGCTCGCGCGCACGCCGGCGAAGTTCCTGGATGTCTGTCACGAATGGACGATGTTCTTCTTTAGCAGGTTTCGTTTTCATTGTTCTCCTTCTCTCCTTCGAATGTAGAATCAGTAGCCCGTAAACTCTTCCGCGCGGATGTTATCGTCATCGACTCCGTCCTCATGGATCATCCTGTGGAGGCCTTTCACCATCTCCGGCGGCCCGGCTATGTAATAGATGGGCGACCCGGCATCCTGCAGATACCTGGAAAGCATGGCTTGATGGATCTGGCCGCTTTCGCCATGCCATGAGCGGTGCGATTTCGCCATTTCAGTCATGCTGGCGACGAGCTTGTAGCTTGGATTCTCTTTCTCCAAAGCCTGCAGCTCATCGAGAAACGGAGCGTCCTCCGGCCGGCGGTTCGAGTAGAAGAGGTAGATTCGGTGAGGAAGCTTCTCCTTCGCCGCCCGGAATACGATGCTTCGGAACGGGGTTATGCCGATACCGCCCGCCAGAAACACGGCCGGACGCTTTACGTCGTTATGAAGCGTCAGGTCGCCGGACGGTCCCTCAAGCTTGACCGCGGAGCCTAGGGGCATCGTCTTTAGCACGCGCTTGAATGCCGTATCGCGCATACGGGTGGCCACCATCAGGGTTTCTTCATGGGGAGCGCTCGCGATAGAAAAGGATCGCGTATTCCCTTCGGCATCCGTGTCTGAGGGATTGAGCAACGTCATGTCGAGAAACTGGCCCGCCTTGAATGTCCAGTTCGATGGCTTTTCAAAGCGGAACGCGGTCGTGCGTTCCGCGACTTCATCCCTGCTCACCAGTTTGGACAGACTGGCAGGCTCGGCTGTGGTAGTGGCCAAAAAACCTCCTTCCCGTAGCTCAGCCTCTCGCCTTGCAATCCGGCGTCCAATCTTCAGGCGGGATGGGCGGTTTTGACGGGCATTCAAAATCGCCTGGATTGGACCGGATCGCCCGCCGCCGGAGTTCGGCTCTTTGTGCTCGTCTGATCATGCAGCACTTGCCTGATCGGCGGCAGGGCTTGCACATAAGCAGCTTGCGGAGGCCTCCGGGAGGTAAGAGCGACTCCGCTAAGGTGTCACCTGGCGGGCGCGAAGTCAAGGTTGGGGGTGCCGCTCTGAGACGGCACCCCCAGGAAGTGGACCTGGAAGCATGGTTCGTTAAGCCACTGCTTTGTTCCGGGGCTCTGACCCGGCACGCTTCCCCAGTCCTGCCCCAAGGAAGTTCACCAGCTCGCGGTTCACTTCGTCCGCGTGGGTCCAGGTGATGCAATGCGGCCCATCCTTCACGACCAATAAGCGCGCGTCCTTGATCAGTTTGGCGGTCCGGAGTCCCGAGGCACTGATGGGCACAATCCGGTCTGCATCCCCTTGAATGACTAGCGTGGGCACATCGACGCGGGTCAGGTCCTCGCGGAAGTCCTCATACCAGGTCGGTACGCAAGCCAGACACGCCATGGCAGAGGCGCCGGCTGCGATGTTCCAGCTCGACTGAACGGCCTGTTCGCTGACACGCTTCCCCAGCAGGAGATCCGTGTTGTAGAAATTCTTGAAAAACCCGGTGAAGAACGCGTAACGATCTGCGACGAGGGCTTTCTGAATGTCCTCAAAAACACTGCCATCCACACCCTCCGGGTTTTCCGGCGTCTTCAGCAGGAAGGGCGGGACCGCCGAGATGAATATTGCCTTGCTGACGCCTTTCGATCCGTGTTTCCCTAAGTAGCGCGCTACTTCGCCGCCTCCCATGGAGAAACCGGCCAGCGCGAAATCACGTAGTTCGAGCTGCGTCACAAGTTTGTGTAAATCCTCGGCGAAGGTGTCGTAGTGGTAGCCGGTTGCCGGTTGGCTGGACTTGCCGAATCCTCTGCGGTCATAGGTGATGACACGGTGACCCGCTGCCAGAAGCGCCGGAATCTGCTTCTCCCAGGACGCACCGCTCAGAGGATATCCGTGGATCAGGACCACCGGCATACCCGAGCCGTGGTCCTCATAGTAGAGATCAATGTTGCCGGAGTTTTCTTTCCCGACAGTAATGTATGGCATTAAGATTCTCCTGTGCGCATTCGTGTGCGGATTTACGTTGACGTTGATGAGACCCTACGAGGTCGCCCTAAGCGTGTCGGCGAGAATCGGATTGAGGCTGTCGACGCTGGCCAAACGAACCCTGTGATCGAGCGATAAGGGCCGGTTTACCACTGTTCCATACTGTTGGATTTCAGCCTCCTGCCCGGCGGGGCGCGTCTCTGTAGAATGATTATGTTTCATAATTCTTCCGCCCTACATCCAAGCATGCCAGAGGCCATTTCCAGTTCCGCGTTGGCAAGTCACGTGCAACAAAAAGCGCATGAAGAAGCAAGACGATGCAGGAATCCGAACCTACAGTATCGTTCCGACCAGGGAGAAGGGCGGAGGTACGGGTTCAGCCGGCCAGTCTGGGGATACTCAGGGATTGTCGGACGTCGCGGAGGCAGGCTCGGAGAGCGTGGAAGAACTGGTCGAGGAGGGGCAATCCTTCGAGGCCGAAGCGATCGGCGGCGTGGAAGATGCACCCGACGCGGACGTGGCTGAAGTTCACACCAAACAAGTCCCGGAGGACGATGTGCCTGCGGAATACCTGGAGAGAGATTAGGCCGCTCCGATACGAGCCACGACCGTGAGCGAGTGATTTCCCGGAAAACAATATCAGCCGGTCAACGCAGGAGGCTGTAACATCCGTTGGCTACCCTTCGCCAAGCGCTGGATTTAGAAGGCTGTGACCGTGATTTGTGCCGTTCGTGGAACTCTTCGTCACCAAACTTGGTGGGCGGCCGGGGCTGCGGAGGCGGTTATGCTCCAAGCGCTCCAAGTTGGAGATGGCAGCGTCGAGTGCGTCACGTTCGTCGCGCAATTGAGCCAGTACGTCCTTCAAATCCATGGGAAATGATCCCCCTTAGAACTCTTGCAAGCCAGGGGCCGCTCTCACGGGCGGCGCAGCCGGTGGTAGTTCCAGCACACTCGATGCCGCCGCCCGCACGTACGGCACTCACGCTCAGCTAAATGTGCATTTCCAAAGGCAGATTCTGCACATGCACGTGCGGTCCTATCCGGGGCATCTCCGCAGCGCAGCGGCCCGCGGCGCTTGGCCCGGCTCGTGCACAGGCACAGACACGACAATTCCAAATAAGGAGGAACGCTAAGTGGCAAAGAATACATCGGTGATGGGACTTTATCCGGATCGCATAACCCTTGCGGAAGCCGTCAACGTCCTGTACAAAGCGGGTTATAGGGCGGCGGACGTCTCGGTCCTGTCGTCTGGCAACCAAGGCTCAAAGGATTTCGCGCATGAGAAACGCACCAAGGCGCTGGAAGGAGCGGCGATTGGAACGGTAGCGGGCGCGGTGATTGGCGCCGCATTGGCCTTTATCGTTTCCATTCAAACGCTGAGTACCACGGCCCTGGGGCCACTGGTCACGGCTGGACCTTTGGTAGCGGCTTTGGCTGGCGCCGGCGCCGGCGGGGCGCTGGGTTGGATGGTCGGATTGATGGCGGGCCTGGGTCTGACCGAATACGTCGCCAAGCGGTACGTGGGCAGAATGAGGCGTGGCGGCATTCTCCTTTCCGTGCATTGCGACAGTCCGGAGTGGTGTGACCGGGCGAAGAAAACCCTGAAAGACACTGGCGCCCAGTGTATCTCCTCTACTTCGGAGGCTGCCGCCGACTACGGGACGACGGACAGGCCGACCGAACGGGTGCCTGTGGCCGTCATCGATCGCGTAGAAGCGCCTGCCCAACCGGCGGCAGAGTGCGTTGTTGAAGAAGCCAAGAAATAGGAGGCCACGGCCGTGACTTACTCTCCGCCCAACCACCCGGATGGGCCGGTGCACAAGACCAAGGCCGAGGCGGAGGCAGCAGAGCCGGTGGAACATCGTTGACGCGGACTGGTGGTCTGCGTGCACATCCAATTGCGACCTTAAAGGAGGACCATTACCATGCAATTTGTTCGAGCTACCAGTACGGCTGCCCTGATTCTGCTCTTCGGGACGATTGTCTCTTCGTACGCACACCAAGAGGAGAAGGGAAAACCAGGCCAGCCGCCTGAGAAACAGCAGCAGGCACGGCCCGCTCC
>PMTR01000124.1 GCA_003167255.1 Bryobacterales bacterium
GCCGCAGCAGGCGCGGCTCGCCGTCTTACCATCCGATACGGCGACCGGCAGGGCTTGCGAACCTTGGACGCGCTCCAGCTTGCCGTGGCATTAGAGGTGCAGGATCGTGTTGGGTTAGAGGCCTTCGTGGCCGCAGACAAGGTTCTCTGTGAGGTTGCGACGCTGGAAGGCTTCGCCGTCCTCAACCCGGAACAACCCTAACGACTGGTGTAGTTGTATGAAAAGCGGCTCAAAGGATATCGGGCCATCGGGTACGAACTGGACAGTGAGCCCGCGAACGGCGCGGGCGTGCAGAGGCTCATCTGTGGGACCGCAGTCCTGGGGCTGACCTGAGGGACACCAAGCGGCGGAAAGTCAACTGTAGATAATTTTGTAGCTGACCAAAGCCTCCGACTCCAACAGGGCTCAACAGGCTTCAACAAGCGGCCCGCATCTCGTTGAAACATAAGTACTTGAAAACAAGACATTTTCGAAGAAGGCCGGACACCGCCTTGGGCACATGTGCGTTAACTACGGTTAATGGCCTGCAGTTTCAATAACTTACAGCACAAGAGAACCTGCTCAAAGTGCAGGTGCGCTTATCCTGGTCCTTTGGTCCCACCTGCTCACCTGCTAGCGACAGCTGGCCGGCCCGGTATGGCAGCTTGTGGAACCGTGAGGATGCTTTAGCTACATTTTTGACTACAGTCGCCTGCCAGACCGCTGGAAGGCCCGTCAATAGGCGGTTTCACCATGGGCGACCTCCTGCAATTGCGGCAGGTGGTCGCCGGGTAGAATCCGATGCGGACCCGCTGGAGCCGGATGGTCCTGCATGGAACTTCTGCACCCTCTTCGATGAGACGGCCCTCTGTCATCCCGCCACTATGGCGGAATGACAGAGGGCCGCTTTAGTGGCCGGAGATGGAGCCCAGATCGCGCGACCGCCAGTTTGCCGGCCACGCTGTTCAACAACAATGACACTTTGCTGTTGGGTGCCATTCCGAACGGCATCAACAATAGTGGCGTCGACACACCGGACTTTAGCTCCGGTAACCTCATGCTGAACACCAACCCCCGAAACGGCAAGCCGGCCTTCAACACGGCCTTGTTCAGTCTTCCCTCGTTGGGCAGTGTCGGCACCGCCTCGCGGCGGTTCTTCTATGGACTGGGCATGGCCAATGTCGATCTGGCCCTCCACAAGAACTGCAGCCTCCGCGAACGGCCAGCCCTGGATCTGCGCGTCGAGGCCTTCAACGTTTTCAACCACGTCCAGTTCTATGGCGCAGCGGCGGTCAACGGCAACATCACCAGCTCCAGCTTCGGTCAGGTGGTGGCCGCCGCCGCGCCACGCCCGGTGCAAGTGGCCCTACGCTTCACCTTTTAGAGCCAGTAGTAATTTGCGTTCCCGCGGTTGCCTCGGCCCGCTGCCACCAATTACAATCCAGTCATTATGCAAGGAAAGCCAAAAGTAATCGCCGAACTCAACGCCGCCTTGAAAGAAGAATTGACCGCCATCAACCAGTACTTCCTCCACGCCGAGATGTGCGAGAACTGGAAGTACGACAAGCTCGGCAGCTTCATCAAGAAGCAGTCCATCGACGAGATGAAACACGCCGAAGCCCTCATCGAACGCATCCTCTTTCTCGATGGTGCGCCGAATTTGACCGAGCTGTTGCACGTCACTGTCGGCAGCAATGTGAAGGAGCAGCTTGAGAGCGATCTGAAACTGGAAATCGGCGCTGTCGCCACGTACAACAAATCGATCCAGATCGCGCGGGACGAGGGTGACAACGCGTCGCGCGAGCTCTTCGAGCGCCTGCTGAAAGATGAAGAGAGCCACGTCGATTGGTTGGAGGCCCAGCTCCACCAGATCAAGGAAATCGGTTACGAGCGGTATTTGAGCCAGCAGATTCGCGAAGAAAAGTAAGGGGCATCCCAGACGCACCGCCGCCCTGGCACGCTGCTCGCGCCGGAGGCCGGGAAGAAGTCATCCAGCCACTCGCCTGTTGTCATTCAGGAGGACTTCGCCACTGTCATGTCTCGTAGCCGCTATAAAATCACGGAATCGATCTGTATGTGGTCAAAACTTCGTGGTGTATTGAAATCAGCGCCTTGCCGTTCGGGCGCCGAGCTCCCGACCGCCTGCCGCGATTGCAGAGGTTCCAGGCGGATGGCGCGACCCTGTGGCAACTTCTGGAGCCTTGTGGAACCATGATCCCCTGCGAACATTGATGTTTGACATTTTATATCGGCTGCAATATTGTTGCAATTATGGCCCCGGGAGATCGTTCCCATCTCAAGCTGGAGGATCTCGCACAGATCTGTCGCGAACACGCTCTGCCACTCACCGTTCAACGGCGAGTGGTTCTGGAGGCCCTGTCCCTTCGTACGGATCATCCGACCGCCGATCAGATCTTTGACGACGTCCGGACACGAATGCCAGAAATTTCCCGGACTACGGTGTATCGCGTCCTCGAAACGTTCGTTCGGATCGCGGTTGCCCGAAAAGTGTGTCACCCGGGCGCGGCAACCCGCTATGAGGTAAAGACGCATCGTCATCACCATCTCGTCTGCCTCAACTGCGAAAAAATGCTGGACTTGGAAGACCCATCCCTGGATGGTTTACCACTTCCCAGTGAGAGTTCCGGTTTTCAGATTGGCGACTATTCCATCCAGTTTCGAGGCTTTTGCTCAGACTGTGCTCGAAAACTGTCCACCCGGCGGACACGGCCAGCCTCGTCTGGTACGCCTGCGCCGAGAGCGAAGGCAAAAGCGGATTCATCCAGAGGAAGGAGAAGATCACGACGAGGTGGTCCGCAAGAGTGAGATGCCCGCTGCGGGATTTCACGCAGGAGATTGAGTGTATTCCCGTGGCAGGCGCTGGCCCTCGATTGGTCATATCGCGCTTTTCTCTGTCTCTGCAACAGATTGCAGCGCGGTACGTGGGTAACAGATTGCGGCGCCGCATGAACGTGGGCACGCCATAGGGGTGCATACGCTACGATGACGTCGTAGAAGTGTCTGCTGTAGGCAAAAGGAAGGAGAACTATGAGATTTCGAGCGAATTGGGGCAGGGCTGCGGTGCTTGTGGCGGGCCTCGTTTTGGCCCTTGGCACACTTCTCGCGCAGGAGGCCGGGAAGAAATCATCCAGCTACTCGCCGGTTGTCATTCAGGAGGACTTCGCCACCGTCATGTCTCGCATGAGAGCGGCGAAACCCGCCATCATGCAGCGTCAGAAGGCGCTGCTGGAGGAGCGCTACGACCTAAGCGACCGCCCCGCCAGAGGCGTAACCATGTCTCGCGGCAAAGCGGTCCAAGAGGGCGTGCGCGTAAAGCTTCGAGGGGGCATGACCTGGGAGAGACTCGCGCAGATGCGCCCTGAAGAGATCCGCGACCGAGACGCGTTTCCCCTCGGCTTCATGCCGTTGCCGCATCCGAATCATCCGGAAGGCGGAATGCTGTTCCCGAAGTACCAGATTGATGAGATCAAGAAGCAGGAAGGCCGCGACCTGACCCGCTTCGATCTCGATTTCAATCTGCCCGACCACATCATGCCGGAGTATCCGCCGGCCATCTATCTGACCACGCGACCCGATCTGGGCGATGTCTCCCAGGGCAAAGTGGTGACGATTGACAACTACTACGAGTTGTTCAACGGGATTTTGAATCCTAAGCAACTCGAGGGGTTGCGCTTGCTGGTAACGCCGTTCCCGCAGCAGCAATTCAATCAGACCGAGGATCGCCGTAGCGAACGCCCGCACCGCGGCGTCACCTGCTTCGATTGCCACGTAAATGGGCACACCAACGGCGCCACGCATCTGGTCGGGGACATTCGCCCGCAGGAGTTCCGGCATCGGATCGAAACCCCCTCGCTGCGCGGCGTTAACATTCAGCGCCTGTTCGGTTCTCAACGAGCGTTGAAGACCGTCGAAGACTTCACGGAGTTTGAGCAGCGTGCGGCGTACTTCGATGGGGACCCGGTCATTGCCATGAAGAAAGGAGTAAATATCTTGGATCGGGGAAGCCAGGTCCACTTTATGGCCGAGGTCGAAGAACTGCTGGATTTTCCGCCGGCGCCCAAGCTTGGCATTGACGGCATGTTGAATCCGAGAAGCGCTTCTCAAGCAGAGCTGCGCGGGCAAACGCTGTTTTTTGGCAAAGCAAAGTGCGGGTCGTGTCATCCAGCGCCGTACTATACCGACAACACGATGCACAATTTGCAAACGGAGCGTTTTTACAAGCCACGGATGATCAATGGCATGATGGCCACCGCCGAGGGCCCAATCAAGACGTTCCCGTTGCGGGGAATCAAGGAGTCGCCTCCCTACATGCACGACGGGCGGTTGTTGACGCTCGAAGACACGGTTGAATTCTTTAACTTGATCTCCGAGGTTGGATTGACAGCGCAGGAGAAAGCAGATCTTGTCGCGTTCCTGCGAACCTTGTAGGAGAGCAGCGAGAATGACCGCGAATTACTACTGGCTCTAAAAGGCGAAGCGCAGGGCCACTTGCACCAGGCGGGGCGCGGCGGCGGCCACCACCTGACCGAAGCTGGAGCTGGTGATGTTACCGTTGACCGCCGCCGCACCATAGAACTGGGCGTGGTTAAAGACGTTGAAGGCCTCGACGCGCAACTCCAGCCAGCGGCGTTCGCGGAATTTCCAATCCTTGTGGAGGGCCAGATCGAAATTGGCCATGCCTGGTCCGTAGAAGAACCGCCGAGCGGCGGTCCCGACACTGCCTAGCGAAGGGAGACTGAACAGGGCCGTGTTGAAGGCCAGCTTGCCGTTGCGGGGGTTGGTGTTCAGCATGAGGGGACCGGGGCTGACGTCCGGCGTGTCGACGCCATTGTTATTGATGCCGTTCGGAATGGTGCCCAAGAGCGATGTGTCGTTGTTGTTGAATAGCGTGACGGGCAGGCCGGTGCTGTAGCGCGCGATGCCTGACAGGCTCAACCCTAACGGCATTCTCCAGTTCCAGCTCGCCACGAAGTTGTGCCTCATGTCGAAGGCTGAGAGCGCCTTACTCAGTGTAGAATTGATGGGGTTGACGGGATCGGACAGGCTGGAGGACTGGTCCAGGGACTTGCCATAGGTGTAACCGGCGAGCAACTCCAGGGAGCCGGTGGTGTGGCGCAGGGTGGCCTCGAGCGAGTTGTAGTTCGAGTTGCCGATGGTTTTTTGGTACGTGACGGCCGCAAATTGGGGAGAAAAGGCGGTCCTCGTTCCATCGACGATGGATCCGGAGGCGGTAACATAGGTTCCGCTTTCGCCGAAGGGGCCACACGTGGCGGTGCCTGGCGCTACGTCCTGGGGCTGGCTCAAACTGAGGCACAGCGCGGGATTACCGGGGTTGGCGGAGATGAGCACCAGGAGGTGATGAGCCTGCGAGCCGGAGTAGCGGATGGCGGCCACGGTTCCGCGGGCCACTTCGCGCTCCACCGACAGCATATAGCTTTCGCTGTAAGGGGTGAGGTTTTGATGGAAGAAGGAAGGGACGCCGGTGATGGGCAGGTATTGCGACCAATCGACGGAAGTATTGGGATTTTGAACGGAGGCGCCATCGGCAGGGATGGGCTCCGGGAAGCGCTGGCCGATGTTTGAGCCATCGGAGGCGGTGATGAAGGGATTCGGGAACAGCGGGGGCGCGACGCTGGTGTAATCGTAGCCATAGGGCGGATTGGCGCTCATGATGCCCGCCGAAAGGCCTTCAAACGCGGTGTAGAAGAGGCCATAGCCGGCGCGCACAACGGTGTTGCCGAGGGAGTAAGCGAGGCCGACTCTAGGAGCGAAGTTGGTGTAGCGGGCGGGCGCGAGGGTGGCGGGGATTCCTGGGTCGCCGGGAAAGACCAGGCCGGCCGGCGCACCGGGATAGACGAGCGACTGCTGGCCGGGCACGAGCGTCTGCAACTGGTTGTATTTTTCGCGCCAAGGCGGCAGGAGGTCCCAGCGCAATCCGTAGTCGAGGGTGAGGTTGGGCCGCACGTGCCAACTGTCCTGCGCGAACAGGCCCACGTAGCGGTTGCGGAGATAAAACGGGCGCGAGTCGCCTTGCGAGTAGCTGCTGGGGACGCCGAGCAGGAAATCGGCAAAATCGGAACCGGTGTCGGTGCCCTGGAAGAGAAATGACCCGTTGTAAATGGCATCGGGATTGATATTGACCTGGTCCAGGTGCACACTGGCTCCGAACTTGAACAGATGGCGGCCCGCGACTTTGGAGAACTGGTCGGACCATTGATAGGTGTTGTTGGCCTGAGTGACACCGGTGGTATCGACGCCGATGGTGAAGTCGTTGAACGACACGTTTTCTATTCCCTCGATTTGCGGCGCTAGCGGAACGATGCCGGTGAAGCCCTGGGAGGCCAGAGTGGGACCGACGCCGCCGGCGGGCTGCCCGATATGGTTGGCGTCGCGAAGATATCCCAGGCGAAATTCGTTGACGGCGGTCGAGTTGAAGGTGCTGGTCAAGGCGACGGTGGCCATCTGCGCGCGGCCGGCCGAAGTGGCGTTAAAGCCCGGCCCGTTGGCGCCACCTTGTCCGGTGGGATAGGGATCGTTGAGCCAATAATCGTCGGCGAAATAGTAAGCGGAGAATGCGCCCCAGCGGGTATTCGCATCCATGCGTAGAGCGGCCTTGTCGTCGCGCAAGATTTGATCGTCAGCGGAAGTTTCGAAGCTGCCGGGGCCAGCGTTGGGCTGCGGAATGTATGAGAGCAGGGCCTTGGCGGGGGCAGACCAGGCGCGTTGCGGAATGACGGCCTGGGGGAAAACGCAGTCGCTCGCATTGGAGCAGCCGTTGAAATAATAGCGTTCACCCGGATTCACGCCGTATCCAAGTTTCTGAGACAGCAAGTTGGCCCAGTAAGAGCCGCCGACAGTTCCGGTGAGCGTGCCGGCGATATCGGAGAAGTCACCAGCGCGGTTGGCTGCGGAAGGCACCGAGATGAGGCCAGTATCGATGCCTTGGCGGGTGCGGGTACCCTGGTAATCGGCGAAGAAGAAGACCTTATCTTTGCGAACGGGGCCACCGATGGTGGCGCCAAATTGATTGCGCTGGAACGCTGCGCGCTGCGAGGCGAGGAAGTTGCGGGCGTCGAGCGAGGTGTTGCGGAGGAACTCGAAGAGGCTACCGGTAAAATCGTTGGCACCGGACTTGGTGGAAACCAGCACCTGGCCGCCGCTGAAGTTGCCATACTGCGCGTCAAAGCTGGCGGTGAGCACGCGCATCTCGGAGATGGCATCCAAGTTCGGCACGATGGCCGCGCCCATATTGAAATCCTCCTGCCCGGCGCTGCCGTTGATGTAGAAGCCGTTGCTGGTCTCGCGCTGTCCGTTGACGGACAGGTTGCCGGGATTGAGGTCGCCTGAAGGACGAGTGTTGGTACATCCCGACATGACGACGGCATTCGGCTGCCTTGAGCTGAGCGGCGCGACACCCGGAGCCAGCGCCAGCAGATCCGTATAGCTGCGGCTGTTGAGCGGCACTGCAGAGGCTTTGGCGTTGGTGAGGGGTTCGCCTACCTGCATATCACTTGTATCGATCTGGGAAGCCGACGCGTTCACTTCGACGGCCTCGCTGTGGGCGGCGAGGGCGAACACGACGTCGAGACGGGTTGAGGCGCCAGCGGTAACGGAGACCGCGCCACGATGGTAGGGCTGGAAGCCAGCGGCGGCGGCTTCGATTTCGTAATCCCCGGCGGGCAGGCCGGCGATCGTATAGCGGCCCTGGTCATCCGTCACTGTGCGCCACAGGGTCGCGACACCCGCGCGGCGTGCTACAATTTCGACGCCCGACACCGCCGCGCCGGCGGGATCGACCACGGCGCCCTCGACATTTCCATCCGTTCCAGCCGCCCACGCCAGCCCAACCGCCAGCGCGAGGAGCGGCACACACTGAGAATTGCGGGTCAGTTTCATCATTGGTCTCGCTTTAGCTATATTAAGAACTGCTTTACTTGAACTTGAGTATACTGCAACTGAATTGCAAGAAGCAAGAAGTGACCCACGTGCCGATGGCGTGGCGGTGCCCCAAGCCACCACGGCGGGTGGGGCAGGACTACCCCAACACCGGGGCTTCGACGTCCAACACGAGGTGATAAGGAGGCACTGAGGGGCAGTTGGTGCATCCTGGGGCGTTGTGGCGATCAGTTGCGGCACCGCTTCCGCTCTGTTGGGAATACCGATTTACCATGGTCGCATCTTGGCTCGTCGAGAGCCTGCCAAACCCTTCTGAGAGGTCATAGCCGCGCCTTGTTGACAGTCAGTTGCATCTGAGATGTAATGGTTTGGCGTGAGCAGAGCGGAATCACATCGGCATCCCGGTCGAATCGCCGCGTCGAATTCTCCCTCGCGGTTGGCTTTGCTCGCCTCTCTGGCGGTTGGCGGTCTGTTGGTCGCCGCCGTCATGATCTGGCAGGCACTGAGCCAGGCCGGCAACCCCGATCCTCTCGCGCCGCACTTGGGTCTCAGCGCAGCAACGATTGACATTGGCGTGCTCGTGTTTCGCGAAGGCTTGGAATGTATTCTGGTGCTCGCAGCCATCACAGCGACCATGGGCGCCTCCAACCATGACTATCGGCGCCCAGTGGCCGTTGGTGCCGGGGCAGCGTTCGTAGCTACCCTAGTCACATGGTGGGTTGCCATTGGCCTGATCGATGATCTGACGCAGAAGGTTTCCGCCCTGCATCTCCAGGCGGCCACGGGTCTCCTTGCAATTCTGGTGCTATTGCTGGTGATGAACTGGTTCTTCCACAAAGTTTACTGGACCGGATGGATCTCGGCACATACCAAAAAGAAACAAGGCCTTCTTGACCGCGCTAAGTCCACTGAGGTCTCCAAAGCGGATTTGTGGTGGGGCTTTGTCTTGCTCGGCTTTACGTCACTGTACCGCGAGGGCTTTGAAGTCGTCCTGTTCTTGCAGAGCTACCGCCTGAAGCGTGGCGGCCTGATCGTGCTTTATGGGGTGTTACTGGGCCTGCTGCTTTCGGGTATCGTTGCTGTCCTGACGTTCCTTGCTCATCGCCGCTTGCCGTATCGGCGAATGTTGGTCCTGACGGGTGTCATGCTTGGCGCAGTCTTGCTGGTGATGGTGGGCGAGCAGGCCCAAGAGATGCAATTGGCCCACTGGCTCCCGACGACCCCCATGCCGCGACTGGCAGCGGTGATTCCGCCGTGGATGGGGCTGTGGTTTTCGGTCTTTCCTACAGTCGAAACGCTGGTCGCCCAGGCAGTTGCCGGCGTGTTGGTCGTCGGTTCATATTTTGCTGCGAGTTTGGGTTTGCGCCGGGCCGGCCATCCTCACCGAAGCTGAAGTTGGCAAAAGACAGAAATGTGATCCAAGTGGATGCCCAGAAGGATAATAAGCCGTCGGGATCGAAAGCCTGATGAGAGGTTTTATCACATTCGACGCCACGAGGCTGAAGCATCCACTGTAGATGATTTTGTAGCTGTCCAAAGCCTCCGCCTTCAACAGGGCTCAACAGGCTTCAACACGAGGACCGTATCTGCTTGAAACGTAAGTAGTTGAGAATAAGGCACTTTCCGGGAGTACCGGAAACTGCCTTGGGCACAGGAGGTCGCATCTTTAGAATCAACAGCTTAGCGGCAACATTTTGCCGATTGTAGAGAAAACTGTAGACAAAATCTGCCCGAGGATCTCCCCGATAACTCTCGCTGAGGGGCCCGAAGGGCCCTCCATAAGTTAAAGCAACGACGTTACTTAGTTAATTGTCTCGACGCCAGTCGTTCGTTGCTCTCTGGCCCGACCCCCTGTCCAAACAGCAGGCGCGCTCCGCTTTAGATCGTCATTAACCCGTCTGGCGGGCATCGGCGCCGGGCCGGTGTCCTCGGGATGTTTGCGATAGCGCACCCGTCGGTATTGCCTTCCGCCATGCGGAACAACGTCTGCACGCCGTTCGCGATTATTTCGCAGCTCAATGCCCTGCCTGCATGTGCCCTGTCAACGCTTTCGAGGGCAGCCTCTCGGCGGTCCTTGCATGACTCGGGGTCAGGATGGTTCGCTAAACTTTTCCTGCATGATCCTTTCATTCACTACTCCACGCCGGTTGTCGGGTAAGGCAATGGCGCGGACCGAGCTTCGAATGATGCCGACGTTTCCATTGCCTCCCCTAAAATTCCGTACGGTGGGTTTTCCCCGGTACGGCTTCAAGGCCGGAATCTCAGGCGCGGCCTCCACCTTCACCTCGTTCCCCGGCGCCTCGCCGACGCAGCCACGATGTACTCCTTCAGCGCGGCCGCCGGTATACTCCGTGCCTGGTACCCCAGTAGTACCCTCTACCCAGCCGTAAACGTTTCAAATCTGCTTGCATCGACCTAGCCTCTAGCCAGGACTGTTTATTTATCGAGCCGGCAAGCTTCACTCCAAGGGAGGCGGGGAGAACCTATCATGCGCATCCTGGTGGCAGAAGACAATTTGGTTTTTCAGTGGGGGCTGCGGTCCATGCTCACACAATGGGGCTACGACGTAGTCGTGGCGAGCGATGGCGAGGAAGCCTGGCGCCTCCTGCAAGACGAAGAGGGCCCTCGCCTGGCGATCCTTGATTGGCTGATGCCGGGGTTGGATGGCATTGAAGTGTGCCGCCGCGTGCGCGCCAGCAACCAGATCAGCTATACCTACATCCTGATTCTCACTGCGAAGACGGAAAGCGAAGATCTCGTCACCGCCATGGAGGCTGGCGCCGACGATTATGTCACCAAACCGTTCAAGTCTGGTGAACTGAGGGCCCGTTTGCGAGCAGGCTGCCGAATTCTCGAACTGCAGGAGAGACTCCAGTTCGCCCGTCAGCCTCTGGTCGTCCCCCCTGCGTTCGACGCCGCGAATGTGTATTCGCCTGAGTGACTCACATGCTGTCCGTTCGCGCCACGATCTCGGCCTAGCCACGTACAGGCTCGGTTGGGCAGTCTGCTGCTCACACGGGCCCATAATGCCTAAGGTTAATGGTGGTGGCGATATCGGACGTCGGCATTGACTTGGAATTGCGTCCGGGGCGTACCCTAGCTAAGCTAGGGCGGTTGCCTTTGGGGGCATTCTGCGTTGTCAGAATTGCCGCGTCCGGTCCCGCCGGTCGATCGAATCCGCCCCAGACTGGAGCAGAGGTTAGCTTTTGTGCACATCGGTCCGCTTCGGCTCATACTCGCCCGGATGAAACGAACCTTCGGGAGTGCCGCTGTGCGTAGGTCCACGCTCGTCGTCACAGCGGTAATCCTCGTCGGTTCAGCCTGGATCTGGCACCACGACAGAGCCCGCCCATCACCGGCACGACCCTACCGGATGGGCTTTCAGCAGTCTCCACCGCGGCAGTTTGTTGATTCCCAAGGCCGGCCCTACGGGTCGGTCATAGACCTCCTTCGCGAGGCTGCGCGCCGCGCCGGTGTCCGACTCGACTGGATACAGGTTCCCGCTGGTCCGGATCGCGCCCTCTCCGATGGCATCGTCGACCTTTGGCCGATCGTCAACCAGTTACCAGAGCGCAAGCGTTTTCACTTCAGCGAGCCATACGCGCAAGCGACCTACTGGCTGGTAACAGAGCGCCAAAACGATGTTCGGGACACAAATGCCGTCGCGGGACGCGTTGTGGGTATCACGGAAGGACTGGCCAGGACCATGGCCCAGAAGCACCTGCCACAGCCAAGGCTGCAGGCTTTCGAATCGGTACCAGCTTTGATCGCTAGCGTGTGCGATGGAACAGTATTTGCGGCCG
Organism: Bryobacterales bacterium; assembly: GCA_003167255.1. Classification (GTDB taxonomy): domain Bacteria; phylum Acidobacteriota; class Terriglobia; order Bryobacterales; family Bryobacteraceae; genus PALSA-129. Next base: position 11,700 of record PMTR01000124.1, read on the forward strand.
TGATCCCAGAGAGCCCGACGCATGCGTCTGTATTCCGAAAGCCCGAGGACTGCGAGTTAAGGATGTCCCCAATTCCTGGAGCCAGGTTGTGGGCCGGCATCGCTTCCTCGCCGAAGCATCCGGACGCCGCAAGAGTGGCCGACTTGCTGCGCCACGAAATCGGCCTAATGGTCCAGGACGGAACGTTTTCAACCATTTCGGTGAAGTGGTTCGGCTATCCGACGAACGAAGCAGCGATGGTTGAGGCCATAACGTCGGCTCACAGGGAGGCCGATAGGCGCACAGCCTGGCTCGCGGTGGCCTCCTGCGCGGCCATCCTATTGCTCGGGATGGCAGCTCGGCTGTGGAGGGATAAGCAACTGTTGGCGCACCAAGACCTTTTGGAACAGAAGGTGGCCGAGCGTACGACCGAACTGGCACTGGCAAAGGACAAAGCAGAAACCGCTTGTGTGCTGCTCGAGCAAAGCCGTGCGCGGTTCACTCTTGCGCTGGACGGCGCCAGTGAGGCTCTCTGGGACTGCGATATCGCCAAAAGGCAGACGTACTACAGCGAACGCTGGTCCGAAATGTTAGGCTTCTCGCCCGAGGAGATTGGCGACTCCCCAGAGATCTGGGACCGCCTGGTACACCCGGATGATTACTCGATGGTGTGCCAAGCATTGCAGAACCACTTGGCTGGCCTAACCGAAAGTTATCAGGCCGAGTATCGCATGCGGACGAAGGACGGCGGCTGGCGTTGGATACAGGCACGAGGCAAGGTAGTTGAGCGCGCCGGTGACGGTTCTCCCATTCGCGTTGCCGGCACGCATTTGGACGTCACAGAACGCAAACAGGCAGAACAAGCGCTAGCGCGCCAGCATTACATCCTGGACAATCTCATCGAAAGTGTGCCCGATCATATCTACTTCAAGGATCGTGCCAGCCAGTTCATCCAAGTGAATCGGGCGATGGTCAAGTTGTTCGGGGCGAATGACCCGGCCGAACTGATAGGTAAGAGCGATTTCGATTTCTTTACGGCAGAGCATGCCAAGCAAGCCTACGACGATGAGCAGGGTCTGTTGGAAGGCCGCCAATTGATAGTGTCCAAAGAGGAGAAGGAAACCTGGCCCGATGGACACCAGTCATGGGTCCAGACTACGAAGCTGCCTCTGCACGACGATTCGGGCGCCGCTATCGGAACTTTTGGCATCTCGCGTGACATTACCGAGCGTAAGCGGATGGAGCAGGCTCTGCGCACGGCCAAGGAGGCTGCGGAGGCCGCCAGCCGGGCCAAGAGCGAGTTCCTGGCCAACATGAGCCATGAGATCCGGACACCCCTGAACGGCGTGATCGGGATGACGGGGCTGCTGCTGGATACAGAGCTGTCGACGGACCAGCGCGATTACGCGGAGACGGTGCGGAGGTCGGGCGAGGCTTTGCTCGTGGTGCTCAACGATGTGCTCGATTTCTCCAAAATCGAGGCGGGCGAGTTGGCCCTCGAACCGTTTCCTTTCGATCTTCGTCTGGTGCTGGAAGAAGTCAACGAGATGTTGGCCTGCGCGGCCGAAGAAAAGAAGCTGGAGCTGATCCTGCGATACCCGCCGAACGTGCCGCGGTGGTTTATCGGGGATGCCGGTCGGCTTCGCCAGGTGGTCACGAACCTCGTCGGCAATGCGGTCAAATTCACGGCCACCGGTCACGTTCTTATTGGTGTTGAGCGCGAGGAACCGGACGGGCAAAAGGCCGGCGTTCGCGTGTCGGTCAGCGATACCGGCCCTGGCATTCTTTCCGACAAACTGAATCTGCTCTTTAAGAAGTTCAGCCAAGTGGATGGGTCCATCACTCGAAAGCACGGTGGCGCCGGGCTGGGGCTGGCGATTTCGAAGCAACTTGTGGAACTGATGGGCGGGACCATCAGCGTGCAGAGCAGGCCGGGTGAAGGCACGACGTTCTGGTTCAGCTTGCCTTTGCCGCTCAGCGCCGAACCGCCTGCGGCACCGGCGCCGGTGGCGGACCTGCGGGGTTTACGAGTGCTGATCGTGGACGACAACGAAGTAAACCGGCGGGTGCTGCACGAACAGATCAGCAGTTGGGAAATGCGCAACGGCAGCTATGCGGGGGCGGTGCAGGCGCTCCAGGCGCTGCGCGAGGCGAGGGCGGCGGGCGATCCGTACCAGGTGGCGCTGCTGGATTACCAGATGCCCGAGATGGACGGAGCGACGCTGGCGGCGGTTATAAAGGCGGACCCGTTATTGAGCGACACGGTGGTGATCATGCTCGCGTCGGTGGGCGCGAAGTGCGGCACATGCAAGGAAGCCAGCATGGATGCCTGCCTGGTGAAGCCGGTGCGGCAATCGCAGTTGCTGAACACGCTGGGGACGGTGTGGTCGAAGAGACTGCAGAGCGGGTTTGCGACACGGACGGAAGCGCCGCGCGAGATCGCGGCGGTGAAATCGAAGCTGGCGGACAGGTTTGCGGGGACACCGGCGCGAGTGCTGGTGGCGGAAGACAACGTGGTGAACCAGAAGGTGGCGGTGCGCATGCTGGAGCGGCTGGGGCTGCGTCCGGACGTGGCGGCCGACGGACGCGAGGCGGTGGAGCTGTGCACGATGCTGCCGTACGACCTGATCTTCATGGATTGCCAGATGCCGGAGATGGACGGCTACACGGCGACGGCGGAGATTCGGAAGCGGCAAGGGTCGAACGGGCGGGTGGCGATTATCGCGATGACGGCGGAGGCGATGGAAGGCTCCCGCGAGCAATGCATCGCGGCGGGGATGGACGACTACATCGCGAAGCCGGTGCGGCTGGACGACATGATCGAAGCTCTGGAGAAGTGGGTGCCGCAGGCGATCCCGGCGGCGCAGGGGTTGTAGGCGGGATCAGCCGATCGGTATATGCTCAGCTCCTCCTGGTCAGCTCCTGCACGCAGGAGTGAAGTACCGGGAACCCTTCTCCTCCTTATCTACCTTTCTCGACCACCCGGCCCTTCCGCTATCGGGTGAGATAAGCCGCTTGTGAGATCCCGCCGCCATCGCGCCTCGCCAAAAGTCTGCCAGGGGCGTTTTTCAAGGCGAGACGCATGGCCGCAGGCGTACGCATCAGCAGCGCAAAGGTCGGAAGAATTGGCGAAGAAACGGGCCCAGCGGCCTGGAGGAGAAATCCGAGTGTAGATAAAAATGTAGCTGGCGAGAGCCTCCGGGCTCCACAAGGCTCCACAAGTTGCAACAGAGTCGCGCCATCCGCTTGAAACGAAAACGCTTGAAAACAGGCCATTTCTGCCGGATACTGGAAACTGCCTTGGGCTCAGTGGATCTCCGGTTAATACCCCATGTACTTTTATATTTGTTTTCAATACTTTACAAAAATTGGTTGTTGCGGCTTGTTGAACCGCGAGGCTGCTACAGCTATGGTTTTGACTACAGACGGGCGGTCAGGGTCGCTGGCGGGCCTGTCAATAGCCGGTTTCGGCATGGGCGACCCCCTGCTTTTGCGGCAGGAGTACTCCCCTCGAAAACGGGACGACCCTCTGTCATCCCGCCACTGTGGCGGAATGTCAGAGGGCCTATATTCGAAATTGGCGCGTCCCATATTGAAGGAGAACGACCACGTCGAGGTACCGGGGATCTTCTTTGATTTCGGAAAGTCGGACATCAAGCCCGAATCGGAGCCGGCCTTGAAGGAGCTTGCCGCGATGTCTTGCTCCGGTTGCTGTTTCCCAGCAGGCCGCCCGCATCGGTATAATCACGGAGAAACCTGCCGGAACAGTGGCACTCGAAAGCTGAATCGGTGGCAACCGCGTTCTTGACATGCGTAGTGGGGAGCAGCCTCCCAGGATCTGCTGAGTTCATCGCGGGATAATGGAGTGGGCGGAGTGGCTGAAAAAACACAGGCCATAGTGGAAGCCGGCCAGATCGAACGGCTGATCGAAGTGCTCCACAGCCGCGGCTATGAAGTGGTGGGGCCTACGGTGCGCGACAAAGCGATCGTCTACGACCGTTTGGAGAGGTTGGCCGATCTGCCCGTCGGCTGGACCGACGAGCAGGAGGCGGGCTCTTACCGGCTGAAGAGGCGCGAGGATGGCGCGCTATTCTGCTACGTGGTGGGGCCTCAGAGCTGGAAAAAGTATCTGCACCCGGCGGACGTGCGGCTGTTTTCCGCGCAACGACAGGGGGAGACCTTCCGGATCCTGAGCAATCCCGACCCTCCGCCCCCAGGGCGCCATGCCTTCTTGGGCGTCCGCGCCTGCGAGCTGGCCGCCATCGCCGTCCAGGACCGAGTGCTGCTTCACGACCGCTACCGCGATCCGATCTACCAGGGCCGCCGCGAGGGGATCTTCATCGTGGCCGTTAACTGTACCCAGTCGGCGGCCACCTGCTTTTGCACCTCGATGGGAACCGGGCCGCAGGCGCACGCAGGCTTTGACCTCGCCTTGACCGAGCTCCTTGGCCCCGATCACCATCGGATTCTGATCGAAGTGGGCAGCGAGGTGGGAGCGGAGGTGCTGGCCGAACTGGAGCACTTCCAAGCCTCCGATGACGTGGAAAGGGAAGCCGAAACGGCGGTCGGCCGCGCTCGATCTCAGATTCAGCGGCGGATGGACACTACCGGCATCCGCGACCTGCTGTACAGCAACGTCGACCACCCCAGATGGGACGATGTAGCGCAGCGTTGCCTCACGTGCGCCAACTGCACGATGGTGTGTCCCACTTGCTTTTGCACCACTGTAGAAGACGTGAGCGACGTGACTGGCGACCATGCCGAGCGATGGCGCAGATGGGATTCCTGTTTCACACAGAGTTTTTCTTATATCCACGGCGGCAGCGTGCGGTCATCCGCCAAATCACGCTACCGGCAGTGGATGACCCACAAGCTGGCATCCTGGATCGACCAGTTCGGCAGTTCCGGCTGCGTGGGCTGCGGGCGTTGCATTACCTGGTGCCCGGTGGGCATCGACATTACCGCGGAAGTTGGCGCCATCCGGGGCGCCACTGCTTCCGCTGGGGAGAACGACCATGGAAACACTTGAGCGAATCGTAGCGGAACATCCCTTTTTCGCAGGCCTCGAGGAGCAATACATACAACTGCTGGCCGGTTGCGCTTCCAATGTGCGCTTCGAGGGAGGAAAGTATATCCTTCGCGAGGGCGAAGAAGCCTCGCAGTTTTTCCTCATCCGCCACGGCAGAGTGGCGTTGGAGATCTCGGCGCCCCATCGCGGCCGGTTGACTGTGGAGACGCTGGGCGAAGGCGACATCCTGGGGTGGTCGTGGCTGATCCCGCCGTATCACTGGCGCCTTGACGCCCGGGCAGTGGACCTCACGCGGGCCATCGCTTTGGATGGCACATGCCTTCGCACCAAGTGTGAACAGAACCACGATTTGGGCTACGAGCTGTTGAAGCGATTCGCCCACATCATGGAGCGCCGGTTGGAAGCCACCCGGTTCCAGCTTCTGGACGTGTACGCGGCCCACAAATAGAGGAGTCGATGGCGACGCTGCCTGCAGATCCGATGGTCCCCGATCCCTACCGCGTTGGGCAGGTGTGGAAGGAGACGTTCGACACTTTCACCGTGGCCCTGGAGCCTGCCCACAATGCGGCATCGAGCGCGTTCTCGCCGGGCCAGTTCAGCATGCTGTACGTATTCGGGGTTGGCGAGCTTCCCATCTCGATCAGCGGCGATCCGGAGGAGCCGGGCCGTCTGATCTACACGGTCCGCTCGGTGGGGCAGGCCACTCATGCGTTGGTGAGCCGCAAACCAGGCGAGATGGTTGGAGTGCGGGGACCCTTCGGCGGGTGCTGGCCCCTGGCGGAGGCGCGAGGCAAAGACGTGGTGCTGGTGGCCGGCGGCCTCGGCTTGGCGCCGCTGCGGCCGGCCATCTATCAAGTGCTGCGGCACCGCGAAGACTACGGCCGCCTGATCGTGCTCTACGGCGGGCGCAGCCCGCGGGACCTGCTCTATCGCAAAGAGCTGGCGGCGTGGGCCCGACAGCCCGATACCCAGGTCCTGTCTACGGTGGACTACGGCGGACTGAGCTGGCGCGGCCACGTAGGCGTGGTGACCACCCTGTTCCGCTACGTCCGCCTGCAGCCGGCCCGCACGGTAGCGATGCTATGCGGTCCGGAGATCATGATGCGCTTCGTCACGCGGGAGTTGGAGTCGCATGGCCTGCAGGAGTCGGACATTTATCTGTCCATGGAGCGCAACATGAAGTGCGCCGTGGGCTTCTGCGGCCATTGCCAATACGGGCCCTACTTCATTTGCAAGGACGGTCCGGTCTTCCCCTACTCCAGGGTTCGGTCCTTACTCGAAAAGCATGAGATCTAAGCATGAAAGATAAACCCAGAATCGCTGTTTTCAAGTTTGCTTCCTGCGACGGGTGCCAGTTGAGCCTGCTGGACGCGGAGGACGAACTGCTCGGGGTGGCCGAGGCAGTGGACATCGTTTACTTTCCCGAGGCCAGCCGGACGATGCTAAAAGGACCATACGACATCGGGCTAGTTGAAGGCTCGATCACCACCCACCATGACGCCGGGCGCATCCAACAGGTGCGCCGCCAATGCCGTACTCTGATCACAATCGGCGCTTGCGCAACCGCCGGGGGCATTCAAGCGCTGCGGAATTGGAAGGACGTGGATGAGTTCGTCCGCGTGGTCTACGCGACGCCCCAATACATCAGCACGCTGAAGATGTCCACTCCCATCGCCGAACATGTGCCGGTGGATTTCGAGTTGCGCGGCTGCCCTATCAACAAGCACCAGCTCATCGAGTTGATCACCGCCATGTTGGCCGGCCGCAAGCCGAATATCCCGGCTTACAGCGTCTGCATAGAGTGCAAGCGGCGAGGGACGGTATGCATCGTGGTGGCGCGCGGTGTTGCCTGTCTGGGGCCGGTGACCCAGGCCGGCTGCGGCGCGCTATGTCCCAGCTTCGATCGCGGCTGCTACGGTTGCTACGGGCCGATGGAGAGCCCCAATACGGGCTCTCTAACCAACCAGTTTCGAATCCTAGGCCAAAGCGACCAGCAGATCTCGCAGTCATTTCGCAGCTACAACGCCTGGGCGTGGCAATTCCGGAAGGCCAGCGAGGAGTGTGAGCGCGCATGAGCGGGGGCGGCAAGACCATCAGGGTGGATTACCTGGCGCGGGTGGAAGGCGAGGGAGGGATCTACATCAAGCTGAAAGGCGACCAGGTCCAGGACGTCCAGCTCAAGATCTTCGAGCCGCCGCGCCTGTTCGAGGCGTTTCTGCGCGGCCGGCACTGCTCGGAGGTCCCCGATATTACCGCGCGCATTTGCGGGATCTGTCCTATCGCCTACCAGATGAGCGCGGTCCATGCCATCGAGCGCGCTCTGGGCATTGAGATCGATCCGGCCGTGCGGCTGTTGCGGCGGCTGTTCTACTGCGGCGAGTGGATCGAGAGCCACGCTCTACACATCTTTATGCTCCACGCCCCCGATTTCCTCGGTTACCCCGACGCCATTCAGATGGCTCGGGACCACCGCGGCACCGTCGAGCAAGGTCTGCGGCTGAAGAAGACGGGGAACCGGATCGTTACGCTGATGGGAGGCCGGGAAATCCACCCCATTTCCGCGGCGGTGGGCGGATTTCATAAGGTTCCTTCCAAAACCGGACTGCGCTCGCTGGTGGAGGATTTGAAGTGGGCCCTGGACGCCTCGCTCTCGACGGCCCGGCTGGTGGCCGGATTCGAGTTTCCCGATTTCGAGCAAGACTACGAGTTCGTGGCCCTCTCGCACCCCGACGAGTACCCATTCAACGAGGGCCGGCTGGTGTCGAACCGGGGCCTGGATATCGATGCCGCCCAGTACGAAGAGCACTTCACGGAGCAGCACGTGAAGTACTCGAACGCCCTGCATTCCTATTTGCGGGGGCGGGGTTCGTACCTGGTCGGGCCGTTGGCGCGGTTCAACCTGAACTTCTCGCGACTGCCGGAAATCGCCCAACAAGCGGCGCGGGACTGCGGCCTGGCGCTACCCTGCCGGAACCCGTTCCGGAGCATCGTGGTGCGGGCGGTCGAGATGGTGTTCGCCTGCCACGAGGCGCTGCGGGCGATCGCCGAATACGAGCCGCCCGCTGCGCCTCGCGTCGAGATACCCGGCCGTGCCGGGGTGGGCTCGGCCGCCACCGAGGCGCCTCGCGGTCTTCTCTATCACCGCTACGAAATCGACGAGCGCGGGATCATCCTGTTGGCAAAGATCGTGCCCCCGACCTCGCAAAACCAGAAGCGCATCGAAGACGACCTCCGGCATTTCGTGCCCGGACTGATGACGCGTCCGGCCGAGGAGATCACGTTGCGATGTGAGCAGGCGGTGCGCAACTACGACCCCTGCATCTCCTGCGCCACCCACTTCCTGCGGCTGAAGATCGACCGGGAGTAGTGATGTCGGTGCGGATCATTGGTTGCGGCAACATTGACCGCGGTGACGACGGCGCTGGTTTGTTGGTCGCCCGGCGGTTGCGGGAGTTGGGGACCGGCACCCAAGAGCAGAGCGGCGAAGCGCTGTCGTTAATCGAGAGCTGGGCTGGCGCCGAAACCGTCATTGTGGTCGACGCGGTAGTCAGCGGAAAGGCGCCGGGAGAGATTACGGTCTGGGACGCCCGCGCCCACCGGGTTTCCAGCGGCTTTTGGCCCGGTTCGACGCATCATTTCGGCCTCGCCGAGGCGGTGGAACTTGCGCGAGTTCTCGACCGGCTTCCGCCCCGCCTCTGGATCTACGGAATCGAAGGAAGGCGGTTTGAGCAAGGTAGCTGCCCCTCGCCCGAGGTGATGCGCGCCATCGGGGAGGTAGCGGAACGGATCAGAAGGTCGGTTCATATAAGAGAATTGAGCTTCCCCGAGCACCGAGCCCGGTAGCGCCTCCGCCACGCGGGAACTACGAGCACCCCGCCGCCAAGAACAAGCAGGAGCAATGATGGATCTGGGACATTGGAGCCGGTCACGGCGAAAACTTCCATGGCGCCGTGAACGTCTTGGTGGAAGTAGAAGTTTGGCGCAACGCCGATGTCCCAATAGAGCCTCCTATAATGAACTGGATGGTGCGCGAGGGACTTCGGGGTCGTCTGCCCGCCCTGCTGGTGTTGGCGGCTGCAATTGCGGTGGGCGGGTACTTCGGGCTCTGCCCTCGTCCCCACGTGGCGGAAAACGCGTACGTCGATTCCAAACTCTGCGCGGGCTGCCATTCGCAGATCGCGCAGAGCTACGCGGCCACCGGCATGGCCCGGTCGTTCTACCGGCCCCGTCCGGAGCACACGGTGACCGATTTCTATCACCAGACGGCCGGAATCCACTACGCGATGCTGGAGCGCGGCGGCAAATACTACCAGCGCCGCTGGCAGGCCGGATTCAACGGCGGGGAGACCAACGCCGAAGAACTGGCAGTCGACTACGCGATTGGATCGGGCCATCACGCGGTTGCCTACCTGCACCGCACGAAGCGCGGAACCCTGATCGAACTGCCGCTGGGCTGGTACTCCGAAAAGGGCGGTACATGGGGCATGAACCCGGGCTACGACACCAACCATTTCATTCGCGGCCGCGAGATCACCTATGAGTGCATGTTCTGCCACAACGGGTATCCGGCCGTTCCCGCCGGTGGCGAGGAGCCCGTCTTTCCCGCCGAAATGCCGGAGGGCATCGACTGCCAGCGCTGCCACGGGCCGGGTGCGCGGCACGTAGCCGCGGCCATAACCTCCGGCGCGACGCCCGGGCAAGTGCGCGCGGCCATCTTGAATCCGGCGCGACTGACTCCGCAGCAGAAGATGGAGGTCTGCATGCAATGCCACCTCCAGACCACCAGCTCGCTACTGCCCAGTTCCATCGTGCGGATGGACCGCGGGCCGTTTTCCTACCGCACCGGCGAGCCGCTGGGCGATTTCCGATTGTATTTCGACAAGGCCAACACCGCGGGTGAAGATCGCTTCGAGATCGACAACTCCGTCTACCGGCTGCGGCGGTCGCAGTGTTTCTTGCGGAGTAATGGCGCGCTCACATGCCTGACGTGTCACGATCCGCATAACGTTCCGCGCGGCGAAGAAGCGCAGCGGCACTACAACGGCGCTTGCCGCCAATGCCACGCCGCCGTCTCCGCCCCGGGCCACACCGCCGAAGCGGACTGCGTGAGCTGCCACATGCCCAAACGGCGGACCAGCGACGTTGTGCACGTCGTCATGACCGACCACTTCATCCGGCGGCGGAAGCCCTCCGGCGACTTGTTGGCGGCAATCCTGGAACGCAACGACGAGGTCTACCGCGGCCCGGTGGTGCCTTACTATCCGGCGGCCGTGCCTCCGCTGTACACTGCCGTGGCGCAGGTCCGGGACGGCAGTAATCTGGGCCAGGGTATCGTGGAACTGTCGGCGGAAATTGCAAAGGAGAAGCCCCGCCAAGCCGGGTTCTACCTGGAGTCAGGCGACGCCTGGCTCAAGGCCGGGGACAAGGCGAAGGCCGTAGCGCCCTACGAGGAGGCCGCGCGGCTGGCGACGGAAAGCGACGCAGCGCTGCGGAGCTGGGGAGTTGCGCTGCGCGGCAGTGGACAAGCCGTGCGCGCGGTGGAGGTCCTCACCCGGGCAGTGGCGGTGGCGCCCGGCGATGCGAAGGCCTGGTACGAACTGGCGATGGCGCACTCGCAGCAGGGACAGAAGGCGGAAGCCATCACGGAATTCCGGAAGTCGCTGGAACAGGATCCGGATTTTGCGTGGGCTTACAACGGGATGGGCGTGGTCCTGGCGGACACCGGCCAGCCGGGACCGGCCGAGGACGCCTACCGTCACGCGCTGCGCCTCCAGCCGGATCTGGAAGAGTCGCTGGCCAACCTTGCTCTCCTCTTGGGTCCCAAAGGGCAACTCGCGGAGGCCGACTGGCTCTTTCGCGCGGCCTTGCGCATCAAGCCGGACGATGCCGTTGCGCGCAGCAACTACGCCGTGGCGCTGTCCTTCATGAACCGCTTCACGGAGGCGCAGCGCGAGGCCGAACTGGCGCTGCGGGGCGACCCCAACCAGGCGGAGGCGCACGATCTGCTAGGTGGGTTGCTGGAGAGCAAAGGGCAGTGGGACGCCGCCATGCGGGAGTTCGCGGATGCAGTTCGCCTGCGGCCCGATCTCAGCCGGGCGCAACTGAATCTGGGTCTGGCGCTCGAGCGGAAGGGCGACCATGCCGCGGCCGCCGAACACCTGCGCGCCGCGGCCGCCGGAACGGATACTGAAGTGAGCCGGCACGCTGCCGAAGCCCTGGCCCGAATCGGCGGGCGCCGCTAAAAAAAGCGCCCCGAGGCTGTCCCCGGAGCGCTTCCATAATTGAGACGAAAATCCCGGATTTAGAAATCCAGGGCGCCGCGCATAAGTATGGTGCGGTTGCCGCTGGCGCCGGTGATTTGGCCGAATGTGGTGCCGGTGATGGTGAGACTCCCCTGGCTGAAGAACGGATGGTTCAGCCAGTTGGACGCCTCCCCGTAGAACGACAACGCCACTCGCTCGTTGATCCGGAACCGTTTCGTCAAAGCCATGTTCAGACTGATTGACGTTTTGCCGGGGTAAAAGATCCGCCCGCCGATCTGACCCGCCACTTGCGCTGGAGCGTAGTAAGCGGGGTTGACCGCGCCATTGGCCTGGACGATACCGGAAACGTTGGTCCGGATGCATTGACAAGTCGTGTCGTAGTTCCCGGTGGCCTGGGAAGCGGTGCTCTGCAGGAGTTGGTTGACGTTCATGCCGTTCCCGAAAGCCACACCGCCGTCGGCCCCCAGATCGTTGAACACTGATCGCCCATTGCCGCCTCCCACGCTAGAGCCGCCGCCGAGTAGCAGGGTCGGCGCGCCGGAGATGACCTGGTTGGTACTGGCCACCGTCCAGTTGCCCAAAATCCCGTTCAGGATCTTGTTGTCCATGTTGACCCATTTCCCTCGCCCGAAGGGCAGATCATACGTCAAGTAGGATATGAACGTGTGCCGGTGGTCGAAAGGCGTCGGGCCGTAGTTCATATGGCCGTTGCGCAGCGTCCAAAAGGTGTAAGTGCCGGTCTGGTCGCTGGAATTGGAGACGCTACCCAGGGTCTTGCTCCAGGTGTAATGCGTGTCGAGCATCAGGCCATGGCTGAAAGCCCGGCGGAGCTCGATCTGCAGGCCGTTGTAGTTGTTGTTGCCATTGTCGTCCTGGTAGTTCACGGTGTTGGAATACGGGTTCCCGCGCCAGAAATTCTGCGCGTATCCGTTGTTCGCCGTGTATCCGAACCCCGCGGCGGCGCAGGGCGCGAAGTTGGAGCCCACCAGCCGACAGTAGTATGTGGCGCTGCTGGTGGTGGCCAGCGAACTGGCCAGAGTACCCGCGGCGCCCTGTTCCAGGTTGGTGATGAAGGTGGAGTTTCCGAATCCCGAACTGGCGGCCAGGGCAGCGTTACTGCCATTGGCGCCGAAAGCAGCCGTAAAGATTGGCAGGGGCACCTGGCCCGCCAACCCGGTACTGGCAAAGTTGGAGACCTTCAGGGCCGGCGCGGGAAGCGCGGTGAGTTGCGCCACCGTCAGGCCGTTGGCAATCGCCAGGTTGCTCTGGGCGTTTTGGAACTCCTTCAGGAAGCCATTCTCGATGATATTGACTTCGTTCACGTTCTGGTAGTGCCAGACGTGGGTTGCCTTGGTGCCGACGTAGCGGATGTCGAGCACCAGACCCTTGGCGAGTTCCCGCTGGATGCGGAAGTTCCAGCTCTGGACATACGGCGTCTTCAGGTTCGGGTTGATATAGGAGAAAGTCGTGCCGCCGTTCAGCGGGTAGGGACTCATCGGCAACTGCGAACTGAAGGCTGCGGGGCTGACGGAGAACGCCGGTGTCGGCGTGGTGAGGTTCAATGATCCCGGATTGGCGGAGATTGCCGCCGCCGCACTCTGCGATTGCGTCGACCCCGGGTTGCCGGTCATGGTGTTCGAGATGGAGTTGATACCCTCGTTGTAGTAGGTCAGGCCATAGCTGGACGAGATGACGGTCTTGCCGTGCCCGATGAGCTTGCCCAGGAGGCCATCGTTGGCCTCGGGACTCCAGGAAACGCCCAAGTTGGGCGCAGGGTTGATCATATCCCTCGAATACCCATAGCTCGGGTTGCCGAGCACCGGGTTGAAACTCGAGTTCAACACCCCGGGCTGGAATGGGGCATTGGACGGGCCATACAGGTTCGACGGTTCGTTGTCGATGCCATTGAGACTGTGCAGAGCCCCGGTGAATTCCCACCGCATGCCGTAGTTCATCGTCAAATTGGAACGTAGCCGGAAGGAGTCCTGCACGTACAGGCCGCCGGTAATATAACCGAAGCGGTCCATTACAGGAGAGTACTTCTGATATTGGTGGGACACCTCGTCTACGTTGAGCGAAGTGCTCATGCTGCTGATCCGGCCCGTCAGCAGCGCGTACAGAGTCTTGGCGTTGCCGATGTCGGTCGCACTGCTGGTATTGATGAACGGCAGGTTGCCGGTTGCCGCCGCGGATGCGTTCGAAAAAACGTTATTGAACGGATCCGTCGTGGAAACACCGAAACTAATGTTCAGGATACCCCCGCTATTGTAGTGTTGTTCGTAAAAACTGGTCCGCAGGATGGAACCGCCCATGGTGATGGTGTGCTTGCCTTTTACCCACGTGAGGTTGTCGGTCCACTGCCACACCGGGTTGTTGCGCTTCCACGGCGTGATGTTGGGGATCAGAGGGGAAATAAGGGTTGTGTTGCTCGGGGTCGTGCCCAAGGTGAGGTTCCGGTCGCCATACGGCGCCCACTGGTGGATGTCGGATGGATTGTAGAAGTACTCCATGTTGCTCTGCGTGCCGAATATGAAGTTGTTCAGCAGGTGCGGCGTGATCACGATATCCAGGGCATTCGTAGTCACCGGCGCGTCGATCTTGTAAGCGCCGTTGGAGGACATGCCGCCGGGATAATTGGGCGTGCCCAGGATGTTCTGGTGCCGCTGGTTCCAGGTCCCGTGGTAACCGATTTTGGACGTGATCTGATAATCCAGCCGGGCCGTCGGGAACAGGTTGGTGGTGTTGGTGCCGTAACCCCACAACATGGTCTGCTCAAAAGGCGTGCTGGGAGTCGCCAGGTAGCCGATGGCGCTCTTCTGCGTTGCGGTGATCCCGTCCAAAATGCCTTTGATGGTCGCGTCGATGGTGCTCGAAAAACCGGCGGCTGCGGCGGCTGCAAGAACGTTGGCGGTGTGGTTCTGGCCGTCGGTTCCAACATAGGTGAAGTTGCCAGTCAGCGCTTGCGACTGCAGAACGGTGGTTGAAAAGGTACTCGCCCCGGGTTGAGGCTGATCTTCGAAGTTCAGAAAGAAGAACAGCCGGTGCTTGAAGTAAGGCGAAAATGGGACGAGAGGACCGCCCATATTGCCGTCATAATTCGCGGTGCGAGTCTTCGACCGATGGATGCCCTTGAGGATGTTGAAGTAGGTGTTGGCGTTAAAGTCCTCGTTGTTGGCCTGGTACAAAACGTGGAAATGATACTTATCGGTGCCGCGCTTGGTGGTGAAGCGGATCTGCATGGCGCCGTCGGCCCCCGCATCGGCGCCCAGTCCGCTGGTGGATACGGTGACTTCCTCGACAGCATCGAGCCGCTCCGGAGCGAAGGCGTAGAAGCTGGTGCCGCCGCTCTTGAATCGCTGCGAGTTATTGTTCATCCCGTCGAGGGTTATGTTCATGGAGGCGTTCGGCAGGCCGTTGAAGGTGCTGCCGCCCGACCCGGATTGCGCGCCCGGCATCAGCAGGGCAAAGCTCAGAGCGTCGCGGCTGGTATAGGGCAGTGTGGCGATGTTGCGGGAGTTGACGGTGGTCCCGACTTCATTGGAAGTGGTTTCCAGTTGCACCGCCGAAGCGGCCACCTCGACCGTTTCGGCCATGGAGCCCACTTTCAGGACTACGCCAATGTCAGTGGTGCGGCCGGAGTCGACCTGGATCTCACCGACGATGGCGACCTGGAAGCCTTGCGCGGTGGCGGTCAACTTGTAGGTGGCTGCCTGCAAATTCACGAAGACGAAGGACCCGTCATCGCCCGATGCGGTTTGCCGCTCGATGCCTTGCTCCGTATCGACCAATCTCAGCGCGACTTTGGGGATCACGGCGCCGGAAGTATCCTTCACTATACCGTGGATACCGGTTGTGGTTACCTGTGCAAACGCCAGCGGTGACAACGCGGCGATCGCCAGGACAAAAATGATTGTGACAATCCTTCGGTGCAGACCCTGCTGAAGCATATAGCTCCTCCCTGAGTGACTTTGATACAGTGGACCCAAACAACCCAATTTCAGTTAAATTGAGGGAAGTATAAACGTTTCTGTAAGCGTTGTCAATGCTCGGCATCCAGCGCATGTAATTGTTAAAAAAGGACTTAATCCTCCGGAACGGGAGTGGGTCAAAATGATTTAATCGCTTCAGATGAGGATTGACAGGCTATCCGGATGGCTACCGCGCCTGCCTACCCGGAAGAACCTGCGGCCAACGGTGGGTTCTTCCGCCGCTCATTCGAGACTTACTTCGGATTCGTCGTCATTGACGAACGATGGCCTGTCGTGGTCTCCCAGTAGTCCATCCACCGCAAGCGAATCCCGTTGGTCCTCTCGATCAACTCTTTGCTCGGCGCGTTCCCGTGCTCTACTACAACCACCATCCCGGTATTGAATTTCTTTTGAGAATGATCCACGTCGGGCAAGCGCGGCCCGGCTACCGCAATGACATCCTGGACGGTCACCTTGGTTCGATCGGCCTTGAAAATCGGGTGGCCGTTGGCATCCCTTCCCACTGCCGCCAGGTTTCGGAGGATGAAGAAATCCGGCACCTCATTGGGCGCAATCAGCCCCATGAGATAGAGGTCCAGGTACGACCATCCGGTCGCCGGAACGTAGTAGTCGTCATCCAGTTGGGCGTAGGTGCCATCAAAATTGTCCTGCCACACTCCGCCACCCATGGCCGATGCTTCCGTCGGCCGCTGGTACGGGAACGCCACCGGCGCCTGCAGGCCTCGCGCCCAATGCGTCGGGCCCAGTGGGATGGTTTCATCGCCCACTTTGGCGGACACAAAGGCCGCCCAGCGATGGCCCATTTCATGGCCGATCTGCGACATCGCATAGTCATACGGAGGAATCTTTCCATTGGAGGTCCGCTCCGCGAGCTGGTGAGAATAGCCTGTCACGTTGTGCGTGTTGGTGTCCGTAGTTCCTTCCGGCGGGTACTCCTGCATCTGGTTGGCGCCCACGTACACCGGTTGGATGAACTGCCATTGGAACCTTCCTTGGCTGCAGTAACTCTCCAGATTTCTTTGGTTGGCGCCGATCCCGGTGACTGCGCCGCCCGCTGGACCGCCGCCCAGCGGCCCGGAGCTGGAAGTGCCGGCCTCCGGGTTGTCTATGCGGAAGTCGGAGTAGTAGGCCAGCATATCGAACTTGTCGCCCAGGGCCTTGATTACCGTGCAGGTCAGGTCCACCGCCCTGGGCGGCTTCATGTAATGGAACGCCTCGTAGACCACCGCGAACGGACCGTCCTGCTTCTTCACCGAAGACAGATCCACCGCGGGACTGATTAGTCCGGCGAGCTTCACCGCCTGCGGGCGTATCTGGTCTACGGTTACGGGAGGAGTCCCGGGTGTCTGAACAGCGGCGTACACAAAGATCTGGTCGCCCGTCTTGTATCCGGCGGGAAGAGTCCCTTGCACCGAGAGGCTGTTTCCGTCGATCTTCACTCCCGGTGACACACCCGTTCCAGACGCGTTGTAGCGGGAACCTGAGGCGCCGCCTCGGCCGCCGCGCCCTCCTGCTCCCAAACCCTGAATCGTCCAGATGGCGTCGGCACGCGCGCTCTGCGTACAGTCCCCCACCGGCTTCTTCCCATCCAGGCAAAGCAGGTAGGTGATACCCGCCATTCCCGGATCGCCTTCCGGCAGCACCGGTCCGCGGGTTTCGATGGTCGCTTTCAAGAATAGGCCATCCACGGCCGCCAGCTTCACACTCTTTATATCGAGGTGGGGGGCCACGGCGGCATTCTCCGCGCCGGCGATGGTGGCAATCTCCTTTTCTGTGCCCTCCGTGACCATCGGGTAGATGCCGACGATCGCATCCTTTGCGGCCACCTCATCGTAAGACATCTCAATCGTCCCGTCTTTCCGCAGCACCGCCTGGAAGCGGTTCACTGTCGGCGCCCACGTCATGTCCTGGACGCCGCCCACCGGCTCGGTCAGGCTCCAGGTGATCACCGCGCGGTCATCGAGCTCTTTCAGATAGCGGGTACCGGACATCCGCGGCTTAAAGAACACACTGATCGCGGCTACGGTGTTGATCAGCGTGCGCCCGGCCTGCTGCAACTCGGCGAAGCGGTCGACGGAGATACCACCGCCCCGGCCGCCGCCGCCACCTCCAGCGCCGCCCCTGCCGGCGCGCCCGCCGCCCGCCGGTTCGCCGAAAGTCATCGACCCGGTCATTCCCACGGAAAACGAGTTCCAACTCTTGCCGGAAAAGGGAAACGCGAAGTTCTTCAACGTCGCTTGGCTCCCGGTCATTTCGGGGCCGAACTCCGAGTCCCACTGCCATGCAAGGTTCTCGGCGCGGTATTGGGACCCATCCGGCGTAAACCGCAAGGTGTGGTGGACCAGATCGAACAGGTAGGCCTTTCCGAGCACACCCTCGTCCAGCGTCATAACGATCAGGTCTCCCCGAGTGGAGATAGTGCCGATGGATTTCCCGGGCTCCTGACGCCCCTGCGCGTAGGCCAAGTTGTATAGCGCGAGAATTCCAAAAGCGCTCCACAAGGCGCTGTCCCTGAAAAAACGGCTGTTTCTCGTCATGGCTGCCCTCACGGTCCTGTCAAAACAGATTATAGATTATGTTTCCTCCCGGTACGAACTGGAAGGCGATCCCGAGAACGACGCGGGTGTGTAGACTGCGGCAGGGTTGACCTGACGGACATCAAGCGGCGGAAAGCCATGTAGATGATTTTGTAGCTGCCCGGTTCCTCCGGGCTCAACAGGATTCAACAAGCTTCAATAGGTTGCCCGTATCTTATTGAAACGTAAATACTTGAAAACATGGCATTTTCGGAAAAGGCCGGAAACTGCCTTGGGCTCAGTGGATCTCCGGTCAATACCTTATGCGCTTTTATCTTTGTTTTCAATAAGTTGCAAAAACGGGCTGTTGCAGCTTGTGGAACCGGGAGGATGCTTTAGCTACATTTTTGACTACAGTCGCCTGCCAGACCGCTGGAAGGCCCGTCAATAGGCGGTTTCAGCATGGGCGACCCCCTGCAAGTACGGCAGGTGCGCACGGGGTAAATCTCGAGCTGAAAACCGAAGCCGGCGACTCTTTCCGGGGCAGCTGGGTGCTCCTTCGGGCGATCGTGCCCGATATGTGGGCATCTCGTCCATTGACTGGTGGCGGTGCGTCACGCCGGTCCACTGTACGAGAAGGGAGTAGTCTCCGCGCCGGCCGGCGCTCGGCGGAAATCTTGATGTCCACTCGCGCCCCAGCCTTGGATCGTGGCGCGGTGACACTTCCGCCCAATGCCGCCGGCGCCAAGGGGCGCGAAGATTTCACAGGGACCGAGTCTGCCACCGGTAGAGAGCGGCATGTGCAAGGATCAGTTCAGTTTAGCCGATCAGGAAGCGGGTTGTGCTCTGGATAAAGGATCCGGAAGCGCCGGCAGGTGGGGTTTCTTTCCATCTGACAGCCGAAGGCGGACCAGCCTCGACGCGCCGGCGGCGGCCACCGGCGCCGGCATGATTGCTTGCGCGACCGGCGGTTACTGCCGGCGCACGTCTACGGATCGTACATCTCCATCTTGGAGATTGACGGAGCAGGAGAACCCAAAGGAGTCGGAACGCATGCGCACGTCTGCGCGCACAGTCCCTACGATCCAGTCGTTCCGTCCAGGGCGATCATCCACATGGATGGACAGAAAATCGACGTGCTGGTAGCCGTCGCGACGGACGCGGTCCTCTACGGCTCGCTGACAGGAATCCATCGCCACCCTGCTCGCAGACCGATCGGCATCGCCGGTACCCGGCCTGGAACGGTCACGATCGATGGGATCGATCTGCGCGGAACGTACCTGCCCGGTGTCAAAGTTGACCGAGCAAGAGAAACGGTAAGTCTCATCCCGATCATAGCCGCGGCGGATGTCCAACATGCCTGTCACCCAGTCCTGGCGGCCAGGGCTATTATCCAGAGTCGTCGTTCGAAATGCCATGCTTGCGGAGTGGAAACGATCGAACGCCTGCTGCTTAACAGCATCCTGGCAGACTCGAACGGCCTGGTCGGTAGTAAACCTCTGGTCTCCCCGCTGGTCCCGGCCATCGTACGCTCCACCACGACCCTGAGAATAGGGATTACCGCGATCGTCGCCGCCCCAGGTGAGATCGAAGGTATAGCCTTCAGCCCCGTTATCGGGATCTTGAATTCGAACAACTGCGACTCCGCCGTTTTGCGGTCCACGGACCAACTCCTGGCTGCCGCGCCCGTCCACGCCTGTAAACCGGAAGTTCGAAGGATTGGCCGGCATACCACTGGTGCATTCGAACCGACGCCACTGTGGAGGCTGTCCGGAGAGATTCCGGAGTGTCGCATTACCTCCGCGGACCTCCACCTCTGCGGCCCCGTCAACCAAAACTTCGATCGTGCACTTGCCCCGTTCAGGACTGCCACCTCCAGTGATACTGGCCCTACGTTGAATTGTTTGGCCGCTTGCGGTTCCGGCAAACGCGGCAAAGGCAACCACCCCGATTGCGAATAAACGCTTATCCCTATGTGCTTGTCTGTTCAATTGACCACCCCCGTGTTCAGTTGAGCACTCCTATCGCCAAACTCCTCACTCCCCAGGTTTCAGCTATTTCGATTGTCGAGGGGCCGTTGAATCGGAAAGATCTGCACGTCCCGCGCAAAGACTCAAGGTGCAGTCCCGGCGATGAAAGGCAAACGCGAGCAGCGCGGATGTCCCACTTCCAGGGAAGGTTTGGACACTGAAGAAGAGGAACTCTGCGAGCAAAAAGAGGCAGTCGCAAGGCGTTTTCGCATCCGGACTCACCAGCCTGGCGAGGGATTCCGTAATCCGTCGCCATATGACCACTTGCAAAACGCCCGAACCGCCGGTGGCGGGTCAGCCGGTCCAGTCTACAATAAGCTCGTTTCACGGCCCCGATGTTGTAGGCACGCTCCCCGCACCCCTGTAGGTAAGCGTTGGGCGACCCCACGCGGGGAATCCGGCGGCGGCCCGATTGCGGCGGTACTTCTACGAGTCGGCGACTACTCGCTCATGTGATTTCCGTGGACGGCGTATCACGGGATCTATCACCTGGCGTTTTAAGCGACACGTTCGGCTCGATCCTACAAACCTTCGATTAACAGCCGAATGGCTTTTAGCCGCCTCGCATTGCAAACACGAGGCTTAGACGCGCAAAAAGCGAATTGTGCCGGAAATTGGGGGAACTCTGGGAGGACTCTGCGCTTCTCCTTCCGGTCCCACCATCCGAGTGGAAATGTCACCGCATTCTGCACCAGACGTTCGCTGCGGGTTCTCGTCTCATCCGGCCGGGTGGATCATCCCGGATGGGGTATTCTCGTTGCAGGGCTCCTGGCGGGATGGATGCAAGCCTGCGCGCCTGACGGCAAATTCTGCATGTCGGGTAGCTGCAGACTTGGCGACGACAGCCGGTGAAAGACTCGGGACGCCTTCTGTGTTAGGGCGTTTCCTTGCCATTACGACTGGCCAGGGCAGACCCGGCCCTTGCTGTTTACATCATTCAGCCGTGGCCCCAAATGTGCTTAGGCCGTCCATGATGGAGGAATAAATGTTCCACTTGAAGACTCTCAGTCTATGCGCCGCGGTGCTTGCGCCGCTTGTCGCCGGAATGTTTGTGGGATGCTCACAGCCGTCCCCGAAATCACCCGACGTTTCTGGCAACATTCGCCACTCACTTGATCAGGCCGGCTTCAAAGATGTTTCCGTAACTCAGGATCGCGACAAGGGCGTAGTGACCCTGGGCGGACACGTCGCGGCTGACAGGGACAAGGCACGAGCGGAATCTATTGCAACGTCCTTCGCCGGCGGACAAGTTGTGTCAAACCAGATTGCAGTGACTCCGCTGGGCAGCGAAAAGGCTGCCAAAGCCGTGAATTCGGATGTGGACGGAGGCATTGAGAAGAACCTGGATGCTGCTCTCATCCAGAACAAGCTTCATGAGAGCGTAAAGTACGCTGTCAAGAACTCGGTCGTCACGCTGACGGGCGAGGTCGACTCTCAATCCAAGCGCCGGCAGGCCGAGGGTATCGCCTCTTCAGTTCCAAACGTTGGGCAGGTCGTAAACGAGTTGCAGGTCAAGAATCAAAAGGCCACTACGTCGAAGTGAGAGATCTGCTCGCGTGTGTGCCCGTATGGTTTGCTGGAGGACACGCCGAGCTCTCGATTTCGGCGAGGATCAACAACCGCTCAAGAGTCAACGATAACGATAAGGAGAAAGAGATGAAACAGAGCACGAAAGACCAGATCGCAGGCGGGCTTCATAAAGTGAAAGGCAACGTCAAAGAGAAGGCCGGCCAGGTCACCAATAATCCTGACTTAGAGGCCGAAGGCAAAGCCGAGAATCTCGCGGGCAAAATTCAAAAAACAGTGGGACGGGTTGAAAAGGTGTTCGAGAAGTAAATCAGCCAGGCGTGAGTTAACGTTCAACAGAAAGGGAGATTAACGATGTTGATCTTGATCATCATCATTCTGTTGGTTTTCGGCCTTGGCGGTGGATACTACGGCCACAGCCGCTGGGGTTCCGGTGGAGGTGCGGGCATCGGGTTAGGCACCGTATTGGTCGTTCTCCTCATTGCCTACCTGATTGGGGCTTTCCGTTAAGAGTGAAGCGGCCGTGCGCCACGGGTGCGGACCTTTGAGAACGAGTAACGACGAATTGAACCGCGAGCGGGCAGAAAGCCCCTTGCGTTGCGGATTGGGTGATTGCAGGAACAGAGGAACTGGCTGAGGAGGCGCTCGACGCCGGCATCCAGCTGTCGCCACCGAAGGAGGCTTCGTGAATAGGACGCTTGGGGTGATCTTGATTGTACTTGGACTGGTTGGTCTTGCGTGGGGAGGTTTTACGTACACGACCAGGGAGAAGGTCGTTGACATCGGACCGATTCACGCTACTCGCGACCAGACACATAATGTACCGCTGCCTCCCATCATAGGCGCCGTGGCGCTCATTGGCGGCATTGTGCTGTTGGTGGCAGGCAGGAAGTAGGGACCTCCGCTCGGCTGGTAAATAGATCCGTGAAAACCGCCGCAATCGTGAGCCCGACCGAACGCGAAATTGCCACAGTTGCGTATCAATTATGGCTAGATAACGGCTGCCCCGTTGGATCGCATCAAGAAGACTGGTTCCGGGCAGACCCCCTGCAAGTACGGTAAGCGGTCGGGCCCCAAGAACGAAGCGTATTCGCTGAGGCGGCCCTCTGTCATCCCGCCACAGTGGCGGAAGGTCAGAGGGCCTACCCCGGCGATGTTCGTGACAACATCGCCCGGTACCTGGGCTCTGCCGGGCGACCATTGAACGCGCCGAGGCGATCGTCGAGGCCGCTGAAGAGGAGCCGGAAGAGTACGGCTATCTGGTGGAGCAGATGGACCGGAGCGGAAAAGTCGCCGGTGCTCTCCGGTTTCCACACACGACAAGCAGACTTTACTCGTGCAGAACTATGCCATGCGGGAGTTTGCCGCCCGGCGGGGCTGGGCGAATTGTGACGCAGTTCCGTGAGATTGGCTCCGGGTGGGCAGCGAGAAACCCGTGAGAAGCTACTGGAGGCAGCACGCGGCCGGGGTCGACGTGGTGCTCGCGTAATCGCGTTTGCGCCTGGGGCGACGGGGCCGACCGGAGCGGTTCAAAAACACGGCCGAGTGCTACATGCGCCATGCCAACGGGTCGGAAGCGTGTGCGGCCCGCGGATAGTCTTAGCATTTACCGCCCAGCCATCTTGAGTAACCCTTCCAACGTCGTCTCCTTCGATAGCAGAAACTTCAAAACGTTTATGTTATTAAACTCGCACGTCTCGAACACAGTCGCCAGCACGAGGTATCCCGGTCAACTCGCCTTTGGAGCGTACCGCTGACGCAACTCCCGAATCTGCCGGAAGTCTTCTTCGTCGAGTTCGACCCGGAATCCGACGCCGCGCTCACGCAAGAGGTCCAAGAACTGAAGCCGCGAAAGTCCCAACAACTTCGCAGCCTCGGCCGGCGCCAGTTTATCCTCGCTGTAGAGACGCAGTACGATCTCCGTTCCGCAGAGTTTTCCTAGCTCATCAGGCGGAATCTGATCGAGGATTCTTGGGGGCAGATCGATATCAATTTCCAGTTTCACGTTCACCGGTCCTAGCAGGATCATTATACCGCTGTAGATAAAATTGTAGCTGGCGAGAGCCTCCGGGTTCCATAAGGCTCCACAAGTTACAACAGAGTCGCGCCATCTGCTTGAAATGTAAGTAGTTGAAAATAGGACATTTTCGGCTGAGGCCGGAAACTGCCTTGGGCGCAGGGGGTCGGGCGTTCAAATCGCCCCGCCCCGACCATTCGAATCAGCGGGTTTACGGATATTTCGGCATCAATGAAAAGCCACTGTAGATAGAATTGTAGCTGTGGCTTCCTCCAAGATTCGCCCGCTTAATACTGGAGGTAGCGCACCTGTCGTCCTGGCGGAATGACTGGGGAAGCGACCCAGCCAACTCCAAAACGGCGAACGAGACGGCCGAGCGCAAACACAACCCCGTCGTCGCCCCCACAAACGGCACGCGACTCCGGCTATTTCCTCGCCTGATCTTGGGCTAAACCCTCAACGTGAGCCTCTTCATCAGTTGGTCAGGAACACGAAGTAATCAAGTCGCAAAAGCACTCCGTGGTTGGATCCACCTTACCGGCGGACGGATTGAGACACATTTTCACATTTTTGGCTCGCTTGCCGTTCTGGCTTGAGCACTGCATCATCCACATCGCAGATGAATAGATCGCCCGCGCATAGTGTGCCTCTGGTCACCCGAGCTTCCAGTTTCCCTCACCGGTCGCGCCTCCTTCTCAGCGCGGATCCAGCCGCCGAATCTCGAGATTGCTGGCACGCTGCCCACCGGCTAACCCGCGACCCAGATCCCGCGTTCCGAACGCCAGGCCTGCCGTGCCCTGGTTGACACCGACGGCGGGGGGGCCCAGCCAAACCGGGGGAATCTTCACGCTCGTCACCCGATTGTCGCCCTGGTCAAACGAAAGCGTTTTGCCATCCAACCGGACTTTTAGGCTATCGCCGCGGGCTTCCATTTCCAGATGATGATACACACTCGCGTCAAAACCGGTGTCCGGCTCCGAAAAGGCCACCAGGCTCCAGGGATTGAGCCGTTTGATCCGCACCATGCCCGTCGATTCGAGCTGTACCCAATAGCCGGCTGATGTGCCGCCAATCAACCCGTCGCCGGCGGACGCCTGGCGACTGCGAAAGTACGGTCCGCCCAGCGTGGGCTTTCCCTCGTCACTAAGCGGCACCATCAGGTCCACTGCGATGCGCAGATCCTGCCCGGCATCCGCTCCTTCAATGTTGGCCAGGCCGCAATCGTTTTGCGCGCGCGCCAACTGAATGCCGGCGAGGTCTTTTCCGCGATTCCAAAACGGGGTGGAAAGATCTTGCGGGCCGCGGCTCCCGATCGATGTATCGCCATTGAAAACGGGCAGGTAATAATATTGGTCCAGGTCATGGAGACCGGCCGAGCAGCGATAGATTCCTGTGAGCCCGGCCGGGCTGAGCGCGCTGGGAAAGACGCGGACGTCGTCGATAGTGCCCCGAAAACTGGCGCCTGAAAGGATGAAACCGCCGATCTTCCACGTACCGGTTCGCTCAGTTGCCGGCTCGATGGCCAGCCGTTGTTCCGCGTCCACCTCGCCGTCCACGAAAATGCGCGCGGTCTTGGCTGAACCGCCGCCGTACGAAGCCGCCACAAAATGCCACGCGCCGTCGGCCCAATGGCCGGCGCCTGTCACAGATCCGCCAAGCCCGAAAAGCAGGCGCCCATCGGATTGCAGATAGAGTGTCAGGCGTTCCCGCGTTGGGCCGCGAAATGCCGATCCGTAATCGAACAGCGCGCCCTGATCCACGAAAGGCAGCGCTACTTTGAACCAGGCGGTGATGGTGCGCGCGGAATTGGCCGCCGGCAGCGCGTCGCTTGGTCCGGAAACGGCCGTTTGGAGCCCGTCAAACCACAGGCCGTTGCCTAGCTTGCCCGGCATCACGCGGACGTTCGCGGTCACCGTCCCCTGGATTCCGTGGCCGCTCGCATCGAGTACCTTCCCGCCGCGCACATCGTCCAGCTTCCACCACGCCGCCTCGCGATTGAACCGGGCCGGCGGCGAGCCTTTCCGGGAGCGCAATGTTACCGCCACGGCTGCCATGAGCAGGACTGCCGCGGTGATCGCGATGGCGGCGCGCGCCAATCGCCGCCGGGCCGGAAGCGTTGGCGCGGACGGTTCCAACCGCGTTTCGGCTTCGGCATTCGCATCGCCGCCAATACATTCCACCTGCGCCATCAATCCATAGCCCATCTTGGGGAAGGTCTTGATGATCCCGGCGCCCTTGGGATCACCTCCGAACGCCCTCCTCAGTTCCATTACGCTCTGCACCAGCACGCCATCGGAGACGTTGGCGCCTCCCCAGACTTTTTCGATTAGCTCTTCCTTGGACACCAAGCGATTGTGGTGTTCTGCCAGGTAGAGGAGAAAACGGTAAGTCTTGGGCCGGAGAGCGAGGATCTCGCCGCCGCGGCGGACGGATGCCTGAATGGGATCGATCTCGACTCCAGCAACCCGGTAGATCAGTGCTTTAGTCGAAATTTCGCCGT
This sequence comes from Bryobacterales bacterium, assembly GCA_003167255.1. Taxonomy (GTDB): domain Bacteria; phylum Acidobacteriota; class Terriglobia; order Bryobacterales; family Bryobacteraceae; genus PALSA-129. The sequence goes on from PMTR01000124.1 coordinate 37,550, forward strand.
TTTTTCGCCCGGCTTTCGAGACGGTGGAAGACTGCTGCGCCATACTGTGGCCCAAGTAATTATATCCGGCCTCGCTTGGACTATACCAGGACCGCGCCGGAAACAGGAGGGAATACTACAAATGTTCCGGAAGCGGGCGAGTGGGATTTGGAAAGGGGGGCTGGGTTTACTCCTGGCGGTGGCGCTGCGGGCTCAGTCGCCAACGCCCGTTGTCTATCAATACGACACTATTTCGATCAGTCCGCAAGTGCAATTCGGTTGTCCCCTATGGGGCGTCGGGAACGGCGTACCGAGCGGCGGGACGGTTAGGGTCACTCTGGACGCCAGTTGCAACGACCCGGCCTTTCCGACGTTGCCGAATGGTGGGGAAACCGTAGCAAGCGCGTCGATCTTGATCACCTTCGCGCCCGGTCCCTTCACCGGGACATACAATGCAGCGGGGAACATTTTCACCCTAACGTCCCCCTCCTCCGCAACCATCACCGCTACCCTCAACAGCACCGCCGCCAATGTGACTTGGGGAATCGAGGCGGGGGGGGAATTTCCGGACTTCAGCAATTCGTGCATCAACTTCCCAACGAAAGCTGGAGCCGCCACGCAATTGACCGCGACGTGCACCAGCTCAAGATTCGATGTCGGCTTCGATAGCCAGGGCCCAAGCATTTCCGAGGCAGTGGACGTTCACTTTAAAACCCCGACCCAGAATTATCTGCTCTCGGTCGATTTGATATTTCGGCCGAGTGCGCAGGGAGATTTGACAGTGACCCGCATTATCCCCGTCCAGGTGATTCACAGTTCCGACGAAACCATACCGATGATCGCCAACAAGCCCACCGTAGTGCGGGTCTACGTCAAGAGCGTTGGACAGAACCCCCAGCCAGTGAATGGCGTTAGCGCGCAGTTGCACGTCGCGACCTCCAAATTCACCCGCACGCTGGAGCCCTTTAACGGCCCGATCACGGCGCTTCCGTATACGAGTACGCTTCCGCCTACCGATCCGCCGGATTTCAATGAAGCGACCTTGGATTTCCGCTTGCCGGGCGACCTGATCGGTCCCGGCGCATTCAGCCTGCAAGCCCAGGTAGTTCCGCCGCCCGGCTTCCAGGACGCGAATCCCGCCAACGATTCGCTGCAGACCACGATTACGATGCAGCCACAGCCGCAAGGACCGAGCCCCGCCGTCAAAGGTACCTGGACCATAGGCTATATCTCCATCTGTACGCAACAGAATAACCAGCCACCGGTTTGCCCGCCGAACGATGTGGGCGCTCTATCCTATTTCGTGACGGCTCTTTTTCCGGTCGCCTTAAGGGGTGTGAACTTCATCGAAGCCGCGCACATCACGAGGCCATACACCGCCTCCGACATCAGTACGAAAGATGGATATTACGCGTTGATAGCTCCGCTGCGCAAGTATTACCACCGTCTGCTGGCAAACCACATAGTGGTAGATAACCTCATCGGATTCGTCCCGCCACCGGGGCCTTATGGCGGCATCGCGGACTTGAAGTCACCCCCGGATGTCCCTAACGTTGTGAGCACCGAAGAGGCCAGAGTCGCAGCGGTCACCGCGTACGCGAACGCAAGGGATTTCACGGCGAAAAACGTTGCTCATGAATTAGGTCATCTCGTGGGGTTGCGGCACACGAATTTGAACCAACCTCCGGCTTGCCTCAAGAAAGCCGAAGACTCTTGCACCACATGGCCGTATCAAGACCCAACCATTCAATACCCCGGCTACAATGTCGGACTCGAGACTTTGGTCCCCAAGAGTTTTTTCGACATCATGTCTTATTGCTCGGACCCTGCCGCGGACAATATCTGGATCTCGCCTTTCGATTACGTGACTCTCTTTCAGAACAACCTGGCGCCTTCGGTAGCCCCGGAGAACTCGACCGAGGCTTGCAACCCCATTCTGGATCTACTCCCGGCATCCATATCGAGAACGTTTTCGCGGCAAAGTGCAGGCTTCTCGACCGTCTTCCCGCAAGCCAACGGCCCCGCCCCGTCAAGCCGGGCGCAGGTACAGGCAGCCGCGCAAACTCTGGTGCTGGTAAGCGGAACGGCTAATCGCGATGGCAGTCCTGGAACACTGGATGCCGCGTTTCCGCTCACCACTACCGAGTCTCCCTCCACCAATATTCCTTCCGGCAACTACTGTCTGCGCTATTCCGGCGCCGCCGGAACCTTGGGAAGCACATGTTTCAACCTGGCATTTTTCGCAATGGAGAGTGCCACACAACTGAACCAGGAGTCATTTTCCTTGCTGGTGGCGCAGCCGTCGGGCACTACCCGGATCGATCTGGTAACCGGCGGGCAGGTGGTGGCATCGCTGGTTGGCGGCGCGGCGCCTCCTTCGGTGAGAATCTCCGCGCCCACCGCGGGCTCCACCTGGGACGCTTCGGTTCCGCAATCCATGACTTGGACCGGCAACGGATCGGGACCGAACAGTCTTATGTACATGGTGGACGCCAGCTCCGATGGCGGCAATACCTGGATTCCGTTGACTGACACCATCTCGGATGTCTCGCTTCAGGTGGATGCCTCCCATTTACAGGGTCCGCAGGTATACTTCCGCGTCACCGCCAGCGATGGCCTTAACAGTTCCGCGGCGCAAGTGGGTCCGGTCACGCTCACGCAGACCGCGAAGCTGGCGGTGTCGCCCACTTCAGTGGATTTCCGAAATGGATTGATCTCGCAGCCGGTAAGCCGGCAGGTGACGCTGACGAATTCGGGCAGCGCCCCCGTCCAGATCGCTTCCGTCAACTTCAGCGATCCTTCCTTCACGCTAGACTCTCCGTCTTTGCCGGTGACCGTTTATCCGGGGGCGAGCGTGCCGCTCAATCTGGCTTTCCAGCCTTCCGCGGCGGGGGCGAAGAGCGCCACCATGACGATCGCCAGCAACGCCACAGCGACTCCTTCCATCACCGTGCCGCTGAAAGGCAACGGACTCACCGTGACCGCGCCCGACGCATCGGCCAGTCCTTCGACGCTCGATTTCGGTACGGTTACCGTGGGCGCAAGTGGGTTGCAAACGGCCACACTGCAGAGCTTCGGACCGGCGCCGCTGCAGGTGAACTCGGTGAATGTATCGGGCGCCGGCTTCGCTCTAGTAACGCCCCAACCGGCTTTTACGCTCGCCCCCAATGGCACGCTGGCGATTGCCGTTCAGTTCGTGCCGCAGAGTACGGGGGTTGCTACAGGCTCTCTTTCGATTTCGACCAGCGACCCGGCGCATTCCAACATCGCTATCTCGCTCAAAGGGTCGGCGGTGACTCAACTGGGTGGCACGTCGCCGCTCATTACTCCCGCCGGCGTGGTGAATGCCGGCAGCTTCGCGGGGGGAGGAGTTTCGCCGGGCGAGATCGTGACCGTGTTCGGAAGCAATATCGGTCCACTGTCGCTCGCCCGCGTGCAAGTAGCCGATGGCCAGTTAGCCACCTCCGCCGGAGGCACACAGGTTTTATTCGACGGCACTCCGGCGCCGATGATCTATGCCGTTTCGGGACAGGTGAGCGCCATCGTTCCGTATGAGGTTTCAGGCGAAGCCGTCACCCAGGTACAGGTTGTTTACAACGGAACTGCTTCCAATACGGTGGAAGTCCCGGTGGCGCTCACCGCGCCGGCACTGTTCACTGCCTACGCTTCCGGCAAAGGACCGGGAGCGATTCTCAATCAGGATTCCACGATCAACTCCGCGGCCAATCCGGCCGCGCAAGGGTCGATCGTAATTCTCTACGGGACGGGCGAGGGCCAAACTTCTCCGTTAGGCGCCGACGGTCTGCTGGCGAATTCCTCAACCTTGCCGGCGCCGTTTGCGCCGGTGACGGCGACCATCGGCGGACAGAGTGCAAAAGTGCTTTACGCGGGAGCCGCGCCCAGCCTGGTCGCGGGTGTCCTCCAGGTCAACGCCGTACTTCCGGCCAACATCGGCGGCGGCGCCCAGCCGGTGGTGCTGACTGTGGGCGGCGTGGCGAGCCAGACCGGAGTGACCGTAGCCATCGCTGGCACGGCAACTAGCGCTATTGGCGTCTCGCCGTCGGCCGTCAATTTCGGTTCGGTTCAGGTGGGACAGAAGAGCGCTCCGGTGACCGTTACGATTCAGAACACCGGTTCGGGCGCCTTAACCGTCAGCGGCGTCAGTATCAACGGCGCCCAGTTCGCCGCGACAGGAGTGCCGGCGCTGCCATTCACCATTGCGGCCGGTGGACAAAGCTCGTTCCAGATCGCCATGACGCCAACTTCGGCGGGGACGCAGACCGGTACGTTGACGATTGCAAGCAACGATTCCAAGAACCCCTCGCTTCTCGTTTCGCTTACCGGAACCGGGACCGCCGTCGCGCCGCAGATTCCAAACCCGGCGAGTCTCAACTTCGGAACAGTGCAGGTAGGCACGTCCAAGACGCTCGCCTTGTCATTCAGCAATACGGGTACGGGCGCGGCCACCATCACCGCATTTACTCCGTCCGGCGCCGGTTACACTGCGAGTCTTGCCTCCGGAGAGTCTCTGCCGTTCACGCTCAACCCCAACGCCGCATTTACCCTGAACGTGACGTTCACTCCGGCCACAGCCGGTACGCTTACGGGCTCCGTGACCATTGCAGTGAAAGAGATCGCGGCGGTGACCGCCAATCTGACCGGTGTCGGATCGGCGGCATCGATTACCGTCAGCCCCACTTCGCTCGCATTCGGCAACGTCAACGTCGGCCAGACCAGCGCTGCCAAAACGGTGACGCTCACTAACAGCGGGTCGGCCAACGGCAGTGTCACGCTCAGCACCAGCGGGCCTTTTGCCGTCTCACCGGCCAGCCTGAGCGTGCCAGCCAATGGTACGGCGACGGCCTCCGTCACGTTCGCGCCCACCGCGGCCCTGTCCTCAACCGGTTCGCTCACTGTCAGTGGAGTGGCGACGCCGGTCGCGTTGACGGGCACCGGCGTCGCCGTACAGAAAGGAGGCGGAACGGGCAACATCGTCTATCTCAAAGTGGAGGGCGGCCAGTACGATGCCGCCTCGCACACGCTAAAAACCATCGCCTCCACCTGGGATACCGATAACACAACGCAGAACTGGATGATCGGGATTTCCGCCGTCGGCCTGTCGAACCCGCTGCTGAATAATCCGGGGAAAGCGATCAACATTCCAGCCGGCAGTTACTATGCATATTTCACTCCGAATACGTGGGGTAGCGATATCCGAATCACGGTGGGCTGGGCCGATAAGACCACCGACATCTCTTATTTCCACGTGGCCGGATACGGAGTGGCCCTTCCGTGGCCGAACGAAGATGGTACGAACAATATCACGGTGACCTATGACAGCACCGCCGTGACGCCTAACTACCCGTGCCGGGTATTTCAGGCCGCGGCCGCGCCCGGCTGCTCGGCCGCGGGCGATGTCCTACTGCTGAAGATTCTCGGTGGGACCGGCGGCGGTGCCACGACAACCAGTGACGTCACGCTCAAAGCCGATGGTGGCACGTTCAACGCCGAAGCTGGATTACCAGGCGGCGCGGCCCTCGCCTATTTCGTCACGCGGCTGACGCCGCCGTCCTATCCAGCCACGCTCAAGTCAGTGCAGATCTATTTCTCTACGCGCGCCGATGGTCTGCCAGTGAACACACCCATCTCCGTAATCGCGGCATCCAACCCCGGCGGCTCGTCGACGCTTAGTTTATCCGGGAATCCGGACATCGTGGCGTCCTCGGTGACCGGCCACGACGCGTTTCTTACGTTCAATGTTCCGGCCCGTACGATCACTTCGGGCGATTTCGCGGTCGGTTTCGCCGTGGCGAACCCGGCCAACATCTATCCCGCCGATCTCGACCAGGCCAGCCCGTCGCAGCAGCGATCATACGTCTCACTCGATGGCAAGACCTTTTATCTGATGGACTCCATTGGTTCCAGCGGCAATCTGGCCATTCGGGCCGTGGCGACGGTAAACAGCACCTCGGGGGTTCAATAGGAGCCGAGCGATTGAGGGGGAAAACCGGGGACTTCCTCGTGGTCGGAGATCTTCAGCGTTTGGTTGGGCGTCACCTGGATGGCTACGTCGGCCAGGGAGCCTAAAACCTTGAGGGCGCGCTGTCTGTGCGGACGGAGGGCGGGTCGCTCCAGCAGGACTTCCCGGTATTCAGCCAATACTGCCGGTGAGACGCAAGGAATAACAAGTCCGTCAACCACCAGGTCAAACACCGCGGCCGGACAGGCCGGTCTGCTTGAAGACGGCTGAATAGAGGACGCTCGTGTCGAAAACGACCCGGATCATCGTAGGGGTTGTTTGATTTTTCTCTTCTGCTTCTGCTGACGGTAGGCTTCGATTTCGGCGTTAATCTGGCGGGTGGTCAGCCTGCTGGCCCCGGTCTGGCTGGCTTCGTTGCGAAGCTCAGACACTACCTGTTTAAGCTGAAGCAGCCGCTGGGCGCGTACAGGGTCGACAGTAAACTGGCGGTCTTCTTCCTCACGCTGGTAACGCCGGTAGGTTTCCCGCACCAGCTCGCTGAGCGTCCGGTTTTCTTTCCTGGCCGTCCTTTCCATATCCCGCAGTAGGGCTGGAGGGAGAGAAATTGTCAAACTCCTGGTGGTTCTCATGGGTCTTGCTTGTTAATGCTTGATCTTGCTGCTTGTAGCATAGCAAATGCGCAGAATCTGTCAACCAGTCTGATTCGCCGACTCGCCAATTCCGAAGCCTGTATGAGACTACCGCCCCGGTCGCCGTGCGTGCCCACAGTGAAGGACAAGACGAGTCTGGCGCCGTTAGCATACGTCGCGGTGACCGGATGACAGAGAGGCTTGCGGTCAAAACCGACGCGCTTGGGCCACCCCCCCGCCGAAAGAGTTCTACTACACAGCCGCAATTTCGACAGCAAAACCACCGACAAGCCACAGCATAGATTTACCGCTTAATCACCGTAACCTGGAGCGCCGCGGCCGCGCTGTCCGAGCTCTTGTCAATCTCCCCTCACGGCAACGGTGTGCATCGGGCTTTGGCCCGAACACCGGGCCGCCGCGATATGGCACACTGTATACTTCATGATTCCACCGCGCGAGCCGTCGGGCGCCGGTCCGTCTCCCGAAGCTGCAGAGATTGTCCGCCTGATCGCCAAAGGCAACTCCAAGTCCGCGGTCGAGGCGGCCAAGCTGCTATTCAAGCGTTCCGGCACGCCAGCCAGCGAAGAACTCCTGGTCGACGCCTATGTCGCCAGGGTCCGCGCGATGCTCGAACACCGCATGAGCGTGGAGGCCGAAGCCTTGGTTCGGCTGGTGCGGGAGCGGCACCCGGCCTTGGCGTCGCGGCTCACCGTCTGCGTGGCGAGCGCACTGGCGCCGGGGCTGGGCTGGACGAACTGGTGCGGCCCTTGTCCGACCCGGCCGTATCGGCGGAAGTGCGAGACTCCGTCGAACGGATTCTCCGTTGCGGCCTGACCGATCCGGCAGCCTTGGCGGCATGCGCCGCGCTGGCCGCGGACCATCCTCTGCGGCTCGCGGCCCAGGCGGTCGCGCGGGCATTCAACGCGGTCACCAGCGGTCCAGTGGACGATGCCGCGCTTGTGTTGCCCGAGGTTTCGCGGCGCAGCCCGCTGGCGCCATGGAAGTTCCTCGTGCGCGCCGTTGCCAGTTACTACCGCCAGGAAGACGCCGCCTGCGCGGAGCAACTTCGCGCCATCGATCCCGAATCGGCGCCGGCGCGCCTGGTCCCCGCCCTGGAAGTCCTGCTGGGAAGCGGAGACGCGGAAAAGCTCAAGCCCGCCGCAGCCGCTCTGGTCGCACAGGCTGGCGGCACCTTCGAGGCGTTGCGTGACGCCCTGCAAGAGATCGATGCGGCGTTCGAAGAGGACGTGCCCAAGCTCATCATGGGAGCTGTCCGTATCGCAGCGCCGCTGGTTCAGCAGCAATGCCCCGCAATCCTCACCGACTTCCGCCGCCAGATCTGTGTGATGGGGATGCTGCAGGACCTGGCGCCCGGGCAACTCAACGCCGCTTTGGGAGGGCCGCCCAAAGGTGACGCCCGTTTCCTGCTGTTGCAGGCGCGAGCGCTGGAGGTGGCCGGTGCTCCCCCGCTGTTCGCCGGCAACGTGTGGGAGATGTTCTGTCACGCGGCCATTAAAGAGGGATGGTTCCCGGCACGCGGACCGGAAGCGGCCGTCCTGTGCCTTCATATGGCTGAACTGGCTGCAAAGATCGATCCCGAGGATCTTTCGCGCGAGCGTCAGGATGTCTTCCAGGCGATGCGCCGGGAGATGGCCGAGGGTGTGGAAGCCGGCGAGCCGCCGCTGGACCACCTGCACGCGCAGCCGCTGTTCGAGCGGGCCGCCGCCATGGATCCATGCGCGCAAGTTTTCGAGCGCTGGACCGATTGGGCGATTCAAAGCGGCCAGCCGGGCTCCGCCCAAGCCGCCGCCGAAGCGTGGCACACGGCTATTCCCACCGACCCACGTCCGCTGCTGCACCTGATGCGGCTGTCGGAGGAACGCGACGCATTTAAGAAAGCCCTCGGATATCTGCGGCGGGCGGAGGCACTCGACGGCGTCAATGCGGAAGTGCGGCGCGCGCGCCTGCGCCTGCTGATTCTGGGCGCGATTCGTCATCTGAAGCAGCGCAAGCCACGTTTGGCCGAGCCGGAGCTGGCCGAACTGGAGACCTTGCCCCAGGCCCGTGAAAACGATCGGCCGGCTTTCGTGGCCGCTTTGCGGTGTGTCGCCGCGTTCCTGACGGGTGATGAGAAGTCCTCCCTGGCGGCATTTGAGAAGGTGCGTCAAGTGCTGGGACAGCCGCTAGGGGCCAGGCTGGCCTTGGCCGCGGTTGGATCCCTGTGCGAGGTCCCGCTCGGTATTCCACCCGAGGAAGCCCGGGAAGGCTGGATACAAGCCGTCCCGCGTGTCTGCGAGATGGGGTGGGATCTCGGCTTCACCATCCGCCCACCGGAGGACTCGAAGCGGGCCATCTTGCAGGAATTGGGCACCGCCGATACGGCGGCGCTCGAGCGTTTCGGCCGCACCGTCATCCGCCTGGGGTGGAAGGATGTGGCCTTTTCGGTTTCCTCCGCCGGTCTGGCGGCGGGCAAGGGCGCCGAAGGCCGCTTCCTGCTCCTGCGCGCCATGTCGTACTCCGGCGGGGCCGACGAGCGCCAGGAAGAGTGCCTGTGCGCGACCCTCGCGTTCGCGCGGCTCAGCGGAGACACGAGGTTGGCCGCGGAAGCCGCCGGGCAGTGGCGGGATATGAGCATGGACGCTTGCTGGGGCGGGGATCCACCCGTGATGAGCCAAAGGCAGGTGCAAGCCGTGTTGAAGCGCGAACGTTCGGCGCGCAGACTGCCCTCGGATCCCTACAATCCATTTGCGGTCGCGGTCGATCCGCCGCTCGGTTTCGGTCTGCCTTTTCCCCGGCGCCGCCGCGGCCGGCCGGTCCGCCTCGCCGATGACGATGAGGAGTTGTTGTTCTAGAAAATCCTATGGCCCCAATCGATCCGTACCAAGTGCTCGGAATCGCGCCGGAAGCCTCCGGCGAAGAGATTCGTGCCGCCTATTTGCGGAAGATCCGCGAGCACCCGCCGGAGCGCGACGCGGAAACCTTCGAACGAGTACGCGACGCCTACGCGGAGTTGCGCGATCCGCGTGAGCGCACCCGAAGGCGACTGTTTGGAGAGGATCCCCTGCAGCCCCTCACCAACCTGCTGGATGGGCGCACGCCGCTACGCCGGTTCGCCGGCCCCAAGGCTTGGCTGGCGGCGCTTCACGAAAAATGAGTCAACCCGATCGCGAATCGATTTTGCGCCGCTTCGCCGCCTGGCTGGACGAAGCGCTGGCGCGCGAAGACGCGCCGCAAGGCATCCCGGTCGAGCTCCTGGATGCGCCAGCGGTTCCGCCGGACGGAGACCTATATGCGGTGCAAGCCGCGGTAACCGTTCTGGCGCAGGAGGTGAAACTGCAAGGGCGCAGCTTCAAGCAGCTCAGCGAAACAGTCGCGCCCATCGCGGAGATGGCGCCGGCGCTGTCCGCGGCCATCGAGCAGGCTCGCTTGCAGGCGCGCCGCGAAGTGCTGAACGTGCTGCTGGATCTGCGCGACCGTTTGCTCCGCGGCGAAGAGACGGCGTGCGCAACCGCTGCCGCCATCGCCGCACCCAAGCGTTGGTGGCAGCGCCGCAAAAGTCCGCGGGCCGGAGAGGTGGTGGGGGCGCTCCGTGAAGGTTACGCACTGACCCTCGCTCGCCTGGACGAGGCGCTTGCCACATACGGCGTGAGTGAAATCGACTGCGCGGACCGCCCCTTCGACCCGGGCGAAATGCACGCCACCGGAATTGAGGAGACCGATACGGCCGCCGAAGGAACGGTGGTGGCGGTCTTACGGCGCGGTTACGAATGGAATGGAGAAGTCTACCGGCCGGCCGAGGTGCGCGTGGCGCGGCTTCCGGAAAAATTGAAGGAGCAATCCGATGGCTGATACGGAACTGGTGGTGGGAATCGATCTCGGCACAACCAACTCGGAGATCGCGGCCTTCGTCGATGGGCAGGTACGGGTGCTCGGCCCCGCGCCAGGGATGCTGCCTTCGTGCGTCGGCATTACCCCGGCGGGAGATCTGCTGGTGGGCCAGGAAGCGCGCCGCCAGCAGTTGCTCTACCCTGAGCGCACGGTCCGCAGCATCAAGCGCAAGATGGGGACGGCGGAAACGGTGTCCCTGGGCGATCGCAGCTTCACCCCGCCGGAGATCTCCGCCTTCATTCTCCGCGAACTCGCCGCCTGGGCGCGGCGGGATCTCGGCCGCCCGGTGGAGAAGGCCGTCATCACCGTCCCGGCGTACTTTTCCGACGCGCAACGCAACGCCACGCGCGAGGCCGGTGCGCTGGCCGGGCTCGAAGTGGTGCGCATTCTGAACGAACCCACCGCCGCCAGCCTGGCTCACGGTTTCGGCGACGGCCGCCGCCGCACCGTGATGGTCTACGACCTCGGCGGCGGCACCTTCGACGTCTCCATCGTCACCATCGAGGGCGAAGTTACCGAGGTGCTCGCCAGCCACGGCAACAACCAGCTCGGCGGCGACGATTTCAACGACCTGCTCTACGCCCGCCTGGCAGGCGATTTCGAAAAGCGCCACGGAGTCTCCCTCAAAGACGAGACCGCTGCCCGCACGCGGCTGTGGTGGGCCGCCGAAGAAGCCAAGAAGAAGCTGAGCTTTGAACCTTACGCGCAAGTGCGCGAGGAAAACCTGATGCTCCGCAACGGCACCCCGCTGCACTTGGACGCCGAGATTCCGCGCACGGACTACGAGTGGATGATTCGCCCGCTGCTCGACTCCACCCTGGACAGCGTTTCCAAGGCGCTCGAGGATGCCCGGCTCACGGTGCGCCAGATCGACTCGGTGGTGCTGGTGGGCGGCTCCACGCGCACACCGCTGGTGGTGCGGCTCCTCCAGGAGCGGACCGCGCTCGAGCCTTTGCAGGATGTGCACCCGGACCTGTGCGTAGCTCTGGGCGCCGGGGTGCTGGCCTCGCGGCTGGGCGGCCACGACATTGACCGGGTGCTGGTGGACGTCTCGCCGTACTCGTTCGGTCCCTCCTACCTGGGCACGCGTGGAGGCTTTCCGTACCCCCACTGCTACCACCCGATCATTCATCGCAACACACCGCTTCCGGTCACTCGCACGGAAAGTTACTACACGGCCTCACCCGGGCAAACGATGGTGGAAATCGAAATCTTCCAAGGCGATGACGAGGATGCGCTCAAGAACATTCCGGTCGGACGCTTCCACGTCGACGGGTTGCGCGCCGGGGAGGCATGCGCCGAAGTGCTCTGCCGGATGAATCTCGACCTGGACGGCATCCTGCATGTGACGGCGATCGAGAAGGAGACCGGAAAGTCCAAGCACATCACCATCCGCAACGCGTTCGCGGCCAAGAGCGCCGAGGAGATCGCCCGGGCGCGCAAACGGCTGGAAGCGCTTTGGGCCGCCCGTGAAATGGACTTCGCGGCCGAGGACGAACTGGAAGAAGGCGATGTCCTCGATGAGGTCGGGGAGAAGGCCGCGACGGCCATCCCAGCGTCGTTGGAATTGCCAGGCCGCGACGAGGCCGAACGGCTGCTGGAACGGTCCCGCCGCCTGCTGGGGCGGATTCATGGCGACGATGTTGAGGAGGCGGTGGCGCTCAATGAGCGGATCGAAGCGGCGATTGCGGAGGATAATGCCGAGGAGTTAGCCCAGGCCGTGACGGCGTTGCGCGAGTTGCTCTTCTTCCTGGAGGCACAGTGAGCGGTTGTCCCGTCTGCCGGGCGGGATTCCGCGGGACTGCCGTGTGTCCCCGCTGCGGCGCCGATCTCACGGACCTGATGTCCATGGCGGTGCGTGCCTGGCGCTCACGCGAGTCCGCGCGCGAGGCTCTGGCGGCGGAGGATTGGGTGGCCGCGCGCGAGCTGGCAAGCCAGGCCCAGCGTCTGCACGACACCCCTGCGGGGCGAGCTCTGCTGGCCGTCACTTTGTGTGTGAATTGTGTTTGAAGCGGCCGACCGTCTTGGCGAGCTTCGCACGGTCCAGCGTGGTGGAGCCCGGCCACCCAATTTTTTCAGATGCTAGACTCTGATTGAAGGAGACCGTCCCGTGTTGCTCCGAATGCTCTTCGCCGCCTTGTTAGCTGCGGCCTCATCCCGGGGGGCATCCTACTACACCCTCCGCCTGGACGACCCCAAGGCCGTCTACCTCACCCCTGACACCTTCCCCGTCCGCGGCGACGGTCTCGCCGACGATACCGCGGCCCTGCAGCAGGCCATTGATAAGGTTCAGGAAACCACCAGCCAGGGAATCGTCTTCGTTCCCCAAGGCCGCTACCGCCTGACGAAGACCGTCAACATCTGGCCCGGCATCCGCGTGATCGGCTATGGAGCTGCCCGCCCCGTCTTCCTCTTGGGCGAAAGCACTCCCGGCTACCAGGACAAGGACAATGAGCGCTACATGATCTTCTTTGCCGGTAGCCGGCCCGGCGCGGGACGCGGGGGTGGCGGTGGCCGGGGAGCCGCCGCCGGGAGAGGCGCCGCCGGCGGTCAACCCCCCGATGCCAGCCCCGGCACCTTCTACTCCGCCATCAGCAACATCGATCTCGAGATCCGGGACGGCAATCCCGGCGCCGTCGGCGTCCGTGCCCGCTACGCCCAACACTGCTTCATGGCGCACATGGACTTCCGCATTGGCTCCGGCCTCGCCGGCATTCACGAAGCCGGCAACGTGGGCGAGGACCTTCATTTCTATGGCGGCCAGTACGCCATCTGGACCCGCAGACCCTCACCGGGCTGGCAGTACACGGTGGTCGACTCCACCTTCGAGGGCCAACGGGAAGCGGCCATCCGCGAACGCGAAGCCGGCCTCACGCTCATCCGCCCGCACTTCCGCAACGTCCCCACTGCCATCTCCATCGACGCCGGCGCCCCCGACGAGCTCTGGGTGAAGAACGGCCGTATGGAAGACATCACTGGCCCAGCCGTCATCGTCAGCCTGGAAAACAACGCGCGGACCGAGATCAACCTCGAGAACGTGGTCTGCCGGGGTGTTCCCGTATTTGCCGCCTTCCGCGAGAGCGGAAAGAAGGTCGCCGCCCCAGCCGGCATCTACGAGGTGAAGGTCTTCTCGCACGGCCTGAACTACACCGATATCGGCGGCGTCCCCGCCACGCGCGACGTCTTCGAAGCCAGCCCGCTCCCCGTCATGCCGGCCCCGGTTCAGTCCGACCTCCCCGACCTGCCGCCGCGCGACTCCTGGGTCAACATCCGCACGCTGGGCGCCATGGGCGATGGCGCGACTGACGACACCGCCGTCTTCAAGAAGGCTATCGCGGGAAATCGCGCCATCTACCTGCCCAGCGGCAAGTACGTGGTCAGCGATACCATCGCGCTCAAGCCCGACACCGTCCTCATCGGACTCCACCCGAGCACCACCCAGATCGACCTGCTCGACTCGACCCCCGCATTTCAGGGCACGGGCTCTCCGAAGCCGCTGGTCGAGGCGCCTAAAGGCGGCGCCAACATCCTGATCGGCATCGGACTCTACACCAACGGAATCAATCCGCGTGCCGTGGCGGCCAAATGGATGGCCGGCACGGATTCCATGATGAACGACGTGCGCTTCCTCGGCGGCCACGGAACCAACAGACTCGACGGCACTCGCGAGAACCCCTACAACAACACCCACACCGCCGATCCCGACCTCAATCGACGCTGGGACAGCCAGTACCCCAGCCTGTGGGTGACCGCCGGCGGCGGCGGGACCTTCTTCGACATCTGGACACCCAGCACCTTCGCGCAGGCCGGCATGCAGGTCTCCGACACGTCCACCGAGGGACGCGTCTACCAGATGTCCAGCGAACATCACGTGCGCTATGAGGTGCAACTCCATAACGTCTCCAACTGGCAGATCTACGCGCTGCAGACCGAGGAGGAGCGCGGTGAAGGTGGTTTCGCGCTGCCGCTCGAAATCGATGGATCGAGCAATATCACCCTGGCAAACTTCCACATTTATCGCGTGATCAGCACCTTTCAGCCGTTTCCGTGGGCCATCAAAGTTTCCAACTCCCGCAACATACGGCTGCGCAACATCCACTGCTACAGCAACAGCAAGGTGTCGTTCGACGCGGCGGTTTACGACCAGACCCACAGCGTGGAAATCCGCCAGCGCGAGTTCGCCTGGCTGACCATTTCCGGCGACGCGCCGCGGGCCCACCCGAAACCGGCTTCCCCGATCCTCGCCGCCGGCGCCAGGGTGGAGAAGCTGGCAGGTGGCTTCTACAACATTTCGGGAGGCGCCGCCGATCCCGCGGGCGATTTCTATTTCGTCGATGCGAGGTGGCAGAGGATCTATCGCTGGTCGGCCGCGACCCGCCAGATCTCCACCGTCCTCGATTCTCCGCTCGACCCCGTCAACCTCGCCTTTGACAAAGCGGGCAACCTGATGGTGGTCGGCTACTCCGGAAACGGAACCGTCTACACCTTCAAGCCCGGCGCGCCCGAAAGCGAAATCCGCCTTCTGAAAGCCGAGCCCTTCACTCCCCGGCCCGGTATGACCCCGGTGCTGCCGGCCGGCGACTACCACCTGCAACCAGCCCAGCGGTCCTATCAATATGTTTCGCCCGACGGCTCAACCTTCATCTCAGCCGGCCAGGACTTTGTCAACGGCACGCTCAGTTGGGGCGTCAAGAGCAGCGACCTGCTGCGCGCCTTCGGATTGGCTCGCGCGGCGCCAGGCAAACCCTATTACCTCACTGACGAATCCGAGCTGACCACCTGGTCCGTCAAGGTCGGGCCGGACGGCAACCTGACCGGCCAAGAGCTCTTCGCCGATCAGGGCGGCGAAAGCGTGGCGGTTGACGAGCGCGGCAACGTCTACATCGCCGCCGGCCAGATCTACGTCTACGACCCGGCCGGCAAACTGATCGACACCATCGAGGTTCCCGAGCGTCCACTGCAATTGGTCTTCGGCGGAAAAGATGGACAGACCCTGTTCATTCCCGCGCGCACCTCACTCTACGCCGTCCGCATGCGCATCCGCGGCCGTTGAGCCAATTTGGTGGGACAGGCGATCGGTTTTTGTCGCCTGTCTTCCGCTGGCAGCGGCAGGCCACAAAAGGCGATGGCCTGCCCCACCTTCTTGCGCCCGAGACTTTCCGCTCAAAGGGGGCAACCGTAATCGGTCACAATGCAGGCGATGACAAAGTCGAACGACATCTGCGTGGTCTCTGGCCAACGCTGATTACCTCGACAGCAAAACCGGCGGAGAAAGAAGACCGAGCCCGCATTGCCCACCCCGCAAGCCAAGCATGCGATTCATTTGATGGGCAGGCGGGCATCGAGTGAATTCATCTCCGCCACTGTCAGAATCCGTCCTTTATACACCGCCAGGTATGCCATCTTCCCGTTCAGCGCGGTCATGCCGTCGAAGCTCGCATCTCCGATTCGGAAGGGCTGATTCGTCGCACTGGCGTAGGTCAGCGTTCCGACTCCATCGATGGCGGTAGGTTTCGCTAACTCGGTCCCGTTGACGTACACGTGAGCCACCGCAGCCGTTGCGACACTCCCATCCCAGGTCACCGCGAGTTGAGCCCACTGTCCCGCCGCAACCGCTCCGCCCGTCGAGATGACGCGCATGTCCTGGCCGGATTTCTCCACCGTGAGATGCAGCGCTCCGTTTTGGTCGAATCCAAACAGAAATCCATCGGCGGCATTCTGGTCATTCTTCTCGGCGATTCCAGCCGCGGTCAGGGCGTTGACGAAAACTTTGGCGACAATGGTGAACTGGCTCGTGGGCAGCTTGTCGAATATCAAATCGGTTCCGGCATTCAGATAGCTGTTCAGATAGCCGCCGCCGTTGAACGTGATCGAGGGATCGCTGGTGTTCCACGTCGGAATAGCGGCGCCGGCGAAGCTCGCCTGTTGGCCGTCCACAAGGTTCTGGTCCGTGGAGCCTTTCCCCTCGTTCATCAGGAACAGACCCGCCAGGTTGGTGGAAAGCGGGTTGCTCGAATCGAGTACCGATCCAACCGGGCGGGACGGCACACCAGCCACGCCGCCTCCCGTGCCGGATTTGCACTTTCCGGCGCTGCCGGCGTTGAAGATGGAAAGGATCTCCGCCGCGCTCAACGCGCGATTGTAAATCGCTGCCTCATCGATCAGACCGTTGAAGGGCCGAGGGAGGAAAGAATCTTCGCGTCCGATGAAGACGTTGTGGTTGGTCGCCTGAATCGCACCGGTGGAAGTTGCCGAAGACACCGCTTGGCCGTTGACATACAACACGTATTGGCCGCTGGCCGCGTCAAACGTCATAGCCACGTGCGTCCACGCGTTGAGGGGGATGATGCCCCCTTGCGGGTGCGGTTCCCGTCCTCCCGATTGGTGGATCGCACTGAAGAGATTGAGGCCGCCGGAGCCCGGAACCAGCCACAAGCCATACGCGTCGGAGTCCGCGACGTCGGCGAAGCTCTGCGCCCACTTGGTGACAATCGCCGCCAGATTCGTTCCCGTAGGCGCAGTGCGCGGATTGATCCACGTCTCGATGGTAATGGCGGAGGTGATCTGGAGATTAGCGGGATTGCCGGCGGAAACATAGCCGGTGCTGCCGTCAAACTGAAACGCCTGGCCAACCTCGCCGGCAGCGAACGTGGTGCCGCCTTGGATCGTCCCGTTGTTCGCGCCAGCCGAGTCGTTGGCATTTCCGTCGCCCCTCCACCAACTCACCTGGTTAGCCGGCGGCGTAAAACAGACGGCTACCGGCGTAACGCCGGTTCCCGTCAGCGCGACGTTCAACTTGCCGCGGGTGGGGTCGGGATCGTTGCTGGTGATGGTCAGCGTGCCTGTTTGCGCCACCGCCGCCACAGGCGCAAAACGCACGCTCAGGGGCAGCCCCGCTGCGGGAACAGTGACCGGCAAAGTTGGCGGGGAGACGAGAGAGAATAACGAATTGGTGATATTGAAAGCGGTCAGCGATAAGGTTCCTCCGCCTGTGTTGCTGACCGTGAGCGTGATCGCCTTGTTCGCGTTCGTGTTCACGCTGCCAAAATCCAGAGTGGTGGGGGAAACCGAGATGACCGGCGTCGCCGCGCCCGTACCTGTGCCGCTGAGGTTGACGGTCAGCGACGGCGTGGCGGGATCGGTGCTGGCAAACGTGAGCGTGCCGCTTTGCGCTCCGGCCGCCGTGGGAGAAAAGCGGATGGTGACGTACTGGTACGAGCCGAAGCCCACGTCGAACGCGGGCAAGGTAGTCACCAGGAACGGCGGCGAGGTAATCACCATGGCGAAGCGCGGATTCGAACCGGTGACGCTATTCACCGTGAGCACCTTGTTGCCACTGTTGTTGACGGTCAATACGATATCCTTCGTCTGTCCGGCGGGCACGCTGAGGAAATCGGCACTCGGGGGCGAAACCGAAATGATGGGCGCAACGGCGGCAACTCCGGCGCCACTCAGTACAATCGAAGCCGGCGAGTTGGCATCGTTACTCACCAGCGTAAGCGTCCCGTTGGATGCCGTCGCGGAGGCGGGTGTATAGCGCACGGTAACGGTCTGCGGCGGTCCTCCGGGCGGCACGCTGAACGACGCCGCGGTGGTCCGGCTGAAACCGGCGCCGGTCACCGTTACGGAACTCACTGACAGCGCGGCGCTGCCGGTATTCGAGACAGTCACCGATAGCTCCTTGAACTGCCCTACGGTCACGTTTCCAAAAGGTAACGAGCTAGCGGATAGACCAAGCTTCGGAAGGGCGGTTGTGTTGCCTTGAACCGCAAGATTCACCACTGGAGTGGAATCGCCCGGGAACTGGATCACCAGCGGCAAACTGCCCGAAGGCAGGGTCGCCGGAAGCTGAATGTTTAACTGCACCAGTCCGACATATGTGGGGGTTAAGCCCGCGAAGAGAACTCCGGCCGGCGCTCCGGCAACCGTGACGGTGGGCGTATCCACAGCCATTGCGTACTGCGGCGCGGGCGCGCCCACGTCGGTGCCAGGAGCGTTGGTCAACTTGCCAATCCCGGTGGCGTACACTACCAAAACCTCATTGGGCGTTGCCGGATTGGAGGGCGTCACGAGTTGGTTGGAGGCGCCATGGACAATGATGGGATCGATCGCCGTGGCGGTCCGCGCGTAGGTGAATACGCCCACACCGTAGTCCGCTATCGGAACCACTACCGCGGGAGACGCCACCCCGTTGACGGTCACCACCACTGAGGCGAAGGAGCCGGGCGGAACGTCGGCCGGCGTCTGGAAGTCCATCTGAGTTGCGTTTACGAAAAAGATCGGTGCTGGAATACCGTTCACCGCAACGCTCACACCGGCAACCGAAAACGGGAACGGCGCGGAAGGCGCCTGAGCCGCAGTAGAGCCGGGCAGGAGATTTGAGCCAAAGAGCACCGCCAGCCCTCCGCGCGCCAGCTTCGGAGTATAGCTGGCCGCATTTCCTACGCTACCCGAGGTGATTTGGGGCGAAGTGGCGCTGGCGCTCGCGCCGGTGCCGCGAATGGCAACGGGGAAGGACGCATGGGTTGGGTCGTTACTGGAAATCGTGATGGTGGCGGTCCGCAAGCCCGTCGAGCTGGGCGAGAATCGAAGAATCACATCCTGGCCCGCTTGCGAAGAGACGGTTAACGGCGTGGATGGGCCCGCCACTGTGAACTGGGGATCGGAGCTGCGGAACGACGTCACATTCAAGTCAGCGGAACCGCCGTTGGTGAGGGAAAGAACCGCCTCTCCTGTCTGCCCCATGGGAACGGTGCCGAAATCGAGCGGCGCCTGCCCGGCAAAGATGCTGGTCTGGGGAGTGGTGGACACTTGCGCAGACAACGGCACGGTGAACACCGGGGTCACCGGATCGTTGCTCCTGATGGTCAGCGTGCCGCTTTGATTGCCGGAAGCAGGCGCCAGGAGGTTGACCGTCACGGTGAACTGCCTCCCCACCAATATGGGATACGGGGGCGTCTGCGAAGTTACGGTGAACGCGGGATTATCGACGCTGATGCCACTGATGGTCAAGGGGCCGCTTCCGGAGCTGGTGATTCCGATGCTCCCGGTCGCACTCTGGCCAAGAAGGATGTTGCCGAAATCCAGGGTGGGCGCGGCCGCACCGATCTTGGGCGTCTGCGTGACCGTAAGCGGGCCGACGGTGGCTGTGCCGGAGTTGAGGCCGGTCGCGGCGATCACCCGGAAAAACACCTGCGCGCCGCCCATGATCTGGGAAGTGTCGAATGCATACTGTTTGTCGGTGATGTCCGTTGCCATGGGCAGCCAGGTATTGCCGCCGTCGGCGGAATACAGCACGGCAAACACCACGTCCGGCGCCGCTCCACTAACCGACCAGGTGATGGTGTTGCTGCCTTGCCACCGGTCGCCGCTCTTCGGCGAAAGGATGGTGACCACCGGATCCTGCGCCGCCGTGGCCGAGGTCAAAAGAGCGCCGCCACGGACCAAGGAGAGTTTCGTGGTTCCCGCCGGCCAGGGCGCGACGACTGTGAAGAACTGCTGATCGAGACCGGCAATCCCGGTGGCCGACACATCCAGATTGAAACAATACTGGCCCAGCAGGCCGCCCGCATTGCTGAATTGCAGGCAGTGATTACCCCCCGGTTGAGACGGGGGTTGCGAATGCGCCGTGGTGACGTGGTAGACCGGATCGAACTGGGCTCCCGAGCTATCCCTCTGAACCGTGCCGCTGACCACCACGTATTCGCTGGTACCGGCAGCCTGAGGCACAGCATGTTCGATCCTGGCTGGCTGCGCGACAGGGGCCTTTTGAAAAAGGGTTTGGTAATCCGCTGGCGTTATCCAACGGCCGGGAGCGGGATCCATGAGATTGGGTGTATCGGTTGGTACGATGCCGTTGTCAAAGTACCGTGAAACGCCAGGAATACCGCTGCTGGAATCCCAACCAACTTCACCCACGTCGCCTACGTGGTCGGTGAGGCCGAACTGATGGCCCAGGCGATGGGCGAGACGAAAAATGTCGTCGGCTATGCCGAAACGTGGTTGCCAGGAGATCTGGGATGGCGTTCCATGGAAAGCCAGTTTCTCGTACCATGCAATGTCTCCGCCAGCTCGATAAATAGGGCCAGTCCAGGCTG
The DNA here is from genome assembly GCA_003167255.1 of Bryobacterales bacterium. Lineage (GTDB taxonomy): Bacteria > Acidobacteriota > Terriglobia > Bryobacterales > Bryobacteraceae > PALSA-129. Next base: position 58,123 of record PMTR01000124.1, read on the forward strand.
CGAGATGATCCATACGGGGTATGAGGGACAGATCATATATGTTGAATACGACAAAGATTTTGTAGAGAAGCCTCGACAACTTGAAATCGAAGTAAGGATAGTCGAAAGGGATCTGATTCGGGCCGACAACTGCGGAAAAAACCGGTGGCGCCGGGACCGGGATCTCGTAGAATCGCATGACACCGTCCGGAAACGGAAAGGCCGCCCCCGCTATATCGTCGAATATCAGAGCGCTCTTGGGGCAGCTCTGTCCGAGATCCACACATAGAGGCAGAAGACCGACATAAAACTCCGCAGGAGCGCTTGCGTTTGTGTAAAACTGTACGTCCTTCTCCGTGTGGGCAGTGTATGGACTGGGTCCGGTGCCAATCGGCACGTAGTCATGCGCATCGATCGATAGGTGAAATGAGCCGGCTGGTGGGTTTCGCAACTCAAAGTTCAGCGAACTGTACCAGCCATCACGGGGGAATACTGTGGGCCCGGCATGGGTAGTTTCAAAATCGTCATACCCATTAAGAGTGCCGCTTATCGCGCCAGCGCTTTCGCCATCGGTAGTCACGAAGAATACGCGGACGAGAACGGACTTTCCCGCGATTAGGGGCACTGCTGTGTTGTCGGCGTCAGTCTGAATGGACTGCACAACCTCAACGTGATCGATTTTGAGTGGTGACAGTGTTGACGGGGTAAAGCTCCATTCGAAGTTCGCGACGACCCCAAAGGTATCGCCGAAGCTGGCCGGGAGTTGACCCTGAATCGCCACCGCCAGGGAGACGGTGGACGGACCCCCGTCGATCATATTCGTGACGCCGCCGCACGTAGTACTGGGAGGAGCGTTATTGGCGTTTATGCTGCAACCGACGAACCCATGCCCAGGAGTATTGGTGTCATAATACACGCTGATAAGACCGTTGGTGATTCCGGTAAATTTCTGGTTCACGGTGAACTGCGCGGGGGGAGAAACGACGTCATTCCCATTCGCCGGCGCGCCGATAGTGGTAATGGTGGATGGAGCGGTAATCGAAACCGTGGCGGAGCCGGGCCTGTTTACGTCGGTGGACGTAACTGTGATGGAGCCGGCCGCCGTGGTTACAGCGATATGGTAGAGCGCGAGCGTGGCCGCATCAGTACCAACCACGGGGTTGAGCGGCGTAAGCGGAATCGTGCTTTGCGCCCACGCGAACGGCGCAAGAAGCCGCGCGATAAGGACGAGCCCAGCAACGTTCCGACTCCCAAGGGCTTTCCCGATTGTGATCAATCCCCGTCCAGCGGTCTCCATCCGACGCAACAAATTCATCGATGGCCATCGGCTCATCATTAGGTTTCCCTCCGTCCCAGCCTTCACGCACCCAGGCGCAGCAGAGTCAGTCTGAACGGGTTGTAGGAAGAAGTCCTGACTGGGACCTGAGATTTTTCTGAAACCATTGAAAATGGAGGATATTTAGCTTTAGCGGACCGTCGGAGGACGATAGGAATTTACAACCAGGTTCCGCACCTGCTGGCCTCCGCCGCTGTAACGGGGGGTAGCCATGAAGCCGATGCCGGCGCAACCGGAATTCTTTCCCGGCGGCTTCTGCTCTTCCCACCTGGCGGGAATCGGCACGGTCGAGACGGTCCGGCCACCCTGGTCGAATACGACTCGCTCGCCGTCCAACGATACTTCCAGGGTTTGCCCCAAGCTGGCGGCCTCGAGGCGGTGAAACGCATCGGCGGCGAATTCGGGACGGGGCGCGGAATAAGCCACCACCTCGGACGGGTTGAGCCGCCGAACGCGGACTACGCCGCTGGAATCCAGCAGCACCCAATACCCGGCCGAGGTCCCGCCGATGATCCCGTCGCCGGGCCTTGCGGAACGGCTGCGGAAGTAAGGGCCGGCCGCGGTCAGGCCGTCGCCGTTCTTTGGCACCCGCACGTCCATGCTGAAGGCCAGGTCCTGCCCGATGTCTGTACCCTGGATGCCGGCGATGGGACATTCGCCGGCGGCCAGGGAAAACTGGACGCCGCCAAAATCGTTTCCCGTTTGAACAATGGAATGAGAACCGATGTCCGTGAGCGGGGCGCCGGCTTCCGGTCCAAGCACGGGAAAGAAATAACCGGCCTTGCCTCCGGGCAGGGTGACGTCGGCGGACCGGCTGGAACAGCGGTAGAGAGCCTGCAGTTCGGCCGTGCGCACGGCCCGGGAATAGACCCGGACATCGTCCAGGTCGCCGCGGAATGCGGTCTGGCTGCCGAACGGTCCACCCAGAAGCCACTTCGGATAGTTCCCCGTGTGCGGCGGCAGCGGCAGCTTGCCGGAGGCGTCAAGCACGCCATCCACAAATATGTGGGCCAGGTTGGTTGGGGGACCTTCATACACGCCGGAGACGAAGTGCCACGCGCCATCCAGCAACGATGTACGGCCGCGGACCGCGCCGGCGGCGGCGTCATATCCGAACCCGATCCTGCCGTTTTGCATCAGCATCAAATGGAAGTTTTGCGTTTCGATAATGCGCGGCGCGCCGTATCGCAAAATATTGGTATCGTCGCCATTGGAAGAGGAAGTTCTGATCCAGGCCGTGATCGTCCGCGGCGCGGAACCCCGAGGCAGTTGGTTGAGGCGATCCTCACCTTCCAGGTATCCCCCTGTGCCCGCCGGGAAGTGAAGCGCCTTGCCTCGGATTCCCTCTGCCCACTCGGCCTCGCCCACCAGCCAACCCGCGTTGGCGCCGTTCCGGGAAGAATCCTGCACGCGGCGTCCAGCGCCCTCATCGAAGCGCCACCAGGCGACCTCGTCATAGCGCGGTTCGGGTTTCGCGCGCGCCGCTAACCAGAAAGCACCGGCGGCGCAAGCGCACAGCGCCGCTACCACCATCACCGCTCCCGTGGGAAACCCGCGCACCGGAGCGGCCGCCGGCTCTTTGGGCGCTTCCCGGGTGCCCTCCTCGACGTGGCCAATGAATTGGTAACCCGCCTTCGGCGCGGTTCTGATCCAACGGGGGCTGCCGCGGTCCTCCGCCAGCGCGATGCGGATATCGCTAATGGACCGGAAGAGCGAGTCGTCGGTGGCTGGCGCTCCGTTCCAGATCCGCTCAATCAATTCATCCTTCGAGACCACCTGGTCGCGATGCGTCACCAGGTACAGCAGAATATCGAAGACCTTGTGCCGCAGGTAGACCTCGGCGCCCGCACGGTGCAGCGACCGCTGCGCAGGATCGAGTTCAAAATCTTCGAAGCGGTATACCGTTCTCATCCAGGCCCACGTTGAGCGTCTGCCGCCGAACCCTGAGTACGATTGAGCCGGGATTTCCGTTTGGGACCCAACTCCTGTTCAGTATACCCTCGGCCGGCGTTCTTGACCCGCGAGTTGCGTTTTCTGCACGCCGGCTGAGAGCCGGCGGCAGCCAGGATTGGCTGCCCCACCGAGCGGCGGAGCCGCAGCCAAAATGGGTGCACGGCCCGAAGCGCCGACAAGAATGTCGGCGTTGCGGGCTTGGAAGCCCGCTCCACGAGGGCTGTGAAATCTTCTCGTGCTGCGAAGACTTTAAAGAGTTAGCAGAATGCAGAGTATGCCGCAGACCCCTTGATGAAGAGATCGACCGTGAACACTGACGCGAGTTTCTCTGCCTGCTCCTTACTAATGGAACGCTTCCCGCCCAGGACTTCTGAAGCCCGGCCGCGGGTGCCGGGCACAGGCAGCAGGTCCTTGCCTGTTCGTCCGCTCGTCTCCATCAGGTACCGCTCGTGGCAGCGTCGAGCGCCCTCAGATTCCGCTGAGAGTTATTGCAGCACCCACGATGAAAAACACCGTTCCCACAATGGGGAACAGGACTAAATTGCCGGGGAGTTTGCGTTCCAGAACCGCGGATGCCGGCTTTTGTGGATCGTAGAAGACGTCCACCTCGGTGCCCGGCTGATAGCGGGCGAGTTTCGCCTTGGTGGTTCCGGAGCCGGAGCCGCTCAGGCTGACGCGGTTGCCGCGCAGCGTAGCGCCGGCAACCTCATAGTCATAGGCTACGCGGACGTCCTCCGAGCCAGGCCCGTTCTCTGTGTCAGGGTGGCGATAGACATCGGATGCGACCACGCGGCCGCGCGTGGACGGCCATTGACCGGTGGCCTTGGCCTTCTTTCGCAGAAAGAGCCAGATAGCGAACATCGCCGCGCCAACGAGAATGAATATGGGTCCTAACATAGTGATCTCCAGTTTGAGAAAGCGCGCCGGCTCCCTGCCGGACCGCATTGTGGGCTTTTACGCCGTGCATCAGCGAGGGCGTTTGCGGGCCTTTGCAACTGGCCCAGCGGCCACCGCTGTAGTTGGCCGCCGCACCAGGCTTGGGTCACAAGTCCGGAAGCTGTCGTGGATGTGGTTAGCAGCGTCATAAGCAGGGACATTCGTCGAGAACCGCTATGCCCTCGGCCTCAGCGTTCGGCAATGTCAAAGAGTCCGAATGACTATTTCTCCTTGGTATAGACGCGGCCGTCGATGTTCAGGTTGTCGCCGGGCGCCGGGAAGATCATGTGCCGCTCGCTCTTGCCGTTCTTGACCAGCATCAGAATGTTGTCCTTGATGTTGTAGGTCCCGGTGGCTTGAGAAGTCTGCGAGCTGGTAACGCTTGCTCCTTTTACTGCCGATACGGTGTCGAGACCGGTGATGTTTTTCTCCCCATACGTTCCGTCGGATTTGAAGGTGAGGAACGTGGGTGAGGTGACGGTCACGGCCGACGATGAGGAAGCGGCGAACTTCGAAGAGAAGGGCCGGCTCCAGGAGCCGTTCAGATGCGTACCGGCCGCGTACTTCTGCACGGGCGTCAGTATGATGTAGTTGAGCTGGATTCCGCCGTTCAGCGTCTGGAACGCCCATTCTTCCGCTTTGCCGTTCCTGTACTTGATGGCCAGTTTGGCGCCGGATAACGTGTAAGTCCCGCAGACCGCCGGATTCGCCTTGCAGGCGTTCTCGAAATCCTCGGGCGCGATTCCGGTAGTGGGCAATCCCTGCAGCACTCGACCGTCGCCGAGGAACCACCAGTACACCTCGGCAAAGCCGCGCATGTTGTCGAGGCCAAAGTAAAGGTTGTTCAAGGTAGCCGCAGCGGCCGGGAGGGATCCGAGCAGCAGAAAAATCAAGGCTAGGTTCTTTCGCATTGTATTGTCCTCGTTATGTGGTTCCGCGGAAAACGCGAATCCCGGATGCGCCGATGGTGCGTGATAGATAGTCGGCGGAAATGAGAACTTTGTGACAGGCCTCGTGAAAGATCTACGGAATTGGGGTTTGCCCCACTCAGGGTGGCCAGCCGGGTGTATAATCGCGTATCCCGCAGGTCGAGAGGGGAAAACTGTCATGAATTCCCGCCGCGAGTTTTTGAGCTTCCTGGCGGCCAGTCCCTTGGCGCTGGCGCAGTCCGACGGGATTACCGATCCGAAGGCCGCGCTGAGCGTGATGGATTTCGAGGAAGCCGCGCGGCGTCGAGTGCCCATCGCGCACTTCGCGTACATCGCCACGGGGGTGGACGATGACGCGACGCTCAAGGCCAATCGCGAGGGCTTCAAAAAGATCCAGTTGCGGCCGCGGCGGCTGGTGGATGTGAGCAAGGTGGATTCTTCCGTCGACTTGTTCGGAACCAGGTGGCCATCGCCCATCTACATCTGTCCGTGCGGAAGCCAAAGAGCGTTTCACGCCGACGGCGAACTGGCGACAGCGCGGGCGGCGCGGGCGCAGAACGCGCTGCAAATGCTCTCCACCGTCTCGTCCACCCCGGTGGAGGCGGTGGCCGAAGCTTTGGGACGGCCGCCCTGGTATCAGCTTTACGCACCGAACCAATGGGATGGAGTCCAGAAGCTGGTGCGCCGGGTGGAGGCCGCCGGCTGCCCGGTACTGGTGCTCACCGTGGATCAGAACGCCGGCCGGAACACCGAAACGCAGAAGCGCCTCACCAAAGCCGATGCGCGGCCCTGCGGGGACTGCCACCAGGGCGCGCCGGGCACGCTCGCCGGCAAGCAGGGCAGGCCGATGTTCGCGGGTATCGACACGCCCGGTTACAACTCGCCATCGGCCACCTGGGAACTGGTCGACCGGTTGAAGAATCTGACGCGCCTGAAGCTCATCATTAAAGGTCTGGAGACGCGCGAGGACGCGGAACTCGCGTGCGAGCATGGCGCCGACGGGATCGTGGTTTCGAATCACGGCGGGCGCGCCGTGGAGACCGGCCGCGGGACCATTGAATGCCTGCCGGAGGTGGTGGGAGCGGTGCGCGGACGCATTCCGGTATTGGTGGATGGTGGGTTCCGGAGGGGAACGGATGTATTCAAAGCGCTGGCGCTCGGAGCGCGCGCCGTGGGCATCGGCAGGCCCTATCTATGGGGCTTGGGCGCCTTCGGCCATCCCGGCGTGGAGCGCGTGCTCGAGATCCTGAACGCGGAATTGACACTCGCCATGCGGCAGTGCGGAACGCGGTCGGTGGGAGAAATCACCCGGTCCTTCGTGGTTTAGCTTCTACCCTGTGATCGCTGCCGCTCCCACGGTGGCGACTTTGATGTCTTCCATCTCGGGTAGGCCGCTTACGGCCACCGAGCCAACGCGGCGCGCCATCCATCCGCGCCAGAAGGATCAGTTCGCCGTGCGAATCCGCCACCACCACAACCGCAGCCTTGCCGCGCCGTTCGAGTTCCGCGATCATGCCATCCACCGCACGTTTCGCCTCCGCATACTCAATCGTCAGTTCTGCAATCATCCCGACCATTCTGACATAACAAAGTAGGGCAGGCGCTTCCGCCTGCCAATCCCTGGTTGCGGATAATGGTAGTAGCTACCCTGGTGGCCGATTCCCATGAACACGTCTCCTGAAGAGTCCCACATAACGGCCTCGCCAGATCCCGATTGGCCTTCCCACCGCTTACGTTGGGTGCTGCTGGGCGCATTCCTGGGGCTCCTGGGCCTCATTCTCATCTCCGGCGCCGCGGCCTCCCAGACTCTCAAGCGAATGCAACAACAGGAGCAGTTGGCTCGTCGCGACGTCGCGGATCGCACGCGCAATCTCTCGGGCCTTTACCTTTCCATTGAGATCTATAACCAAGCCATCCAGCGCTACGCTGCCTGTCCGGAAGGGAAGCCCGACCCTGTGGTCCGCCAGCAGGTGGATCGCTTGACCGTGGACATCGGCTCGCAGTTGGATCGCTATCCCTCCAACCGGCAGCCCGAAGAAGCCGCCTTTCTGCAGGCCATCCTGGATCAATTCGTGCGCCATCGCGACTTGTACGCTTCCATCCTTGTATTAACGCCCCAAGCGCTCCACGGCCGCGAGCAATCTCTCATCAACGATCGGATTCTCTCCATGCGGTCGCAGTTCCTCGAATCCTCCGGCCAACTCCAGGCGTGGAACAACCAGCAGGTTCGCCGCACCGACGAAACGCTCCTGGCGCAGTTCGGCCGTCTGCAGTCCAGCCTCACGCAATCTCTGTCCGTCGCACTCGGTGCCGGCCTGCTGCTGGCGCTGGCGAGCATGGCCTACATCGTGCGGCTGGAGCGCCAGACCCGCGGCCGGTACCGCGAGCTGGCCCACAGCCGCCATGAATTGGAGTGCCTTTCCTCCCGCCTGGTGGATGTCCAGGAAGCCGAGCGCCGGTCCATCTCGCGGGAGTTGCACGACGAAGTGGGCCAATCCCTCGGCGCCCTCCTGGTGGATCTCGGAAGCTTGTCCACCAACCTGCCCGAGGATCGAGTCCGCATCAAAGAACGGCTCGACAATATGAAATCGGTCGCCGAACTCGCCGTCGGCACCGTCAGAGATATCGCGCTCCTCCTGCGCCCGTCCATGCTGGACGATCTCGGCCTGGTCGCCGCCCTGGAGTGGCAAGGCCGGGAAGTGTCGCGCCGCAGCGAAATGGAGGTCGCCGTCGAGTCGGAAAACGTGTCCGAGGATCTGCCGGACGAATACAAAATCTGCGTCTACCGCCTGGTGCAGGAAGCGCTCAACAATGCCGTGCGCCACGCCCGGGCCCGCAACGCCAAGGTTCGCGTGGTGCAGAACCAGAACCGCATCGCCGTCGAGGTCAGCGACGACGGCCGCGGATTCCAACCCGAGCGTGCGCGCGGCCTTGGCATACTGGGAATGGAGGAGCGCGTCAAGCGGCTCGGTGGAACCTTGACCGTGGATTCCGCGCCCGGACGCGGCGCCGCGATCAAAGCCGACCTGCCGTTGCCCGCGTCCACCGGGAATCCTTCATGAGACAGACCCGCGTCCTGCTTGCCGATGACCACACATTGATCCGCGCCGGCTTGCGCCTGGTGGTCGAACAGCGTCCCGAATTCGCCGTAGTGGGTGAGGCCGCCGACGGAAGACAAGCCGTGGCCCTGGCGCAATCCCTCAAGCCGGACGTTGTCGTCATGGACATCGGAATGCCCGGCCTGAACGGGATCGAAGCCTGCCGGCAGATTCGCGAGAGCCTTCCGGATACTCAGGTGGTGATGCTCAGCATGCACTCCGATGAAGGATACGTGCTGCGAGCGCTGAAGGCTGGCGCCCGCGCGTACCTGTTGAAGGATTCCGCCGAGGCCGACCTGGCCAGTGCCATTCGCGCCGCCTCGGAAGGCAAATCCTTCTTTAGCCCGGCCGTGGGCAAGGTGCTGCTCGAGGACTACATGCGCACCTTGCAGCGAACCGGGGCCGAAGATTCCTACGAGCTGCTCTCGCCTCGCGAACGGGAGATCCTGCAACTGGTCGCCGAGGGCAAATCGAGCAAGGAAATCGCGACCCTGCTCAATCTCAGCGTCTATACCGTGGAAACCCACCGCGCCCACGTCATGCAGAAGCTGAACTTGCGCGGCGTCCCCGAACTGATTCTCTACGCCGTCCGCAAAGGAATCATCTCGTAGACCAGGCTTTTTCACACTCGTGCTCCCTGTGCCCTCCGCTTCCTCTAAGCTCTCAGGTCTTGACCCTGCTTCTGTCTTTCTCCGCGTCTCAGCGTCTCCGCGGTGAATATGCAGTCTCCTGTATATACCGACTCTCCGGCCCCCAAATACCGACTTCCCGTTACAAACACCTAGCTCACCCCCGCATCTATACAGATGGGTCCACAATTCGGCCCACATGGTGAAAGGGAAGGTATATGAACACACAGAGTATCTGGATGCGTCCAAAAACCGCGGTCCTCGGCGTGGCTCTGGCGTTGGGGCTGGGTGGTCTCGGCCTCGCCGCAGCCAATCGCGTTTGGAACGACAATCCGCCGGCCACGTTGAAACTCGCGGATGCCAATGAAGGTCCCAGCCGCACCGGCTTCGCGCCGGTGGTCAAGAGAGTTTTGCCGGCCGTGGTCAACATCTCGTCCTCCAAGGTTGTCAAAACGCCCACCGCGTTTCACGGCCAAATCCCCGACGAACTCCGCCAGTTCTTCGGCGACGATTCACAAGGCCGCCGCGGCATGCCCCGCGAACAGGGCGAACAGCGCGAGCAGGGCCTCGGCTCGGGCGTGATCGTCAGCCCCGAGGGCTACATTCTCACCAACAATCACGTCGTCGACGAAGCCACGGACGTCAAAGTGACGCTCTCAGACAAGCGCGAGTTCAAAGCTCGCGTCATCGGCACCGATCCTAAGACGGATATCGCCGTCCTCAAGATCGACGCTTCCGGTCTGCCAGCCATCGTGATCGGCGACTCCTCGAAAGTCCAGATCGGCGACTACGCTCTGGCGGTGGGCAATCCCTTCGGCGTCGGCAAAACCGTGACCATGGGAATTGTCAGCGCGACCGGGCGCACCAACCTGGGAATCGAGGCTTACGAAGACTTCATCCAGACCGACGCGCCCATCAACCCCGGCAACTCCGGCGGCGCGTTGATCAACGATCGCGGTGAATTGGTCGGCATCAATACCGCCATCCTCGCGCATGGCTCCGAAGGGAACCAAGGCATCGGCTTCGCTGTTCCCGTCAACCTGGCCCGCACCGTCATGGACCAGATCCTCAAGAACGGGAAAGTGACGCGCGCCTATCTCGGGATCATTCCGCAGGACGTCACGCCGGCCATGGCCAAGGCCTTCGGCGAGAAAGAGCCGCACGGCGCGCTGGTGGGCGACGTCAGCCCCGGCAGCCCGGCGCAACGCAGCGGCCTGCTAAAGGGTGACATCATTCTGGAACTCAACGGCAAGCCCGTGGAGGACGCCAACCAACTGCGCATGAGCATCTCCATGATGAGCCCGGACTCCGGCGTGACCCTCAAGGTTCTCCGCGGCGGCGCCGAGCGCCAAGTGGCCGTCAAGCTGGCGGAATTGCCCGTCAAGGAGGCCAGTGTGCGGAGCGACTCCAACGCTGCCAAGAGCGCCCTCTCCGGGGTTGCGGTGGAGGACGTGGACGCGCAAACCGCCCGGCAACTGGGCCTGCCCGCCAACACCGCTGGCGTGGTGGTAACCAGCATCAGTCCCTCCAGCCCGGCCGTCGATTCCGGCTTGCGCCGCGGAGATGTCATTCAGGAAGTCAACCGGCAACCGGTCAAGAACACCTCCGATTTCGAGCGCGCCATGCGCAACTCGAAAGACCAGACTCTGCTACTGGTCAATCGCCAGGGCAGCACTATGTACGTAGCCGTCTAAAGTTGCTGTGGGGCGGCCAATCCTGGCCGCAGCCGGCTTCAGCCGGCTCAGCCCGGCCGGCCCGTGGTGATCCTCCGCACCACGGCCGGCCGCTTTTTTCTTGTTTCAGATCCTCCGTATCCTCCGCGCCTCTCTCCGCGGTGAATATTCGCTTACCCCCGCGTCAAGCTGTAGAGCGTGATCTCCGGCGGGGCGCCGATGCGAATCGGAATGCCGATGGTTCCAATGCCGCGGTTCACATAAAGCTGACTGCCGGGTTTGTGGAACAGGCCGGCCACGTACGGCGTTACCAGCCGGCTGGGAGCGATCTCCGGGCTGATGAACTCGAGCGCCGCCTGGCCGCCGTGGGTGTGCCCCGCCATACTGAGGTCGATGCCTAGCGACGCCGCCCGTTCGAATGTATCGGGGTTGTGGCTGAGCAGAATGTTGACGCGGTCGCGGGCGATGACGCTCTCGATATTTCTCAGCAGGCGAACCACTGGTGCGGAGGGCCCGAACCGCCGATGACTCTGGAAATCCACTCCGATCAGGTTCAGCGAATCGGCGCCCGCGGTGATCTCGACATTGGTCCCGCGCAGAATCCGCACGCCCACCTGCCGGAACAATTCGGTGATCGAATCCTCCACGCCCGTCCAGGCGTCGTGGTTGCCCAGAGAGCCGAACACGCCGAACGGCGCCCGCAGACCGGAGAGCGCTTCCACCACCGGCTGCTGCGTGCCGGCATCGAACGTGACGAAGTCGCCGGTGAGAACCGTAAGATCTGGCCTGAGCGCGTTCGCGATGGCGACATACTTGCGGATCTCGCTTGAGGGCATGAACGGCCCGATGTGGATATCGGAGAGCTGGCAGATCCGAAAACCTTCGAACGCTCCGGGCAGACGAGCGATACGGATGGGCTGCGCGGTGGTCTCGAGGTTGAGCCGTCCGTAAAGTAAACCGTAAGCGCCGCCGACGAAGGGCGCAGCCACCGCCACGGCGGCAGTGCGCTCCAGGAAGCTACGGCGTTCAGGTGATGCGATGGCTCGACCGGAGGAATCGGTGCTCCGCCGCCGGGCCGCCATCCACCGCGCAGCGCCAACGATGCCTTGCGGAATGGCGAACAGCCCCACGACCAGGAATGCCATCAGCGAACTGGCCAGCCACCAGAGGAACGGCGCCGTCACCAGCGCATCCTTGAGTGTGAGCGAAACCGGGCTGGGGATTCTCCCGAAGAGGGGCCAATTCCACCAGAACATGGCTGCATAGACGGCGGCCGCCACGCCGCACAGCAGGATGCGGCGTCCCCGGTCTGGAATCAGCCGGGTGGCGAACCTGTATCCGCGCCAGGCCCAGTAGGCCTGGCTGACCGCAAGAATGGCAAGGACAATCGTGAAGATGGACATGTGGGCCGAGTGCGTTCTGCTTCTTCCATTCTCGCACTCTGGAGAGTTCGAGCCGGGCTGGCGCCCGGCTGCACCGATTGGCAATCGGTGCGCAGGATTCCATCCTGCCCCACCTCAGTGCACGGTATCCTGAAGCGCGCGGAAAGACGTTCCCGGCAAGAGCGTGGATGACACCACCGTCCCCAGCGGTTCGATCCAGCGCGTGGCGCCCGTGCCGGTCCAGACCTCACGCTGCTGGCCAGTCTGCGGATCGACGGTCAGAGTCCGGCCGGCCAGCGCGTCGCTGAAGTTCTGCGCCTGCCGCGACATATTTGCCGACCATCGCTCGTAGCGCGCCTGCGTCTCCGCCAACGTCCGCCGGAAGATGGCCATGGCGGCCGCGGCCTGCGCGGCGGTGATCTGTTCCTGGCGCATGGCCCACTGCGGGTTCTCCGTGAACGACGCGGCGGAGTGGAACAGCATCGTGTAGGTGGCCGCCGCGCGGTCCTTCGGCGCCAGAAAACTCAGCAGGCTGGCGGCCATCCAGTTGCCGGTTCCCTGCATTTCGTAGAGCGAGGTTTCGGTGTAGACGAACGCCACTTTTTCCTGCCCGTCCGCCACGCATCGGTAGACCACTTCGCCGGCCGTGGTGCTGGAAGGCCCGTTGTGCGCCGCGTTGAAGACAGGCTCTTCGGTCTTGATCGATTTCGGCTCCAGCGTCTGGCATATCCTGCTGAAGCGCGCCTGGGCGTAGAGGTCGGCGAAAGCGTGCCCGGAACGGTACCGCGCCATGATGGTGGTGGTGGGCGGCTGGCCCGCCGAATAGGGCTTGCCTTCGGTGAATCCCAGGCGCATCATCTGCTGGGTGGGAACCGTGAAGCCTCCAATTCCAAAGTCGCCGATCCGCATGCTGACCCGGCCGTCCGGGGAAGTCATGTCGATCTGGACGCGAGGGTCGAGCGGCCCTTTTCGCAGCATCCCGCCCTGGGCTTTCCAGCCCTGGGGCACCTCCACGGAAAAGGCCCGCTCCTGGGTATCCTGCAAAGTGGTCCACGAGCCGGGTTGGGCTACTGCCCACGCCGCGGCCAGAAACATCAAGCTCCGAGTGCGTGAAATCATGCCCATTATTCTGTGACGGATCGCTCCCGCGCACAAGCCCCTCGGCCTGTTCATTAGATCGCTTGGGATTCGGGGTCTTTCGAAGTTTGGTGCGGATGAGAGGACTTGAACCTCCACACCCTTGCGGGTACATGGACCTGAACCATGCGCGTCTGCCAATTCCGCCACATCCGCACGTTGGATGGAGACTCCATTTTTTCAGACCGCGAAGCGGGAGTCAACTTTTTCGCGGCGCGCCCGGCGCGGCCCTAAATTACGTCCACGCCCATGCTGCGCGCGGTGCCGGCCACCGAACGCATGGCCGCTTCCAGGTCGAAGCAGTTCAGGTCCGGCATCTTGATCTTGGCAATCTCCTTGATCTGGTCCTGGGTAATCTGGCCGACCTTGGTCTTGTGCGGCTCGGGGGACCCCTTGGCGATGCTCACGGCGCGCTTGATCAGCACCGGCACCGGCGGCGTCTTGGTGATGAAGGTGAAAGAGCGGTCCGAAAAAATCGTGATCACCACGGGGATGATCAGCCCTTCCTGGTCCTTGGCGGATGTCTTGGCGTTGAACGCCTTGCAGAAATCCATGATGTTGACGCCCTGCGGACCCAATGCGGTTCCTACCGGCGGCGCCGGAGTGGCCTTGCCGGCCGGAATCTGCAATTTCACCGATGCGGTAATCTTCTTTGCCATATCAACCCTTTTCCACTTGCAGGAACTCCAGCTCCACCGGTGTGGCGCGTCCGAAAATCGTCACCATCACGCGCAGCGTTCCGCGTTCCGCATTGACCTCGTCCACTTTGCCGGAGAAATTCGCGAACGGTCCCTCGACGATGCGCACCGAATCGTTCTTCTCGAACGTCATCTTCGGCCGCGGCCGTTCCGCCGAGGAGGCCTGCCTGAACAGAATCTGGTTCACTTCTTCCGGGCTCAGCGGCACCGGCGAATTCCCGCCGCCCACAAAACCCGTCACGCGCGGCGTGTTCTTCACTTCATGCCACAGCGCGTCGCTCATTTCCATTTCCACCAGCACGTAACCGGGATAAACCAGGCGTTTGCTGGTGACCTTCTTGCCATTGCGCAATTCCACCACTTCCTCGGTGGGGATCAGCACCTGCCCGATCTTGTCCGCGAAACCGAACGCTTCGGAACGCGTGCGCAACGATTCCGCCACCTTGTTCTCAAACCCCGAGTAAGTGTGGATGATGTACCACTTCTTGGGAGAGGTCTCGTCGTACGCCGGCGCGGGCGGTACGGCTTCCACCTCCGCTTCCTCGCTGGCGGGCGCCGGCTCAGGCCCGGCCTCGGCAGCCGCTTCCGGAGCTTCGATTGGATCGGTCTCTACCTCAACGGGCTCGGCTTCAACCGGCTCCTCGGCGGCTTCATCAGGTTGCGCGGCGGATTCCGCGGAGACTTCCCCGGCAGGCTCCGCCGTGGCGGATTCTTCCGGCTGTTCCTCGAAGTGGACGTTCTCTTCAGTTTCCATATGCGCTACTTCGCAAAAAACTTCAGCACTCCGGTTACGCCCCGCGCCAGGAAATAGTCCACCACAAAGAAGTAAGAGGCAAAGGCAAACACGGAGAAAATCACCACCGCGGTCGTTCCTTCCACCTGCTTGCGGTTCGGCCAAGTGACGCGACGCATCTCAAGCCTCAAGTCGTTCACGTAATCCTTCGTGCTGTGCCACCAGTTCGTTCCGTCGGCCATAAATCCTTACCTTGCTGACTCCCAATTGTAAGCGGGATAGCTGGCAGGGGCGGAGGGATTCGAACCCCCACTCGCGGTTTTGGAGACCGCTGGTCTGCCGTTAAACCTACGCCCCTGGATCGCACCCCCACGAGCTGGGGGGCTATCCAACCATTCTACTTGATTTCCTTGTGAGGCTGGTGTTTCCGGCAGTGCCGGCAGAATTTCTTCATTTCCAGGCGCTCGGTCGTGGTTTTCTTGTTCTTCGTACCGGAATAGTTCCGGTTCTTGCACTCGGTGCACTGAAACGTAATGATGTCGCGAGGCATTGCTGTACTCCTACTTTATGATCTCGGTTACCGTGCCGGCGCCCACCGTGCGGCCGCCTTCGCGGATTGCGAAGCGTAATCCCTTGTCCATGGCCACCGGCGTGATCAACTCCACCTGCAGGTTCACGTTGTCGCCAGGCATCACCATTTCCGTGCCTTCCGGCAATTGCGCCACTCCCGTCACGTCCGTCGTCCGGAAGTAGAACTGCGGCCGGTACCCCTTGAAGAACGGCGTGTGCCGCCCGCCTTCTTCCTTGCTCAGCACGTAGACTTCGCCCTTAAATGTGGTGTGCGGCGTGATCGATCCCGGTTTCGCAATCACCTGCCCGCGCTCCACTTCGTCCTTTTCCACCCCCCGCAGCAGCAGGCCTACGTTGTCTCCGGCGCGCCCTTCGTCCAATAACTTCTTGAACATTTCCACGCC
>PMTR01000092.1 GCA_003167255.1 Bryobacterales bacterium
CAGTCCTGGGCAGCACCCCGCGGTAACGGTAGCGCATCCAGGATAAGCTTCACGTTCTCCGGGATCGGAAGGAACACCGCATCGCCGGTCTTTTGGGTGTACAAAAAAACTCGCCAGGTATTCTTCTCGGCCGCGGCCCAACAAACTAACTTCGCCTTCGATGATGCTCGGAGGCGGCGTCTGCTGAAGCGCGCACAAACCGCCGATGCCCCAAAGCAGGCTGATCGCCAAGCACTTCATTCCACAATTATACCGGCAGTCTGACGTGACGATAAATACGGCCCTGCGGGCGCGACAATGAACCCCACTATTCTTCGCATTTGCTCTCGATCCCGGTCCAAGTAGGTTAGCTGGTCAGCTCCAGTCGAGTCGTCAGCCACTTGCAGAGTGCAGCCGGCGTGGCAATCGGGGCACCAACAGCGAGTTTTTGGGGGCGATATTCGTTGATATCGGTAGCACCCCTGCCAGGCAGACCAAATCCATGGGGTTGGGCGTTTTCCGCTCATGTGGACTACTTCCGGATGCGCCGTAATTCAGGCGCAATCCCTCTGCGATAGCAGCGACGCAGATTCTCCCACGCGAGTAACGTTAAGCTTTCCCTCTAGCCACCATGAGAACGACTCGATGCGGGATTCTGCGATAATAGCGGCCAATGCGCTGCGTCGCTTGCCAGTCGGAGATCGCCAAGCCCGGACGGTTTTGTCCGGAGTGCGCGGCGCCGCTGGCGCCCAATGGCGATGCCAACGAAACCAGGGCGATGCCGCAGCCGCTTCCGGCGTCGCCGAAACAACCATCCAGCGCCTCTTCCCGAGGCTCCGGCGAAGACGGCCGGTTCCCGCCCGGAACGCTGCTCGCGGAGCGCTACCGTATCATCGGTATAATCGGCCGCGGAGGCATGGGCGAGGTCTACCGCGCCTCCGACCTCAAGCTCAACCAACCCGTTGCGCTGAAGTTCCTGCCCGAAGCGGTGGCGAATAAGCCCGGCCTGCTCGAACGCTTCCACGGCGAGGTCCGCATCGCCCGCCAGGTCTCGCATCCCAACGTTTGCCGCGTGTACGACATCGGGGAAGCGGAAGGCTCCGCCTTCATCTCCATGGAGTACGTCGATGGCGAAGACCTCGGCGGCCTGCTGCGCCGCATCGGACGTCTGCCCTCGGACAAGGCCACCGAGATCGCGCGCAAGCTGTGCGCGGGTCTCGCGGCGGCGCATGCCAAAGGCGTGCTTCATCGCGACTTGAAACCCGCCAACATCATGATCGACGGGCGCGGGCAGGTTCTCATCATGGACTTCGGCCTCGCGGCGCTGGCCGATCAAGTCGCCGGAGCCGAGGTGCGCAACGGAACCCCGGACTACATGGCGCCCGAGCAGTTCGCCGGTAAAGAAGTCTCCGAGCGCAGCGACATTTACGCCCTCGGCCTGGTGCTCCACGAAGTCTTCACCGGGCAGCGGGCTTTCAAAACGGCCGACGGCAAGACCGTCGACCGCTCCACGCTCCCCAGCATCTCCAGCATTGTCCGCGACGTGGACCCGGTGATTGAGCGAGTGATCGCGCGCTGCCTTGAACCCGAGCCTGTCAAGCGTCCGCAGTCGGCGTTGGCGCTCGCCCGCATGCTGCCGGGCGGCGATCCGTTAGCGGAAGCTTTAGCCGCCGGCGACACGCCATCGCCGGAACTGGTCGCCAATTCCGGATCCACCGAGGGCCTGCGCGTGCCCGTAGCGGTCGCGTGTCTGGCGGCGGTCATCGTCGGAATCGTCGCGCTGTGCTTTGTCGCGCAGCGCCGCAACTTCGTCAACCAGACGCCCATGGAATTCGCGCCGGAAGTGCTGGCCGCGAAGGCTCGCGATATCGCGGCCGGTTTCGGCTACACGCAACGGCCCGTGGATCGCGCCTTTGGATGGTTCAACGATACGGGCTATACGAATTACGCGCGCAAGCAGCCCGACTCCGCGCGGCGCTTGGCACAACTGGGGAGCAATCGCCCGCCGGTGCTGTATTTCTGGTATCGCGAGGCTCCGCGCTACCTGATGCCGGCTGAAGGTGGAGCGGTGGGGCGCGACAATCCTCCGGCCGCGGAGCGCGGAAATCTGGAGATGCTGCTCGATTCCGAAGGGCGGCTGTTGCAATTCCAGGCTTGGCCGGAGGAAGTGGCTGCGACACCAGCGCCGGCCGATTTCCAGAAGCTGCTGGGCGCCGCTGGATTCGACGCTTCTAAAATGGTCCCGGCCGAACCGGCGTGGATTCCTCCCTCGGCGTTCGACGCCCGCGCGGCGTGGACCGGGAAGGAAGGATCCGACTCGGTACGCGTGGAAGCCGCCGCATGGCAGGGACGTATTGTCGCGTTGGAGCGGCAACTTCCCTGGAAGGTAACCGCGCCCGCCATCGACGCAACGGTGAGCGGCTTTTTTTTTGTGCTCTCGCTGGTGGCAGCAGCCGTGGCCTGGCGCAACCTCCGCCTGGGCCGCGGCGACAAACGCGGCGCAAACCGCTTGGCCGGGTTCATGTTGGCGTGTACGCTCACAGCGGAACTTCTTAGATCCCACCATGTGCCGACGGGCATTGAGGTCGGAGTCATCTTAGCGGCGCTGCGAGATGCCCTCTTCGAACCCGTTCTAATCTGGCTGCTCTATGTAGCTTTTGAGCCTTACCTACGCCGCTATGTACCGAATAACTTGATCGGCTGGAGCCGCTTACTGGAGGGCCGCTGGCGGGACCCGCTGGTGGGAGGAAATCTGCTGGCCGGTGCCGCCGTCGGCATGGGCATGGGTCTCATCGTAGCGCTGAGCCCGGGGAATCCGACCGCGAACGTGAGCTTGCCCGTGGATGGGAGCGGCTCGGTCGATTGGCTAGCCAGCCAGATGCTGACCGCGGTCGCAGTCACCCTTCTGTTTACGTTGCTGTGGCTTCTGTTCCGCATTCCGGCCCGCCGCGATTGGCTGGCGTCGGTTCTGATGATCCTGGTCATGGGAGCCGTGGCCGCGCCGCAGTTTATCGCGGCCGGACGGGGCGGCTTACTCGGCCCGCTTGGTTTTTGCATTATATTTGGCCTTGGCACCCTAGTCCTTGTGCGCTTGGGCGTCCTGGCGATGGTGGCCTTTTTGTTCACCTATTACTGCGCGATTGTGGGGCACGCTCCCTGGACCACGTCGGTCTCGGTGTGGTACGCCCGGACCATGATGCTGGCCATCGCGGCGATTCTGGCAATGGCGATCTACGGCTTCCGCACCACGCTCGCCGGGCGGCCGTTGTGGCGGGATGAATTGCAGAAGGACGCTGCCTGAGTGACTGGAAGTTTGTGCGGGCCTGCAGCAGTGGCGCCACAGGCGAATCACTGGACACGCCAGCAGCGGCGAAACCTCCAACAACAGCTTTACTTTTAGAGGGTTGGCTGGTTAGGGAATGGATGGTCGGCAACCCGGAAGCTATCCACCTGGATGTAGTCGCCAACCCGTGGAATGGACGCGGAATCTGGCGCGAGCATCGCTCGAATCTTCGGGCGTTATGTGGGGATAGCGGTAGCTATTCTGGGCACAAGTTGGCCGGCAACCAGTTTAGGAATATCCCGTCTTCCAGGGTTGCGGCCACCCATGTGCCAAGGGCTGGACAAACAAGGAGTCGGGCAGTGGAAGGGAAACCGGCAACTCGACGAACTGGGCAGGGTGCGGCGACTTCGATCTGCCGTTCAGCCGGGCTCAGAACTCGGGCTGCGTTTTCCAGGCTTCGTGGGGGCATTTTGCTTGCCGCGAGTACTGGTCCGCGTCCTCGTCACGGCCCCGAAGTCAATCGTCTGTGGTGTATACTGTAGAACCCAATGATTGGAACAACTGTTTCCCACTACCGCGTTTTGGAGAAACTCGGCGGCGGCGGGATGGGGGTAGTATACCGCGCCGAGGACACGCGCCTCGGCCGCAGCGTGGCGCTGAAATTCCTGCCGGAGGATCTTTCGCGGGATCCGCTGGCGCTGGAACGCTTCCGCCGCGAGGCCCGCACGGCCTCCTCGCTCAATCATCCTCACATCTGCACCATCCACGAGATTGATGAATACGAGGGGCGGCAGTTCATTGCCATGGAACTGTTGGAAGGCCAGACCCTAAAGCATCGCATCGAAGGCAAGCCGCTGGCGCTCGACGAGGTGCTGGCTCTGGGCGTGGAAATCGCCGACGCGCTGGAAGCCGCGCACGCGAAGGGCATTGTGCACCGCGACATCAAGCCCGCGAACATTTTCGTAACCCAGCGTGGACAGGCCAAGGTGCTCGATTTCGGGCTGGCCAAATCAGCCGGGCGCGGGGAGGTTTCCGAACATACCCAGACCATCGCCGCCGAAGCGCTGCTGACCAGTCCGGGCAGTGCGATCGGCACCGTCGCCTACATGTCGCCCGAGCAGGCGCGCGGCGAAGTCTTGGACGCGCGCACCGATCTGTTCAGCTTCGGCGCCGTGCTCTACGAGATGATCATGGGGCATTGCGCCTTCCAGGGCTCCACGGCGGCGGTGATTCACGAGGCCATCCTGAACCGTCCTCCCGCTCCCGTGAAGCCGGAAACGCCGGCGGAACTCAAACGCATCCTGGGCAAGCTGCTGGAAAAGGAACGCCGCTTGCGGTATCAGAATGCCACCGAGGCTCGGGCCGATCTGGAGCGCCTGAAGCGCGACACCGATTCCGGCAGGAGTGCGCCAGCCGCCTGCCCGGCTGGAAGGCAGCAGAAGTCGGTGGCTGTGCTCTACTTCGAGAACTTGAGCGGCGCCAAGGAAGACGAGTACTTCCGCGACGGGATGACAGAGGATATCATCACGGAACTCTCCAAGGTCAGCCAGCTTCGTGTGTTCCCGCGCGCCGAGATGCTCGTCTACCGGGACAAGCCCGTGACCGCAGCCCAGGTGGGGCAGGAACTGGGCGCGGAATATGTGCTCGGCGGGAGCCTGCGCCGCGCCAGCAACCGGTTGCGCATCACGGCGCAACTGGTGGAGACGGGCTCGCGCCACGCGGCGTGGGCCGAGCGCTACGACCGCGAGTTGAAAGACGTCTTCGAGGTGCAGGACGAAATTGCCTGCAGCATTGCCGAAGCGCTGCGGATCACGCTGACGCCCCAGGAAGAGAAGGCCATCGCCAGCAAGCCGACAGAAAACACGCAGGCTTACGACTACTTCTTGCGCGGGCGAAGCTACGCCCGGCGGGAAACCCGTTCCGATCTGGATTTCGCCGTCCAGATGTTCGAGTTCGCGATTGTCCTCGACCCTGGCTTTGCACTGGCGCACGCGGGGATCGCCGCGGTGTACTCCACCGTATACGAATGGCATGAGCAGAATCCGCGCTGGATTGAACGGGCGGTGTCGAGCTGCGAGCGGGCACTTGAACTGGAAGCCAACCTTGCTGAGGCCCTGGCGGCCCGCGCCCGGACCTGTTATGCGCAAAGGAAATACCCGGATGCGATCGAGAACGCTCGCCTCGCGTTAGAGCGGAAGCCGGATTGTCCCGGCGCCTACAACGTTCTGGCGAGGGCCTACTTTGCGACCGACCGCTGGCAGGAAGCGGCCGCAATTGCCGAGCGCGCCTTGGAAGCCAACGCGGATGATTACAACGTTTACAGCCCGCTGATCAACGCCTTCGAGCGGCTGGGCCAAATGGGGGCCGCAAACAACCTCCGCCAGCGCCGCCTGCCGGCGTTGCAGCAACATCTGGAGCGGGTGCCGGAAGATGTCCGGGCGCGCATTCTTCTGTCCAGCACATTTGCGTCGCTCGGCGAGGAAGGCGCGGCTCTCCGCGAGTTGCACGTCGCGGTCGCGCTGCGGCCCAACGATGCGAATATTCTTTACAACGGAGCCTGCGTCTTCGCCAAACTGGGAAAGAAGCCGGAGGCCCTGGACATGCTCGCGAAATCACAGGCCAGCGGTTTCGGCAATGTGGATTGGTGGACTCGCGATCCCGACCTCATCTCGTTGCGCGACGATCCGAAGTTTCATGAGATCCTCGCGCGAAGCAGCGCCGCGCCTAAGCCATAGGCCACCGCTCTGGGTCTCCCCGTACGCTCAGCAACGCCTTTGAGCGAAGTAGGCGCCCGCCTCGCGGCGCACGGCCAATAGCGAGCGTTAACAGTGAATATCGCTAGCCCTGAGCCAGGGAGACCACCGTCAACTTGACGTGACGGGACATATCAGGACCGATTATTGCGGGGACGGCGTTTTGAGGCCAGTCTACGATAAGAAGGTTTATCACTCCCAATCCCGTTGGCAACCCAGTTCGGCCAGTGTTGGCAGGCGCTTGGCGACCAGGCGGGACCTACTTTTCGGATAACTCCGGATGGACCAACCGGACACAATCGCGCCACCCCTTCACTTCCCCACCGGCACCTTCCGCCGCAATTCGTCGAGGAAGTTTTCGAGGAACACCACCTCGTGTTCTGGCTTGGGCGCTTCCGCGGATTCCATGGGCGCCAGCTCCAGCACGCGCTTGCCATCCGGAGCCAGATCCCAATCAGGTCTGGCGAGCTTGGCGATCCACACGCGGGGTTTCTCCGCCACGAACGTGTCGCCTTTCACGGTGTAGCTCACGGCCATGAAGTCGGCTCCCGAACGGTACACCAGATCGTGCCCGTTCCGCGACCAGTTTACACTCGTGCCGCCGCCGTTCGAGATCTGCCACTTTCCCCCTGGCCCGGACGGCGGCGGTGGAAACGCCTGGACGTACACTTCAGGTTTCCCAGATTCGTTCGAAACATACGCCAGCCATCGCCCGTCGGGCGAGAACGGTCCAGCATAGTCGGAGAAGCCGCTCTTGAGAAATGGCTCCGGCTTGCCGGCCTTCAACCGGCCTCCCTGATCCTCCAGCGGCGCCGTCCAGATTTGCGGGCTCCCGGCTCCGGAATCCTCAAAAGCCAGCCGCTTGCCATCGGGCGTGAAAGGGCCCGCATACAGTGTCCCCTTGCTCTCGATCAGCGCTTGCGGCTGGCTGGCGCCGTCCGCACGAGCCTGGAAGATGCCCTTGCCAGAGGACGAGAAAACGACGTATTGGCCGTCCGGGCTCCAGGTCGGGCTACCATAAGGACCCCCGCCGAAAGTCAAGCGCGTCATGGCGTCCCGCTGCGGGTCGTACACCCAAATATCCGAACTTCCTCCCTCGGTGACCGTCAACGCTACCCGCTTGCCGTCCGGTGAAAGGCTTGGGTCGCGATAGACGCCGGGCTTGGCCGGCAGCGGTTCCTTTTTGCTGGTTGGATCGACCCATTGCAGCGTCATCATTGCCGACGCGGTGCCGCTGTCCCTGCGGTAAACCAAAGTGCCGTGCCCGGAAGGCGCCCAGGAGAAGTCAAATCCACCGGCCCCGACCATAGCGTTATAGGCGACATCGTCCAGAACGGGCACGGCCGTCCCGCGCGTCTCCAGCTTGTCCAAATCGAACCGGATGGCGAACAGGGTTGCCTTGTGGGCGTAGATCAAATAACCCGCCCCGCCCGGCGTGGCCAGATACCGTGGCGATCCGCCGCCTCGGGCCACGATTTTTCTGTGGCGATCCGCCAGCGTGAGGACTTCGATGGTGTATTTATCCACGTCCATCGCCGTGGCAGCCACAAAAAGGATCGCTTTGCCTCCGGGGAGAATCTGCGGAGCAGCGAGGACAAGTTCTCCGTTCGCCAGTCCCGCGACGGTCTCGGGCGGGCCTCCACCGGCGGGAATCCGCAGCAAACCCTTTCCGAGCGCATCGCTCACGAGGATGCTGCCATCCTCACCCCAACTCGCGCCGGCGAAGTTGCCGACGACGCCGAGCGGGACCACGGCGCCCCCTTCCACGGAGATCTTGCTCAGCTTGTTACCGGCAACGAATCCGACCCACTGCCCATCCGGCGAGAAGAACGGATACTCTGCCCCCTGCGTTCCCGACAGTTCGGTCGCTTTAGGTTGATCCAGCAGCCGGATGAACAGCTTGGTGGGCTTGCCGGAGACGTACACCAGCCGCGTTCCATCGGGGGAGATGACGACGTTATTCCCACTGGGTTCGGGGACCGGCAACGAAACGTCCGCGCCCAAATCCACGTCCAGCCGCACCAGCGGACGGTCCACCCGCTTCTCCGCGCGCCACGGCGCCCAGAGCGCGACGCCGAGCGCCACGGCCAGCACCGCCGCTGCAATCCAGGGCAGAAGCGTGGCGCGAGCCTTCGCCGGCGGCGGCGCCGGATCTTCCAGCAGCAAGCGCCAGTCGCCGATGGCTTGCAATCTCTGTTTCGGGTTCTTTTCCAGGCAGCTCCGCAGCAGACGTTGTACCTTCGCAGGCACGCGCTCCAGCTTGGGCTCTTCCTTGATCACCGAGGCCAGTGTTTCCGAGAGGTCATCGCCCTGAAACAGCTTCTGCCCGCTCAGCATCTCATACAGCACCACGCCGAACGCCCAGATGTCGGCGCGCCTGTCCACCGCCTTGCCGCGCGCCTGTTCCGGCGACATGTACGCCGCCGTGCCGAGGATCACTCCGGCTTCAGTGGCGGCCATGCTGATGGTCGGCGAAGCCTCGGGGCTGGCGGCGACCGGCGCGCCGATGGCCTTCGCCAGTCCGAAATCCAGAACCTTCACCGTGCCGGGGTGCCCGCTTGCGGGTCCCTTGATCTTGATGTTGCCGGGCTTCAGATCGCGGTGTACGATCCCTTTCTCGTGCGCGGCTTCCAGCGCATCGGCGATCTGGGCCGCAATGGCGAGCGCTTCCTCGAGGGGGATGGCGCCCTGCCGGATCCGATCGGCTAGCGTCGGACCTTCGATCAGCTCCATGACGAGGTAATTCTCTCCAACGTCGTACAGCGTACAGATGTTGGGATGGTTCAGCGCCGCCACCGCGTGCACCTCGCGGGAGAAGCGATCGCTGAAGCGCTCGGCGGAAATCTTGATGGCTACGTCGCGCCCCATCCTGGGATCGGTGGCACGATACACCTCGCCCATGCCGCCCGCGCCGATGGGCGCGAGGATTTCGTAGGGCCCCAAGCGAGTTCCGGGAGCCAGGGACATAGGCGTGAAACGATTCTACCCTAACGGGCTATGCAGTGCAGTAGAGAGGAATCATTGACGTGCTTTACTGGAATGTGGCCGGAGTCGCGACCTCAGCGCGCCTTTGTGGTCGGTTGACGGCGCATCCGGAAACTATCCATCCAGTCGATGCTACCAAATCCAGCTCCCGGATCAGACCGGCTTCCGTCGTCGATAGAATCGGACCGGTCATCGATAGAATCGGTCCCGTCATCGATCGCGCCGCTCCCGTTATCGAGCAAATCCCACTCATGATCGAAAAAGCCGGTCTGGCCATGGACCAGATCGGCGCCGCGTCCGAAGAGATCGGCGCTGTGTCCGTGAAGATCGGCGCCGCCGTGGACAGCGCTCGCGGCATCATGGACACCGCCGGCCAGATCATCGAGGATACCCGCCCCCGCATCGCCGAAGTCTCCAGCGAAGTGGCCGGAATCGCGCGCAGCGGGCGCGAGCAGATCGAGCGCATCGGCGAGGTGCTCGAGGATGCCACCGGTAGAGCCCACATCGCCTCGAACAGATCGATCAAACCGTCGACAACACCGTGGAACAAATCGGCCAGGTCGGCGACGCCGTGAAGCGTGCCGCCATGCGCCCCGTCCGCGAAGTCAACGGCCTCGCCGCCGGCATCTCCGCCGCCGTTTCCTTACTCGTCAAAGGCCGCAAGTCCTCCGTGGATTCCGCCACCCAGGACGAAGAGATGTTTATCTGACCGGCGCCCTCAGCCGAGCTCCGCACGTAAGCTGCGCACGTAAGCAACAACCAGCCGGGCCGTGCGATGCTCGCGGTCTTGCTGGGCTGCGGGCTGCGTCGCTCCGAAGTGGCTGCGCTGACGCTCAAGCACATCCAGCAACGGGACAACCGCTGGTGCATCGTGGACCTCATCGGGAAGCACGGATGGGCTGGTTCGAGGACAAAATGCAGGCGGTTACCCTAGAATCGCCGAGGGCGACGCCGGCCGGCACTCGGGCCGGCGTTGGGGTTGGCGTCGGAGTTGGCGTCGGTGTTGGGGTGGGCGTCGGCGTTGGCGTTGGAGTTGGAGTTGGAGTAACGACGGAAACCGCGCTGCCGGTGGCCAAGTCACTGCCCCCGCCCGGATCGTTGCTGTACTTCGCGAAGCTAAGGCAAGTTCGATTGTCTCCCATCCCGCCGGCGCCGAGCGGCGAGACGATTTCGTAGGGGCCGAGTTTGTCGCCGGAAGAGAGAGGCATTTAGGGATTCATCCCAGTGTAGTTGATGGTTGCAAAGTGCAGCACAAAGTGCACAAGTTGTACTCACCGGCACATTCCCAGTTCTCAGCCCGGTTTTGGAAGCCCTGCTCCGCTTGCATCCGTCCAAAAGTCGCTACATAATTGCTTCAGCGCGCAAGGTCTTATTATCTCTCGGGCCCTTTAGTTGTGGCGCGCCGGTCCGCTGTTCTGCGGTCGTACCATCGCCGGATTGATATAGAAAGCGCGAGGCTGGATCGAGCCAAGCCTTCAGCTTGCCCTGAGTCGCGCAACCACAGGGCTTCGAAGGAGTGAACCATGCCAAGGCGAGGAAGGAGAATGGGCTCTAACCCGACGGCCCTCCAAGAGTCGTCGGAAACCATGTCAAGCGACGCGGCAACGATGATGTCTGAAAGCAGCACCATAGTTGTATCCGTGAAAACCGCCGCCACCGTTAGCCCAACTGAAAGTGAAATCTCCACGGTTGCGTATCGATTGTGGCTGGACAACGGCCGTCCCGTTGGATCGGATCAGGAAGACTGGTTGCGGGCGGAAGAGATGTTCAAGAACGAACTCGTCGCGCAGTGCGAAGATCTGTCGCGAGGTCCATCGATCCCCCGCTTCGATACTCGCGCCGATTCCGAAGTACTGATCGAGTTCCGATGGGAGGGACATTGGGAGGTATGGGAAAGGGAATGGGGCGGCGCCCGCTGGATCTGGGATTAGGCCAGGATCAGGCCGCTCCTGTAATGGACCCCAAAACCTGGACGCGGAGACGGGTCGGAATTGCTCCACCCGCGTTCGAGTAGCCGAGCTTTCAGCCACGATACGGTGCGGGAATTGCGGAATTGGAGTCGAACGATGCCCCCGTTCACGCTCTGAGGGTTTCTATTTCTTCTTTCCGGACATGTCGATCTTAGAGACCGTGATTGTGTCGCCCTTCATCTCGCCCGATGGAGCGATTGGGTGCTGTAGCGGTGCGCTCCGCTCGTTCCCGCTAGGGATCATGCGAACCTCCCCGCGGGTTGATGCGCGCTACGCGACTCAGGCGCTGCCGCGATATACTGGAGAGCCGAAAACCAAGCCGTGTGACTTGTGGTGTGACTTGGCGGCGTGCTTCTGGCACTTCTGGCATTTTGAGAGCTTTGTGTCGTGTATAACTTACGTGTTTTCAGTGTAGTGCGAGAGTTCAAGTCCCCCTCTCCGCACC
>PMTR01000075.1 GCA_003167255.1 Bryobacterales bacterium
GCTACAACGCGCTGGCGCTTCCGTTGCAACAGGAAGCCTACCGGCAGGCCAAGGACGTGGATCGCGACCTGAAACGCGGGCGAGCGCGCGGGCCGCTGCAGGGGATTCCGTACGGAGTCAAAGACCTGCTGAGTTTCAAGGGCCAGCCGACCACCTGGGGCGCCAAGCCGTATGCGGGCCAGGTGTTCGACTACAACGCCACGGTGATCGAAAAACTGAGCGACGCCGGCGCGGTGCTGACCGGCAAGCTGGCGATGGTGGAACTGGCGGGCGGCGGCGGGTACCGGCTGCCTTCGGCCTCGCTGACCGGGCCTGGATTGAACCCTTGGGACCGCACGCGGTGGTCGGGCGGATCTTCCAGCGGATCGGCGGCGGCGGTAGCGGCTGGTCTGGTGGCGTTTGCCATCGGGTCGGAAACTTCGGGGTCGATTGTGACGCCGGCGTCTTATTGCGGCGTCACGGCGCTGCGTCCGACTTATGGATTGGTGAGCCGGCACGGCGCCATGGCGCTTTCGTGGACGCTGGACAAGTTAGGGCCGTTTGCGCACACGGCGGAGGACTGCGGCAACATTTTGCACGCGATTGCCGGCGGCGACTCGAAGGACCCTGGGTCGGCGGGTAGAAGCTTTTACTACACGCCGCAGTATACGCGGCCGCTGAAGGAACTGAAGATCGGCTACGCCGCGGTGGATTTCGATGCACGCGCGGAAGCGCCTGCGCGGGCCGCGTTTCAGACCGCGCTCGATGCGCTGAAAGAAACCGGCGTGCAACTGGTGGAGACGAAGCTGCCGCCCTTTCCGTACGGGCCGGTGCTATCGACCATCCTGGCGGCGGAGCAGGCGTCCATCTTCGAGACGCTGATCGCCAGTGGAAAAGTGGATGAGTTGGCCGATGCGGCGCAAATTGCCGGACTGAAAGCGGCGCTGGAAGTTCCGGCCAAGGATTACTTGAAGGCCATGCGGGTGCGGCGCGTGATTCAGGAAGAATTCTCCAAGCTCTTTGCGCACGTCGACGTGCTGGTGGCGCCGGGCCGTGCGGGTGGGGCGACGAAGATCGATCAGCCACTCGACAGGGGCGCGACGCCGTCGCCGGCCGGCACGCCGCAGGGGCTGCAGGGGCTGATCCCGGCGGGCAACCTGGCGGGGCTGCCGGCCGTCGTCCTGCCGTGCGGCTTCGCGGACAATCTGCCGGTGGCGCTGCAAGTGGTGGGCGCTCCGTATTCGGAGAATCTGCTGCTGGCGGTGGGAGCGGGGTTCCAGAGCCGCACCGACTGGCACAAGCGGCGCCCGCCGGGGCTGTAGGCGCTCGGTCGCATGATATTGTGCTCCCCAGGAAAACTGGTGATTCACCACCACACCTACACACCGAGCCGCGACCGTGAGGGAGCGGAGTCCCAATGGCACAACATCACCCGCCGAAAGCTCTAGGTTCTTCCCTGGGACCAGGGAAACCACAGATCGCGCGCAAGTGGTTCGTGAGGGGGCGTGTGCAGGGCGTGGGCTTCCGCTACTTTGCGCAACGCGCCGCCGCGGGACTGGGGCTGAGCGGTTATTCGCGCAACCTGGACGACGGGCGGGTGGAAGTGTATGCCGCCGGAGATACCGCAGCCATCGCCGAACTGGCGGGCTTATTGCATCGCGGACCTAGATGGGCGGACGTACGCGGCGTCGAAGAGGTGGAGGCGGCGGTCGAGAAACGCGACGGGTTTCGGATCGAGCCGTGAAGCCCGGAGCCGGCGCTCGGCACAGAACCGCGAGCGTCAGAAGCTGTGAAAGAATCGGTTGGCAGGCGAAAGCGCCTGCCCCACAAAAACGCAAGCCCTTATGCACCGAAGTGGGACAGACGCTTTCGTCTGTCAACCCGGCGATCTCAGCGATTCTTTCACAGCTTCTCAGCGAGCGGCCGCCGGGAAGCACTGAGCCGGCCGAGCGAGTGTAGAATCAGGGGGACCATGAAATCTATCTCCCGGCTTCTCCCGCTTCTGGCACTCGCAATCCTGATCGCCTTCCTGCTTCGGTGGAGTGCGCGGCGCGGGCCCGCCGGAGTCGAGGTGCATCACGCGGCGGCACACGATGTATCGCCGCCCTTGGGATCGCTGCGCGCATTCGAGACCGCGCCCGCCGGGCTTGGTTGCGCGAAGACGGAGTCGGGCTGTGGCACGTCTCCGGAGAATGCCGAGAACCCCGATGACCCGGACGCGCCTCCTCAGGGCCGCGGCGCTCCGAACCCGCCCCCTCCACCGCCGCCCATTCCGCCTGCCGGCCTGGCAGTGGAGCAAAGAACCCAGGGCACCCGACCCGCCGCGGTGGTGATTGCCAGCTTCGATGGCCTGGGGTTTGGCTTCAGCGGACCGCAAGGACCGGGCCGCGGCGGCAACCCTTCCGACAACAGCCTGGCGATCGGTCCCAATCACATCGTGCAAGTCGTGAACGGCAGCGGGATCGCGATCTTCTCGAAGAAGGGCGAGATATTCGATACGACTGGCAAAGTGCTGTACGGCGCCGTCCCGGGTAAGTCGGTCTTCAAGGGTTTTGGAGGCGCGTGCGAGGCTGCTAACTTCGGCGATGTGGTGGTTCGGTACGATCAGTTAGCGGACCGATGGCTGTATGTGATGCCGATCTTCCAGCGAATTCCAGACCGGCCGGATGAGCCTTACTCGATGTGTTACGCCCTCAGCGAGGGCGCGGACCCGCTGGGACCTTATTACCGCTACGAATTCCGGCGGAAGCTTTTTCCCGACTACCCGCGTCCCGCGGTGTGGCCGGACGGTTACTACACGCCGTCGAGCACGGGCGATAACGTCATCCAGAAACACGATTGCATTGTGGACCGCGCCAGCATGCTCAAGGGCAAGGACTCCACCGAACAGTGCCTGATCGTCGACGGAGTTAACTTTCTGAACAACGCCGATATTGATGGCCAGAACCTGCCTCCAACAGGCGCGCCGAATATCATGATGGCCGCCGGTGGAACACAGCTCAAGGAAGTTTATGAGGACGACGCGATCTTCGCCTGGAAGGTCCACGTGGATTGGGAGAACCCCAAAAACACCGCCGCCGCCGGCCCGATCAGGATTCCGGTGGCTCCCTATCACTATCTCTGCAACGGCCAACTGACTAACTGCGTGCCGCAGCCCGATACCGCCGTGCGGCTCGACGTGCAGGGCGATAAGCTCATGCAGAGATTGGTCTACCGCAAATTCGCGGACCATGAATCGATTGTGGCTGTCCATTCCATTAATACTTCGGCAAAGGCCGGTGGTGTCCGGTGGTACGAATTCCGGCTGGACACAAAAGGCGATCCGGCGCTCTACCAACAAGGCACCTATGCGCCCGATGAGTTCTATCGCTGGATGGCCAGTCCCGATATGGACCACGTGGGCAATATCGGCATCGGTTACTCTTTCGGAGGAACTCCCCACTTCGCCGGACAGCGGTTTGCCGCGCGCATGGCCGGCGATCCGCTGGGACAGTTGACGGTCCACGAAACCGTACTGGTCAACGGCGAAGGCGCACAGCCGCGCGGTAACCGCTGGGAAGATTATGCCTCCACCGCGATGGACCCATCCGACGATTGCACCTTTTGGTATGTCGGCGATTACTATAAGACGGGCGGAACAACTTACACCACCAAGATAGGCGCATTTCGCCTGCCAGGCTGCCTGCACAAGACCGTGAACGGTTTCGCTTTCTTCGACCTGAACCACGATGGCAAGCGGGACCTCGGCGAGCCGGGCCTGGAAGGTGTTGAGATCCATTACGCCGGCGCCGTATCCGGCAAAGTGACGACGGGGGCAAATGGCAACTTCGCCGCGACGCTCCCCGCCGACCCCATCTATGAATTGCCCACTTACACCATCTCCGGGCAGGGTTCCACCCGTGCGGGATGGCAGCAGACCGGGAAAGCGCTGACGATCACGATCACCGACCCGGCCGCTACCAGCAGCTTGAACTTCGGAAACGTTTGTACCGGCCCGAACCACGGAGGCGATCCGCCGAAGTTCTGGGCCGGCGGGAAGGGCAAGGCCGTCCTCAACGCGCACGACCCGGAGTGGCGGAGACTGGTTACCAACACGGTCCACTTGGATCTGCCGGACAAGCCCAGCCTGGCATACGCGCAATTTCAGAAATGGCTGGCAAAGCCATCGGTAGAGACGCAACTGGCCGCGCTGGCGCTGAACGCGGCCTTCGGCGCGCAGGACGGGAAGGTGACGGTGCACGATCCGGTGTCGAACGACTGGCCGACGATCACCGCGCTGATCGCGCGCGTGAGCGCTCTGAAGCCTGCCGATGCCGAGGCGTACCGGAGCCTGCTCGAGAAGCTGAACGGCAACACGCAGACTGTAACGCCGTCAACGCCCGCGGGCTGCAACGGATTCTAACGGCGTTCTCCCTGGTGGAGCAGGCTTTCCAGCCCAATGCCACATAGTTTTCCCAATAACGGGAATGCTGCGGAGTTTGTGGGGCAGACCCCCTGGTCTGCGCGGGACGCCCTCGTCCCGCGGCCGGAGCAACGATATCAGCATCCTGCAAAGCGCGAGCAGGCCGACGGGGGCGTCGGTCGCAGTCCAGGGGGACTGCCGCACGATCAATGCAGGTGCGTGGTGGTGCGAAAACTATGTGGCATTAGGCTTTCCAGCCTGCAACGCCGACATTCTCTTCGGCGTCCCGCCATTCCTCCGAAGCCGCGCCATGTGGGACCGAACCGGACGCAGCCCGGCAAGCCCGCAAGGGCGCAAGAGAATAGCCCACGGCGTAAGCCGTGTGGAACCTGTAGTGAGTCCGAGTAGCCCCGAAACGGGGCGTAAGACTCTGTCGCTCGACACAAATGTAGAAACTTCAGGGAACGGCCTCCTGGCTGGTCGTGGGCAGGCGGCACCGCCTGCCCCACCCAACGACTCCTGACTTCTGTTACTGTCTTGACGCCGCCACCATTGGCCCGGGTTCGCTGCGCCCCAAGGTGTCGTATAGCGCTTGAGCCGGCTTCAAGAGCGGCCCTTCGTCGGCCACCGATATGGCTAGCACCCGGATCTTGTCGTTGTTCGGCAACGTAATCGTCTTAGCGTTGGCCGGTAAGTCGATGCCGTAGGCGAATAAGTATGAGTATTGGTACGGCTCATTCAAACCGTCGGCGGTGTGGTGGTGCGTGCAATACCACGCCAAGTCGGCGGGCTTGATAAAGCCGGGCGTCATGCCCAGAAAGTCATCGGGATAGCGGGGCTCGCTGCGGCCGCGACCGGCGTTGGCGGGTGGAGGCGGCATGGGCCAGACGGCATGGTTGGCGGAGCTGGCCCACTCGCGCTGCGGCAGATCCCATACGCGGGTGTCCCACTGGCCGACAAATCCGCCCCAGTTTTCAATGGTCAGATCGACCGGCTGGTCGCCCACTTTGAAAGTGGCTTTTTGATCGCCTTCGGCGGAAGCAGCTAGCACGTAGATGCGATTGAACTGACCGGCTGGGAGCGCGATGGTCTGCCCCTGGGCGGTGACGGCGTTGTTCTTGCCGGTTCCGGCCGGGGCCAGCCCGAAATCAACGGCGTTGAAGCGCAACTGCGCCGGGAGCATTTCGGCGGGCATGGCGTTGCCTTTGGAATCGAAGCCGCCGACGGTTTTGGTGTCGTCGTTGCTGGCAACTGCCTGGTCGTAGGTTAGAGTTACTGGCTTGGATGTTACAGCCGCAGCCTTGGCCGCCGGCGGGCCTAACTTCAAAGCGAATGTATGTGGCTGATAGGCGCTGAAGTTAGTAACCAGAGTGCCGTTGGTTATGGTCGGATTGCCCGGCAAGGGCAGTTCCTGACCGTTGAGTTCGCGGGCCGAGGTAATCGAACCGGCAAACTTCACCACCACGCGCTCCTGCGGGCGGCCATCCATTTCCACCATGCGGAGGATCACTTCGTCGCTTAATTCCGCCTTCTTCAGAGCCATCACCTGAATTCGGGGGTTGCTGATGGAGATCAAAGAAAAGCTCTTGCCGAGCGAGCCGGCATGTTTGGCGGCCTGGAACGCGATGAGCGGCTGGTTGAGGCGGTACGCCTGCCAATCGGTCTCGCCATCGTGCCACGTGCCGGAGTGGCCGGCGATGCCGAATGTAATTTCGTGATGGCCCCAGTCCTGGTTGGCCTGGTCGGTGTAACCGGTGTCGACGCCCGGCGTGCGCACCAGCGTGAGGCGGATGGTGTTGTTATTGGGCTTGTCGGAGCCGTTCTTACAATCGGTAAGGATGGTGGCGCCGAAAGTGTTGGAGCGGTCGGTAAGATCGATCCACTGGTGGGAGGCGACTTCGAACTGGCGCTCGCTGGCGGTGGAGCGGCGGACGGTGCCGAGGCCCCAGTTGTAAGTGGCGTCTTCGTTGGTGGCGCTAAGTGGGAAGGTAGCCTTGAGGTTGGCGTAGAGCGTCTTCCAGTCGATCACTTCGCCGAACTCTACGCGATTGCCAGCGCTGCCGGCGGAAAGGCTGACGGTCTGGACGAAGTGCGAGCCCTCGGTGTTGGTGCGGGTGACTTCCAGGGTGACGCGCGCGGGCCCATTTTCTTTGATGCGGGTCTGGCCGCCGCGCACGTAGACGCGCGGCGGCGCCTGTTCCTGGTCGAAATCCATATTCCAGGCGGGCCACTGCGACGGATGGTCGTTGGAGATGGCCAGGCGGATAGGAGCCGAGAGCAATTCGCGGTTGATGGCTTTGTCGAAGATGCTTGCAACGTCGCCATTGTTGTCGAGGGTGACCCGATAGCGTTCGTTCTCGATCGAAGTGGGGGTGGTGTCGGCAGCGCCTCCGCGCCCGCCGCCCTGGCGCACCGTGGCCTTCAAAGAGGATGGGCCAGCCTCGGTGGCGGGCTCAACGTCATAAACCGAGTAGCCGACGGAGGGGACCTTGGCCAGGAACAGCACCTTGCCGTTCTCGTACTGGGCGGGTACCGGCTGGCCGTCGGGTCCGGTGACGCGGACAAAGCTCGTGCCTGCGGGAAGCGGCAGGTTGGCTTCGACAACGTCTTCGCGCGCGATGTTGAGCGGGTTGAAGACCACCACGGCCGTGCCCATGGCCTGGGTGTCGAGCACCGAAGCGACCGATTCAGTGGCATTGGTGAGGATGCCCGAGAACTGGTTCATGGCGATGACGTCGTCATTCCAAATGAACTCGTACGAGCGGGGAGTCGCGGTGCCGGCGGCGGAATCGTGGAAGTGGCCGGACATTACCTGTGTCCACGCGTCGTTGAGCCGGGCTTGGGGATAGGGCCGGCCGCCCATCCATGAGGCGGCGATGGAGGCCTCTTCGGCAGCGGCGGCGAGTAACTCGTTCTTGCGGTTCCAGCGCTTGTGATAGGCCTCGGAGGTCAGCGAGCCGGCGGAGTGGTTGATGAGTTCGAGGTCGCCCTTCACGCGCGGCAGGCGCGCCATCATCTCGGGTTTGATATCGAGGAACATCTGGTCGGCCGCCGCCGGGATGACGGTGACCGGCCCATCGCCCACTTTCACCGGTGGCCCTGGGGGTGGGGTGGGCGTGTTGTTCGCGCCGGGACGTCCGCCGCCGCCACGGCCACCCACTGGCAGTACCGTCTCGCTCTTGGTGACCATGGCTTCGAGCATCCGCGCGGTGGATTCCCGAGCGGCGCCGCCAGTGTCGCCGGTGCCGACGTACTTATAGTCGGCGTAGACGCCGGTGACATCGCCATCCAGTTGGATGCGCTTCACCCAGTTGTCTTCGCCACCGCGTCCACCGCCGGGAGCGGGCTCCTTGCTGAGATCGGTGAAGATGTCGCTGCCGTAGCCGCCCGGGTTGAGAGCGGCCAGGATGGTCTGGCCGTCGGGGCCTTCCCAGATTCCCACGTTGAACGGGATGCCCATGGGCGATTGCTCGGGGGAATCGGGGCCGCCGACTTTGGGTGCGGGCTGCCAACCGGACGAGAGCTTTTGAGTGGAGAAGCCCTTGACGCCGGCGTGCGCCAGGAGGCTGGGAAGCGAGGCCGGGAAGCCGAAGCAATCCGGCAGCATGAACTCGGCGCTGGCTTTGCCGAATTCCTTGCGGAAATAGGTGTTGCCGTACAGCACCTGGCGAATGATGGCTTCCGCACTGGGCATATTGACGTCGCCCTCTTCCACGGACGAGCCGGCGGGGTACCAGCGGCCCGCGGCGACGTACTGCCTGACCTTCTCGTAGTCGGGCGGAAAGTATTCCTTCATGAGGCGGTAGCGGTTGGAGCCGGTCCAGTTGAAAACGTAGTGCGGGTACTTTTCGATCAGATCGAAATTCACCCGCATGGTCTTGAGCAGGTATTCGCTGATGGTCTGCGGGAACTCCCAACGCCACTGCGTATCCAGGTGCGCGTAGGGCACCACATAGAGCGTCGGGTGTTTGGTGATATCGGGGGCTTGAATGGTCTGGGCCTGTACATAAGCGAATGTAGCCAGACAGACGCCTGCCACGAGCAGTGGACGACTAAACGCGAATGCCATCTTCGACTCCTTTAATACGATTCTTCCATTATTGCAGGGCGCGGGCTGGCCTATTCCGGCCGCCAGCCTATCTTCCGCCGAACCGGAAGACCGGACCGACGCTGAAACGGAAGTTGCTCTGTTTGGTCTTGTTGAAGTCGGTCATATACAGTCCCGGCTCGAAGCGAATGGCGAAGAGCTTACTCACCGACACATCCACCGGGACGCCCACCAGCATGGCGAACTTGGTTTGGTTAAAGCCCAGATAGCCAGCCTGCGCCAGCGCCTGCACCGTGCTGGGTGAGGCGGAGGACGGCAGGTGGGCCTGGCCGAACGAGCCGCCAAACAGCCACTTCACGCTGGTCTGCAACTTCTTGGTATTGACGAAGCGGAACTGCGGGCCCCCCATGTAACTATACTCTTTGAAGTTCAGCGCGGTGCCGCCGATTCCCGAAGGCGCGGCGATGGAACCGAACCCGGCGGCGATTTCCACGGAGGCGCCGAACCAGTGCGTCATGTACCCCGAGGCTCCGCCCATCCATCCGTTCATGTTCTGTTTTGGCAGGGGCGCTTCGGGATTTGCCTTGGCATACGAATAGCCCCCGAACACTTCGGCGGTGTTGCCCTGCGCCGGAAGGCGAGTGGCAGCGGCAAAAAGGAAACAGAATCCGGCGAGCATGAGTCGATTGCACTTGATCATTCAGAAATCTCCTTTGATCTTCCGATAATGTCCAGTTCTTCCGATGGTGAAAGGCGGCCGGCTCCCCAGCAGGGAAGCCGGCCCGTCGATCAGAAGGCCAACCGCAGCGCCATTTGCACCAGACGCGGGAAGTTGTTTTGGACGTTCGGAATGATTCCGAACGTCGAGCTGGTGAAGCTGGTGCTCCCCGGACCCGGCCGAATCGGTGTGTTGCTGATGTTGAAAGCTTCGCTGCGGAACGTCAGTGTGTACCGCTCCTTGATGCGGGTGGTCTTTTCGAGCGCGATATTCAATTGCGGGGAGGCCGGATTCTCCACATTGCCGGAGAAACGCGGCGGCAGCCCCGTATTGATGCTGTTGCTCGGAAAGTTGGCGTAGCAACTGGGATTGTTGTTGAACCAGTGCTGGGGCGTCTGGCCGGTGTACTGGCCGGTGACCGGATCCTTGTAGTTGGTATAGTCTCCGCAGAAGTTCACCGCCTGCGGCAAACTAACAAAGCTGCCGGAGATGTAGCTCAGGGTCCACGGGATGGTCCAGCCGCTGACAATCTTGTCGCCAACCGTGCCGAGACCGGTGAGGAGCTGGCGGCCTTTGCCGATGGGCAGGTCCCAAACGCCGCTGAATGCGAATTCCTCCGGTTTGTTGGCCGAATCGGGCTGCCAGTAGAAGAGGTCCTTGGGGCTCGTGATCTGAGTTGTTTGCAAAGTGCCCGTCTTGCCGTCGGGGCTGAGAACCAAATTGGCGCCCACCGTGTTGGACCACGATTGGCCGATGCAGCAATCCCAGAACATCTGCTTGCTGAAGGTGTAAGAGAAGACCCAGGTCAAGATGCCGCCCTTGCTGCGAGCATCGCCGAATGCGCGCTTTTCGAACTTCACTTGAAGCGCGTCCGAGCGGAAGATCCGAGCCGCGATGTTGCCGTCGGAATAGCCGCCCCACAACGCCATGGCATTCTGATTGATCAGCGTGCTGGCCGAGACAGTCGAGTTTACGCCGATGCCGGTGGTGGAGGGAATCCCCGCAATTCCGTAGAACGGATTCGCCACCGTCCGGCTGAAGAACGTGCCGTCATTCATCGCGAGTTGCTGGTTCTGGATACCGGCCAGGTCCTGCGGGTGGAACAAATCGTGCCCGCTGCCGGTGGTGTTATACCGGTTGTTGTTTCCGGCGTACGAAACGTCCAGTATCATGTTCCACGGGAGTGCCCGCTGGATGCCGAACGAGTACTGGTAGGTGCGCGGGATCTTGTAGGTGAGGATGTTGCCGTTTTGACCCTGGCCGATGTTGGCGAGAAGCCCCAGAGACGTTCCCTGCGGACTGATCAGGCCGCTCGGGAACGGGTTCACCAGGGAGTAGGGTCCCGTCGGAACGCCATTGGCGCAGTTGCCGTTGTCGCATGCCGAGGGCAGGAGGGGACTGGCGACGTTCGACAGATAAGGCGTCGAAACGCTGTAGCCGGTCTGGCCGTTGATGTTGTTGGTGTCGGACTGGTAGTAGACGCCGATGCCCGTGCGGAGCACGGTCTTGTTGTCCAGGCGATAGGCGAAGCCGATGCGTGGTGCTCCGTTGGTCCAATCGGTGTAGTTCTTGCGGCGAGGCATTCCATCCTTGCCCGCAAACCGCCACACGCCCATAATCGCCGCCGGCGCAGCCGGATACGGATACTTGGGATTGGTCGCGTTGTACGCCGCCGCGTCGGCATTCCAGGCGGCCAGGACCGCGCTACTCTCCGGATTGACCTGGCTGATGTCGAATTGAGAGTTTTGGCGGTTGTAACGTTCCAGATACGGAAGCTGGACCTCATAGCGCAGCCCAATGTCAATGGTCAGGCGCTTGGTCACCCTCCACGTATCCTGGGCATACCCGGCATAATACGGACGGGTGATGTAGTACGTCGTGTTGTTATCGATGTTGCCGCTGGTGGGCATTCCCAGAAGCAGAGAAGCCACACCCATGAAGGCGTCGGTTCCGCCGTTGTTGGTGGCGGCGTGGCCGGTGGCCTGCTGCGTGAGACCGCTGCCGAAGGTGAACGACCCGTAAGCATTGCCGGGCGACACGTTGCCCCTGGCTTCGTAGTGCCATTCGAGCCCGAAGTGAAACGAGTGGTTGCCTTTGGTCCAGGTGATATTCGGCAGGAAATTCCACGAGTTGTAGGGCGACCAGCTATAGCTGCCGGAACCGAACAGAGGGCCCGTAAACCCGCCGATGTTGATGTTCGGGATGGCTGCGGTGCTCACCGCGGGAGAGTGAATCATACCCGTCATGCCGATAGATGCCGGCGTGATGGCCAGCGCGTCGGTGGTGTACCCGGGGCTGAACTGTACGAACCGGAAGAATCCGGCGCGCAGATCCAGGACCGCGGTCGGAGAGATCACGTGGGTTTCGTCCAGGTTGATGCCGGTGAAGGTGCGGTTGTTGTAAGTGTTGCCGGTAGCCACCGGCGGAGCAAAGGTGGTGACGGAACGGTACTCGAACCCGTGGTTCTCGCTGAACGACATATTGAACTTGTCGCGATCGCTGAAGTTGTGGTCCCATTTGAGGATCGGCGAGTTGTACCAGTAGCGCCCCTCGTTGGTGGGGTTGATGAAGTTATTGGTGATGCCGGGAAAGCCGTTGGCGCCGCCCTGTCCGGCAGTGTTCGGCGCCGGCAGATAGGAGAGAATCTTGGTGGCGATGGGGCTGATCCGGCTCTGCGGAATCACGTCGCCGGGGAACGGATTGCGCCAGTAGGTGGACCCCGTGCTGCCGCTACAAGGCTCGGTGGCTGCGCCGCAGAGGTGCGTCGTCAGCGGGTCGTAGACGGTGATGTTGTAGTTGGAAAAGTGCTGGCCGTCGCGAAGATCCAGCGGAATGGCGGTCACGCCCGCGCCGGGGAACGGAATCACTTCCTGCCATCCTTCAAAACTGGCGAAAAGGAAGTCCTTATCTTTGCGAATCGGTCCCCCGAAGGTACCGCCAAACTGATTCACGTTGTGCCGCCCTTTGGGCGCTCCCACCAGGTTGCTTCCAAAGTTGTTGGCGTCGAAGATTCGATTGCGGAGGTAGTCGAACGCCGAACCGTGCCATCCATTGGTGCCACTCTTGATCACGGTGTTGACCACGCCGCCGGCCTCATGGCCGTACGAAGCGTCATAAATCGTGGTCATGGCGCTGAATTCCTGGACGGCGTCCACGCTGGGCGCGAAGTCCCACTGGCTGCTGTTGTCGCTGATCAGCGTGCCGTTCAGCAGGAAGGCATTGTTGCCGTTACCGGCGCGGGCGCCATTGAACTTGTAGCTGCTGTTCACGTCCCAACCGCGGGTGCCCGAAAAACCGGACGCCCCAAACTGCTCCTGCGTGAAGATCACGCCAGGCGTCAGCATCAGCAGCATGTAGCTCTGCCGCCCGTTCAGCGGATACTCCTGCACCTTCACCGGGTCGAATTCCAGACCGCGATTGGCATCTGCCGTATTGATGATCTCCTGCTGGCCCGTGACGGTGATTTCGGTGGTCGCCTGTCCGATGGTCAACTGAATCGGCAGATTCAGCCTGGCTCCGACTTGCAGGGTGATGTCCGCCCGTTTCAGACCTTGGAAGCCCGCGGCCGTCACTTCGACGTTGTAAACACCCGGAATCAGATATGGAATTGTGTAGAGCCCATCCGGCGTGGTCTTGGTTTCGCTGGCCGTATTGGTAGCCGTATTGGTTGCCTTCACGGTCGCGTTCGGAACTGTGGCTCCACTTGGATCCGTCACAATTCCCGTTAACGTTGCCCGATCCTGGGCCATCAGCCCGATCGATAGAAGAAGAAGCGCAATTACACTTCGAACGCTCATGTTAACCTCCTTGTTAACCCTGAATCCTGGCCCACTTGACCTCGTCTGTTCCATGAACTCCACTGCCTTGCGGCTGTGTCGCTCCATTGGCTTGCCCCTCGTCCGCCGGCGCGACGGCGGCATTCAGTTCCTCGCCGATCTGTGAAACCAGCTCGTGGCGATCCGCTATGCTCATCAATCGCGCCCGAAAACTTTCATCCATCAGCATCCTCGCCAGCCGCGAAAACACCTGCATGTGAAATCCATCCGGGCCCGCGTCGCGCATGGCCAGCAGAATCACCATGCTAACCGGCTTGCCGTCCAGCGAACCCCATTCGACCGCATGTTTCAGCTTGAGGACGCCGATCGAGTTGGCGCTGACTGCGTCGCTCTTGCAGTGCGGAACCGCCAGCCCGAAGCCCAATCCGGTGGCATACACCGCCTCGCGCGCCCAAATCGCGTCTTCCAGCCGCTGCGGATCGTCTGTGCGGCCTGCGGCGTACAGCGCGTCGACCATCTCGCGAATCGCCTCGTCCTTGTCGCGGCTGGCCGAATTGAGCGTTACCAGGCCCGCGTCCAGCAGCGGCCTCGGAGCTTGCACTTCCGCCGAGCCGCATAACAGCCGGTCGACTTCAGTCGCCGTTCCGCACCGCACCGCTTCCGCCAGCAACTTGCGGCAGCCGGCCGCCGAAAGATGCGCGGCCTTCTCTTTCAACGCTGGAATCTCGCTCGCCACAGCGCTGATTTCATTCAATCCCAGGCCCACCAACAGCGGCAGGTTCCGGGCCTCGCCGGCCATTTCACCGCACATCCCAACCCACTTCCCAAGCATGCCCAGTTCATCGGCAATCTGTTTCAGCAGCGCCAGAAAGCCTGGATGCCGGACATCGGAAAGCTCCGCCAGACCCGCATTTTCCCGGTCGACTGCAAAAAAGTACTGGCTCAAATCGTTGGTGCCGATACTGAAGAAATCCAGCTCCGCCGAAAGCGCCCCCAGGATGAACGCCGCGGACGGCACCTCGATCATGGCGCCAATCGGGATCGCGGTGTCGAATCCGGCTCCCCGCGCCAGCAGTTCACTCTTGGCCAGCGCAACCTGGTGTTTGAACCACAACGCTTCGTCCAGGCTCGAGACCATCGGCGCCATCACTTTAACCATGCCGGCGGCCGAGGCGCGCAGAACCGCGCGCAACTGCGTCCGCAGCATCTCCTCGTGCCCGGCATACATCCGCACGCCCCGGCAACCGAGGAAGGGGTTCCGCTCCAGGGGCAGTTCGAGATAAGGCAGCGGCTTGTCTCCGCCCACGTCCACCGTCCGCAGAATCACCGGCCGCCCGCCTGCAGCCCCCACCGCCGTCTCGTAGACGGCAAGTTGCTCGTCTTCGGATGGCGGCGTGCTCCGGTGCAGGAACAGGAATTCCGTGCGAAACAGTCCGATACCATCGGCTCCGTTTGCGAAGGCATGCCGCGCATCTACCGCCGACGAGACGTTTGCGCCGATCTCCAGCACGCGCCCATCCGCGGTCACCGCCGGAGCCATGCTGAATCTGCTCAGAACCGCTTCCCGCCGGCAATAGGCTTGCCGCTCGCGTTCATAGAATCGCCACGCCTCCGCCGGGCAGCGCGGAATCACCAGGCCGCGATTGGCGTCCACCAGTATTTCGTCTCCCGGCGCGAACAGCCGCGTTGCGTCCGCCAAGCCGGCCACCGCCGGAATGCCCAGCGAACGGGCCAGAATCATGGCGTGCGAAGTGGTTCCGGCGCTGCCCAGCACGATGCCCTTCAGCCATTTCCGGTCAAACGCCAACAGTTGTTGCGGTCCCAGAATGTCGGCCACCACCACGGCGGGTCCGTCCAGTTCGATGGGCGGCGGCTGGGACCCCGGTTCCGAGACTTCTTCCAGAAGCTGCGCGCAGATTTCCCGTACGTCCACCGTCCGCTCGCGGATGTACGCGCTGCCGGATTGGTTGAGCAACCCCGCGAAGTGGTTGCCGGCGTCCACTACCGCCCCCGCGGCGCTTCTCCCCAACGCGATTCGCTCCTCCAACTCGCGCCGCAGCCCCGCATCTCCCAAGATGGCTGCGTGAGCTTGCAAAATGGCCCGCTGGGTTATGTCCGCGTTCTGCACCAGGGAGGACTGTACCCGATCTCGCACCTGCGTCAAGGCACGGTGGAGGCGATTCCTCTCTTCTTCCGGACTGTCCGGCGATTCCGCCGCCTGGCCAGCCGCCAGCGCGAGGCTTCCTAAAATCACCGCCTTTCCTCTTCCCACCCCCCGGCTGACTGGGATTCCAAAGTGGCATTGCAGACCAGCCGAGCGCAGGCCGCGTGGCAGACCCTCGGCGTTCCCTTTGATCGCCACCTGCGCCAGCGGTTCGTCACAACCCGGCAATTCCTGTTCGATGAAGCGCCGCAGTTCGTTGCAAGCCGCCTCGCTATCCTCGCCTTCCACCCGGACCCGGCACCGGTCCGCTGCGCGAACGTCCACGGCGATCATCGCCAGGACGCTCTTCAGGTCTCCTTCCAACCCGTTTCTCAGGTTCTTGAGCTGACATTCCGCTCCATACCGGTTGGCCACATCCGCCAGGTGGCTGGCCGGACGCGCGTGCAATCCGTTCCGCAAACCGCAATCGAACACGAATTCCCGCAAATTGGACGATTCCGAATTCACATATCAACCTTGGAGTTTGGCAATCACACCCTTGGGATCCTTGATGGCTTCCTGGACCGGCACGCGCACCGTCTTTATCTTCTGGAAGCGTTCCGCCCGCTCTACTTCGATGTCCGTGGCCAGAATGGCTCCTTCTGCCTGGCTAATGTCTTTTTCGGACAACTCGTTTTCGATTCCCATCGCGCCCTGCGTCTCGACTTTGATGTGGTGGCCCAAACTCTTTGCCGTCTTTTCCAACTGCTCGGCCGCCATGTAGGTGTGGGCGATCCCCGTCGCACACGCCGTCACCGCAACGATCCTCATGCTGCCTCCCCGTCGCCGGACTTCCGGCCCTCCCGTCGAACACCCTTCCAGACGTTGATCGCCACTCCCGTCGCAGCCGTTCCCGCCAGTATCGCGATGGCGTAGGCGCCCAGGTGATCGACCACCGGGAATACGATTGGCCCTCCATGAGGCGCGTGGTCCCTCACGCCGCCCAGAATGGCGATTACCGATGCAATCATCGACCCGGCCATGGCGCAGGGAATCACGCGCGCCGGATCGGCGGCCGCGAATGGAATGGCGCCTTCCGTGATGCCGATCAGTCCCATGGTGATGCTCGCGATGCCCGCTTCCTGTTCTTCCTTGCTCCACAGGTCCCGCCGCAGCAGCGTGGCC
Source organism: Bryobacterales bacterium (assembly GCA_003167255.1). Classification (GTDB taxonomy): domain Bacteria; phylum Acidobacteriota; class Terriglobia; order Bryobacterales; family Bryobacteraceae; genus PALSA-129. The sequence continues at coordinate 16,252 of PMTR01000075.1, forward strand.
AGACCCATGCCCAGGGGCGGGGTGCAGATCGCCGCGGCGCAGGCGCCCATGATCCGGAAATCCCCCTCCCGAATCATCGCCGCCCCAAAAAAGAACGCAGCTTTGTTGACCGGCCCGCCCAGGTCGAAAGCGATCATCGCTCCCAGAACCAGCCCCAGCGCCACCGAACTGCCGGCGCTCATGGCCCGGAGCATCTCGGTGGCAGCCGCCATCAGGTGCGCGATCGGCACGCCGAGCAACTCCAGCATGATCACGCCGATAGCCAGGGACGAAAGAATCGGGATGATCAAAATCGGCATCACCGCCCGGAGATGCTTGGATACCGGCACTTTCTTGAGGAGATCGACAAGGCAGCCCGCCACCAGGCCGGCTAACAGCGCGCCCAGAAAACCGGCCTTTACTTCGCCCGAAAGATAACCGCCGATGAACCCCGGCGCCAGCCCCGGCTTGCCGGCCCAGGAGTACGCGATGTAACCTCCCAGAACCGGCAACATTAACGAGAAGGCCGCGGCCCCGATGCGGGAAACCAGCATCAACAATGGAGCATGCGAGAAGTCCGGGCCGGAAGGGGTCATCGGCGCGAATGCGATTGACATGGCGGTCAGAATTCCGCCGCAGGCAATGAACGGGATGGCGAAGGATACACCTGTCAACAAGTGTTGCCGCAGACGCTGCACTCGCTCAAACATGGAGACCCACCCAGTATTAGTATCAAGTATAGACCCCATACCGAAAAGAGTAGACATGGATCATTTATTGTAATAATGTGACATTTGTGCAGCGGATCTCGTCACAGTCAAAACCCGGCGACGCCGCGGCCCGCCGCGTGATTGTCCAGGAACTGGAGAGCTTCCTGCGTACCTCCCGGCTCCGGCGGGTTCACTTCGCGGATGGCAGCGTGGCTCCGCCTTCCATGGCCTACGTCACCAATTTTCCCCGGCTGTCCATTCCTCTTCACGGAGACCATTCCATGGAATTGGCCCGCAACGGGCGGTCGCTGGGTGTTCGTGTGTCGCGCGGTCAGGCCGTATTCGTGCCGCCCAATGCCTGGAACCGGCCCGACTGGGATCGGCCGGTTGAAGTGCTGACGTTTCTTTTCGGCGCCAACCAGATCGGCGTCAGCCTGGTGCGCCATACGAAAGGAAGCGCATTGGGCGCCGGTACTCTCAAAAGCAGCATCCATGCTGTCCACGATGGCGTTACCCAAAGTGTCCTGACGGCGCTGATCACCTCCGCCAACGAGAAGTCCGGCGGCCCGCTCACCCGCCTCCTGACCGAATCGCTGTTGCACTCCTGTCTCCGCTTGCTCCGCTCGCCCGAAGCACACCGCTCGCGCAAGGCGGTCCGTACCTACGAAACGCTCTGCCTCTACGTTCAGGAAAACTTTCAGGCCCCGCTCAGCCGCCAGTCTCTCGCCCAACGGTTCGGGTTGGCTCCCAGCCATGTCTCCCGCCTGTTCCGCCGCGAAGGGCTGATGCACTTCAACGATTATCTGAACCTGGTGCGCGTCAACCGGGCCAAGTTCATCCTCCGCAACTACAGCGTCGCGCTCAAAGAAGTGGCCGCCAATTGCGGATATAACGATGTCGCCTACTTTTGCCGTGTTTTCAAACGAATCAGCGAGGTGACGCCGACGCAGTACCGCAATCGGGATTCAGACGAGTCGCAAGCGGCCCCACCACCGCCCTTACGCCGTGGGATATAGTAGTCGCAATCGGTTTTGTGGCCGGCGCCACATTTCGCCGAAGACTCGAAGAACAAGGAGTATCGTCATGCATCGTACCTTAAAGATCGGGCAGCGCGGTTGGCTCCGCGTCGTTGTGATTTCCACCGGGCTGGTGGTTTTGCTTGCGTTGTCGTTCCCCGGAGTGGGAGCGGACGGCGAGCCGTCGACGCTGCCCACCAAGCCCACCAAGGCCAACTATGAACTGGCGGCCCGCTGGACTTCGTCCAAGGTGGCGCACTTGGTCTTCGACATGGCGGTTACGCCGCACTGGCTGGAAGATGGCAATCGCTTCTGGTATACCTTCGAAAGCAACGCCGGCCGCAGGTTCTATGTGGTGGACCCGGTCAAAAAGACCAGGACTTTTGTTTTCGACGCGGTCCGGCTTGCAGCCAGCCTGACCGCGGCCACCGGCCTGCCTTACGATTCGCAGCATTTGCCGGTCGGCGCCGCGCGCGGCGGCGCGGCGGCCACGGGCGGCGGAGGCGGCGGAGGACGCGGCGGCGCGGCAACGCCCATCCGCTTCGTCAAACACGACACCGCCATCCAGTTCGAGATCAGTGTGCCGCGGGACGCGGTGATACCGGGCGAAAAGAAAGTCACCAACACCACCACCACCGACACGCAGGGCAGCGGGGGCGGCGATGCGGATGACGACGACGATCCGCAGCAGTTTGGCGGCCGCGGCGGCGCTGGCGCCGCCAGCACAACCAAACAGCTCGCCTTCGAGCTCGAACTGGCCACCGGCAAACTCACCCTGCTCGACGAGCGCCCGCCCACCAGGCCAACCTGGGCCAACATTTCCCCCGACGGCAAAACCGTCGTGTTCACACGCAATCACAACCTTTACATCATGGACGCCGAGAACTACGCCAAGGCCCTGAAGAACGCCAATGACTCCACCATCGTCGAAACGCAGCTCACCAAGGACGGTGAAGAGTACTTCGGTTATGGCGGGCGCGGCGGCGGCGGTGGCCAGCAGATTCAGGATCAGCAGCAACAGCAGGAGAATCAGGGCGACCAGCAACAGGGCGAAGGACAGGCCAGCCGCGCACGCTCCGGCGCCAACGTAAGCTGGTCGAAGGACTCCAAAAAATTCGCGATCGCGCGCGAAGATCAACGCAAGGTGAAGCCGCTTTGGGTCATCAACTCCCTGGCCAATCCACGGCCCACTTTGGAAACCTATAAGTACGCCATGCCGGGCGACGCGGATTATCCGCAGTCGCACCTGGAAGTTTTCGATGTGGCCACCAAGGCGCGTCTGGAGATAAAGGCGGACACGGGTGGGTTTAAGGACCAGAAGATCCGCCTGCAAAGCGACCGGCCTTCCGCGTATGACCGCGAGCACGAAAAAACGGAAACGACTTGGGCGGGCGCGGGCGGCTCCGATAAGCTCTACTTTACGCGCCTGAGCCGCGACGAACACCGCCTGGACGTTTGCGTGGCGGACGCCGCCAGCGGAGAAGTGAAGACGCTCATCCCGGAGCGCATGAACGTTTACATCGAAGAAAAGCCGCTGAAGTTCTTCAACAGCGGGACTGAGATGCTGTGGTGGTCGGAACGCGACGGCTGGGGCCATTACTACATGTATGGCGCGGACGGCGCGCTCAAGAACCAGGTGGATCATGGCGAGTTTGTGGCAGAGGATCTTTCTTATGTGGATGACAAGGCACGCACGCTGATCATGACGGCTTCCGGCCGCGAAGACGGCGAGAATCCTTATTTCATGCATAACTACCGCGTCAACCTGGATGGCAGCGGCATCAAACTGCTGGATCCGGGCGATGCCTCACACGCGGTGGTGGTGTCGGACAACGGCCAGTACTTCGTGGATAATAGCTCGCGCGTCAATTCGGCACCGCAATCCGTGCTGTATGATGCGCAGGGCGGAACGCCTATGCCGCTTGAGAGAGTGGACCTGACCCGCCTGGTGCAGGAAGGCTATAAGTTCCCCGAGCCATTCATTGTGAAAGCGGACGATGGTATCACCGACATCTATGGCGTGATGTATAAGCCATTCGACTTCGATCCAAATAAGAAGTACCCGATCATCGAATATGTCTATCCCGGCCCGCAGACCGAGAGCGTGACCCAGACGTTTTCGCCGCGGCAAGCCAATGTGGCGCTGGCCAACCTGGGATTCATCGTGGTGGAGGTCGGCAACCGCGGGGGCAACCCGCATCGCTCGAAGTGGTACCACACCTACGGCTACGGCAACCTGCGCGACTATGGCTTAGCCGATAAGAAGGCCGCGGTGGAGCAACTGGCGGCGCGATATCCGTGGATCGACATCGACCGCGTCGGCATTACCGGACATTCCGGCGGCGGCTTCATGTCGACGGCGGCCATGCTGGTGTATCCCGACTTCTTCAAAGTGGCTGTCTCGGAATCAGGCAACCACGAGAACAACATTTACAACGCGGATTGGAGCGAGAAGCACCACGGCGTGAAGGAAGTCACCGACAAAGACGGCAAGACCACCTTCGAGTACACCATCGACAAGAACTCCGAGATTGCCAAGAATCTGAAGGGGCACCTGTTGATTTCGACCGGCGACATCGACAACAACGTGCATCCCGGCAACACGCTGCGGCTGGCGGACGCACTGATCAAAGCCAATAAGCGCTTCGATTTCGTGATCCTGCCCGGCCAGCGCCACGCCTACGGGCCGGAAGCGGAATATTTTTCCTGGATCCGCGCCGACTATTTCTGTAAGTACCTGTTGGGTGATTTCGACCAGAGCGTGGACATGTGGGAACTGAATCGCGAACGGCCGCAAGGCGACCACGTTCCTCCGCCGGGCACGACCAACGGCCGCGGCGGCACCACCACGCAGCAGAACAACGGCCGCGGTGGCCGCGGCCGCGGCGGCAACAACGACTAAGCACTGGTTTTGGATTTGTTCCTTTATTGCAAGAACGCTCCCTTACGGTCGCGGCTCCGATGCGCTTTCAGAGCCGCGACCGTAAGGGAGCGTTCTTTTCCGGAGGCCCTCTTGAAACTGACGAAGGTCATCTTGCTCATGGCGCTCGGCGGCAGTGTGGCCGGCGCCCAGAATTGCGATTTCAAAGACTATAAGGCTCAGGATGGCCTCAAGGCCGACATGCAGGCGGGCGTCCTGCAAGTGGTCTGGCAGGGCGAGCGCGGCCAGCAACTGCGCGCCGGGTTCGCCATCCGCGAAGGACAGCCGGAGGTCCGCGAACTGGCGGCGCGCAAAGGCCAGGGCGCCTGGATTGTGCTGGGGCGCAGTCTGGCCCCCGAATTCGAAGTGACCAGCGGGATGCGGCGCATGTCCGAGCAACAAGCCGGGCCGTTGCGAGCGCTCAAGATCGAGATAACTCCGGAGGTCATCGATCGGGAGAGGTGGAATGCGTTTTGGGACGCTCCGCTCAGCCTGCCCGGCAGCAGCAGCCTGGAGTTACCGCGCCGGCCAGAGGAAATCCGTCGCGCCTGGGCCACTTATCATGCCACGGGGTGCCAGGTGAAGACGGATGGCGCGCGCCTGGAAGTTACGTTTCCGGGATTGACGCTGGGTATCTTCTCCGGGGACCTGCGCTTCACCGTCTATCGGGGGACTAACCTTCTGCGTCAGGAGGCGATTGCCAGGACGGAGGCAAAGTCGGTCGCCTATAAGTATGTTGCCGGCTTGAAGGGTTTTGCGATTCACGATGACACGCGCGTGGTTTGGCGCGATCCGGCGCGCGTCTGGCAGGAGTACGATTTCGGCGGCGATCCGAACAAGGATTCCGTGGCACTGAAGGCGCGCAACCGTGTCGCGATCGTCGAAAATGGCAACGGATCGCTGGCCTTCTTTCCTCCTTCCCACAAATTCTTTTTCGCGCGCGAGATTGAGACCAATCTTGGTTTTGTCTATTACCGCAAGACCGACGACCACTCTTTCGCCGTGGGCGTGCGCCAGGCCGACCGCGAGGAACCGTACAAGCCATATGGCGTCTCCGACGAAGAATGGGAAAAGCGCGTCCACGAAGCGCGCCACGATATCGAGAATTTCGCCCTCTACAACGCGCCTCCCGGCACGTGGCAGCGCATGCCCGTGTATTACTATCTGAACGCCGGCAACGGGCGGGAGACCGGCGAGGCGGTGCTGGCTTTCACCCACGACGACATCTACAAACCGATGCCGGGCTTCAAAGTGATGGTGAGCCACTTCCACATGCACTTCAATGAGGCGCTCACGGATGCCGGCACCATCGACCTCCATCCACCATGGGTAGACGTGTTCCGGGGACTGGGGATCAATATCGTTAACCTGGCCGATTTCCACTCCGACTCGCACCCCAAAGATCCGGGTCCCATCCGGTTCAAAGAGCAGAAGGTGTATTTCGACGGCGTGCGGCGCTTGTCGGACCGGAATTTCCTGCTGATTCCCGGTGAGGAGCCCGATGACACGCTGGGCGGCCACTACATCACCATCATGCCGCATCCGGTCTTCTGGTCGCAGACGCGCGAAGCCGGCCACCAGTTCATCGAGAACGACCCGGCTTATGGGAAGGTCTATCATGTCTCGACCGCCGCGGAGGAGTTAGATATGCTGCGTCGCGAAAACGGCTTGATGTGGCAGGCGCACCCCAGAACCAAGGGGTCCACCGGTTACCCCGACGCCGTGCGGGAGGCCGCGCATTTCAAGAGCGGCCTGTTCCTGGGGGCGTCTTTCCAATCGCTGCCGGTGGATCAATCGGAGAAACGCATTTGCGAAAAACGCTGCCTGGGTCTGATGGACGAAATGAATAACTGGACGGCGGATCCCAAGTATTTGATCGCGGAAGGCGACACTTACTTGAAGTATCCCGACGACGAAACGTTTCCCCAACTCTATGTGAATTACGTGAAACTGGACCGCGTTCCGAAGTTCGAAGAAGACTGGAGTCCGATTCTGAAGGCCATGCGCGCGGGCGATTATTACGTTTCAAGCGGCGAAGTGCTCCTGCGGAATTGGAGCGTCGAGGGTTCCGGCCCGCGCCGCACTTACAACGCGGAAGTAGAATGGACGTTTCCGTTGGAGTTCGTGGAGTTAGTCTGGGGCGACGGCGAAACCACCCACACGCAGATGATCCCGGCCACCGATCTGGCGCCGTTCGGCTCCAGGAAGTTCAGCATTCCATTCGAGACCGCCGGCAAGAAGTGGGTGCGATTCGCCGTGTGGGACTCGGCGGGCAACGGAGCTTTCACGCAACCGCTGCACTTGAAATAACCAACTCATCAGGAGCATTGATATGAAGCAGAGAACGTTGCTTTTCCTTTTGTTGGCGATCGTCCCGGTAATGGCGGCCGATCCGCCGGGTTTCGTGATCTGGCCCAAGGGCGTGCCGCCGGCGGATCTGAAGGGCAAGCTGGATTTCGGCAACCACGCTTTGTCCATCTCACACCGCGATAAGAACGGCGTGGTGGAGGTGCACGAAAAGCTGGTGGACATACTCGTCGTGCAGAGCGGCGAAGCGACGCTGATGGTGGGTGGCGAAGTGGTCGGACCGAAGTCGACAGGCCCCGGCGAGATTCAAGGCGATTCGATCAAAGGCGGCGTCTCGAAAAAAGTATCACCCGGCGACGTCATCCACATTCCCGCCGGAGTCCCGCACCAGTTCTTCCTGGACCCCGGCAAACAAATCACCTACTTCGTAGTGAAGGTCGCCGCGCAGTAGGACAGACCATCGTCTTTCGTGGTCTGTCCTGGCTTGCTAAACCGCGGCCCCCGACAGGGGCGAAAAGTGGGGCGGCCAATTCTGGCCGCAGCCGGCTTTAGCCGGCTTCCGGTGCTGCCCAGCCCGCCGACAAAAGGCGATCGTCCTACCGGCAGAACTCTACCCTACTTCCCGCCTTTCCAATCCGGCAGTCTTCCCGGCGTCGGAGGCGCCCCTGCCGCATCCAACTGCTTTTCGAGATTCTTCATATCCGTCTCGATCAGCCTCTTCAGCTTCGGAATCTGCACGGCCAGCTCATCCGAGCCGATCTGATATTGCTCCATGGACGTCTTGGTCGGATGACCGGTGCCTCGAGTTGAGCCGCCGGCCGATTGAATGCGCTCGGAGATCGAGGCCGGCGTTCCTTCGTTGTGGGCGCGCCAGAGCCGGTCCCCGCTTAAGGCCAGGTTGATGGCATCGAGCTCGCGCTGCAGATTGAGGGCGGTCTCGTGCAGTTTGGGTGACAGGGTCGGAGTCGCGTCGATCGCGCGCTTGATGGAATCGAGGCGCGTGCCGGCTTCCGTAGCGGCTTCCTCGGTCGCGGTCAATGCCTTCTGCAGTTTGCCCAGCTTCTCCTCGAACTCCACCATGGAGACTCGCTCTTCTTGTGTGTACGGAGTGGCCGCGGCTACTTCGATGGTCTCCGAGCCCGCGAGATCCGTCACCACGCCGTTGACGCGCTTGGCCAGCGACACCGTGTACTTGCCCGGCAGCACGAATGCGCCGCCGCCACCGCCGCGTCCGCCGCCGCCACCCCCGCCGATCGGATCGTAGTGCAT
>PMTR01000018.1 GCA_003167255.1 Bryobacterales bacterium
AAGACACATGAGCAAACGCATCAACATCGTTCTGCCGGACAAGACGCTGGCGGTTCTGGATCGCGTTGCCACTAAAGGCAAGCGGAGCCAGTTCATCTCCCGTGCAGTCCTGCACTTCATCGAATCGCAGGGGAAGGAAACGCTTCGCGAACGGCTCAAGCGCGAAGCGTTGGTGAATGCCCAGCGGGACGTTGAGATGGCGGCCGAATGGTTCCATTTAGAGGAAGAGGCGTCGGCCATGGCGACCTGCGCGCCGGCAAACAGGCGTCCAAGAACTCCTAAGGCGCGAGTCGCGTGACCCACCCCCGCCGTGGCGAGATCTACCTCGTCTCGTTCGACGCGACCGTGGGTCATGAGATCCGGAAGACGCGGCCGGCAGTCGTCATCCAAAACAACGTTTCGAACCGGTACAGTCCGATCACCATTGTGGCCGCCATCAGTTCGCAATTTGGCGAACCACCTCATCCTCGGGAAATCCCGATCCCACCCAAGAGTGGACTGACCAAGCCCTCGGCGGTGATCCTCAATCAGATACGGTCGGTCGACCGAAAACGCCTTGTCAAGCGCCTCGGCGCCGTCGATGCCGCCACCATGCGGAGAGTCGATGAGGCGCTGCTAATCAGCCTCGGTCTGATCGACTTCTAAACGGATCGATATTATCGCCGCCATTCGACTGGCTTGGCCATACGCAGATTGCGTATAGTGGTAGTGCATGGCGGATGCCCCGATGGCGGTTGTGGAGACCGAGCGGTTTCTCAAGGACGTGGAGCCGCTGTTGTCGGACGAGGAGCGGGAGCGACTGGTGGCGTTCATGGGCGCGAATCCGGAGGCGGGCAAGATCGCCCCGAGACGGGCGGCGTCAGGAAAGTCCGTTGGGCTTTGGCGGGAAGGGGTAAGCGCGGCGGCGCGCGGGTGATCTACTACTATCACAACGAGCGGCTGCCGCTGTTCCTGTTGACCGCCTATCCCAAGAACGAGAAGGCGAATCTCAGCAAAGCAGAACGCAATGCCATGAAAAGGTTAGTGCAGATCCTGGTGGCGGGGTATCCGCGGAAGAAATAGGAGGCGCGATGGACACGAAGACCAAAACCAAGGGGCCGGCGAAGAAGACCGCCAGGCGCATTCCGAAGAAACGGTCCACGGCAGGCCGGCACATCATCGAAGGTCTGGAGCAGGCGATTGCATGGACCCGCGGTGAGGACGTCAGGGTCCGCGTGACGCTTGTGGATTTGCCGAATGTGGACATACGGCAGGTCCGGATGAAGATGGGCCTCAGCCAGGCGCAGTTCGCGACCAAGTTCGGATTCCCGCCCGCCACGTTGCGCAACTGGGAGCAGGGCCGCTCACACCCGGACGCTCCCACGCGCGTGCTGCTGGCGGTGATCGCCAAGCACCCGGAGGCGGTCGAGGACGTCCTGCGGAAGGCGAGTTAACGGCGGGGCGCGGTGGCGCGCGGGGCGGTGGGCCTGCGGGCCGGTTGCGCGGCCTCGTAACGGTGTTGTAGCCTTGAGGAGGTTCAGCCGGGTTTCGCCCGCGCAAGTCGTTTATTTTCATGAGTCGAGGCCGTTGATGCACACTCCAAGGAAACCGCTCGCCGGCATCTGCGCCTTAGTCGCGCTCCTCGCCACCGCCGCGTGCTCCTTCAATCGGCCCTCCCGTTTCCGCTCTCCTTTCCTGCCTCCCGCTCCCGCAGCCCCCGCCCCGGCCCATTTTGACGACCCTCCCGAAATCAACCCCTTCGTCGACCAGATGCCGCCGTATTTGCTCACCAGCCTCCAGCTCACCGACCGCGCGTCACGCGCCGATCTCTCCATCCAGCGCGCCAACCAAGCCTTCCAGCGCGGCAAGCAGGCGTATCAGTCCAACGACATCCCGACCGCGCGCCGCGAATTCGATTCCGCCATCGACCTGCTCCTCGACGCCTTCGACCAGGATCCCTCCAACCGCCAGGAGCTCGACAACAAGCTCGACGAAATGGCCGACGCCATCCATCGCTTCGACCTGGCCGGCATGGGCGCCTCCGCCATGGTTGACGACGGCAAGTTCGAAAAAGCCCCCAACGAGGACATCCTCGATATGACCTTCCCGGTGGATCCCAAACTCAAAGACAAGGTCCGCGAGCAAGTCGCCGCCACCGTCTCCCAGCTCCCTCTCACCGTCAACGACACCGTCCTCGGCTATATCAACTACTTCATGAACCACGGCCACAAGACCATCGTCAACGCCATCCAGCGTTCCGGCCGTTACCGCCCCATGATCCAACGCATCCTCGATGAAGAAGGCGTGCCCCAGGAGCTCATCCACCTCGCCCAAGCCGAGTCCGGCTTCATCCCCCGCGCCATGTCCCGCAAGGCCGCCGGCGGCATGTGGCAGTTCGTCAAGTTCCGCGGCAACCAGTACGGCCTACATCAGACCCTCTTGACCGACGACCGCATGGATCCCGAAATGGCCACCCGCGCCGCCGCCCATCACCTCCACGACCTCTACTCGGAATTCGGCGACTGGTACCTCGCCATCGCCGCCTACAATTGCGGCCCGGTAGTCGTGGAAGGCGCCGTCGCCCGGACCGGCTACGCCGATTTCTGGGAACTCCGCAGCCGCGGCGTCCTACCCGCCGAAACCACCAACTACGTGCCCATCATTCTAGCCATGACCATCATGGAGAAAAATGCCGCCGAATACGGCCTTGACGGCATTCAAATGGACCCGCCCCTGGATTACGATTCCGTCGAACTCTCCGCCAAAACCAACTTCACTTTGGTGTCCGATATCTCCGAGACCCCGCTCTCCGAACTGGCCGCCCTCAATCCCGCCGTCCTGAAATCAGTCGCGCCGGCCGGTTACTCGCTTCACGTGCCCAAAGGCTCCGCCACCCAGTTGATGGCCGCGCTCCAGCTTGTCCCGCCCGATCATCGCGATGCCTGGCGCATGCACCTTGTGGGCGATTCCGAAACGCTCGCCGACATCGCCAAACGCTACGCCGTCAGTCCCTCCAGCATCGCCTCCGCCAACAACCTCAGCTCTCCCCAGGCCGAGCCCGGCGACCGCCTCCTCATCCCCGCCGTTCTGCGTGCCGAGCCACCCGCCAAACGCCCGGCCGTGCAGACCGCCGCCCATCGGAAACCCGCCAGATCGAAAACCACCCCGGCAAAACCCAAAAACGCCGCCAAAACCCGCGCCAAGTCCCCCGTCATCGTCGCTCGCTCCGGCGCCCAATAACCTTTCCGAATTCTTGCGAAATTCCGTTTTTCACTATTACCTCGCCGTCAAAAAGGGGTATGCTATGGGTGATTACGCGCTGGCTACAGGAGGCTTGCCGAAATGGCCGATAGTTGGAAACTCGCCGCCAAGGACGAAGAAGAGATGGAAGACTTCCACGACTACGAAGATGAAGAGGGCTCCGAACTAACCTCCAAACTCGACGACTACGACGAGGAAGAGGACGAGGAAGACGAGGAAATTGAGATCGAGATGATCGTTTCGATTCCCATTTCTCAAACGGTGCCCGTGGTGGCAGCCATTCCTCCCGCCCCGCCCAAGAAGCCCGTCAGGACAGCCTCGGCTTCCCACAAGGCGCCCGCCAAGAAGCCCGCCATCAAGAAAGCCCCGGCTAAGAAAGCCGCCAAGAAGGCCGCGCCCAAGAAAGCCGTCAAGAAGGCCCCTCCGAAAAAGGCGGCGAAGAAGGCTGCTAAGAGAGCCGCGAAAAAAGCTCCACCCAAGAAAGCTGCAAAGAAGCCGGCTGCCAAAAAGAAGGCGCCGAAGAAGAAGGCCAAGAAGCGCTAGCACCACCAAGTTACAAAGACTTGTCAGCCGCGCTCGTACCACTATGCCTTGTTTTCTTCGCCGGCCGCGACGATTCCTCTGCGGCCCAAGTCCGAAGGACGGAAGCCCAGTGCGCCAGCACTGGGAACCACGCCCAGGACGGGCAAGCCCCGGAACGGGGCGTAAGAATTCGGGCCGGGTGCATCTTTCGCCCCGTTCCGGGGCTGGTTAATTGGCTCGGGACCCACGGCTGTGCGCCGTGGGCTATTATCTTTCGCCCTCCGGGCTCTGCGAGAAGCACGCTGTTTGCGGCTTGCCGCAGTGTGGGGCGGCCAATTCTGGCCGCAGCCGGCTTTAGCCGGCTTCCCGCGCTGCCCAACCCGTCCGGCGACATGCAGGCTCCCCCACTTTTTCATGAAATTTCGCGGGCCGCAGGCCCACTGCAACAGGCGAACGCAAACCGATCGCCTGTCCCACTTCGCAGCCGACTTAAGTAAACAGTTTTGCGGCTGGCGCCACATCCCTCCCTCTCTGCTATACTGTCCGCACGAGGGGGAGGAATTCCACAAAATGAATCGACTCTTTGCAGTTCTGCTCGGATCCGCACTATTAGCTGCACCCACCGCCTTTGGCGCCGATCCAATCACCGTAGCCAAGCTCTACGACGGCCAGTTGTCCGGCATCGAACACGAGCTCGTACCGTTGGCCGAAGCCATGCCGGCCGACAAGTTTGACTTCGCCCCTACCGCCGGCGAATTCAAGGGTGTCCGCACCTTCGCCCAACAGTGCAAACACGTGGCTGCCGTTCTATATATGGTGTCGGCAGGCGCCCTGGAAGAAAAAGTGCCCGTCGATCTCGGGTCCGGCGAAAGCGGTCCCGATTCCGTCAAGACCAAGGACCAGGTAGTGAAATTCCTGAAGGACGCCTTCGCCTACGCGCACAAAGCCACGCTATCCCTCACCGCCAAGAACGAACTCGACATGTTGAAGAGCCCCTTCGGCGAAGGCCAGATGGCTCGCGCCGCTTTTGCCGGCATTCTCACGTGGCATAGCTTCGACCACTACGGTCAAATGGTGGTCTACGCGCGCATGAACGGCATCATCCCGCCGGCCAGCCGGTAACGGACCGCAGCACCAACACACATCCCTGTGCTTCCATCGGTGGGGCAGGCGGTGCCGCCTGCCCGGTTCCTGCCATTCTGACTTCTAACTTCTAACTTCTAGCTTCCGTACCCCTACTGCGCCAGCTCTCCCACCTTCCTCAACTCCAGCACCAGGTCCCCTTCCTCATCCACGGAGAAGGCCGGGTCGAACTTCCTGCCCCACACAATCTCCTCGTGCCTGTAGGAATGGCGCGAGAGGACCGTCTGGTTAAAAGTATCGTCGTATCCCTTCATCAGGATCAGTATCTCCACCTGCATCCGCTCCAGGTCTTCCGGCGTCTTGCCCCACAGCGGGCTCTCGCGGTCGATCGGGTGCACCACCGTCCACGTGAGCGGCAGGAACAGCACCTTGTCGCGTTCCAGCGTCAGCAGTTTGTAAGTACGTTGCCCGTTGGCGCTCGCCATGTCCACCATCATCAACATGACCTTGGCCTCCAGCTCCATCAGCGAATTGGCGCGCCGGTTCACGACGCGGAATTGCAAGCTGGTGCCCTCCTGGTAGGGCGCCACCACCATGTTCTCGCTGTAGCCGATCTTGGCCGACGGCCGCGACACGCGCCCGAACAGCAGCCCCGTCGCCACGGCGAAACTCAGCACGCCCACCAGCGCCTCAAACGCCGCCACCACGTTGCCCGCCATCCCGCGCGGGGAGATGTTGCCGTACCCCACCGTGCTCAGCGTGTGGGCGCTGAAGAAGAAGTCGTTCAGAAAACGGCCCCACGCCGTCGCCGCATCGGCGCCCGAAAGCTGACCCGGCCCAAGCGCGAAATAAACCACCGCGAACAGGCAGTTGCTCACCAGGTACCCCATAAACAGCGCGAAGAGAAAGCGCGGCCAGCTCAGGTTGATGAGGTGCAGGTAAGGGTGAAAATCACGCCACGTAGTGCCGCGGCGGTGTACGTTGAACTGGCCGTCCTTATTGATGATCCGCCGCAGCGGCGCAATCACCTGCGTGGTCAGCCCCGGGTCGAAACTGGCATTCTGCATATATATCCGATGTCTCCTTGCGCGGTATTGATTTGAATATACAGGACTTGGACCTAGTGATGCCGCTCGATGCGTCTGTGATCCGGAGATGCCTTCACGGATCGATGCAATTCGCTCTGCATGGAAAGCATTAAAAAAAATGAAAATAGCCGGTACAGGCAAATGGTTTTGGGAGTATCATGCCTCAGGAATCGGCGTATATCTGCTACTGCCGGAAACAGGTGTAAATATGAAATGGCTTACTGGTCATATCGTCTCTGTAGCGCTGCTGTTATTCATGGGCCACACCGCAACAGCCGTACCCATGTACAAATACACAGTGGTCCCTGATATGCAATTGATCACTATTATTGAGGGCATGCGGGGCGTAGTGCACTACACGTTCACCAACCTCGGAAACGAGCCGATCTGGGTCTTTACGTTCAGTCTCTCCGCCAGCCGCCCGATTCTACCGGACCCAACAGACCGGGCCGGAGCGCGTTACTTCGGACCGGACGCGAGCTTGGGAGTTGAGGTAGACCCAGGCGACACTTTCAAGTTTGGGTATTTCTTAATAACCCCCAAGGCGGATACACATCCTGAACACAAAGGAGATCCGGATTTCGGTCTGCGAACGTTCACTCCTAACATCTCCCTCGACCTACGTGAAGCTGACTCGATTACCAGCCCGTTTCTACCGGACAACTCTGGCAAGGTCAAAGCGTTCGATGTCAAGGTCGTGGACGCTGCGACCCCTGAGCCTGGTACTATCGCCCTGACGGGCAGCGTTCTGGCCGTCCTGCTTGTCATACGTCTGAGGAATAGGCGATCTGGAACTGGCCTGCCTTGGTAAGTCTGGGCGCCGGAGGCTTGGCGAATAGTGACTCTCGGCAGGTCCCGGCACGCGGCCCGAAACGCCCCCAGGTTTCGCGTTACCATGATCGAAGTGTCCGATTCCCCCCACCAGCGCCTCGCCACCCTGAGCACCGGACTGCTACATCTCCACAAGTCGCTGCTCGATTCCGAACGCGCCGCTTACGAACGCGACGTCGCCCGCATCACTTCTACCGGCCAATATCTCCAGCTCGTGCTCGGCGACCCGTGGTTCGCCTGGCTGCGTGAGATCTCTCAATTCATCGTGCTGGTTGACGAAGCCCGCGACGCCGACGATCCCCCGATCACCGCGGTGGATGCCGATCGTCTCATCGGGGAGGCCCGGGCGCTTCTCTCACCCTCCGAAGGTGGCGGCAGCTTCCACCGCCGTTACTACGAGGCTCTGCAGCGTGATCCGGCCGCCGTCCTGGCCCACGGCACCATGATGCAGGTGCTGGCTCAGCTCGCAGCCTGAGTGCGCCGTCGGCAGGCGAAAGCGCCTGCCCCACAAAAACGCAAGGCCTTGCGCACCAAAGTGGGACAGACGCTTTCGTCTGTCAACCCGCCGATCTCAGGTCGCGGCTCCGATCCAAGCCGCGCCGCCGCGCCCCGAGGCCCAACAACCAGAACAACGCCAGCCCCAATGCCGCTCCCGGCGCCAGGTAGACCGGCCACGGACCCAGCGCGTCGAGTGGCGACGCATTCGCCGGTTTGCGGCACAGGTACATGAAATTGGTGCCGCACACCGCGTTCACCGCGCCAACCGCCGCCGCATATCCCAACAGCATTCCATAAGCCCGCCACATCGCGCCCGCCCGCAGCCCGGCTTCACCGCCGAACACCAGCACGGCCGCTCCCGCCACAATCCCGCCATGCACCGCAAAAAAGTAGAGGGCCGGATACGACGGCCACGGCGACCACAGATCCGGCGTTACCAGCGCCATCCCCGCCCCGGCGATCCCCGCAAAATACGCGAACTCCACGAACGGCGCGTACAACGTCAGGCAACCCAGCACAGTCGCCCACAACGTTACGTCGCACAATTGCAGCGGCAGGTTGGGCAAATGGATGCCTTCATGCCCGTACCGGAATCCCCACCAGGCCAGCTCGTTCAGCGCCAGCCCCCAACCCAGCGCCAGCCGAACCGGACGTCTGGCCGGCGGCTGCAGGCGGCATAATTTCACCAGCGCCGCCACCGCCATCGCGATTCCCGCCAGCAGCGCCAGATGCAGAGGCCCGAATAATCTCACAGGCTCGATTCTATCGCGCGATAATGCTCCTGAATGCCACTCGAACTGGCCGCCGCGGCAACCTTGGCCCTCTGGCTCTACCTGCTCTTCTTCCGCGGCGCATTCTGGCGGGAATTCCTGAAACGCGATGCCCCACCGGAAGGCCCGCTCCGCCACCCGCCCCGCATAGTTGCCGTCATCCCAGCGCGCAATGAGTCTCCCACCGTCGCTCGCGCTGTGGCATCGCTCGCCGCGCAGCACTACCCCGGAGTCTTCCACATCATCGTCGTCGACGATGACAGCACCGATGGCACCGCCGCCGCCGCGCGCGTCGCCGCCACTCCCGATGTGCTCACCGTGGTCCACGCCGCCCCGCTCCCCGCCGGCTGGACCGGCAAGCTCTGGGCGCTCTCGGAAGGCATCCGCCACTCCGTTCGATTTCATCCCGACTACCTGCTGCTCACCGATGCCGATATCGTCCACCCGGCTGGCGCCCTGGAAGACCTCGCGGCGCGCGCCGCCGCTGGTCCCTACGACCTGGTCTCTTTCATGGCCACGCTGCAGTGCCGCTCTCCCGCCGAGCGCGCCCTGGTCCCCGCCTTCGTTTTTTTCTTCTTCCTGCTCTATCCGCCCGCGTGGATTCGCAACCCGCGCCGCTCCACTGCCGGGGCCGCCGGCGGTTGCATTCTGGTTCGCCAGGCGGCGCTCGAGAAGATCGGCGGCATCGAACCCATCCGCGGCTCTCTCATCGACGATTGCGCCCTGGCGCGCGCCATCAAGCGCAGCGGCGGCCGCATCTGGCTCGGCCTAAACCGCGCCACCATCAGCATCCGCGCCTACCCCACCTTCGGCGAAATCGGCCGCATGATCTCCCGTACCGCCTTCACCCAACTCCGCCATTCCGCGCTGCTGCTGTTCGCCACCATTATCGGCCTCACGGTCACCTATCTTCTGCCGCCGGTTGTCGCCGTGGTCGCCCCGCAGCCTGCCGCCGGAATGGCCGCGACCGCGTGGCTGCTGATGTCCGTCTCTTACTTCCCCGCCCTGCGTTTCTACAACCGTGGTTGGTTCGCCGCGCCGTTGCTGCCCTTGGCGGCCCTCTTCTATCTCGGCGCTACCATCCATTCCGCCATTTCTTACTGGCTGGGCGCTGGCGGAAGCTGGAAAGGCCGCGTCCAGGATAGACCCTTCAGGCAGAGCCGCGAAGGTTAGGGAGCGTTGCGGCAAGCGCTCCCTAACGGTCGCGGCTCCGATTGGGGGCCTGAACGCCGGTTGCAAACTTTACCGCTCCCGGTTACGTCTAACCTCCGTGCGGCGTCTCATGTGTAACTGGAGATCGAATACGCGCCGTCTGGCCGTGCTCCTGGTAATTCCATTGGCGCTTATCGCGCAGATTCCCAAGCAGGCTGCCCGCAACCCCAATGGCGGCAATCCGACTGTCGCGCCCGCACCACCGACGCCCCCAGGGGACCTTTGCACCATCGAAGGCCAGGTCTTTGACGTCTCCACCGGCCAGCCTCTGCGCAAAGCCAGCGTCTCCCTAAACCCTATGCGCATGTCGCCTGGCATGGCTGCCGCACCCCATTCCTATGGCGCCACCACGGATGCCGCCGGCAAATTCACCGTCTCCGGCATGGAGCCCGGCCAGTACCGTGTCAATGTTTCGCACACGGGCTTCCTCAACGGCCAGTACAACCCCCGGCGGCCCGATGGTCCCGGCACCCCGATCGAGCTCGCCCGCGGCCAGAAGATGACCGGCGTCGACTTCCACCTTACGCCTCACGGCGTCATTGCCGGCCACATGCTGGACGAAGACGGCGATCCCCTGCAGGGAGTCCAAATCCAGCTTATGCGCATGACCTACAACCGCGGCCGCAAACAGCTCCAGCAATACAATGGCAGCAATAGCAACGACCTCGGCGAATACCGGATCTCCGGGATTCAACCTGGCAAGTATTACCTCTGCGCCACCTACCGGGGCCGGGCCAACGGAATCATGATGGATGGAGGCTTCAGCGTTGCCAGCGGCTCGCTGCAGCAGCAGGAAGATTACGCACCCACTTTCTATCCTGGTGTCACCGACTTCGCCGCCGCCGTGCCCATGGACATGAAGCCGGGCCAACAGCTCCAGGGCATCAACCTCAAGCTAACTAAAATCCACACGGTTAGCGTCAAAGGCATGGTGATCAACACAACGGCCCCTCCGGCTCCGCCGGAGCAGCTTCCCGGCGGGCGTGGTGGCCCGATGCGCATTAATGTAAATCTTCAATTAGAGCCGCGTAACTCACTAAATCCGCAAGGTATGGGGCAAGGAACTGGCGTCCGTCCGGATGGCACTTTCGAATTCCCCAGCATCGCACCGGGCTCCTACAATCTCATCGCCATGACCAACAACGGCAATCTCCGTCACGCCGCGGTGCTGCCCATCGACGTCGGCAACGCCAATGTGGAGGGCCTCACCCTGACCATCAATCCCGGTGTCACGGTTTCCGGCCACATCCGCGTGGATGGCGAAACTACCGATCCCATCCCCGGCTTCCAGGTCCGCCTCAGCCCCTGGGCGCAGGGCTTCAACGTCGGCCCGCCGCAGCCCGCCAAGGCCGACGCTTCCAACAGTTTCAGCTTCGACGACGTCAACCCGGAGCAGTTCGAGGTTAACGTCTCACCGCTGCCCGGCGCCCTTTACCTCAAGTCCATTCGCGCCGGCAACGCCGATGTATTGGCCAACGGTCTGGATCTCACCGCCGGCGGCGGCGCATCGCTCGACGTCGTCATCGGCGTCAACGCCCCACAAATCACCGGCACCGTTCAGGACCCCGCCACCCAACAACCCGCAGTATCCGTCACCGTCGTGCTCATCCCCCAGGAAAAGGAACGCCGCGAAACGAGTCTGTACTACCGCACCTCGACCACCGACCAGAACGGCAGTTTCACGTTGGGCCGCGTAAACCCCGGTGAGTACAAAATCTACGCATGGGAACAGGTCGAAAACGGCGTCTGGTTCGATCCCGATTTCCTCAAGCCAGTCGAGAGCAAGGGCTCACCCGTCTCCGTGCGCGAAGGCTCCCCGGTCACCGTACAGGTCACCATGATTCCCGCCGGCTCCGGAAATTGAGCCTTGTGCCGAGCGAGCGAGGCACTGGCGCGCATGAAACACGCGTTCGTCACGGCTCCGCTTGCATCCTTGCCATGAAGCAGCACGCCTCAGCCAGTCCGCTGGTAATCATGACCATCGGACATTCCACCCGCCCCGCCGGCGAGTTCGTCCATCTTCTCAAAGCGCACGGCGTCGAACGCCTGGTGGATGTCCGCACTATCCCGCGTTCCCGGCACAATCCCCAATTCAACCGCGATCAGTTGCCGCGCACACTGCATTCCGCTCGCATTCACTACCGGCATATGCCCGGGCTGGGAGGACTCCGTCATGCGCGGCCGGATTCCATCAACGCCGCTTGGCGCAACTCGAGCTTCCGCGGCTTTGCCGACTACATGCAGACCCCTGAGTTTCAGAAGAATCTCGACGCTTTGATCGAGTTCGCCAAACGCGAGCGGGTTGCCATCATGTGCGCCGAAGCCGTTCCCTGGCGCTGTCACCGCTCTCTGATTGCCGATGCTTTGCTGGCCCGCGGTATCGAAGCCAGAGAGATCTCGAGCTCGACCGCCACGCGCCTCCACTCGCTGACTCCCTTTGCACAGGTGAACGGAACCCGGGTCACCTATCCCAAACCAGCATCCGCGGCAGACAAGCAACTGGATCTCATCTGACGCGCGCCCGCGCAGCGCCGTCCTTCGCCTTGAGCCCCGGTTTCCGTTACGCCTGCCGCATCGCTTCAATCTCGATCGAGATCTTGACTTCGTCTCCCACCACCACTCCGCCTGCTTCGAGCGCCATGTTCCAGATGAGGCCGAAATCCTTCCGATGGATTTTCGTCTCGGCGGTCGCCCCAATGCGGTAGCCGCCCCATGGGTCTTTGACCTCCGGTGTAGGCCCTTCCACCGCGAGCGTCACCTCGCGAGTCACGCCGTGGATGGTCAGGTCGCCCTTCACCTTCCACTCGTCACCCTCATTGACCACCTGCTTGCTGCGGAAGGTCAGCTCCGGGAACTTCTCCGCGTCGAAGAAGTCGGGACTCTTCAGGTGCGCGTCGCGTTGCGGTTCCCGCGTGCTGATGGAAGCTACTTCCACGCGCGCCTCCAGGCTGGAATTAGCCGGGTTGGCGGCATCATATACTACGGTTCCGGAAAGCTTCGTAAACTCGCCGCGCACATTCGAAACCATCAGGTGCCGGACGCTGAAATGCGCCGCCGAATGCGCCGAATCGATTTGATATGTCACTTGTGCCATTGCCGATCGTCCTTTCGTTCGTTCTCACACTATTCGTTATGACGAATACTAGACCTAAAAAAACAGATGCTCACGTTTCGCGAATCGATTCCAGAATCTCAATCAACTGCGCGAGCCGCTCCTTGCCGATGTGGCCCAACTGCCGCTTCACGAACTCCGCCAGCGGCCGGTCGATGTCTTTCAGCAGGTCGATGCCCTGCGCGCTGATCCGGCTGATGACCACCCGCCGATCCTGGCTGCCGCGCTGCCGCTCGATCAGTTGCCGCGCCTCCAGCCGGTCGAGCAGCCGCGTGATGTCCGGATCGGCCGCCACCATGCGCTCGGCGGCCTGCGAGCACGTCACGCCCGCCTGCCCCGCCCCGCGCAGAATTCGCAGGATGTTGTACTGCGTTGGCGTGAGCTGGAACTGCTTGAAAAAGTCGGTCTGCCGCTGCTGTAGGAATTCGTGCGTGCGCACCAGGTTCAGCACAGCCTCTTCCTCCAGCAACGCGAACGGCTTTTTCTGGCGAATCTCCGCGGCCAGTCTGGAACTCACAATTTCAATATACCCGTTGTAACGAATATTGTCAATAGGAGTATTTGACGCCGGTCTTCTTCTCCGCGCCTCCGCGTCTCCGCGGTGAACATTTCGGCCGTTCGGCCTCTTCAGTGCGTCATGGCGTAGACCACGTAGTTCACCCCGATGCGGATTCCCAACGCCGCGTAGTGCGCCGGATAATTCGGCTCGTCGGCCCACTCCCAGGAATCCCCCACATCGGATTGAAACGTGATCGCCACCATCAGACGGCCGCGGTCGTCGAAGATGCCCCGCCATTTGTCGGGGCAGTTCTGGCACTTCCAGCTCCGGCCGGCGTTCACGGAGCCCATGCTGGCCACCTGGTAGCGCTCGTTCAGGTCGTACACCATGTGGAAGATGGCGTTGTCGTTTTCCAGTTCCACCGCCTCGCGGTCCGGAAAGACCTTGTGCATGCCCTCCATGAACCTGTCCCAGTCGTCCGGTCCCCAGAAATCGTCGGCCATGAAGAAGCCGCCGCGCAGCAGGTATTCGCGCATGGCCTTGGCTTGCGCGTCCGTCAACTGCCAGTGGCCCGGCTGCACGGCGTAGAGCCACGGCCAATCGTAGGCGTCGGCTTCATCGAGGTTGATGGGCTCTTCCACCGAGCGGACGTGGATGCGCGTGAGCCGGCGCAGCGCCTGCACGAAGTGCCGGTCGGCGCGCGGATAGTCCTGGGTCCAGATGGAATTGCCTTCGGTCCAGATGCCGCGGCTGCCGAATCCCCGGCCGTACCCACCGCCATAACGTCCCCCCGGCGCCTGCGGATACATCAGGCGCGCGAAAGTCCACTCGGTCTTCTCCTGCCAGTCCGGCGGCAAGGGGATGCTGCCGAGCCGATACTCCACGCCCGGAAACTCGCGGAACGGCCGCTGGGCATAGAGCGCGCCGATGAGCGCGGCGCTCAGTCCCAAACAGCCGATCGTGCGGAATGTCATGCCTCGGGTGCCTTCCGTGAGCATATCATTCCCGCGCGTCCAGCCGCCCTTCTTTGCTACACTTCGGGGATTGGGGAGTTCTCTTGCGTAACATCCTATTAACGATTCTGGCCGGGAGCGTTCTTGCCCTTTGCGGCTGCCACAAAGACCAGGCCCAACAGAAAGGTCCCGCCGGCCCGCCCGTCATGCCGGTCTCCGTCGCCAAGGCCACGCAGGAATCGGTGCCTACCGAACTGCACGTGGTCGGGACGGTGGAAGCTTCCGCCGTGGTGCAGGTGAAGTCGCAGATCGCCGGCCAGCTTCTCACAGTCGGTTTCACCGAAGGACAGAACGTCAAGCAGGGCGACCTGCTGTTCCAGATCGATCCGCGCCCCTACGACGATGCGCTGCACCAGGCCGAGGCCGCCGTGGAACGCGACCAGGCGCAGATCACCCAGGCCGAAGCGACGCTCGAGCGCGACGCCGCGCAGGTGAAATTCGCCGAGAGCGACGCCACCCGCCAGGAACAGTTGAACCAGGAAAAGCTGGCTTCGAAGATGACCGCCGACCAGGCCCGCACCACCCTCGACGTGAGTCGCGCCGGCTCGCGCGCCAGCCAGGCCAGCGTCGGCACGGCCCGCGCCAACCTCACCGCCGACCAGGCTGCGATCTCGAAAGCCCGCCTCGACCGCAGCTACTGCGAGATCCACGCGCCCATTTCCGGCCGCACCGGCAACTTGCTGGTGCATGCCGGCAATCTGGTCAAAGAGAATGATGTGCCGCTCGTAATCATCCACCAGGTGGAACCGATCTTCGTCAGCTTCGCCGTGCCTGAGGATCACCTCGGCGCCATCCGCCGCCTGAACGCCGGACATGCCCTCTCGGTGCGCGCCACTTTGCAGGATAACTCCGGCCGCGGCGCCGCAGGCTCGCTCGCCGTGATCGACAATACCGTCGATGCCTCCACCGGCACCATCCATTTGAAAGCCACCTTCGAGAATCGCGACTCCATGCTCTGGCCGGGCCAGTTCGTGAGCGTCGCGCTGACCCTCGATACGCTACGCAATGCCACCGTGGTTCCCTCCGAAGCCGTCCAGATGGGACGGCTCGGCCAGGTGGTCTTCGTCGTCAAGCCGGATAACTCGGTCGATATGCGACCCGTAACTCTGGGTACTTCGTTCGGCAAGAAGACCGTGATCGAGAAAGGCGTCGCGGCCGGTGAGACGGTGGTCATCGATGGCCAGATGGCCCTCTTCCCCGGCGTCACCGTGCGCGCCGTGGAAGCGCCCAAGGCCGGATCGGGGCCGCAGTGAACATCTCCCAGATCTTCATTGAACGCCCCATCATGACGGTGCTGGTCTGTCTCAGCATCGTGCTGTTCGGCGTGGTGGCGTTCCGCGCCCTGCCGGTGGCGGCGCTGCCCAGCGTCGACTATCCCACCATCGCCGTGGCCGCGGCGCTACCCGGCGCCAGTCCGGAAACCATGGCATCCACCGTGGCCACGCCGCTCGAGCGCCAGTTTTCCACCATCTCCGGCATCCAGCAGATGAGCTCGGTGAATTCCCTCGGCACCACCCAAATCACCGTGCAGTTCGACCTGAGCCGCACCATTGACGCTGCCGCGCAGGATATCCAGGCCGCCATTTCCGCGGCCGGCGGCCTGCTGCCCACCACCATGCCGCGCCCGCCCACCTACCAGAAAGCCAATCCCGCCGACCGGGCCATTCTTTACCTTTCCCTGTCGTCCGATACCCTGCCCGCTTATAAAGTCAGCGAGTTCGCCGACCTCCTGCTGGCGCAGCGCATTTCCATGGTCGGCGGCGTTTCCCAAGTCCAGGTCTTAGGCGATCAGAAGTACGCCGTTCGCGTCCAGGTGGATCCCGATCAACTGGCCGCCCACAACATCGGCATCGACGAGGTCCAGAAGGCCATCTCCTCCAGCAATACCAACCTCCCCACCGGCCACCTGGATGGCGACAAACAGGCCTTCACCATCGAATCCAGCGGCGGCCTGGATCGCGCGGCCCAATACCAGCCCATCATCGTCGCCTGGCGCAACGGCGTCCCGGTCCGCCTGGAACAACTGGGCAATGTCATCGATAGCGTGGAGAACGACAAGATCATCGCGCTAATGAACGGCAAGCCGTGCGTGATCCTCGGCATCAACCGCCAGCCAGGCACCAACACGGTGGATGTAGTCGACGCCGTAAACCAACTGCTGCCCGAATTTCGCCACGAGATTCCGGCCTCCGTTCACCTGGAGGTCGCCTTCGACGCTTCCCAATCCATCCGCAACTCCATTCGCGACGTCGAGTTCACGCTGCTGCTGACGGTCTGCGTGGTGGTGATGGTGATCTTCCTCTTCCTGCGCAACGTTTCCGCCACCCTCATTCCCGGCGCCGCCGTGCCCTTCTCTATCATCGGAACCTTCGCCGTGATGTACCTGCTCGGCTACAGCCTGAACAACCTCTCGCTGATGGCTCTCACGCTTTCGGTGGGTTTCGTGGTGGACGACGCCATCGTCATGCTGGAGAACATCGTGCGCCACATGGAGATGGGCAAATCGCGCCGCCAGGCGGCCCTCGCCGCGGCCCACGAGATCGGCTTCACCATCATCTCCATGACGCTGTCGCTGGTGGCCGTCTTCATCCCGGTGCTCTTCCTCGGTGGAATCGTCGGCCGCCTGTTGCACGAGTTCTCCGTCACCATCGTGGTGGCCATCCTGATTTCCGGATTCGTATCGCTCACCCTCACGCCCATGCTGGGCAGCCGCTTCTTGAAGTCGGAGCACGAGACGCGCCACGGCTGGCTGTACCATCTGCTGGAAAGCGGTTTCAACGGCCTGACGCGCTGGTATGAAGTGACCCTCCGCATCGCCCTGCGCTTCCGCCTGGTGACGCTGGCGGTCGCCGTGCTCATGCTCATCGGCACCGGTTATCTCTTCTACACCATGCCCACCGGCTTCATTCCCAGCCAGGACAGCAGCTTCACGTTCGGCGTGATCATCGGCCCGCAGGACATTTCGTTCGACTCCATGGCGCAGCACCTGCGTGCCGTTTCCGCAGTCCTCCAGCCAGACCCCAACGTACAAAACGTCGGGGCATTCGGAGGCACGGGCGCCGGAGGCCAGGGCAACCAGGCCTTCGTCTTCGCCAATCTGAAGCCCCGCGACCAGCGCAAACTCTCGGTGGATCAATTCATCGAATCGCTGCGCCCCAGGTTCTTTTCCATCCCCGGCGTCTTCACCTTCATGCAGAACCCGCCGCCCATCACCGTGAGCGGCCAGTTCAGCACCAGTGTGTATCAGCTCACGCTGCAAAGCTCCAAGCTGGATGACATTTATACCTGGGGCCCGCAGCTCATGGCCAAGATGCAGAAACTTCCCGGCTTCGTCGACGTCAACGACAATGACCTGCAGGTGGCCAGCCCGCAAGTGATGGTGGATATCGACCGCGACCGCGCCGAGGCGCTCGGCGTCACGCCCGCGCAGGTGCAGGACGCTCTCTTCAGCGCCTACGGCACGCGCCAGGTCTCGGTGATCTATGCGCCCGCCGACCAGTACTCCGTGATCATGGAAGTCGAGAAGCAATACCAGAAGACCCCGGATGCGCTTTCGAAACTCTACGTGCGCTCTTCGGCCGGTTCGCTGGTGCCGCTTGACACCATTGTCAAGATGCGGCGACAGGTGGGCCCGCTCAGCATCAGCCATTTCGGCCAACTGCCCGCGACCACCATCTCCTTCAACCTGCGGCCCGGTTTCTCGCTGGGCCAGGCGGCCGCCCAGGTGGACAACGCCGTTCAGGAATTGCGTATGCCTTCCAGCATTTCCACCAAGTTCCAGGGCACGGTAAAAGAGTTTCAGAGTTCCTTCCGGAACCTGTCGATCCTGCTGATTGTGGCGATCCTGGTGATCTATATCGTGCTCGGCGTGCTGTACGAGAGCTTCATCCACCCCATCACGATTCTTTCCGGCCTGCCTTCGGCGGTCTTCGGCGCGCTGCTGACGCTGGTGCTCTTCCATAAGGAGTTGGACCTGTACGCGTTTGTCGGCATCATCATGCTGTTCGGCGTGGTGAAGAAGAACGCCATCATGATGGTGGATTTCGCAATCTCCGCCCGCCATGGCGGCCAGAACGCTTACGATTCCATCTGGAACGGCTGCCTGCTGCGTTTCCGCCCCATCATGATGACCACGGTGGCCGCATTGTTCGGCACGCTCCCCATCGCGTTGGGCTACGGTGAAGGCGCCGACGCGCGCCAACCTCTGGGCCTCGCCGTAGTCGGCGGCCTGGTGGTGAGCCAGTTCCTGACCTTGTACATCACCCCTGTGATTTACCTCTACCTGGAACGCTTCCAGGAGTGGCTGCAAGGCGAAAACAGGACGGCGCCGGCGGCGGTAGCCCAAACCTAGTCCCCGGACTCGAGCTGCCAGCCCGCTCTTCTCACAGAAACCCGGGCTGGCGTAGCGCGTCCGGAAATAGGGCTTTTATCGAAACGCCCTGCAAACCACGCACCGCCGCAAAACGGGGACTGCTACCAATTCCCGCCTTTGGAATTGGATAGCTGTCCCCGGTTTGCCTACTGGAAGACCGGCCCATCGTAGCTGAAGTTGCCTTTGTGCCGGATTCTGAGCGTGATGTGATCTACTATCTGATTTCAACCAACAGGCCAGTAGATTGGCCTCGGGTGAGCCAAATATATAAATGCCCTATTTGGGGTACACTCGAAAATCATCGAAATACGTGATGGAATCGGCCAGCGTCCACAAGCCGACTTTGCCGGGGCCGGCGAAGGTGGCGTCCTGGCCTTCGAGGATCCGCCGGTGGTCGAGGAAGACCTGGAACTTGTTGCCGCGAACCGACACCTTTAAGATGCACCAGGCGTTTGCCAGAATGGGGTGCTTGACGCCTGCCATCAGCGGGATGCGGTGGCCGTTTTCCACTTTGTAAACCGCGACATCGTTTTCCAGCGCGTTGGCGCGGGCCAGGTAGTAGTTGTTGGCATCGCGATACCGCCAGACCACGCCGCCCGCCTGTCCTTCGTGGCCGGAGACGGGTTTGATGCGCACACTCACATCGGCGTCGCGCAGGTTGGCCCCATCGAAAATCGCCAGCGGGGAGCGCGCACTATTGCCGTCGGTGGAAACCTGGGCCAGTACGTAAGGCTGTGTGGCTGCGGTCCGATCTTTGACGATTTCCCAGCGCGGGGCTGCGCCCGTGTCGGTCATCGAGACCGTCCAACCGGGCGGTGTCTTGCCCAGCGGGAAAGTATCGAAATTGATTACCTTACCGGCCGGAGCAAGCAGACTGAACGACAACAGCCACGCAAGCGCTTTCATATTCATGTGCAACCGGGCAATGCAGGAAAACTCCTCATCACCCCTGCTTCCTTTGTACCACAACCAGCGACCAAGAGAGTACCGGGTCCGATAATCATATCGGCGGAAATGCGCCGGCGCGCTAGGCTACGGCGAGCCGCAGGGTCGTGGGCGCCGCGCCGATGGTAGCGGTTGCAGACTGCAAACCGGGCGAACTGGCCGTCACTTGAATTTCGCCGGCTTCTTTCGCAGCCTGCACAATCGCCATCGCCAGTCCATTGAACGCGCTGCGCTTGCCGGCCTTGTCCGGTTCGTGGCAACTCGGGTCGCCATTGCCGACCCCCAGAAGTTTGCCCTTGCCCGCCACCTGGAAGCTCACTTCATTACCGGCAGTCGGAACCCTACGGCCCTGCGCATCGACAATCTCGACGGTCAACATGGACACGTCTTCTCCGTCGGCGAAAATCCGGCTGCGGTCGGGGCGAAGCACGATCCGCGCCGCCGCGCCGGCTGTCTCCCACTTGTCCACCAGAGTCTGATTAATGCGTATGTCTCCGCTACGGATAGCACTAAGACCTTTAGCTTCAATTGTCCCAGGCGCATACTTCACCTTCCACATAAGGTGAGTGTTCTTGCCGACGTCCTGGGCGCCCTGGCTCTGACCGTTGAGGAACAGCTCGACGCGGTCGAGGTTGCTGTGGACCCAGACTTCGATCTCCTGGCCCTCCTTCCCCGCCCAGTTCCAGTGCGGGAAGAGATGCAGCACCGGCTTCGATCCCCACCATGCCTGGTAATAGTAAAAGTTGTCCTTGGGGAAACCGCACATATCCATAATGCCGAAATGAGAGTTGATGCACGGCCACCCGTAGGGCGTGGGCTCACCGCGATAATCGAATCCCGTCCAGGCAAAGCCGCCCGCCAGGAACGGGCGCGCGTCGTAGAACTTCCACCAGGTTTCGGCCGTAGATGCCCAGGAGGGCTTCTCCGTGTCGTAGGCCTGCACGTAGCCTTTGTCTTTATCGTTGGCATAGATGCCGCGGGTGGAAACCGTCGACGCGGTCTCGGAGCCCACCATTGGCAAGTTCGGGTAGTCCTTATGAAACTGATCGATACGCGCCTCATTGTAATTAAAACCTTGAACATCGACCACGTTGGAAGCGCCCTTGCCGCCGTAGCCGTTGTTCATCGCCTGGGTGACCGGCCGCGAGTCGTCCAGACTGTAGACCAGCCGCTTCATGGTGGTCTCGATGCGCGCTCCGCGCTCGGTGCCTTGTTCCGGTTCCTCGTTGCCGAGCGACCAGATCACGATGGAGGGATGGTTGCGGTGGCAGCGGATCATGCGTTCGAGCTGGCTGAGCCCCTCGGGGGTGGAATCCATGAGGCGGGTCTCGCACATCATGATCATGCCGAGGCGGTCGCAGGCATCCACCAGTTCCGGCGTGGGCGGATTGTGCGACGTGCGGTAGGCGTTCGAACCCATGTCCTTCAGCCGCTCAATGCGGTAAGACTGGATGCGGTCGGGCAACGCGGCGCCCACGCCGGCATGGTCCTGGTGGTTACACGTTCCTTTAATTAATACGTGCTTCTCATTGAGAAAGAAGCCGTTGTTGGCATCGAAGCGAACTGAGCGAATACCGAAGGGGGTGCTATAGCTGTCCACTTCCACGCCGGCCGATTCCACGCTGGTTTCGAGCCGGTAGAGATTGGGTTGCTCAATCGACCAAAGTGCTGGCGAGGCCACATCGGTGCGCTGCTCAAAAGCGTGCCAACTCCACGCTGGGATGGCCACCGGCGGCGCGGCGATGGTCGCGGCTACCTTCCCGGCGGGATCGAGAATGCGGGAAACCACCCGGCAGTTGCGCGTGCCGCCGGTTTCGTTATTGACCTCGGTCGAGATGCGGACGATGGCCGGCGCCGCGGGCCGCACCTCCGCGCGCACGAACGTGCCCCAGTGCGCCACGTGCACGGGGTTGGTCTTGGTGAGCCAGACGTGGCGATAGATGCCCGCGCCTTCATAGAACCAGCCGTCGCCCAGGGTGGCGTCGACGCGTACCAGCAGCACGTTCTTCCCGCCATAATTCGCATGGTCGGTGATGTCGTAGCGGAAGGGGGCGTAGCCGCTGAAATTTCTGCCCAGGTAATGGCCGTTGAGGATGACGATGGAATCGCGATAGACCCCGTCGAATTCGAGCGCCAGGCGGCGGCCCAGATCGGCTGCCGGCAGATCGAAGACACGGCGGTACCAGCCGATGGACGTGGCCGGATACTTGCGGCCCAACGGGTGGCAGCCGTGAGCGACCAGCGAGCGGTCGTTTTCGAACGGCAGATCGATGGCCCAGTCGTGCGGGAGGTCGGCCTTTTGCCAGGCATTGTCATCGAAATTCGCGCTCGAAATATCCGGCGTGCCGCGCGGCGCCTGGATGACGCTGCCGGATTTCGCGAACGTCTCTCCGCCCGAGCCGTACAAGAAATCCTGCGCCGGATCGTCGGCGTGGCCAAAGTGGAACCGCCAGCCGAAATCGAGTAACAGGCGCTCGCGCCCGGCGGCGGGAGCGGCAGCGGGCGGTGCATCGGCGGGCTGCGATTGCGCGCCGGCGTTTCCCTGCCCCGCGGCGGCGGCCGACGCCGCCAGAGTGTTCTTGAGGAGATCCCTGCGTGTCCAGTTCATGTTCAGTCCTGAGGGTCACGATAACATGAGGCTGCGCCGCCGCGACCGTCAGGGAGCGGAGGGCATGGACAACGGAAATTCGTGGAACACCAGCCGCACCTTGCCCTCCTCCGTTGGCAAAACTTCTTTCATCATGGCGGCGAATCGCGACTGGCGCCAAGAGTCCCATGATTGGATGCTCCCCCATACCTCTGAGACGATCAGTCAGCCCTAGAGATAGTGCCTTGACCAAGTGACTTGGTGCTAGTGGAACTCCGCTCCCTTACGGTCGCGGCTCGGTGTGGTTGCGTGAGCGGCTGAAAGACGGGTGTTCGTCAAAAGCACAAAATCATGCGGTCGGAGCCCTAGTTCGGAGTCGGCTCCTTGTTCGCGCGCTCAATGACCAGGGTCTTCTGCATCTGCTTTCCCGCCTCCAGCTTCAGGCCAAGTTTTTTCACAACGGCAAATGCTATGTTCGGATCGGTGCCCCATGGGCCCGTTATCTCGTGGCTCCAGTCCTCATCGAACTTGTAACGCTCAGTGATCCCGGTCTTATCAAATACGTGGGCGCCCGCGAGCATAGATAGAAAACCCGCCAAGTCGGCCAGAGATCCTGATTTCCTCTTGAAGACGCCCACCTGATGGAACTCTGTGTCGGTTTCGGCTTCGGTCGACGGAACCAATTTCAGATCACCGTTTCCCCGCAGCAGATTAAGGATGGACCTTTCCCTATCCACCATTTTCCAACGAAGCCCGAGGCGTTGGACCAGCACGGTTCGAAGCATCGCTCCCGCCGTCTCTATTGTGGTCCCAACCGGTGCTATCGCCTCTATCTGGTAAAATTCATCCTCCATCCAAGCGAGTGATTCGCAGTGGTAGGGCGTCAGAAGGGGAGAAAATGCGTATCGCAAAATCCTGTCCAGTGAGTCTTCACCCAAAAGTCTTACGCCTGTGTACTTCACAGGACGCCTCTCTCTGAAGTTGACCTGGTGTTTCCCCCCCCCCAAATCTGTGACAACCGCACCGTCCATCACGTTCCCAACGTGTTTGAGCGAAGCGACTTCAAATGCCGGCTCAGCAGGGGCCGCCGCGTGCGTTTGGGCGGTGCTATGCGCGGCAAGAGCAACCAGCAACAAGGAAAGCACGGTTACTCCGCGTGATGCGCGCGCTATGTGGACCTCGTTCGTCTTCATTTCCGCCCTCTGTTCTACTGTTGCCTGTGTAGCGACGAGCCGCGCCGGCTTGCCCGCATGGCTCGCCAAGGCACCTCGCGCCCGAGCCGCGCAGTCTGTTGCGCGGCCCAAACGCACCTTTAACCAATTCGATGATTTACAACTCGCCTAGTTCTCCTGGGGGGCGGTGCATCCGAACGTGGTGAGCCAGCAGTTCCCCCAAAAGTCAATGTTGATGCTGGTGCAATCGTAGCTGCCTGTGTTGGAAGAGCCGGTACCACAGTTGCAGTAGCAGTCATACTCTATCGCGCCTATATAGCAAGAGTAGTAAGCTGACCCAGCGAGCGCTGTTGTGACCAGCGTAGTCGCCAGCACCGCCAATAATGCAAGACGCGCCAATTTGGCACCTATCACTCGTTTCAAACCGTTGAGCATATAGCTCCTCCTGATAGAATCGTGGGTAGAAAACAATCTACCCGGGCTGGGGCCGCTGGTTATCTGGCGTTGCATGCCCTGGCGCAAAGCCAATACCCTTCCGGGGCGAACCATGGCGAGAGAAGCATCGGAGATGTTAGGTTCGGAGTTTCCCGGCAATTCCGGCTGCCACTATCTTCAGTACATCCTTCTCGCGAGATGAATCAAGCCTTCCCTCGAAGACCCGCCGGACAATTCCGTTCGCATCGACGATAAGCACTATCGGCGTGCTGGATAGTTCGTCGATGACTGGCGCGCGATAGACGCCGTCTAGGTTGACGTGCTGCCCGGACAAGGTGTCCTTCACTAATTCAGGGGCATCACGCGAAATAGCGGAGATCGCGAGGTTTTGCGGTCTGCGCCCTGGGATCTCAGTGAGCTGCCGGTAAAACGGCATGCTCTCCTCGCAAAAATGACAATGCGTGCTAATGAAGAACACAACGTTAACTGCAGAGGACTTCCAGTCCAGGCGCGCCACGGCCAGATGCTTGCCGACTAGTTGAGTAGCAGCCGTCCGGGCGCCGCCAGGGCGCCTGGTTCCGAGCCTACCTTCCAGAAGGAGGCCCAGCGCCACGACGGACACCGCGATCAGACAAATGTGAGTTGCGCGTTCGAGTGTTGACATAATTAACGCCATTTCCGTTGTCAAAGGCCAGGATATGTTAGTGTGTTTATGCAATGCAGCACTACGCTAGATTCTTTCGTCCTGGTGAGGTATGTCTATGTTCCCGGGTCTGATTATCAACCCTTTACCCGTCCCGTTCAAGTACCAAACACTTTGCAATTTGTGCTATCTCTTTGCATTTTGTGCCGTCTAGCGTCGGATGCCGCCTTATGGCCGACCACGAACATATCGCCGGCTCCTCCGAAATTCGCTGGGCGTCATGCCGTACCATTCGCGAAAGGTGCGCGCAAATACGTCGAGACGCGGGATGCCGGATCGCGCAGCTACTTCCTTCAGAGGTAAAGCCCGTCTAGCGGAGAGTAACTCGCCTGCAACCTGCATCCGCATCCTCAGGACCATCCGCTTAGGGCTCGATTTAGTTTCAACCCGGAACAAACGCGAGAATCCCGAACGCGAGAGACCGGCATGGCTTGCGATATCGGCGACCGTCAGCGAACAACGATGCAGGTTGGCATCCATGAAGCAGAGGGCTTCGCCGATCCTCGGCTCGAGGGCGCGGAAGGAGTCTTCCTCGCGTTGAGCACCGGCAGTGGGAGAAGCCATCAACTTTTCCTCATGGGCTGATGGCCACCCGCTGAAATTCCTGGCACGCCGGATTGAGCTTGGATAACAACCTGCCGAGCGTTCCCGCCGGGTACCATAAGTACTAATACCATGGATTGTAGTGGAAAACAATAGTAAAATAGATTAATATCCTCAGCTATAATGAAGCTCTCTTGATCCGGCTCGACCGGCGAGCCTTACCTGCTGGCCGGGCGGCCGGGCACGGTCCGTGATTACACCGTCTTAGCGGGCTTGGGCGGGGCGGACGGCAGCATCGTTAGCAGCACTCGCACTCTTCTGCGTTGCCGCCAGCACGGGGCGAAGCTTCTCCATGGCCGCGTCCGCCGTGATGCCGTACTTAGCGCGTAGCGGGTCGATCTTACCGTGCTCGATGAACTGGTCGGGCCAGCCGATCCGCACTACCGGCGTCGACAGCCTCAAGTTACTCAGCTCTTCCAAGACCGCGCTGCCAAAGCCGCCGCACAGAACATGGTCTTCGAGCGTGAGGATGACGTCGACACTGCGGGCGAAGAATTCCAGCATTTCGACGTCGATCGGCTTGGTGAAACGGGCGTTGATCACTGCCGCGGAAATACCTTCGCCCCACAACTTACGCGCGACCTCTTCAGCCATCGGAACCAGCGCGCCCAGCGCGAAGATCGCCACGCGGTCGTTGTCGCTGTTCTGAATCAACTCGGCCTTGCCGATGGGAATCAGGCTGGGAACATCCTTGACGGGCGTGCCGGGGCCCACGCCGCGCGGGTAGCGAACCGCAATCGGACCGTCCCAGTGCATGGCCGTGAAGAGCATGTCGGCCAGCTCGTCCTCGTCCTTGGGCACCATGTGGACCATGTTCGGGATGCCGCGGAGATAGCTGATGTCGAACAGGCCGTGGTGCGTGGGACCGTCGTCGGCCGACAGGCTGCCGCGATCCATGCAGAAAACCACCGGCAGGTTTTGCAGGCAGACATCGTGGACGATCGGGTCGAAAGCGCGTTGCAGGAAGGTCGAGTAAATCGCGCAGAAAGGTTTGAAGCCTTTAGCGGCCAGGCCGGCGGCGAATAAGACCGCGTGCTCCTCGGCGATGCCGACGTCGAAGTACTTGTCGGGATGGTGCTGCTGGAAGCGGTCCAGGCCGGTGCCGTTGGGCATGGCGGCCGTAATCGCCACGACTTTGTCGTTATAGTCGGCTAACTTCACCATGGTGTCGGCGAAGACTTCCGAGTAAGTCCGGCGGCTGAGCGGCTTGGTTTCGCCCGTCTCGGGATCGTACGGGCCCAGGCCGTGAAACTTCTTCTGCTTCTGCAGGGCCGGCTCGAAGCCTTTGCCTTTCTGCGTGAGAACGTGTAACAGAACCGGGCGATCCTGCTTCTTGAGAAACTCCAGGGTCTTGATCAGCGTGGAAATGTCATGGCCGCCGATGGGGCCATAGTATTTGAGCCCCAGCTCTTCAAAGATCACGCTGGGCCACAACATGCTCTTAGCGGCCTCTTCGGCTTTGCGCGCCATACGCAGGGCGATCTTACCACCCACCATTTCGACAAACTTACCGGCGCGGTCGTGCAGATAGTCGTAGCGCGGGCTGGTGACGATGCCGTGCAGATAACTGGCGATGGCGCCCACATTCTTGTCGATGGACCACTCATTATCGTTGAGCACCACGATCATGCGGCGCGTGTGGTGGGCGATGTTGTTGAGCGCTTCGTAGGTGATGCCGCAGGTGAAAGCCGCGTCGCCGGCGACGGCCACCACGTGTTCTTTGCCGCCTGTCTTGTCGCGCGCCACGGCCATTCCCAGCGCGGCCGAAAGCGCCGTGCCGGCGTGCCCCGCGCCGTAGCAGTCGTGCGGGCTCTCGGTGCGCAGCATGAAGCCGTTGAGGCCGCCGGGCGTGCGGATGGTGGAGAAGCGCTCGCGCCGGCCGGTGAGCAGCTTGTGAATGTAGGCCTGGTGGCTGACGTCGAAGAGGACGCTGTCGGCGGGCGTCGAGAAGACGTAGTGCAGCGCGATGGACAGCTCCACCACGCCGAGATTGGGACCGAGGTGCCCGCCGTTGGCGGACAGCACCGTAATCAGCTCTTCGCGGATTTCACCGGCCAGTTGTTCCAGCTCCGTAACCGAGAGCCGTTTGACGTGGTCGGGCGAATCGATCAGATCGAGAATGCGTGGCATAGGTTCACAGGGCCGGGGCGTCGAGGCACATATGCTTCATTTTCTCATGACCAGGGGGCTAGCGGGAAGTTCCGCGAACAACGCAGGAAGGGTCGGACGAGTTAGAGCCCTATCAGAATGCGCAAGCGGTCCTCAACCTCCCGCATCGTATCCGGCGAAATAAGCCCCCAGTGTCGGGAGAATCGCCCGGTGGAAACGGAGCGAACATCTTCGCATTTGATGAAGCATTCCTGCTTCACGCCACCCTCCGGAGGCACGAGGGAAACGTGCCACGGAACACCTTTGTGGCGTGAAGTGATCGGAATAACGACAGCAAGTTCAGCGGGACCGTGGTTGAACCGGTCCACGGAAACCACCAGGGCTGGTCGGGTACCCGCCTGCTCGCGTCCCTGGGTAGGATCCAGATGGAGAAGCCAAACCTCGCCCCGAGACGGTTGGACTGTGGTCACTTCTCACCCAAGCCGTCGCCGAGGGTGTTCTCCCACAGCTCGCGCTCGGCTATCTCATCCCGCCACGTTCGGGGATTAGCCTTCAAGACCGCATAGGCGGCATTGGCATCCTCCAGGAATTTCTCGCGGCGGTATCTCTCAATTGCCTTTTCCAGGACCGCGCCCATGGGCACTCCTTCTTTACTGGCGAGTTCTCTCAACACTTCGCGGCCTTCGGCGCTGATTCTAATATTCGCGCTGGACATAATGGTAATCGTATTGTACCAACCACGCTACCATTTTGTATACAAAATCGCATACAAACTAGTTAACTGCATTTCACCGCTTCCGATGCGTGATACGAACTCCTCACCAGCGGGCCGGCCTCCACGTGCGCGAAACCCATGTCCTGGCCGGCGCGGCGCAGATCGGCAAACTCTTCCGGCGGAACGTAACGCACCACCGGCAGATGCTTGGGCGATGGGCGCAGATACTGGCCGAGAGTCAGGATATCGACATAATGGGCGCGCAGGTCGCGCATCACCGCCAGCGTTTCATCGGTGCGCTCGCCCAGGCCCAGCATCAGGCCGGATTTCGTGGGCGTGGCGGGACGCATCCCCTTGGCGGCGGCCAGCACGTCGAGCGAGCGCTGGTAGCGCGCGCCCAGCCGCACCTGGCGGTAGAGCCGCGGCACGGTTTCGGTGTTGTGGTTGAAGACGTCGGGCGCGGCTTCCATCACGGTCGCGACGGCTGCCAGGTTTCCCTGGAAATCGGGAACCAGGACTTCCACGCCGCATCCCGCCACGCGCGCGCGAATGGCGCGGATCACCAGGGCGAACAGTTCGGCGCCGCCATCTTCGCGGTCGTCGCGGTTGACGCTGGTGATCACGGCGAACTTCAGCCCCATGGCCTCCACGGCTTCGGCCACCCGGTTAGGCTCGTCGTAATCCACCGGCAGCGGCGCGCCTTTTTGCACGGCGCAAAAACCGCAGCGCCGCGTGCAGACATTGCCCAGCATCATGAAGCTAGCGGTGCGCCGGTTCCAGCATTCGCCCACGTTGGGGCAGGCGGCGCTTTCGCAGACGGTGTGGAGGCGCAGGCGGTCGATGAGACCCTTCAGCTCGTGGTAATTCTGTCCGGCCGGCGCGGGCGCGCGCAGCCAGCGGGGCCGTTCCAACTGCGGGGCTATCGAAACCAGCATCCTATCGTCTATTGTAGCGAGACCTCTGCTCCCTTTCGGTCACGATTCGACCCCCAACCGCAATTGCCATCGCGAGGGAGCCGAGGCCGCTCCGCTCGGCATTGATTCCGTGGCGGTTGGAGGCCGCCGGGAACTTTCCCTGAAAGAGTGGCGTCTATAGCTTTGCAAGGCCGGTTTATTCTTGCTAGGTTGGAGTCAGGTTGAAAGTGAGGCAAGGGGTGGCCACTTCGATCCTGGACTTACGGTCGGACCGGGCGTCTGAGGGCGCCGCGGCGGACAATCTCCGTCTTGTGGAAGGCTTGCGCACCGGTGCTGGATGGGCCTACGAGGAGTTGATCGCTCTCTTCCAGCAACCGGTGTATGCGCTGGCGATGCGCTTGCTCGACGATCCAGCCGAATCGAGCGACGTGGTTCAGGAAGTCTTCCTGAAAGTATTTCGCAATATTGGAAACTTCCACGGCAAGAGTACGTTGCGGACCTGGATTTACCGCATCACGGTAAACGAGGCGCACAACGCGCGGCGCTGGTTCTTCCGCCACCGCAGGCGCGAAGTGGAGCTCGACTCGGATCCGGAAGAAGCGCGCAACTGGAAGGAGATTATACCGGACAATGGGCGGACGCCATATGACGTGGTGCTGGATTCGGAACAGCGCGCGGCCATTGAGGCGGCTTTGGGAAGGATCAGCCCGATCTTCCGTGAGGCTGTGGTGCTTCGGGACATCACGGACCTGAGTTATGAAGAGATCGCCGCCGTGTTGGCGGTATCTCTGGGGACAGTAAAATCTCGAATCTTGCGGGGCCGCGAAGCCCTGCGGGAAGAGCTCGCGGGAAGCCTGAAACCGAGGCCGGCCTTGCGACTGATGCCCGAAACGGCAGAGAAGATGTCATGAGCTGCGAAAACGTGCAAGAGCGGATTTCCCTTCTCCTCGACCGGAAGTTACCGGCCCGGGAGCGGGAGAGTATGTTGGCGCACATCGGAGCGTGCCGCGCGTGCGGAACACGTTTCGAAATGATGCAAAACCAGGTTGCCATGGTACGCGGACTGGACCAACCGGCGATCCCGCCGCAACTCGCGGCGCGGTTGAGCGTTTTGGCATCTCACGAGTGCGAACGCACGCTCGCTCGCGCGAGCCTGTTGGCCCGCCTGCAGTGCTGGGCCGCGCGCGTGGATCTGGCATTCGACAACTTGATGCGGCCCGTGGCGCTGCCATTTACCGGCGGCGTGCTCTCCACGCTGCTGATCTTCACTCTGCTGGTCCCCAGCCTGAGCTTCTCGCACGATATCCGCGGCCGGGAGTTTTATACCGCGCCGGCCGGCAAGATGGTCACCAATCCCTGGGACCAGGTAGCCGACGCGGATGACGACTTCCCGCGCATCGAAACGCCCACCACTGCGCCGTCGGATTACTACAACGTCGTCGACATGAAGATTGACGAGACGGGGCGCGTGGTGGATTGGTCGGTGGTGCGAGGCGAACTGACCCCCGACATGAAGAGCATCATCATGCTGGGACGATTCCAACCGGCGACGGAATTCGGCGTTCCGACGCAAGGAACCATCCGCGTGGTCCAATCCTGCGCCAGCGCCACGGTGCGCGGCTAGCGGCGCCGGGTGTCGCGACAAAAACTCGGTCAACATTTTCTCATCAAGGGCTCCGTCCTCGAGCGCATCGCCGCGGCCGCCTGCCCTGCCCCGGCCGAACTGGTGATTGAAATCGGCCCGGGACGCGGCGCTCTCACCGAAAGACTGCTGAAGCGCGCGGCGCGCGTAGTCGCCATCGAAGTGGACCCGTACCTGGTGGACCACTTGCGCCGCAAGTTCGCCGCCGAACCGCGTCTGGAAGTGGTGCAGGCAGACGTGCTCGAAACCGACCTGGCGCAGTGGGGCGCCGCACCGCTCGCCGGAAATCTGCCGTACTACATCACCTCTCCGATCCTGGAACAGGTCGCGCGGCTGCGCCTGCCGCGCGCGGTGTTTCTGATTCAGAAGGAAGTGGCCGAGCGCCTGGTGGCCCGGCCCGGCTCGCGCGCCTACGGCTTTCTCACGGTGCAGACGGCGCTCTTCGCGGCGGCCCGCCTGCTCTTCGAAGTGAAGCCCTCGGCGTTTCATCCGCCTCCCAAGGTGGATTCCGCGGTGGTGCTGCTGGAGCCGAGGCCCGCTGCGACGGCCGACGCCGGCGGCTTCCTGCGTTTCGCCGGCCTATGCTTCGCGCACAAGCGCAAGACCATCCGCAACAACCTGGCGGAAGTCTACGGGAAAGACGTGGTGGGGGCCTGGCCCGAAGCCGGACTACGGGCGGAACAAATTCCGCTGGAGGGCCTGCTGGCGATGTACGCGCGTGTGTAGGACAGGCCTCCTGGCCTGTCATGCTGTAACAGGAGAAGACAGGCCGGGAGGCCTGTCCTACATTCGCTCCAATATCCCCGCCGCCCCTTGCCCGCCACCCACGCACATCGTGACCATGCCGTAGCGCGCTTGGCGCCGGTCGAGTTCGCGCAGCAGAGTGGCCACCAGTCTGGCGCCGGTCGCGCCCAGAGGATGTCCCAGAGCCACCGCCCCGCCATTCGGATTGATGCGGGCGGGATCGAGATGGGCCACCCGGATCACGGCCAGCGCCTGCACCGCAAAAGCCTCGTTCAGTTCGATCACATCCATGTCGTCCAGCTTCAGACCGGCCATGGCCAACGCCTTGGGAATGGCGACCACCGGGCCGATGCCCATGATGTCCGGCGGCACTCCCGCCGCGGCGAAGCTCACGAACCGCGCCTTGGGCGTGAGCGAGAGCTGGCGCGCGCGGGTTTCCGACATCACCAGCGCGGCGGAGGCGCCGTCGCTGGTTTGCGAAGAGTTGCCCGCCGTCACCGTGCCCTTCGCGTGGAAGACCGGCTTCAATCTCGCCAGCGCCTCGAGCGTGGTGTCGGCGCGCGGGCCTTCGTCTTCTTCGAGCGCTCCGTGGGCGGCTTCCACGGGGACCATCTCGTCGGCGAAGCGGCCGCCATCGCGCGCCGCCACCGCCTTCTGGTGGCTGCCCAGCGCGAAGCGGTCGGCCTCTTCGCGCGAGATCCCGTAGCGCTGCTGCACGCGCTCCGCGGTAAGCCCCATGGTGAGGTAATAATCCGGCCGGCGATCCACCAACCAGGGATTGGGCGCGGGCTTCAGACCGCCCCGCGCCGTCATACTCATGGATTCGCTGCCGCCTGCGATCAGCGTGTGCGCGGCGCCCGCGCGAATGCGCTCCGCGGCCATCGCAATGGCTTGCAAGCCGGAACTGCAGAAGCGGTTAATGGTCATGCCGGGCACGCTATCCGGAAGTCCGGCGCGCAGCAGCGCTCCGCGCGCCATGTTGTTGCCGGCTTCGCCTTCCGGCATGGCGCAGCCCAGAATCACGTCTTCCACCTCTTCCCTGGCCTGCGGATAGCGCGCCAGCAGCGCTTGGATGACCAGCGCGGCCAGGTCGTCCGGACGGGTGTGGCGCAGCGCGCCGCGCGGGGCCTTTCCCACCGGGGTGCGGAGACAATCGACGATCACGGCTTCGGGCATGGCAGTTTAATTCCTTAACGTCTTTCCGGTCTTGAGCATGGCTTGAATCCGCTCCTGGGTCTTGGGTTGGCCGCACAGGCTGAGGAAGGCCTCGCGCTCGAGATCGAGCAGATGCTGTTCGGATACGGCCTGCCCGCCGGCCAGGCGCCCCCCGCTCAGCACGTGCGCCAGTTTCTCCCCGATCACGGCATCGTATTCGCTGATGTAGCCCCCTTCACGCGCCAGATGGATTCCCATCTTCAGCGTCGCGAATCCGGCTTCGCCTTCCACCGGGATGTCCTGTCGCGGCGCGCCGGGCACATATCCGGCGGCCAGCGCCAGAGCCGCGGCCTTGGCATCCGCCACCAGCCGCTCCGGGCTCATGGTAATTCCATCCTGCGCGCGCAGCAGGCCCAGCTCGCGGGCGTGCGCGGCGCTGCCCGACATCTTGGCATAGCCGATCAATTCGAAGGCCGCCTTGGCATGGCCGAGCCGCAGCAGCATCTCCTTGCAGCCTCCCGCGGCGGGGATGAGCCCGACGCCGGTTTCCACCAGTCCCATGGATGTCTCGGCCGAGGCCTGCGCCCGCGTGGCATGCAGCACCATCTCGCAGCCGCCGCCCAACGTCATGGCAAACGGCGCGGCCACCACTGGCACCGGAGCGTACTTGAGAGCCATGTTGGCCTGCTGGAAACGCCGGATCGCCTCATCCAGATCCTGCCACTCGCCTTCCTGCGCGGCCAGCAACAGGGTCGCCAGATTGGCGCCGGCGCTGAAGTGCTCGCCCTGGTTGGCAATCACCAGCGCCATAAAGCCGCGCTCGATCTCATTCAGAGCCGTGCCAACCATCGCCAGCGCGTCGTCCGCCAGCGTGTTCATCTTGCTATGGAATTCCAGGCAGAGTGCGCCATCGCCCAGATCGATGAGCGACGCACCCGGGTTGGTCTTCACCACCCCCCGCGCACGCTTGATGTCATTCAACACCAGCACGCCGGGCCGCGCTTCGAGGTCCTGCCAGGCTCCGCCGTGAAGGTCAAACCAGCGCGTGCGCGGCTGGCCCTCGCGATCGGCGGTGCCATAGAAGCAGCGCGCGCCGGAAGCCAGCATGCGCTCCACGTTCGGCGGCGCCGCGCAATTCTCGCGGCGCATCCGCTCCACCGTCGCTTCCACGCCAAGCGCGTCCCAGAACTCGAATGGCCCCAGCGGAAACGCAAAGCCCCAACGCATGGCGCGATCGATCTCCACAATGCGGCCGGAGATCTCCGGCACCATCTGGGCCGAGTAGATAAACAGATCGCGGAACAGCGGCCACAGAAACCGGCCCGCGCGATCGTCGTCGGCCGTTAGCGCGCGCAGGCGCTGCGGCAGATCGGTGATGGCGCGAGCCGCGTCGGCCGCGGCGAAATGGGCCTTTTGCGCCGGATGATACTCCAGGGTCTTGCGGTCGATGGCGTGAATTTCCTTGTCCGCGCCTTTGCCAACACGCTTGTAAAATCCTTGGCCGCGTTTTTCGCCCAGCCAGCCGCGCTCGATCATGCGCGCCATGAATTCCGGCACCACGTAGCGCTCGCGCGCCGGATCGT
Source organism: Bryobacterales bacterium (assembly GCA_003167255.1). Taxonomy (GTDB): domain Bacteria; phylum Acidobacteriota; class Terriglobia; order Bryobacterales; family Bryobacteraceae; genus PALSA-129. Next base: position 33,548 of record PMTR01000018.1, read on the forward strand.
TGGGCGCCAGATCGTACAGGTTGCGCAGCACGTGCGCCCATACGTCGAGGCCAATGATATCCACCAGGCGAAAACTGGCCGAGCGCGGGAGGCCGATCAGCGGCCCCGTGAGCAAGTCCACTTCCTCCACCGTATAGTCACCCTCCACGGCCAGCTTGTGGACGGTCGCGCCGAAGAAGCAGCCGATGCGGTTGGCGATGAAGTTGGGCGTGTCCTTGCAAGGCACCACGCCTTTGCCCAGGTGCAGGTCGCAGAAGTTGGCAACCCACGTGAGCACTTCGGCGGCGGTGTCCGGGCCGGGAATCAGCTCCACCAAATGCAGATAGCGTGGCGGATTGAAAAAATGCGTGCCCAGAAAATGACGGCGCAGTTCGTGCGGGAAACTCTCCGCGATGCTCGCCAGTGGGATCCCGCTGGTGTTGGTGGAAAGAATCGTGCCGGGCGTCCGGACCTGCGCCACGCGCTCGAACAGGCGGCGCTTGATCTCAAGGTTTTCCGAAACCGCCTCCACAATCCAATCGCACTGGCGCAGGCGGCCCAGATCGTCCTCAAAGTTGCCGGGCGCAATCAACCTCATGGCCGCATCCGTGAAGAATGCCACGGGCTTCTGTTTGGCGGCATTCTCGACGCCCGCGAGCGCGGCGGCGTTGCGCTTGGGCTGATCCGGAATCACGATATCAAGCAAGTCCACCGGGAACCCGGCGTTGGCAAAATGGGCTGCAATCCGCGAACCCATGGTTCCAGCTCCCAGAACCGCGACACGGCGAAGAGGTTTCATCAACAGTTAGTTTAACTGCGCCCGCAGTCTCTGAGAAGTCGGCCAAACCGTGCCACGCTATCATTAGTTCTTGGGACCTTCCGCAGCGCCGCGCCGCAAACTGCCTTCCTGGGCGCCCCAGGCCGCCGGTTATTGCGTATCGCTCGGTTGCCTGGTCTGGGTGCTGCACGGCTACCCGCTCGCCGATCTGATGCCCAACATCCGCTCGCTCGACTGGCGATGGGTGTCGATCGCCGTCCTCACCGATCTCTCCGTCTACCTGTCGCACGCGTGGCGCTGGAACACGTTGCTCAGCCCGGTGGTGCGCCTGCGGCTGTGGCGCACCGTGCAGGCCATCTACATCGGCCTGTTCGCCAACGAGGTGCTGCCGTTGCGCGTGGGTGAGCTGATCCGCTGTTACCTGCTGGCCCACTGGAACGATTTGCGGCTCTCGCTGGGTTTCGCTTCCGCCGCCGTGGAGCGGCTGATCGACGGCGTGTGGATGGTGATCGCGTTCCTCATCACCGCCAGCCTGGTGAGAGGCATACCCGAAGATCTCGTCATCCTGGTTCAAATTATAGGATTGCTGGTGCTCGCGGGAACCGTCGTGCTGTTTTGGATCATCCGGCACAAGCAGCAGGCCCACGCGGTGGTGCGTGAGAGTCGCTGGTCGTCGACCCTCCGTCACGTGCTGGAAGGCCTGCACCTCATGGGCAACCTGCGCACGCTCTCGCTCACCAGCGCCATCAGCCTGCTCTACCTGGTGCTGCAGTTCTTTACCGTGTACGCCCTGATGCGGGCCTACGGACTGGATCTTTCCTTCTGGGCTGCCGCCGGAGTGTTGACCATCGTGCGCCTGGCCACCGTGGTGCCTAATGCGCCGGGCAATGTGGGTCTATTCCAAGCCGCCTGCGTGATGGCGCTGCACCTCTTCGACGTGGAGAAGAACGACGCCACCACGTTCTCGATCATCCTGTGGGGCGCGTCCACTTTGCCCCTGCTGATTGGCGGAGCGGTGGCGACGGCGCTCACCGGCTCCAATATCGGCGAGTTGCACACCCGCGCCAAGAGAGGCCTGGCAGAGGCCCACCACGCCGGCGAAGGGTAGAATCAGCCTTGTTATAATGAGCCTATGCTCACGCCCACCGAAAAAATATGGCATAACGGCCGGTTCATCCGCTGGCAGGATGCCACCGTCCACGTCCTCTCGCACGTGGTGAGTTACGGCAGTTCGGTATTCGAAGGAATCCGCTGCTACTCCACGGCGGTCGGGCCGGCCATTTTCCGCCTTCCGGAACACGTCCGCCGCATGCTCGATTCGGCCAAGATCTATCGCATGGAAATCCCCTACACCGCGGAGCAATTGGGTGATGCCATGCTCGAAGTGGTTCGCGCCAACAAGATGGAAGCCTGTTACGTGAAGCCTATCGCCATGCGCGGATACGGCGACGTGGGCGTGAACGGCATGAATAACCCCATCGACGTCTACATCGCATGCTGGGAATGGGGCAAGTACCTGGGCGAAGAAGCGCTGGCGCAGGGCGTGGATGTGTGCGTTTCCAGTTGGAACCGCATGGCGCCCAACACGCTCCCGGCCATGGCCAAAGCCGGCGCCAATTACATGAATTCGCAACTCATCAAGATGGAAGCCGTGGCCAACGGCTTCGTGGAAGGCATCGCTCTCGATACCGCCGGCTACGTCAGCGAAGGCTCGGGCGAGAACATCTTCCTGGTGCGCGACGGCAAGATCCACACCCCGCCGCTGGGAGCCTCGGTGTTGCCGGGCATTACTCGCGACACCATCCTGACGATCGCGCGCGACAACGGCATCCCCGTGATCGAAACTCTGGTGCCTCGCGAGATGCTGTACATCGCCGATGAAGTCTTCTTCTCCGGCACGGCCGCCGAGATCACGCCCATCCGCTCCATCGACCACATCGTCATCGGCAAGGGCCGCCGCGGCCCCATCACCGAGCAGTTGCAGAACGAATACTTCGGCGTGATCAACGGCACGCGCCCCGACCGTTACGGCTGGCTGAGCCCGGTGCATGCGACGGCGGCGGTGAAGTAGCGGGGGCTGCTACTACCTTGCGGGCTGGAGTTTCTCATTTCAGAAAAGAATTCCAGGGTTGAAGGTACAGCTTGATTTGTAGCGCCGGCGGTCTTGCCGCCGGCTCTCAGCTTGCGGCATTTCCCAAAATATGTCGACGGTTAAGGGCGTACAAGACACCGGCGGCAAGACCGCCGGCGCTACCAGTTGGTCTTATCAGAGCGCCGCTGGCGGTCACGGCGCATAGAGGGTTTGAGCCTCGGCAAGGACCTCCGCGCGCACCAGGGGCTTCAGCGCAGGCTTCACTGCCAGATCGACAGGGCGGCCGACCATTTGCGAGAGCTCTCGCATCAGAGCCGACAACTCCAGCAAGCCGATTCGCGCATCCGGCATGAAGTCCACAAGCAGATCTACATCGCTATCGGACCGCATTTCGCCGCGGGCTGCCGAACCGAATAAAGCCAGCTCCCTTACGTGGTAGCGGCGGCAAATCGCGGCGATTTCAGACTCGGGCAATACGACACCTGGCGCAAGCGTCATGGGACGTCTCAAGAACATTATCCTACGGACGCGGCTTTGCGGGCTGGCGCCTTACGCTACCGCCTCGGGCTGCCCCACCGGCGCCGGCTGCTTATGCTTGCACTCGGCGCTGGGGCACTGCCACACCGGGCCGGCCTTCAGCCACTTCTCCACCATGTACGGGCTGCCGCATTCCGGGCACTTCTCCGGCACCGGCTTGCCCCACGCCACGAATTTGCAGTCGGGGTACCGGTTGCAACCGTAGAACGTCTTGCCCTTCTTCGAACGGCGCTCGATGATCTCGCCTTCGCTGCAATCCGGGCACTTCACCCCGATGGTCTTTTGCTTGACGTATTTGCACGTCGGATAATTGCTGCACGCGGTGAATTCGCCGAAGCGCCCGTTCTTCAACACCAGGTGGTTGCCGCACTGCGGGCACTTCTCTTCCAGCGCCACATCGGGCTTCTTCTGCTCGCCGCCAATCTGCTTGGTGGTCTTGCAATCGGGATAACCTGAACAGGCCAGGAAGGTTCCGAAACGGCCCTTCTTCAGCACCATCGGACGGCCGCAGTTCTCGCAGTACTCCTCTTCGCCCTGCTCGGAGAGATCGACCTTATCGACATCCGGCAGGTCCACCGTCAGCTCCCGCGTATAGGTGCAATCCGGGTACCCGGTGCAGGCAATGAAGCTGCCGTGCTTGCCCCACTTGATCACCAGCGGCTTGCCGCACTTTTCGCAGATCAAGTCGGTGGGCTTTTCCATCCGCTTGATGTTCGTCATGTGCTCTTCGGCGTGCTTCAAATCTTTGTCGAAGCGCTCGTAGAACTCGCCCATGGCCGTGCGCCAGTCGAGCTTTCCCTCCTCGATTTCGTCGAGTTCTTCTTCCATCCGCGCCGTATAGCTGACATCGAAGATGTCGTCGAAGCTTTCGAGCAGCAGGTCGGTCACCACCATCCCCAGCTCGGTGGGGATGAAGCGGCCGCCTTCTTTCTTGACGTATTCCCGTTCCTGAATGGTGGAGAGGATCGACGCATACGTAGACGGCCGGCCCACGCCGTCCGCTTCCAGGCGCTTCACCAGCGTGGCTTCGTTGTAGCGTGGCGGCGGTTCGGTGAAGTGCTGCTCCGGCTTGATCGCCTTGAACCGCAGGGTTTCGCCTTCGGTCACCAGCGGCAGCCGGTGCTTCATCTCTTCGTCCTCCTCGTCCGTCTGATCCTTGCCCTCCTGGTAGACCTTGAGGTAACCGTCGAACTTGAGAACCGAGCCGGTGGCGCGGAAAATATAAGCCGCGGCGTCTTTGCCCTGGGCCGAAACGTCGATGGTGGTCTGATCGTAGAGCGCCGGCATCATCTGGCTGGCTACGAAGCGGTTCCAGATGAGGCGGTACAACTTCATCTCGTCTTCGGCCAGGTGCTTCTCCACCACCTCCGGAGAAAAAGCCATCTCGGTGGGCCGGATGGCCTCGTGCGCGTCCTGCGCGTCCTTCTTCGATTTGTAAATGTTGGGCGCGTCTGGCACGAACGGCTTGCCGTAGCGCTCGTTGATGTAGTGGCGCACGTCGCTCACCGCGTCTTCCGAAACGCGCGTGGAATCCGTACGCATGTAGGTGATCAGGCCGACCGCGCCTTCCTTGCCGATCTCGATACCTTCATACAGCCGCTGCGCCAGCATCATGGTTCGCTTCACGCTGAAGCGCAGCTTGCGCGACGCTTCCTGTTGCAGCGTCGAAGTGATGAACGGCGCAACCGGGTTGCGCTTCTTTTCGCGCGTCCCCACCGACTTCACCACGTAATCGGCGCCATCCAGATTCGCGACAATCTGGTCGGCGGTCTCCTGTGCGCCCACTTCCGGCGTCTCGTCGTTCTTCCGGATGAGGCGCGCGGTCAGCACCGGCGGCTTCTTGGCCGCCAGATCCACGTCGATGGTCCAGTATTCTTTCTTTTGGAACGCGCGGATTTCGCGCTCGCGCTCCACCACCACGCGCAGCGCCACGGTTTGCACGCGGCCGGCCGAAAGCCCGCGCCGCACTTTGTCCCACAGCAGCGGAGAAATCTTGTAGCCCACTAGGCGGTCCAGCACGCGGCGCGCCTGCTGCGCTTCCACCAGGTTCACGTTGACCTGCAACGGTTTCTCGAAGGCTTTCTGAACGGCCTTCTTGGTGATTTCGTTAAACATCACCCGGAAGATCTTGGGGCCGCCCTTCTTGTCGCCGAGCTCCTCCTGCAGGTGGTAGCAGATGGCTTCTCCCTCGCGATCCGGATCGGCCGCGAGGTACACTTCTTCCACGTTCCTGGCGGCTGCCTTCAGCTCGCCGATGAGCTTTTTCTTTCCTTCGATGATCTCGTAGCGCGGCGTGAACCCATGTTCGATATCCACCGCCAGATCGCGCTTGGGAAGATCCTTGATATGACCGAGCGAAGCTTTAACAATAAACTGCTTGCCCAGGTATTTGTTGATGGTCTTCGCCTTTGCAGGCGACTCCACGATTACCAGAGCTTTTGCCATATTTGACTTTCGGAATGCGGCTCCCTATGCCGCGAACTGTAAATGATTGCCGATTACCCTGTAGACGTTACCACACTTTAACAAAGTTCTTGCCCGGCATCTGTTTCACCAGGCCCAGCATTTCCAGCTCAAAAAGCGTGGCGATGAGCTCGGAAGTCGACGTATCTTCCACTTTTTCAAGCAGATCGTCGAGATGTACGGAAGCGTCCACTGGAAGGCATTCAAGAATCCGCCGGGCAGTACTGCTCAACTCCGGCCCTGCCCCTGCTAATAAGGATGCCTGCCCCGGCTCCCCCGTTGCGCCTTGTTCACCGAGGATGCGTTGCCGCCCTCTATCAATTAGATGCCGGCGGGATTCAACCGGCAGCTCCGCCACCACGTCGTTCCAGTCCTGCACTAGGCGCGCGCCCTGCTTAATCAATAGGTTAGGAGCCCAACTCAGCCTGCTCGTGATGTTGCCGGGCACCGCGAAAACCTCGCGCCCCTGCTCCATGGCCAGGCGCGCCGTAATGGCCGAACCGCTGTACTGCGCCCCTTCTACCACCAGAACTCCCACGCTCATTCCGGCGATAATGCGGTTGCGAATCGGGAAATTCTGCGGAAAAGCCACAGTCCCCATGGGAAATTCGGAAATAATCAGCCCCTTCACCGCCAGATCCGTCGCCAGCTTGCGATTCTCCGAGGGGTAGACGACATCCGCGCCGCAACCCAGCACCGCCACGGTATCGCCGCCCATGGCCAGCGCACCCTTGTGCGCCGCCGAATCGATCCCGCGTGCCATGCCGCTCACGATGGTGAGTCCGGCGTGGGCCAGGTCGCTCGAAAGCCGCTCCGCCACCGCCAGGCCGTATGGCGTGGGACGCCGCGTGCCCACCACCGCCAGCGAAATCGCCTGCAACAGCTCCACCCGGCCGCGCGCGAACAGCACGATGGGCGGGTCAAAGATCTCGCGCAGCCGCTGCGGATACCGAGGATCGCTCAAAGTGACGGCCACCGCACCCGTTTCGGCCATCTTTTCCTGCTGCGCCACCCCATCTTCGAAAGTGGTGCCGCTGGCGATGGACTGCGCCACCGACCCGCTGACGCCGGCCCCTTCCAACTCCGTGCGCGACGCGCGGAAGATGGCCTGCGGAGTGCGGAAGCGCTCCAGCAGTTTCCCGGATGTTCTCGTGCCAAGACCCGGCACCAATCTCAAAGCCAGCCAGTAGAGTTCCTCTTCCCGGCTGAGAACAGGTGATTGCATGAGGAGGATAAGCTGACACCACGCTAGCAGCAGGCGGCGGGAAGAAGCAAGTGGGCGTTAACGGCAAAACATCGTTAGCCATTCGGCTCGTACCGCTTCGCTGGGACACCTTGACTCGGGGGGACGCGAATCGGTTCCCAAAGTGCCCGTCTGGTGGGGATCCCGGACGGAAGGCTAATGAGGTCAATCACTCTCGGATGCGTCATCGCGGCGGAAAGCCGCATCAGCGCGGCAATTCGACGCATCGTGGTCACCATCGGGCTAACTGGCGGGATAGCCGCGCAATCCAATCCCGCAGCCATCAACACGATCAGCCTCCCGACCTATGGGCAGGCTGTGTTCGATGCGGCGGGGAACGGCTACTACCTCAACGGACCGGTAACCGCGGGCGCGGCGCAGACGCAGTCTGGGGGCGGCGTCTGCTTCGCCGGAGTCCACCCCATCCAGGAAGCATGCCCGGACGCCGCAGTGGTAAAGTTCGATGCTTCGGGCAATGAGGTCTTCGGCACGCTACTGGGAGGTCCGACAACAGATAACGGCACAGCTCTGGCGGTGGATGCGGCAGGGAACGTCTTTCTTACGGGAACCACCGGCGGGCAGTTCCCGACGACTGCTGGCGCGGCGATTCCAACCAGTACAACGTCCCATGTTTTCGCCGCCCGAATTAGCTCGGACGGCAGTAAATTCCTCTACTCGACCTACCTGCCCGACACCGCGGCCGCCTCCGCATCGATCGCCGTAGACTCTCATGACAACGCTTATATCGCCGGCACGTCCGTGACCGGCCATGCCTATGTGATCAAGGTGAGCGCTGACGGGTCGGCCATTCTCTACAATGTCGCGCTGGCCGGAAGCGGTGCGGATGCCGCCACGGCCATTACCATCGATAGCGGCGGCAACGCGATCATAGTGGGGCGGACTACCTCGCCCGATTTTCCGGTGACCAGTGGCGCGCTGCAGCCCAAGCTTACAGGAACGCAGAATATCTTCCTCGCCAGGCTGGACCCTTCGGGCAAGCCTCTGCTAAGCACGTATCTGGGCGGGAGCGGGGCCGACGCGCCCACGGCAGTCGCGGTGGATGGCGCCCGCAACATCGACATTGCGGGACAGACGACTTCGCTCGATTTTCCGACCACTGCGGGAGCATTCCAGCCGGCGGCGCTGGTGCCGGCTTGGAATAACTCGTCGCCGGGCGGATTCGTGGCGCAAGTTTCCCCGGATGGCAGCGCGTTGAATTGGGCGAGTTATGTGATGAGCAATGACACCACTCGGCTGCGGGTCAACGAGCAGGTGGGCGTATCGCAAATGGCGGTGACAGAGGCCGGCGACATTTACCTGGGTGGCATCAGCGGCGTGGGATTTCCGACCACGCCATCGGCGCCGCAAATCTGCCTTCTCAGTCCGGCGTCTATCAACGGGTTCGTGGCCCATGTGAGCGCCCAGGGAGCATTGCTGGACGCCACTTACCTCAGCCCCGGAATCGGTACGGACCAAGTGATTAGCGGCAGCTCGCCCGTGGGGGAGGTTTTCGGGCTGCAGCCCATGCCGGGCAATTCGTTGATGGTGGCATGGCACGCCGCTGGCGATGATGCTGTTTCCACCATGCAGTTCGGGAGCGGCGGCTGGACGGCGCCGGCGTGCCTTTCCACCAGTGCGCTCAACGCCGCAACGCAGGATGCGGGCGCGGGCATCGCTCCCGGCGAGTTGGTGACGCTGGCGGGTTTTGAAATCGGACCCGACACCGGCGTCGCGTACCAGCCGAACGCGCAGGGTCAGGTTCCTGAGGAACTGGCCGGCGTACAGGTATCGATCAATAACGAGTCCGTGCCGGTGCTATATGTGCAATCGCGGCAGATCAATGTGGTGGCTCCGACCGATCTGACGGTGGGCGGTTCCACCAGTATCGAGGTGACATACAAAGGACAACAGTTTGGACCGTTCCTCACGGCGGTCACTTACGCGACCCCGGGCATTTTCCGGCTGCGGGTGGGGCAAACAGCGGAGGCGGTGGCGATGAATCAGGACTTGACGCTGAACGGTCCTTCGAACCCTGCGCCGCGCGGGTCCGTGGTGGCTGTATGGACTACCGGGTATGCGAACACCGCACCGTCGTGCGTATCGGGAGGGCTCAACGATCCGCGGGCGGAACCACTGAGTCCCGGCATCAACGCCATGATCTACGACGGCAGTGAGGTTTATCCGGTGGCATACGCGGGCAGTTCGCCGACCCTGATCTGCGGTATCGTGCAAGTTAATTTTCAAATTCCGGCCACCGCCGCTCCGGGCCCTTACTGGATTCTGCCGTGGGTTGAGATGGGCACGGGAATCGGAAGCGAGACGCCGGTCGGCTCCACAGTTTTCATTCGGTAGTCGGCGAGTTTGGCTCACGGCAAGCTTGCACCAGTTTGAAGAGGACGCAGCAGAGTCTTGAACAGTATCGCAGTGCGAGAAACACGATGATGAAAGTCGAACAACGCAAGCGAGGAATTGCGGACACGGGTCCGGTGACGATACAACGCCGTCTGGCCGTCATGCGGCCGGAACCGGAAGGTGGGTATGCTATTCGCGTCTCCCATCGCGTCGGGCGGAAACGCGGCACGGGACGCATCCTGCCGCGGTACCTGCTGCGGTGCGGATGCTGCGACCAGACGATCGAGATCTACTACGGCGACGAGGAACTCGAAATCGGCGGCGTGAACGGGTCGCTCGAAAACTGGCGGGAGATCCTGCTCCCGCTCCTTCAGGTCACACGGCCTCGGAAAATCAATGCCGGTTTGGCTAAGGCTGACGCAGACATCAAGGCCGGCCGCGTGTCCAAGGCCTTTTCCGATCACAGCGAGTTTATAGCCGCCCTGCACCAGGAAGCCGCTGATTTCTCCGCCGGGAAAACTAAACGCCCGGCCAATTGAGGGAATCCTAGCGGAGGAGTAACTCCGATCAGAGCCGCGACCGTAAGGGAGCGCCAGGTCTATGCGCGAGGCGGGCAAGCGCTCCCTTACGGTCGCGGCTCCGATTGGCTTATTTTCAGTCCTGCGGTTTCTCCTTCGGAAACATCTCCCGCACCATCTCCAGCGCCTCCCCCGGCGTGCGGATGCGGCCTTCCAACTGCGCGTCCTCCACCGCCGCCAGCATTTTGGAAAACAACGGGCCGGGTTGGTAGCCGGCGCCGATCAAGTCCGCGCCGGTCACCAGGGGATCGGGACGCAAACGCTCTTCCGGAAACTCCTCGAGCTTGCGCTTGGCCAGTTCGTAATTCTCCAGGCGGCCGCTGGCTGAAAGCGAATCCAGGCGGTGCAGCTCCAGGTGCTCTTCAAAATCCGGCATGCGCAGAAACCGCTTGAGCGTGCTCTCCTTCATGCGATGCACGTCCTTGAAGCGCATGTGGTTCGCCACCAGCGCTTCCACCTGCTCCATTTCATCGCGCGAGAAACGCAGGCGCGTCAGTATGCCGTGCGCCAGGCGCACGCCTTCTTCCACGTGCCCGTCGAAGCGGATGCGCTCGGCCACGCGAAACGTCGGCGGCTTGCCCACGTCGTGCAGCAGCGCTCCCAGGGCCAGCGTCACGGTGGGCTTCTCCATCTTCTCCAACAACAGCAGCGTGTGCGTCCAGACGTCGCCTTCGGGATGATACTCCGGCGGCTGCGCCACTCCCTTCATGGCCGCCACTTCCGGCAGGATGTCGCCCAGCAGGCCGCTTTCCTCCAGCAGTTCGAAGCCGCGCCGCGCGCCGCCTTCGGTCAGGATGCGCACCAGTTCGTCGCGTACACGCTCGGCCGCCACGGTCCGGATGAGTGCATGGTTGTTACCGATGGCCGCGAAGGTCGCCGGCTCAATCGTGAACCCCAGGCGAGCGGCAAACCGCACGGCGCGTAGCAGCCGCAGGTGGTCCTCGCGAAATCGCAGGCCGGGGTCGCCGATGGCGCGCACGACTCGCCGCTCCAGGTCGGCGCGGCCGTCCACGTAGTCCAGCACCTCGCCGCTGTCCGGGTCCATCAGGAGGCCATTGATGGTGAAGTCGCGCCGCTCGACATCCTGGCGGGGATTGCTTTCGAATCGTACGGCCGAAGGATGCCGCCCGTCGTCGTAGTCGTGGTCGCTGCGGAACGTGGCCACCTCCACCTGCGCGAACACGTCACGCACCAGCACCACGCCGAAATGCGCGCCCACCCGCCCGGAATTGGGGAACAGATCCATGATGCGGTCGGGCCGCGCATCCGTCGCGATGTCGAAATCCTGGGGGCGCGTTTTGAGCAGCAGGTCGCGGACGCAGCCGCCCACCAGGTACGCCTGATGGCCCGCCGCGCGCAGCTTCGCGATCGCCGCGCCGGCCAGCGCTTCCGCGGCAATCGCCCCGTCCATGGCCATCTCAAGATCCTCCTACCCTATGCTAATATGTGGTTGCCTGACTCCACTGGGGGAATTTCAGTTTGACATCCGGACAACGGCCGGCGACGGTCAAGGTGGTTGTTGCCACCACCGTCATGCTGTCCTTCATTTCTTTCTGGCGCGCAGCAGCCATCGTTCTTAGCGACCTCGCTTCGTCGGCTTACTACGTGGGCGGCATCGCCGAGCATGCCATCGGCAAGGCCGCTCCCTGGTTCATCCTGGCGATCATGCTGTTCTCCTACGCCGTCCGCGCCATTTACATTGAAAGCTGTTCGATGTTCGTGCGCGGCGGCGTCTACAAAGTGGTTCACGAGGCCATGGGTGGCACGCTGGCCAAGTTTTCCGTCTCCGCCCTGATGTTCGATTACGTGCTCACCGGCCCTATCAGCGCCGTCAGCGCGGGCCTCTACCTGGGCGGGCTGATCAACGAAACCGGTGAACGTCTCCACATGCCGGGGCTGCATGTCAACGGGCCTTACTTTGCCGCCGCCTTCGCCGCCGTCGTCACCATTTACTTCTGGCGCAAAAACATCATCGGCATCCACGAATCCAGCGAGAAGGCGCTGCGCATCATGCAAATCACCACCGTGATGGTGGTGATCCTGATCGTCTGGTGCCTGGTTACCATTTTCAAGAACGGTTACAATCCCGTCCCTCTGCCCATCCCCGCCAATCTCAAGTTCAGCCCGGACGCCCTGGGCTGGTTGAAAGGCACGGTGGGACCGTCGATCACGATCATTGCGGTAATGATCGGGCTCGGCCACTCCCTGCTCGCCATGAGCGGCGAAGAGTCGCTGGCCCAGGTGAACCGCGAAATCGCTCACCCCAAGCTCAAGAATCTGGAGCGCGCCGGCTTCGTCATTTTCGTCTACTCGATGCTCTTCACGTCGCTGGTGTCGTTCTTCGCCGTGATGATCATCCCGGACGGCCCCCGCCAGGGTTTTTTGAATAACCTGATCGGCGGCCTCTCCATGTACCTCGTGGGCCCGGTCCCCGTGCGGCTCCTGTTTAACGGTTTCGTCGTGCTGGTGGGTACGCTGATCCTGTCCGGCGCCGTGAACACGGCCATCATCGGCTCGAACGGCGTGCTCAACCGCGTGGCCGAAGACGGCGTGCTGCCCGACTGGTTTCGCCACCCGCACAAGAAGTTTGGCACCACTTCCCGGCTCATCAACACCATCGTCCTGCTGCAGTTGATCACCATAGTGATCAGCCGCGGCGACGTCTACATGCTCGGCGAAGCGTACGCCTTCGGCGTCGTCTGGAGCTTCGCCATGAAGGCGCTCTCCGTCCTGGTGCTGCGCTACAAGCAGCCCGGGGCCCGCGAATGGAAGGTGCCGCTCAATTTCCACATCGGCAAGACCGAGATCCCGCTCGGCCTCATGATGATCACGGTGGTGCTGTTCGCGCTGGCCTGCATCAACGTCCTCACCAAGGAGGTGGCCACCATCTCCGGAGTCAGCTTCACCATCGCCTTCTTCATTATCTTTGAGCTCTCCGATATTTCCAACCGCAAACGCAAAGCCGCGCATCCGCCGGAGCTCGAAAAGTTCCGCCTGGACGCGCGCGCCGATCTTTCGGCCTCCGCCATCTCCGTGCGGCCCGGCAACGTGCTGGTGGCCGTGCGCAATCCCCACCGCCTGCAGCACCTGCAGCGCATCCTCACCAAGACCGATACGCGCAAGCTGGATATCGTGGTGCTCTCCGTCCGCCAGGTCACGCAGGCCGGTTCCGGCGAACACGGGCTCGACACCGACCAGATCTTCTCCGACGACGAAACCACCGTCTTCACCCAAGTCGTAACGCTCGCCGAAAAAGCCGGCAAACACGTCGAGCTGATGGTAGTGCCCGGCTCCGACCCGTATGAGGCCGTGGTGCAGACCGCGGCGCGGCTGACATCCTCGCGCATTGTGATGGGACTTTCGCCCAAGCTCACGCCCTCCGAGCAGGGCGAACTGGTGGGCCGCTATTGGGAACAGTTGCCGGAGCCGCGTCCTTCGCTGTCGCTCGAAATCGTCCTCGAAAATCAAAAGGACACGGTCTTCTTCAACCTCGGCCCGCATCCCCCGCGGCTTTGGCCGGAGGACATCGAGCTGGCGCACCACCTCTGGCTGGAGCTCAGCGGCATGGGCCCCGGCGCCAAGCTGCACCACCGCGACATCATCGGCGTCGCGCTACGCCGCATGAGTGACGAATTCCACTCCGACCGTTACCAGGAAGTGATCGGCGACGTGCTCCGCGAAATCTCCAACGGTCACGCCCCCGAAACCGAATCCGAACCTGAACCCGAGCCCCCCGAAGAGGTCTGAGCATTGTGGGGCAGGCGCTTTCGCCTGCCAACCGCGCCTTTCCCGTAGCCAGGACTCTGCGGCAGAACCAGTACAGTTGCCAGACGAAAGCGCCTGGCCCACCTTAAGAGGTTGTTGAAAAAACAATTTCAGCCGCCGATGAACACGGATAAGGTTTTGGTTTTCAATCTGCGTTAATCTGCGTTCATCGGCGGCTAAGCCTTTTTCATTAATCCCTTAAGCCGTCTGACAGCTTTTGTAAATCGCTCCCATCAGTTGCATGTCCCGCAAGCCTTCCTCGCCGGCGCACTTCGGCTCCTTGTCGTCGAACACGCATTCCGCCAGGTGATCCGCCAGGCGGGGAAAGTGCGCCGGATCGCGCTCCGTGCTGGCTTCGTTAATCGGCGGCTCGCCCTCGACCGCCGCGGTGAGGTGTTGCCCGTCATATCCAAAGGCATTCTCCACATGAATGACGCCGCGCGAGCCGAACACGCGGAAGAAACCCGTCAGATTCGCCCCATAGGTGGTATTGCAACTGGCCACCGCGCCGGAGGGAAACTTCATGCTCCACGAAAGATTCTCCTCCACTTCCCGAAAGCGCCCGTCCTGGTCGATCACCGACGAATAGGCCTGCACTCCCACCGGCTCCTCGCCGGTCAGGTACCGGCAGGCATTCAGCGAGTAGATGCCCACGTCCATCAGCGGGCCGCCGCCGGCCAGCTTCCGGTTGAGCCGCCACTCCCCCGCGGCGATGTTGAATCCGAAGCCGGTGCTGATGGCCTCCACCTTCCCCAGCTTGCCGCTGCGAATCAGCCCGACCGCGCGCAGATTGATCGGTTCGAACTGGCAGCGGTAAGCGATCATGAGCTTGCGCCGGGCCGCGCGGCAGGCGTCCACCATGGCCTGGGCATCCGCCGCCGACGTGGCCATGGGCTTCTCGCACAACACGTGCTTCGCCGCTTTGGCCGCGCGGATGGTGTATTCGGCGTGCATGCTGTTGGGCAGCGCGATGTACACCGCGTCGATCTCCGGATTGCCCGCGATCGCATCGTAATCTTCGTAACTGTAGATGCTTTTCGCGGGCACCCCGTATTCCGCCGCCATCTTTTCGGCCTTGTCGCGGTGGCCGCTCACCAGGGCCGTCACGCGTCCATACTTCGAAAGCCGCGTCGCCGGCATGAAGTGCTGCATCGAAATGCGGCCCAGCCCCACGATGCAATAGCGCAGGCTTCGCTCGGGTTGCTGCGCGCCAATCCCTGGCGCCAATCCCCAGGCCGCGCCCATCGCCGCCATGCCGCTGAACCGCCGCCGAGTCAATTCCATGCTCGTTCCTCCACCCGTCACAGTATCGCAAACCGCGCGGCTTTGCGCCGCATGCGAAAATACCCGGCATGCGGATCTTCGCACCCTTATTGCCCGCGCTCGCCTTTTTGCTGGCCGCCCACGCCGCGGAGCCGCCGGCCGCCACGCCGCCCATGGGCTGGAACAGTTGGGATTCCTACGGCACCACCGTGACCGAAGACGAAGTCCTGGCCAACGCGGCCTACATGGCCAAGAACCTGAAATCCTACGGCTGGCAATATGTGGTCATCGACATCCAGTGGTCCGACCCCAACGCCAAGGCTCACGGCTACCGTCCCGACGCCGCGCTCGCCATGGACTCGAACGGCCGCCTCATCCCCGCTGCAAATCGGTTCCCCTCTTCCGCCGGCGGCCTCGGCTTCAAGCCGCTCGCCGACCGCATCCACGCTCTCGGCCTGCGCTTCGGCATCCACATCATGCGCGGCATTCCGCGCCGCGCCGTCGCCGCCAACCTGCCTGTCGCCGGCAGCCAGGCTCACGCCGCCGAGATCGCCGACATCCACTCCCTCTGCCCCTGGAATTCCGACATGTACGGCCTCGACATGTCGCGCCCCGGCGCGCAGGACTACTACGATTCCCTGCTCCGCCTCTACGCTTCCTGGGGCGTCGACTTCATCAAGGCCGATGACATCGCGCGCCCCGTGCACCGCGAGGAAATCGCCGCGCTCGATTCCGCCATTCAAAAGACCGGACGCTCCATCGTGCTCAGCCTCTCGCCCGGCCCCGCCACCGTCAAAGACCTCAGCTTCTTTCAGGACAACGCCAACATGTGGCGCATCGCCGACGACTTCTGGGACGACTTCCGCTCCCTCCGCCAGATGTTCCTGCTGCTCTCCGTCTGGGGCGGCGTCGGTCACCCCGGCGCCTGGCCCGACGCCGACATGCTGCCGCTCGGCCATATCGGCCTCCGCGCCGAACGCGGCGACGACCGCACGTCCCGCTTCACTCACGACGAAGCGCAAACCGTCATGACGCTCTGGTCAATCGCGCAATCGCCCCTGATGTTCGGCGGCGATCTGCCCACAACCGACGCCTTCACGCTCTCGCTAATCACCAACGAAGAAGTTCTCGAGGTGAACCAGCACGGCGCCCACGGCTATCCCGTTTCCGAATCCGGCGACCGCATCGTCTGGACCGCCGCCGCCCCCGATGCCCGTTCGAAATACCTCGCCGTCTTCAACCTGGGCGCCAATGCCGCCGATATCCACATCGATTGGCCCGCGCTGAAGCTTCCCGAAACCTGCACGCTACGCGACCTCTGGAAAAAAGCCGACGCCGGCAAAATCCCCGCTGGATTCACGTTTCACATCCCCCCGCATGGCTCCGGATTGTACAAACTCACGCCCCAGTAGTTAGGGCAAGCTAAAGCATGCCCCACCACCGACGAGATCAACGGTGGGGCATGCTTTAGCTTGCCCGTTTTCGTCACCCGTTAGTCTGGCTTGACGAACACCACCACCGTAGGCATCGCCACGCCCGTCACTGGATGCCCCACCGGCCGGATCTGGCCCGTGTGCGGATGCACCGTGTAGACAGTCAGGCTGTCCGAGCCCTGGTTCGCCACAATCAGGTAAGCGCCCGCCGGGTCGAGCGCGAAGTGGCGCGGCGTCTGTCCGATCAGCGGCGTGAATTCGAGCGCCGAGAGCGTGAACCGCACCGGGTCGACCACCAGCAGCGCCAGGCAGTCGGGCCCGCGATTCGACGCGTAGACCATCGTCCCCGCGCTGTTCATCGCGATTTCCGCCGCCGTGTTCGGCCCCGCGTATCCCGGCGGCAGCGACGACACCGTCTGGAGTTCCGCTAGGCGGCCCGCCGCCGCGTCCCACAGCCAGGCCGTTACCGTGGAGGCCAGCTCATTTACGGCGTAAAGTACTTTTCCATTGGGGTGAAAGACCAGGTGCCGCACGCCCGAACCCGGCGTCACGGCCACCGATGGCGTCTCAGCCGCCCGCAGCGCGCCCGTTTCCACATCGAACCGGTACACGAAAATGCGATCGGCGCCCAGGTCCGCCACCAGCAGATAGCGGTTATCCGGCGAGAAGACCACCGCGTGCGCGTGCGGCCCGGCTTGCCTCTGCGGGTTTACTCCCGTTCCGGTGTGCTGCACAAAGGCCGCCGCTTCGCCCAGCCCGCCGTCCTTGCGCAGGGGCAGCACGGCCACGCTGCCGCTGTTGTAATTGGCCACCGCCAGCCAGCGCCCTTCGCGATCCAGCGCCAGATGGCACGGCCCATCGCCCTTCGATGACACGCGGTTGACCAGCGTCAACTTCCCGCTTTTCGGATCGACGAGGTAGGCGCTCACCATGCCGGCGGCATCTTCGCTCACCGCGTACAAAAACCGGTGGTCCGGATGCTCCAGCAGAAACGACGGGTTCGAGACCTCGGCTTCCAGGCCCAGCGCGCGCATCTTCCCCGTCCGCGTGTCAAAGCGGTAGCCGTAGATGCCGTGGCTCACGCCTCGCGTATAGGCGCCCGCATACACCAGATATTCCGCGCCGCTCGCCGCCGCGCAACAGGCCAGCGCCGCCGCCGCCGCTCTCGACCAGGAGACCCTCATCAAGGCTCATTACACCACGAAAGTCTCTGAAAATACTCGTGATTCAATACTTGACATCAATCGCAAATTGCAATATATTAATTGCATATTGCAATGGTTGTAGTTTGTCCCCACCGGTGACTGCCAGCCGATCCCATCGGGCCCGGCCGCGTCGGTCACCGGTTTTTTTTGTTGCGGCTGCCGCGGCAAGACACCGGCGGCAAGACCGCCTGGCGCTACCAGTTGGCATGCAGCCTATAATCTCTCGTAACAGCCCCGCTCCGCGCCGCACTCCTCGGGGTCCACCATCTTGCCGTCCGGGCCGACGCACTTGTAGGTATGCTGGCACCACGTGGAGTAATCGGCGCTCACATCGAACTCGGGGTTGTGGCCCGCGTCGATCAACAGGCCCTTCCACCGCAGGTGCACGCAGCGGTTCGTTCCGATTTTCGCGATCAGTTCCATACTTACCCCTTCACCGCGTTGAGCAGCGCCCGCTTCACTGCCACTTTCGCCAGCGTCACTTTGTACGCATTTTGGCTGAGCGGCCGGGCATCCGCCACCGCGGCCTTGCCCGCGGCCTCGGCGGTCGCCTCTGTCACCTGCTTGCCGGCCAGCGAGTGGGCCGCCGCCGGCGAATCCCACGGCGCCGGCGCCACGTGGCCCAGCACGATCTTCGCCGATTTCACCGTGGTCCCATTCATCTCGAGCGCCACCGAAGCCGTTGCCAGCGGCCAATCAAGCGCCGTCTTCTGCCGCACTTCGTACGTCGCGCTCTTTACCGCCGCGCCAGGCACCACGACCTCCGTCAGGATTTCGTCCGGCCGCAGCGCGATCTCACGCGTGTCTCCGTCTTTGGGCGTGACGAAGAACTGCGCCACCGGCACTTCGCGCGCGCCCTTCGCCGAGACCAGCTTCACCTTGGCGCCCAGCGCCACCAGCGCCGGCCCCAAACTCGACGCGCTCACGAAATACGCCGGCCCGCCGCCGAAAATGGCGTGATACTTGTTCTCGCCCTCCGGCACCAGCGACTTGCCGTCTTTCATCGCCAGCAATCCGAAGCCGCCGCGGTAATACCAGCAGCGCGGCCGTTGGCACAAATCGCCGCCCACCGTGCCCATGTGGCGGATCTGCGGGCTCGGAATGCCCGCCGCCGCCTCCGCCAGCGCCCGGTAGCCCGCCAGCACCAGCGCGCTTTTCGCCAGCTCATCCATGGTCACCAGCGCGCCAATCCGCAGACCGGCCGCCGTTTTCCGGATGCCCTCCAGCGCTTTAATGTTCTTGATGTTCACCACCCGCCTGGGCGCGTGCAGGTTTTCCTTCATCAGGCTGATGAGGTCCGTCCCGCCCGCCAGCACATCGGCTTCGCCCCACTGCGCGGCCAGTTGGCCTACCGCTTCCTCGACCGTCGCCGGGTTGGCATACGCAAAGGATTCCATTATGCGTTCCTCCCTTCGAGGGTATTCAGTACGTGCTCCGGCGTCATCGGCAGATGCGCCACGCGCACCCCGATGGCGTTGGCCACCGCGTTCCCCACCGCCGCGCAGATCGGAATGGCCGGCGGCTCGCCCAGGCCGATCACGCCCTTGCTGTCGTTCTCCGGCCGGATGTCCATGTGCACCACGATGTCGCCGACGTCGCCGATCCCCGCCAGCTTGTAAAATTCCATGTCGGCGTTCAGCATGTGGCCGGTCTGCCGATCCATGATGCGTTCTTCGAACAGCGCCGTGCTGATGCCCATGATGATCGCCCCGTACACCTGGCTTTCCGCCAGCTTCGGGTTGATCACCGTACCGCAATCCTGCACCGCCACGTAACGGTTGATGGAGACCAGGCCCGTCTCGGTGTCAACCGAAACATCCGCGATCTGCACGCCCGCCGCGCCTTCCGAACTGAGGCCCGCGCCGTCGTTCCGGCCGTTGAAAGATCCCATCTCAGCAATCGACGCCGTGCCCAGCTTCCGGCAGGCCTCTTTCCACGTGAGGCTCTTAGCCGGCGATCCCTTCACCTGGATCTTGCCATCTACCGCTTCCAGTTGCTCCGGCAGCGCCGAGAGCGCCGGCGCCGCCGCTTCGAACAATTTCTCGAGAGCGTTCACGGCCGATTTGCGCGTGGAGGTCGATACGCCGCCCACCGTGCTCGATCCGCCCGAAGCGCCGTCGCGCGGCTGATCGCTCCGCCCGATCTCCAGCTTCACCGCGCCCACCGGCAGCCCCAGGCTCTCAGCCGCCACTTGCGTGATGATGGTGCGTGTGCCCGTCCCCAGATCCTGCGTGCCTATTTCCACCAGGACCGAGCCGTCCGGGTGGATGGTCGTGCGGCAGTTGCTGGCATGCCCGCGCCCACCCCACGTGCCCACGGCCACGCCCAACCCGCGCTTGACCGGTGCCGCGCCGCTTTGGCCGCGCGGATGCCACAGCTTTTTCCACTCCGCCAGTTCCGCCGCTTTGCTCAATTGGAACTGGTACCGCTCCTGAAACGCCGGTTGCGCGTAGTTCACGTTCTTGCGGAACACTTCAATGGGGTCCATCCCGATCTTCGCCGCGAAATCCTCCATCGCGCAACACGTCAGGTAGGACGCCGCCTGGTTCCCCGGCGCGCGCCATGCCTGGCTCGGCCCCACGTTGAGCGATACGCCCGTGTGCACCCGTCGATAGTTCGGGATGTTGACGAACACATACGGCTGCGGAGGCGGTCCGCCCGGCTGAAATCCGCCGCTGCCCCACGACGCCGAATCCCAAGCCGTGATGGTTCCGTCCTTCTTCCCCGCGATCTTGATCTTGGCGAATGCCGACGGCCGGTTCCCCGCGATCGTCTGCTCCATCTGGCGGTCCAGGAACAGCCGCACCGGCCTCCCGCCGGCCTTCTGCGAAAGATTGGCCGCCACCGTGGCCCACGCACCCGGCGAAAACTTGCTTCCGAATCCGCCGCCCACATAGTCCATCTGCACCTTGATGTTGGTAGCCGGAATTTTCAAGCTCGCCGCCAGTTGACCGGCGTAGCCCGTCACATCCTGCGTCGAAGGCCATGCGCTCGCAGTCTCGCCCTGCCACTGGACCACCGACCCGTGCGACTCCAGACAGCAATGCGTGATCACCGGAAATCCATACTGGCCGTCCGACACCGCCTCGGCCTGCTGAAACGCCTGGTCGGCGTCCCCGCCCTTCTGCTCGCTTCCCTTCCTCGCGTTCGCGCCGGCCTTGCTCAAATCCTCTTCGTGCACCAGGTGCGGCATGGCTTCGTACGCCACTTTGATTCTCCGCGCCGCGTCGCGCGCCTGCATCTCCGTGAGCGCGGCCACCGCCGCCACTTCCCAGCCCTGCCACTGGATCTCCGTGCCCGCCGGCGCCATCACGTGAACGGCCTTCACGCCCGGCATCTTTTCGGCTTCGCTGGTATCGACGCTGGTCACCTTGGCGTGCGCGTGCGGGCACGCCACGTACGCGCCGTACAGCATGCCGCTGGGCTTGGTATCCGACGCGTACTTCGCGCGTCCGGTCGCTTTCACGGGCCCGTCCAGCCGCTTGACGCGCTGCCCGATCACCTTGCGCTGGCCCATCGGCGGCCAGCTATAGTCGGGAGTGTTAGCCATTTTTCCCTCCCTTCATTTGCTTGGCGGCCTGGAGCGCCGCCGCACGCACGCCCATGTACGTTCCGCAGCGGCACAGGTTGCCGCCCAGCCCGTGCTTCACATCTTCTTCCGTCGGGTTCGGGTGTTCGTCCAGGAATCCCTTGCAGGCCACCACGAACCCCGAGGTGCAATACCCGCACTGTTGCGCATCGTTTTCCCAGAAGGCCTGCGATACCGGATGCATCTTCTCCGGGCTCGTCATCCCTTCGATGGTCTCGATGGACTTGCCCTGCGCATCGATCGCCAGCACCGAGCAGCTATACACCGACTTCCCATTCATGAGGACGGTGCAAGCCCCGCAGGTGCCGCGGTCGCACACGCGTTTCGCGCCCGTCAGATCCACATAGTCGCGCAGCGCGTCGATCAGCGTGACACGCGGTTCCACCGTCAGGTTGACCGGCTTTCCATTGATGGTGAGAGTGATCGGCACCGCTCCGGGCCCCGCGATCGCGGCGCCCGCCGGCGCAGCCTCGGCCTCTCTTTCGAGCAGTCCCGTCCCGAGCACGCCGCCGACTCCCGCACCCTGCAGGAACCCGCGGCGCGAGAACCCTTTCTTAGAGCTCATGGCACGCCTCCCTATTTAGGCTTTCAGATCTAAATATAACAAATGGCATGTGACGTGAGGACCCTGGAGAAAACGAAGCCAATTGGGCGGAGATGGCGATTTCCCAAACGAAGCCAATTTGCGAAGGTAAGTGCCGTTGGAGCAATGGCTTGGGGTGTTGACCAACGAAGCCAATTTCAGGGGAATCCCGGGGGCGGCAGGGGGGCGAATGGGATGCGGGTTTTGCGAAACGAAGCCAATTTCGTACCTCGGGGTGTGGGTGGGGGCGGGCTCTGGGGCGGACCATGAAAAAACGATGGTTCGCCATGCGGCTCAAAAGTTCGGTGTTCGCCAACGCTCCTACCTGGCTTCAGGGTAGCAGACGCCTGGAGCAAGGGATTCCGGGTGAACGATTGATTCTTAAGGAAAAAGAAATTGAAATCGAGGCGGGCGATCTGCCAGACCATAGCAGAGGCTGGGCTTGCGGGCAAGAATCAAAATTGGAATCAAAATTGGGAGTTTGGTAGCCGTCACCGAAATTCCTAGGCAAGGCTCTCAATTATCTTCAAGGTTTCACAACATGCCGTGTGAATGCTAACGTTCGTGTTGAAAATCGCAACCAGCGAATTGATGTGCCTATCAACGGCAGCGTTCAGTGCGCTAGAAACTCCCCTCATATTCCGAACCGTAGCAATATAGGTGCGCATATTATCATTTGACCTGTCCATCACAGGAATGAATTCGCTCAAGGATTGCGGAAAATCCGCAAAACTTACTTTACTGGGGCGTGTATTCTCAATCCACTTTGACCAGCCGCTTAGTCCTAAGGATAAGGAGCCTCCAATCCGGGCGTATTTAACCGCGACACGGTCCACGCGCGCCGAGTATTTGTCCAGGCTACGCGACGCTGCTTCACTTACCTTTATTTGCTGAGCGGTGGAACCTGCCGCCTGTAAGGAATTTGTATGCTTCTCCATTGCCGATCCCACCTCTTTCATTATGGCCGTCAGCTTGGCCATGCTTGCGGGCAGAGCGAGAATTGCCCTCTCGGCATCCAATCTGTGATCCAAGAATCCCTTCTCGGGCACTAAGACACGGCGATGATCGCGAATCCATGCCACAACTTCGCGCAACACGACGATCAGTACAAGTATTAGGGCTATAGAAAATGCAGTGGCAAGTGCCCCAACCACCCGATTGAACCAAACCGCATCCAGGTGTCTCTTCCATGCCCAGATGATGCCAAGCACAAGTACCACCGCTGCCACCACAGCCGCCTGAACAAGCCCTTCAATACTGACAGTGAGCAGGCGGTTTAGGATTCTTGGGATGCCTGACGATTCCTTGCTATCCATGCTGTCCACTCTATCAGATCGATTGCATCAAGTAACCAATCACGGATCGTTGCACTCGAGGTAGTCACAGCGGCCGCAATAGGCCGCCCAGGTGCAGTCTAACGTCCCGTCACGCACGGAGGACCGGGGAAAAACCGGGGGCACTTTGAGGCAGCTGGCGCCTTCCACCCGCCTGCTATACTGAAGCTGAACTGGTTAATCAGTTCGCGGAGGTTTATCATTAAACAGGTTTCCCGCCCGATGAATCATGTCGTATCCGCCCTGACTGCCCGCACCCAGTTCGGGCAGATCCTCAGGCGGGCAACCGAGAATAATGAGCGCTTCGTGGTGGATCGCCGCGGCGAGCCCAGCGTGATCATTATGAGCATCAAAGATTACATCGATACCATCGCGCCAGCGCCAAAGTGGCTCAAAGACATCCAGGCAGCCTCCAAGCGCAGGGGCACGAACAAGCTCAGCATGACTCAGATTGACGCTGCGATTGCAAAGGTCCGACGCCTGGAACGCAAAGCGATTCAATCCGGCCGATGATTCCCCGCGTAGTGCTTGACACCAACGTGGTGGTTTCAGCCTTGCTCAAGGCCCAGGGACTGGAAGACCAGGTTTTTCGCTTGGCTCTGGCCGGGAGGCTTTTGTTGTGCCTTTCGCCAGCGGTGCTGGCCGAGTACGCCCGCGTGTTGCCGGCTCCGAAATTCAAACTCCTGCCTGAAGAAGTCGTCACAACTTTGCGGCAACTGGAAAAAGCCGGCAGCTTGTTCCATCCCGCCCGGACTTTAAGAATTTCCGCCCACGAACCCGACAACCGTTTCTACGAATGCGCCGATGCCGCCCAAGCGGCATTCCTGGTTACTGGTAACTTCAAGCATTTCAGCAAAGACTATAAAGTTACCAAGATCGTCAACGCCCGCAAACTCCTCGATCTGCTCGGCGCCGGCCAGGTCTGAGGACCGGAGGCGTAATATACACCGAGGAGTAAGGCGAGAAATGCGTCCCCTTTTCGCCGAAGCGAGAGCGCTGCCGTTGATGGAAAACTTGTTAGACTCAAAGCGAGGATCGGTCCCGATGTTCGCCAGAATCACATTCAACCCTAACCTAATGGGTGGGCGCGCCTGCATCCGAGGCATGCGGATTACCGTTTCCCTCGTAGTCGACCTTGTCGCAAACGGAATGTCGGCTGACGAAATCGTTCGGGAGTATCCTGATTTGGAACCCGAGGACATTCGAGAGGCGTTCCTACGCTTCGGCGCAGGCCAGCGAGGAAGTGAACCCATTTTCGAGCCCCGCGGCGTGAAGCTTCTGGCCGACATGGGCATTTCGATGACCACCGTTCGCGCGCTTCGCGAAGGTAAACGGGACACACGCATTTTCCCGCCTTCACTAACCGCTGCCTGCAGAGCAAAGCGGGGACAGCTATCCAATTCCAAAGACGGGAATTGGTAGCAGTCCCCGTTTTGCGGCGTCGCGTGCTCCCGGGGGGCTGCAGAGGACCCCTCGTGGGTCAGGCTTCGAAACCCGCCGTGGGCGTTGAAGCGGCAAACTGGGTAATACGAACCGTCCCGTCTGGGAATACGGCCCTGATCTCAAGATGGCCGCCCATAGCCTCAATGAACTTGCCAAGGGTGCTGATGTACATATCGGTGCGCCGTTCCATCTTGGACACGGCCGCCTGATTCATTTCCAGAACCTGGGCAAGTTGCTGTTGCGTCCATTCGCGCGCCACGCGCAGTTCGTCAAGCGGCATGTCTCGCAGCATGCGTTCGGACTCTAACTTGTTATTGGCCTGGCGCTCCGGCGACATCTTCGCCCGCAATTCCCTAAAATTTCGTACTGGCATAACGTTTACTACCCCTCCATTTCCTTGAGATACTCCTGATAAATCCGGTCCGCGATGGGCACGTGGATCTCATACCAGCGCTCCTCGCCGGTCTTGACACCGCCCAGCAACAGAACGGCGTTGCGCTTGGGATCGAACGCATACAGCACCCGATACGGTTCGCCCTTGTGCTGGATTCGCAGTTCCCGCATGTGCGAGTACGTGCTGGTCACGATTCCCGAACTGTAGGGAAACCCTAATGCCGTCCCCCGTGCCTCCAGCAAGCGGACCACGCGGTCCACGGCGTCCTGCTCTTCCGTCGTTAACCCGTCCCACCAGCGGCAGAACTCGTCGGTAAAGAGCACAGCACATTCCACACAAGTAATATAACCTATATGGAATGTCGAAGCAAATAGCGTTGGGGACCGGGGACCGACAGATCTGTCCACGGCAAGTAAACGGGACAGACGAATTTTCCCGGGTGGTCGTCCATGAAATTCAGCAGTTGCTGACGTTTAATGCGGCTGACTATCCCCGAAGCTAGGGTGTAGAGGCGGCCTACCCCAAACAGTTCGGCGCCACGTCAACGGAGTAGGCGCACTAAAAAGGACTCTGACCCCTTACTTACGACGCCGTGAGGGCTGAAGCTCCGCACCACAAGGCGTGCAAAGCTCAGCCAAATGAGGACCCTCCGGGTTTACGCCGGGAAGAGATTCGTCATCCACGCAGTCCAGGCGGACTGGTCGCGCGCCACGACGGCCGCTGCCGTGTCGCCGTAGAGATAGAAGCTCACTGTGACGAATGCTTTCTCGCCGGCGGGGCACGCGGTGGCAAACACCGCACCCGGAGCGGGCAGATCGACGCGTAACAGCGTGTGTGGATTCCCGGCAGCATTGACTGACTCCACGATGCCGCTCAATGGAGGGGCACCGTCGCCCGCATCGCGCCGCTCGCCCGGCACTGCCCCCGCGAGATTCAGGGCAACCGCGAGCTTCTCCCATGCGCCCGAGGCCGCCGGCATCGCTAAGAGTTGGATTTGCGAACTCGGCTGGCCGGCGAAGTGCTCCAGATACAGCCGCAGAATGTGGAAGAATGAGGGCCAGCCGGATTCGACACCGGTCAGTTGATTGTCCCAATCATCGGTTTCGGCGAAAAGGCTGTGCACCACGCGCACTATGCATGTGCCACCGCCGCGGGCCTCCACAGTCCATTCGGTGGCCACAGTGGGCGCGTTCGGCCCCCAGGAATCTTCCTTCACGAAGCGATGCGGCGCGTCCCATTCGGTGATGGTGGCGTCGGAGTCCATGCCCCCTCCGAAGTGGTGAGTGACGGTGCCGCCGAGGCGGCCATCGACCTCGGTGGGCACAAACCATGCGCTCACGCCCGGACCGGTGGCGATTG
>PMTR01000133.1 GCA_003167255.1 Bryobacterales bacterium
CCGCAGCCGGCTTCAGCCGGCGTTTTCGTGCTTAGTGTACCGTCCGCGTTTTGCGGTTCATATAATCCATCAGCAGGTACTGGCCCAGCGTGTACGGCGTCGTGAAATAGGCCTTGCCGCGGCACATCTCGGTCACCTTCTGCACGAAATTCACCAGCCCGTAGTCGCTGGCCAGCATGAAGGTATTGATCAGGATGCCCTGCTTCTTGCAGCGGCTCACTTCCTCCAGAGTGCGGCTGATCACCAGCGGGTCCAGGCCGAACGCGTTCTTGTACAAGCGGCCGTCTGGGAGCGTCAGGCAGCTCGGTTTGCCGTCGGTGATCATGACGATCTGCCGCATGTCCTTGCGCTCCTGCGCCAGCAGCTTCTGCGCGAGGATCAACCCGTCGCGCGTATTCGTGTAGTATGGCCCCACTTGCACGCGCGCCAGTTGGCTGATGGCCAGTTCCTCCGCCGTGTCGTGGAACAGCACACAGCGCAGGCTGTCGCCGGGATACTGCGTGCGGATCAGGTGGGCCAAAGCCATGGCGACTTTTTTCGCCGGCGTGAACCGGTCCTCGCCATACAGAATCATGCTGTGGCTGCAGTCCAGCATCAGGACCGTGGCGCAGGAGCTCTGATACTCGCACTGGTGTACGTGCAGGTCGGCGTACTCCAGGTTCAGCGGCACCTGCGCGCCTTCGCGCCGGATGGCCGAAAACAGCGTCTCGCTGATGTCCAGGTTTAAGGTGTCGCCGAATTCGTACTGCCGCGAGGAACCGTTGGCCTCGATGCCAGTCGCCAGGTCGCGCGTATCGTGCCGGCCGAAGCTCGACCGGCCGAGCGATCCCAGCAGGTCTTTCAGCGTCTTGAAGCCCAGGAAGTCGAGCGATTTATCGGTCACCTCAAAGCGCGCTTTGCTCTCCCGGCTGTCGCCCACTCCGCCCCCGCCGGCCTGTGGCTCGCCCTGCTCCTCAACCGTGATCTGCCCCTCGTCGATCATCTTCTGTACCAGGCGGTCCAGAAGCTGGTCGAGCTGCTCCGGGCTCATCTGGCGGAGCTGCTCCATCATCTGTTCGAGCATCTCTTCTTCGAAGAGCTTGCCCTGTTCCAGAGCCTGTTGGATGGCCTTCTTGAGGTCTTCCAGGTTACGGTCGTTCCAGTCGCCGTAAGGATTGAATTGCGCTTCGAAGCCGCTCCCCAGCAGGAAATCGGAAAGCGCCTGGAGCAATTGCTCCGCGTCGATCCCCAAGTCCTCCCCCGCATACTTCGAATAGCGAATCCACTTCATAGTCGCATTCTGTCTTCTGACTTCTGACTTCTGTATTCTGACTTCTTAGTTATACTGCCTTCGGAAATTCGGCCGCTCCGGTTTCGCTTCCTCTCGTGGCCCCTCGCGCTTTTTCTCTTCGGCGCCAAAGCCCCGCTCCTCGTTGCGGCTGATGCGCCGGTGAGCGTGCAGGCCTTCCAGAATAAACTCGGCGGCGGCGGCGCGCACGGCGTCCGGCTCGTTGGCGGTCAGGCCCAGCGCCTTGGTCTTCTCCATCAGCCCCTGGATGCCGCCGAGTTGCCGCACCATGCCGGCCGAATTCACCGTCTCGTCGAGCTTCAGCGAGCCGCCCAGATCGAACCATTGCACCACCTGCCCCAGGTTCGCGCCCTCGAAATACCGGTTGAAGATGCGGCCCACGGCCAGCCGGATCAATTCCCGCGCCACCGCTTCGCCGCCCTTCAGCTCGCCCTCGTATTCCAGTTCCAGCTTGCCCGTGATGGAGGGCAGCGCCGAGTACAAATCCACGATGCGCGGCACGGCCGTGTCTTCTTTGGTCTTGAGGGCGCGCCGCTCGGCGTTCGACACCGCGTTTTCCAGCGCCGAAATCGGCAAGCGTTGCGACACCCCCGAACGCTTGTCGATACGCTTGTCCTCTCGCGCCAGGAACGCCAGTTGCTCCACCACCTGCTTGAAGTAATCCGGAATGCGCACTTCCACCGGCGAGGGCCGCTCCACCCAGGCCTCCTGTTGATGGCGATGCCCTGTTCGAGCTCCGCCGGATAGTGCGTACGGATCTCGCTCCCGATGCGGTCTTTGAGCGGCGTGATGATCTTGCCGCGCGCCGTATAGTCTTCCGGGTTCGCGGTGAACACCAGCATCAGGTCGAGCGGCAGGCGCACCGGGTAGCCTTTGATCTGCACGTCGCCCTCTTGCATGATGTTGAACAGCCCCACCTGAATCTTTCCTGCCAGGTCCGGCAATTCGTTGATGGCGAAAATCCCGCGGTTGGCCCGCGGCAGCAGCCCGTAGTGCACGGTCAGCTCGTCGGAGATGTCCTGCCCGCGGCGCGCCGCTTTGATGGGGTCGATGTCGCCGATCATGTCGGCGATCGTCACGTCCGGCGTGGCCAGCTTTTCCACGTAGCGGTGCTCGCGGTCCAGCCACGCGATGGGTGCGTCGGCGCCGGCCTCCGCCACCAGGTCGCGGCAGCGCCGGCAAATCGGCCGGTAGGGATTATCGTGGATCTCGCAGCCTTCCAGATACGGCGTAGCTTCGTCGAGCAGCGTCGTCAGCAAGCGGATCAGCCGCGTCTTGGCTTGGCCGCGCAGGCCCAGCAGGATGAAATGATGCCGCGAGAGCACCGCGTTCACCACCTGCGGCACCACCGTGTCCTCATACCCCAGGATGCCGGGAAACAGGCTTTCGCCGCGTTGGATCTTGCAGATGAGATTCTGCCGCAGTTCGTCTTTGACGGTGCGGCTCCCCAGCTTGGCCTCGGAAAAGGAACTCTTGCGCAGCAGCCCCAGTGTGCGCGGCAATTCCAACGTCGATCTAGACACGCGTCCCCCTCTCTGTTGGCGATTGTATCAGAGGATTCACCGCAGACGCTGAGACGCGGAGAAGGCTTGGAAAAACAAGACCTCGATAATTTCTCTGTTTTCTCAGCGTCTCCGCGTCTCGGCGGTGAGAAAGATCTTATAAGAGGACCACTGGCCGCGTCATTCCCGGCAATCATCCGCTACAATGGCTGCTGTGGAAGAAATAGAAACGAGCGGTTTGCGCGGCCTCTGGGGCCGCTACAAAGAGGTTTCCCGCGAGGTGCACCGCGGGTTCGTCGCCGAATGGACCGTCACCATCGTCCTGCTGCTGTTCGCCACCACCAGTCTGGTGCAGGCCTTCGTGATTCCCAGCGCTTCCATGGTGGGCACGCTGCTGATCGGCGACCATGTGCTGGTCGATAAGCTGACCTATGCCCCCTATGGACCAGCCGCCGGAAAGGTGCTGCCGTATCGCAATGTGCGCCGCGGCGACATTATCGTGTTCCGTTACCCGCTCCACATCCAGGACGATTACGTCAAGCGCGCCATCGGGCTCCCCGGCGACCGCATCAAGCTCGTCAACAAGCAAGTGTGGCTCAACGGCCATCCGGTGAACGAGCCTTACGTGGTCCACTCAACCAGCTATGTGGATTCCTATCGCGACAACTTTCCGGCCGCCCCCAACCTGCAGTTGCCCGCGCAGGCCCTCGACATGCTGGAGAACCACGTGGTGGACGGCGAGCTGGTGGTCCCGCCGGGTTTCCTTTTCGCCATGGGCGACAATCGCGACGATTCCGCCGACAGCCGCTACTGGGGTTTCGTGCCGCGCGAGAATATTGTCGGCACGCCCCTCATCATCTACTGGTCGTACGACGCCCCCACTTCGGAACTCACCAATGGCAACATCGGTTTCGATCACATTGTCGACGTAGTGGCGCACTTCTTCACCAAGACCCGTTGGAAGCGCACCTTTCGCTTGATCCACGGATACCCGTTGCGATAACTATTACATTTCCTCGTGGAGCAGGCTTTCCAGCCGGCGTCTGGCGCCAGTGCGATCAGATGAGCAGGTGCCGGTAGGCGTCGGCGCCGTCCCAGAGGGCCAGGGCCTGCAGGGCGAAGGCGGTGGAGACGGGGTTGATATAGGGCAGGAAGACGCCGGCGGCGCATCCGAAATAGAAGCCGCCATCGACGCGCGGAT
This sequence comes from Bryobacterales bacterium, assembly GCA_003167255.1. Classification (GTDB taxonomy): domain Bacteria; phylum Acidobacteriota; class Terriglobia; order Bryobacterales; family Bryobacteraceae; genus PALSA-129. Next base: position 3,992 of record PMTR01000133.1, read on the forward strand.
CGGCGGAAGCGGCCTGGAACGCGGCCAGGCGCTCGGCCTCTTCGTGCGCGGCGGCATGGTCGAGGGGTGCGATTTCGGCTGCGTACATGCGCAGGCGCAACAATTGGGCGTAGACGTCGGAGCGTTCAAACTCGGAGGCGATTTCGCGCAGGTATCCGGCCGCACGGGCGATGCCTTCGCGGATGACGGTGGCGCAGGCCGGGTCGGCGGCGCGAGGCAACAGACCTTCCAGGAAATAGAGGTAAGCGTGGAGGCGGTCCATCACCTTGGCGCGGACCGTATGGCCGGGAAGGAAGCCGCGGGCGTCCAGCATGGCGGCCGGGAGCAAAGCTTCGTAGGGCTGGCGGAAGGCGAGGTCGCCGGTGGCTTCGGCGAGATCCCACCAGGCCATGGCCGATTTCAACTGGTAGCAGCCGGGCGATTGCGACCATCGCGCTGGATCGCGCGGAAGCGCCCGCTTTTCGGGGAGCGAGAGGATGGGGTGGAAGTCGGCGGGCCCGGCGGCGAAATCGCGAGACATGGAGTCGCCCAGCATTGCGGCAACGGCCAGGAATTCGGCGGCGCCGGTGGCCCGCCAGACGGAGAGCAAGCCGCGCACCGCGATTCCGCAATCGAAGAAGTAGGTAGAGGCGGGAGGGTCGAGCTCAAAGGGGAGCACGCAGGAGGCCGCGTCCCAGGCGGCGCCGGCTAGGAAGCGGCCGGCGGCCAGGGCGCGGTCGAGGTAGCGCTGGTCTCCGGTGAGCGAGTGGAGGTAGACCAACGTGCTGGCGGCATAGCCGGTAATTTCGCTGGAGACGCGGTGGTTGCATTCCAGATCGGCGCGGTAATAGCGGGCGACGCCGCCGGTGGGTTCTTGAATGCCGGAGCGCAGAAACCAGTCGCCGGCGCGGGAGACAAGCGGAAGCAAATGTCAGTTTAGCACTGGGGAACCGGGGTCAGCTTTCGAGGAAGCCTTCCCGGAACAGCTTGCGGCCGCCGAGGGCGGAGTGGAAGGCGAACGCGGCGATGGCCAGGATGAAGAGGGTAATGGCGAGCGAGATGCCGGAGTACCAGGCGGAGAAGTCGGCGGTCATGGGGAAGTTGTTCAGCAGGGCAAGCACGAAGAGCGTGACGGTCAAGCCGCACTTCGCCGGCGGCAGCCAGGATTGGCTGCCCCGCAAAGCGGCATAGCCGCAACCAATAAAATGTTTGCGAAGCCCGGAGGGCGCAAGAGAATAGCCCAGCGCGCGAGCCCTGGGTCCGTATAGCAAATTTGCCAGCCCCGGCACGGGGCGAAAGAAGCACGCGGCTCCAGTTCTTGCGCCCCGTTCCGGGGCTCGCCTGTCTTTCACGCCGTTCCCAGTGCTCACGCACTGGGCTACGATCTGATGCCCCTCCGGGGCTAGGGTTACGGCAGAATCGTCGCGCGCTGCGAAGAATTTGAAGAGGTGTAATACAAAGCAGCGGAGCCGCAACCAATGACGAGATAACGCCATGCGTCGACACGAGTGTCGACGCGGAACGCACGAGTGCGTGCGCCACGGGAGCCACAAAATCTTCGCAGCGTTCGAAGGAATTGAGTAGGTCTAGGCGCTTTCGTTTCCATCCAGGAAGACCATGATGCGGCCGTGGATGCGATCGCGGATGCGGCGGAAGGCGGCCTTGCGGACTTCCTCGGAGCCTTCCACCGCTGCGGGGTCTTCAAAGGGCCAATGCAGGCGCTTGACGGCGCCGGGAAAGACCGGGCAGGTCTCCTTGGCGTTGTCGCAGACGGTGATCACGAAATCGAGGTCTTGCCCCACGAATTCGTCCACGGATTTGGAGCGGTGGCCGGAGATATCGAGGCCGATTTCGGCCATCACGGCGATGGCTTCAGGGCGCACGTGAGAGGGCTTCGTTCCCGCGGAGAACACTTCGAAGCGGTCGCCTCCTTCGTGGCGCAGCAGGCCTTCGGCCATCTGGGAGCGGGCGGAATTGCCGGTGCAGAGAATGAGAACGCGCGGTTTCATGGGCGGGCCTCTCCCGGCGATGGATATACAAACCAATGCCGGGTGCGATTGCAAGCCGCGCACACGGAGAGCATGACGGGCACTTCCACCAGGACGCCCACCACCGTCGCCAGAGCGGCGCCCGAGTCCGGACCGAACAGAGCGATGGCGGTGGCCACGGCGAGCTCAAAGAAATTGCTGGCGCCGATGAGGGCTCCGGGCGCCGCCACGGAATACTCCACCTTGAAGAGCCTCATCAATCCGTAGGCCAGAGAGGCGTTGAAGTAGACCTGCAGCGTGATGGGGACGGCAATCAGCAACACGTGGAAGAAGCGGCTGGTGATGTTGTCGGCCTGGAAAGCGAAGATGAAGACCAGGGTGGCGAGCAGCGCGGTGATGGTGACGGGCGCAAAACGGGGCAGCAGGCGCTGTTCGAACCATTGCTTTCCGCGGCCGCGGATGAGCCACGCACGAAGCAGGGCGCCCGCGGCCAGCGGGATGACGATGAACACAATGACGGAGTACAGCAGGACCCGGAAGGGCACGGTGAGCGAAGATGCCCCGGTCACCAGGAACTGCACCAGCGGCACGAAGGCCACCAGCATGATGAGATCGTTGACCGAGACCTGGATGAGCGTATAGGCGGGGTCGCCGTTAGTGAGGTGGCTCCAGACGAAGACCATGGCGGTGCAGGGCGCGGCGGCCAGGATGATGCAGCCGGCGATGTACTGATCGGCCTCGGCACGGCCGATGAAGTGCGCGAAGACCAGCCGGAAGAAGAACCAGGCCAGCAGAGCCATGGAGAATGGTTTGACCACCCAATTCACGAACAGCGTGACCAGCAGGCCGGCGGGCTTCCGGCCCACGTTGCGGATGGCGCCGAAATCCACCTTCATCATCATGGGAGTGATCATCAGCCAGATCAGGACGGCGATGGGCACGTTGATTTGACTGCCGCGCGCAAACTCGAAGCCGCGCAGGCTCTGGACGGCGGCCGGCAGCGCCTTACCGAACATCACTCCGACGGCCATGCAAAGGGCCACCCAGAGGGGCAAATAACGTTCGAAGAAGGCCAACCGCGGCCGGGCCTGCGGGGGCGGAGTGGATGCGGCGGCGCGGCTCATGCGATCTCCGTTACGCGCAGCAGGTTGGACCGCAGCAGGATTTGGCGGCGGGTTTCACGGCGCGGATGAAAGCGCTCATGAATTTGCCGTCGACTTCCGGGGCTATCGCATCCACGTCGATTCCCGATTGGGAGAGGAACTCGTGGGCGTCCTCAATGCGGTAGACGCGGGTTGGTTCAAGGGAGATCTGTTCGAATCCTGCGGCTGCCAGCTTGGCCAGATATTCGTTTTCTTCGAGCGCGCCGGAAATGCAGCCGACCCACAGCAGGACGCTGCGGCGGATTTCGGGCAGCATCTCGCCTTTGGTGACGACGTCGGAGACAGCCAGGCGGCCACCGGGTTTGAGAACGCGGAAGGCTTCGGCCAGCACGCGGTCCTTGTCGGCGGAGAGGTTGATGACGCAATTGGAAATGATAACGTCGACCGAGTTGGCGGGCAGCGGAATGTTTTCGATCTCGCCTTTGAGGAACTCGACGTTGTCCACGCCGGACTTCTGTTTGTTCTGGTTGGCCAGGGCCAGCATTTCGTCGGTCATGTCGAGGCCATAGGCTTTGCCGCCGGGTGCGACGCGCCGCGCGGAGAGCAGGACGTCGATGCCGCCGCCGCTTCCGAGATCGAGTACGGTTTCGCCGGGCTTCAATTCGGCGAGCGCCGTGGGGTTGCCGCAGCCGAGAGAGGCCAGCACGGCGGTCTCGGGGAGCTGGCCTTTTTGTTCGGCGTCGTAGAGATTGCTGGTGATGGGGTCGCAACAATTCAGGCCGGCTGGGGCGGCCCCGCAGCAGGAACTTCCGCCGGTGGTCACGCGTAAAGCGGCCTGTCCGTAACGTTCCTTGACGACTTCTTTGATTTCCATTATGAGGACTCCTATTTGCAAACTTGCACCAGCTTCTTGGGCTGGATGGCTTTGGAACGGGTGCAGCATTCTTCGTATAAAAAACTCAAAAGTTCCTGGAGAGCGCCGGTGTTGGCGGTGTAGCGGAGAAAAGTTCCTTCGCGCGCCATCTGGATCAGGTCTTCGTTCTTCAGCTTGTCGAGGTGATGCGAGAGGGTGGAGTTGGGAATCTCGAGCTCGGTCTGGATGTCGCCGGCGTTGAGGCCGTCGGGATGAGCGGCCAGCAGGAGGCGGATGATCCGTAGGCGGGGTTCGGTGCCGAGGGCGCCAAACATGTCGGCATAGCGGGCGACGTCGGGGGCGCGGCTCATATTTCGATAATACTGGAAATATCGGAATTGTCAAGAGCCGTGGGACCGACCATGGCCTTCGTGGTCTGTCATGCCTCCCTACAGCACGGCTGCTTGACAGGGACAAACACCGATGTCCCACTCTGACTTGAACAGAATGTAGAAAGTTGAGGATTGGGATTTATGCGGGATTTGGCGCGGCCTGGGTCAGTAGCTTCTCCAAGTCCTCCTGGGCCATGCCTTCGACTTCCACCACTTTCATGCGGCTGGTGGTGCCAGTGACGATTCGCACTCGCGATTTCGGCACGCCGGCTAACTCCGCGAAGAAGCGCAGGCATTCTTGGTTGGCTTTGCCGTCCACCGGGGGCGCCGCGAGCGCCAGCTTCCAGGCATCACCCAGACGGCCCGCGAGCGCGGTGCGCCGGGCGCGCGGGTGGACCTTTACCGTGAGACGCGCCATTCCACTTTCGCCCTGAGGTTCGCCACGCCGGCCGCGACGCGCGTATCCACTACTTCAAAGGCGATGGCGTCGTCGAGCCAGTCGTGGCTCGAGCCATCGGGATTCTGCGTGGCCACAGTGAGAGTGTACTGCTGCGGCGTCAGCCAGCACTCGATGGCGAAATCCACTTCGAGCTCGTCGCCCTCCTGGAAATTGCCCAGCTCGGCCTGCTCGAGGCGGGTGTTGGTGCCATACACGTCCATGCCGATGCGGGTGCGGATGAGAATGCCCACCATGGGGTCCGACATGGCGCGGCGGAAGCGCGAGCGCACGCGCACGGTGATGGGCTCGCCGCTGGCCACGGAGGCCACGGCGGCGCCGCGCGCGTTGAGCAGGCGGACGTCCAGGATCTCGCTCGACCCATCGCCGTGGCGGAAACTGGAACGGACGCGGTCTCCTTTTTTATCCTGGGGCTCCTGTTTTTCGAGCACTAAGCCGATATAACGGTTGATGACGTCGCTGGGCGTGCCCTCGGCGGCAATACGGCCGCCCAACAGGAGGATGGCGCGGTCGGAGAGTTGCTTCACCAGGCCGAGGTCGTGAGAGACGAAGAGAACGGTGATTTTGCGCTCGCGCAGCTCCTGGAACTTGCGCACGCAGCGGTTGGCGAAGACAGCGTCGCCCACGGCCAGGGCCTCATCCACGATGAGGATTTCGGGGTCTACGTGGATGGCGGTGGAAAATGCCAGCCGCACGTACATGCCGCTCGAGTATTCCTTGACCGGGCGGTCGATGAATGCGCCGATCTCGGCGAAGGCTTCGATGGACGCCATGGCTTTGTCGATCTCGGCGCGGCTGAGGCCGAGGATTTCGCCATTGAGATAGACGTTTTCGCGGCCGCTGAATTCGGGATTGAAGCCGGCGCCCAGTTCGAGCAGCGCCGCGATGCGTCCGCGCGTGACCACGCGTCCGGTGGTGGGCTGCAAAATTCCGCTGACAATCTGAAGCAGCGTGCTCTTGCCGCAGCCGTTCGGGCCCACCAGGCCGAGCATCTCGCCTTTCTCCAGGTGAAAGCTGATGTCGCGCAACGCCCAAAACTCGGTGTGGCGCTGGCGCGCGCGGGGTAGCATCTCTCGCAACCGGTCGGCCGGGCGGCGATAGAGGCGGTACAGCTTGGAGACGTTCTGAACCAGGACCAAATTAGATTCTAGTCTGTCGGGAGCTGAACTTGCGGCCGGACCCGGCGATGTATTGCATGGGGGAAAATCGCTTGCACCCGGCAACAGCGACAGAATCCGCAACCGTCATTCGAGTGGACGCACGACATAGAAGCCCAGACCAGGCGGCCCGCCGGGTCCATAGAGCCAGAAAGTCACTTGAGTGGCTGCAAATGGAATCAATAGCTTGCAGGTGACTTTCTGGAGAGTGGAGGAGAAGGAAGCCCCAATCGGAGCCGCGACCGTAAGGGAGCGTTGCTGGCGTTGCCCATAGAACTAATGCTCCCTTACGGTCGCGGCTCCGATTGGATGGGGCAGGTTGGTAACCCGCGGCGGATTGGTAACCCACCTGCCGACGTTTGCCAATGACCGCCCGGCGCCGGTTGCCAACCGGCGCGCAGGATACCATCCTGCCCCACCAAGACCCGCCGGGTGTAACCGTATTTCGCGAGCCTCAATAGTGACGGATCTTCGCGGCTTTGGCCACGATGCGGACACGGTCACCGACGAAGGTCTTCGCGGTGCGGGCGGTGCGGCCATGTGCTACAAAGCCGCGGCACGCTGAGGGATAGGCGCGTGTAGTCAAAGTAACCTGGCACGTCCAGCCGGAGTGTTAACCTGGGGCGATGGCAAAGGTTCCCCTCGCGGGCGAACTTGCACAGGAATTCGAACTGCCAGGCTCGACACAAGTTGAACGATATCGAGACGCAGAAACGCCTTCCTGATCCAGGCTCGACCTCGGGCGGGCCGGAAGTCCCTCGGATACGGCTTTGTGTGCCATGAAACATGCGCCGCGCCCGATCACGCAACCTTTTCACGATTTCGTGGTTTGATTAAACAAAGAGGATTTTGGCGTGTTCACACCCCTTTGCGCTGCACTCTGGCTGCTGGCTGTAGGTTGGACGGCGCCGGCCGCCAATCTGGCGGCGGTCAATGCCGCCAGTTATTCCAATTCGCTCGCGCCAGGAGCCATCGCCACGGCGTTCGGTCCAGACCTGGCGGTAAACTCCGGCGCGGGCACCACCGTGACGGTCGAGGACAGCACGGGGACAACCCGTGCGGCGACCGTCTTCTATGCGTATCCGCAGCAGATCGCGTTCCTGATTCCCGCCGGGACGGCGACCGGCGGCGCTACCGTGACCGTTACCAGCGGCGATGGAACGGTATCGAGCGCCAGCGTGACCATCACCACGGTGGCGCCCGGCCTGTTTTCCGCCGATGCCAGCGGACAGGGAGTGGCGGCGGCGGTGGCCGTCCAAGGGCAGAATGCTGCGCTGATTTTTTCGTGCGGGCCGGGGCCGGTAGCGTGCACGGGGTTGCCGGTGAATTTGAATCAGACGGTGCTCGAGTTGTATGGCACGGGGATACGCGGGCATAGCGCTTCAGGCGTGACGTGCACGGCGGGCGGCGTGACGGTGCCGGTGACCTATGCGGGGGCGCAGCCGTCCTATGCGGGTTTGGACCAGGTGAATATCTCTCTGCCCAATACGCTCGCTAATCAGGGGTTGCTGAATATCGCGCTCACGGTGGACGGCCAGACGTCGAACACCGTGACGATCAATACCAGCGGCGCCGATTACTATGTTTCGGCGGTGGGCAGCGACGCGTGGAGCGGAACGCAGCCGGTGCCGAATGCGAACGGGTCCGATGGACCGTTTGCGTCGGTGGCCAAGGCGCAACTGGCGATGCGCAGCGCGATCAAATCGAACCCCGGCCGGGCCTTCACGGTGATGTTGCACGGAGGCACTTACTATCTTCCGCTCAGTTCGACTACCTCCGGCGGCCTCGAATTTGCAGCCAGCGATTCCGGCAGCCCGGCTGCGGCGGTGACCTGGGAGAACTATCCCGGCGAGACGCCTGTTCTGAGTGGCGGGGTGCCGGTGGGCGCCGGCGGGCTGGGACTGACGTGGAGCCCCTCATCCGGCAGCCTGTGGCAGGTGCAGTTGCCGGCCGCCACCCGGCCGTTCGAGTACCTGTTTTATAACGGCGCGCGGCGGCTGCGGTCCCGGTTGGAATCGGCTTCGGGCACGGGCTTCTACATGAATGGCGGTTCTTGTTACGACACGACAACCAACCAGGCGGTGGCGGCTTCGCAGTGCGATCTCGGGAGCTTTTTGAGGATCGCCACGGAGATTGCGCCCACCGGCGCCAACGCGGGATGTCCGAGCGCCACGGGCAGCGCAACCCAAGGCTCGAAGTGCCTGGACCGGTTTGCCTACAATCCGAGCGACCCGATCGCCGCGTGGGCGAACCTGAATCCCAGCGGCAGCCCGTGCGGTGGCGCTACGAACGGCTACCCGGTGGGCGACGTGGAAGCGACCCTGTTCGAGGCGTGGACGGTGGAGATCATGCGGGTGAGCTGCGTCGATACGGTAAACCACATTTTGTACTTCACGGGTAAGACGCAAGGCGGGAGCTCGAATGGAGTTGCCAACACGTATAACTCGTTTGGGCCGGTGGCGGGGCACCGGTATATCGTGGAGAACACCAGGGATGCGTTTGACACAGCGCGCACTGCGGGGCTCACCGGCCTGTGGTTTCTGGATCGCTCGACCAGCCCCTGGACGCTCAATTACCTGGCCAACAGCGGCGAGAATCCGAACACGGATACGGTGGTGATCGCGCAGGCACAGGCGGCCAGCTCGACCGGAGGCAGTCTGCTCACGGCGGTGAATCTGAGCAACGCGACGTTTCGCGGAATCACCTTCGAGGTGGACGATTTTGTGCCGCCGGCGGCCGGATTCAGCAACGACACGAACGACGAAACCACGCTGCCCGAAGCCATCGATTGCGAAAGCTGCCAGGACGTGACCTTCGACGGGATCACGGTGCGGCACACGTCGGCTTCGGGCATCCTGGTCGCTTCGGCGTCGGGAAACTCGGGTGCGCCGGCAACGGGCGACATGATTGAGAATTCGGCTTTTTACGATATCGGCGACAGCGGGATTCGAATCGGGCACAGCCCGTTGGCCTCCGATAAAACGGCGAACGTGGTGCAGAGCGTCACGATTCAGAACAATATTGTGCAGGGCTATGGGCGGGTGGTGCCGGCGGGAGAAGGCATTGCGCAGGGCAGCGGCCACGACATCGCTTATCTGCACAACGAGATCAACGACGGATACCACGCGGGGCTTTCGGTGTGCTCCGGGAATTGCTCGCCGTATACCGCGAACGGCCAAAACGTGGTCAGCCAGTACAACCACATATGGAACATCATGCAGGGGCTGACGTCGGACGGAGGCACGCTGTACTACAACACGGGCGGGCCGCAGGGCGCCGGAACGGGGAACGCGATTCTGAACAACCTGGTGCACGACACCACCGATTCGTCAATCATCGACACCATCAACGGCGCGCGGATCGCGGGCTCGGCATACGGCGGCGAGGGCATCTACCTGGATAATCTCTCGGCGGGCGTGGATGTGGAAAACAACGTGGTGTTCCACATGTCGGCGCACACGGCGTTTATGAGCACAGGGCCGGGAACGGGGCAGCCGGCCAACACGTTCAACAACAATATTCTGGCCTATGGGCGCGTGGCCATGTTCGAGGAGAACCTGCCGTGGGCCACCTCCGGCTGCACCGGCGCGTCGCTGCGAGTGAACCTGACCAACAACATTTTTTATTTTGACCTGGACGATAGCGCGGGGTTCTATGTGATGCAGGGCTGCCCGTGGTCATGCGGGTTGAACTACAACCAGTTTCAGAATTTCCAGGGAAACCTGTATTGGCGGACGGATGGACGGTTTGCGTCATACGGCAAAGCATTTCACGTCGCCACGCGCGCGCCATCCGACGACAGCACGTGCGCCGGCGCGGGGGCTCCAACGGCGTGGACCTTCCTGAGCTTTGCGCAATGGCAGGGCGGGACGCCGCCCAACGGGCTGCCGGCGTCTGTGGGCGAAGACATCGCCGGGACGGTGACGGCGAACCCCGGGTTCGGCACCAGCGGGCAGCCGAGCGATTTTTTGCTTACGGCGAATCCGATTGCGGGGTTCGACTTCACCAGGACCAACGACACCATTCTGCATGCAGGGCGGAATCATCCGGTGATTATGCCGCCGGTGGTGCCGGCGACGTTTCCGACGTATCATTACACGAAATTCTGAGCGAGCGATCATTGCGCGAGCGATTCGGTAAGTATGGGTGAACTTCCGGCACGTGATAATCGATTCATGGGTTCCACATGGACGCAAACCCGCGGAATGAACGCGGCCTCTGGCGCGGGTGTCGCTCGAATCACCGTGCGCGTTAGGTGGTGTTATAGGCAGCGCTCTCGCGGGCAAGAGCCGACCGCGTAGAGCGAGGGAAAGGTCCCGGCGCAGCATTAGCGGGCATCGCTCTTCTTGCGTGCGGCTTCGATTTGTTCCAACATTTCTGCGGCGGTTCCCAGTAGAGCATAAGCGCGCGGGAAAGCGGCTTCTTGGGAATACGCAAGGGCGAGAGCCTCGTTCTTCCTTCCGGCTTCAACCAATTGTTCCGTCAGGTTCCAGAGCGGCCATTGTCTGGCTCGACTGGTCAACTGGTTGATGATTTGAAGAGAGCCTCCGAAGTCGCCGAGAATGCCCCGGGTTACGGCGACCAGTTGGAGGGCGAAAGAACTTGAGTCGGCGGTTGTTTCAGCGGCTTCCAACGAAAGCTGCGCGGCGAACATCGCCCAGTACCGCGACTTGCCAGCTTCGGCGAGGGCCAATTGCCCGAGAGACTCCGCCCGCGCTTCGCTCTCCTGCACTTTTTCGATGGTCGAGAGCGCACCCAGATAGTCACCGGAAGCAGCGAGTGAAAGCCCAAACTCCTGGAGGGCCGGATTGTTCCAGCCCTTCGGGGAAACCTCGCTTGCCAAAAGGCGTGCTCCAGCAAGATCGCCCTGCCTGGCCTGGGCGTCCGCGATGCTCAGCAATGCCTTGTCCCGCTGCTCTCCCGGAGGAAGCTGATTTGCCGAGCGAAGGGCGCTGACGAAATCGCCTAACAGCGCCTGCGAAGGAGCCAAGTGGCTGAGGAACTGTTGCTTTTGGGTAGGCTCCACTTCGAGCGCTGCCGCCATCCCGTAGAGGCGTTCGAGGATCGGGGAGGCCGCCTTTGCACCTCCCGCGACGGCGAGTTGGATCAGGTTCTCGTACCGGCTGGCAATGTCGGAGCCTGGTGGATTGGGATGCTGCTCGACGTTTTCGACAATATCGAGGGCTTCGTCCAAGGTGCGCGAAGCGCCACGAGCATCGCCGGCTTTGAATTGCTTCGCGTAGATTTGCATCAGCGCGTCGGCCGCAAATCTGGATTGGTCAGGTTCCCCACGGATCAACCTGGCGACGGCAACAGCATTTTCGTAGTCGCGTTTTTCGGCGAGTTGGACTGCTACGGCAAGGTAGGCCAGAGAATTAAGCTTATTCTCGGAAAGATCCTCGATGTTCTGTATGGCCATGCGCCAATTTCCCTGAGCGGTGAGCGCCCATGCAGAGCAGTAAAGCGCCGAGTCGCGGCTCGATCCCTTGGGGAGATATTGGAGGGTCGCGAGAGCGCCGGCCAGATCGCCGGACTTGGCCTGCGGGCCGGAAATGTTGCAGGCGAGACTGCCTCGCTGAGTCTCTTCGATCTCAGGCACGAGAGCGCTGGCTTCGCGCAAGATCGACCTCGCTTCCGCGATGTCCGGTATGTCTTGCGGGAAGACGGACGATGGCGCGGCCAGTAGGGAGAGGACTGCGACAGGCAGGAATTGGCTGGCGAAGCGCATGATGTTCCTCCATATCTTGAGACGCCAAAGGATGCGCCTTTGTCACGGCGAGGGCCGAAAAACTTAAAATGATGGTCCCGCGGAAGGGACTGTTGGCGAGGGCAGTGTCTCTTTCCGAGCGGCGTTAACTGTGATATCGTCAGCCCCGAGTCAGGGAGACCGGATCCGCGTGTTGGGCGTTTTACGTCAACTGGCCACGATTCGGCCCATTACAGTCGTGAAGCCGACTTGTAGGGAGTAATCCGGCTCGAAGCCACTGTAAGAGTGGCCGGCGAACCGCCCGCAATCCGCCGACGCTGTCAGCAGAATTTGTCACGAAGTGGAATGCCAAGGTCCCTGATTGGTTGGAACGAGGCCAGCATCTGCGCTTGGCGGCCGAACGACCAGAGGGTCGGAGTACGGGTGAAAGAAACGCGAAGCACGCCCATGACGACGTCGTGGGCCGGCCACCTCTCGCCGGCGCAGTCAGCTTCTCCCGCCGGCTTATTCGTGCGCCGGTGCGAATCGCCATAACGTGGAGCGCATGCCGATGCGCAGGGCGATCATGCGTCCGTTCGGCAGCCAGGCCATGGAGGCGTAATCGCTCGTTTTGTCGAATGGCAGGGGCTGCACACGGCCGTTCCGGGTATCCATCACGGCCGGCGCTGCGAACCACGTCTCGTGAAGGGAAACCAGGAGGCGGCCGTCCGCATTCCAGCTACTGGGCGAGAGGTGCGAATACCTTGGCGCGTGCGATGCATCGGCGGGGATTTCCGTCTCCGGCGACCCGTCCAGAGGAACTCTAAAGAGCCGCGGATTCGGGCTTTCCAGGGCACTGACGAGCAGCGCCCGGCCGGAGGGGTCAGCCACAACGCGATCGCCGGCTCGAATCTTCCGCGCTTGACCACCCGCGGAAGGAATCGACCATATGGTGCCCCCCGTTGCGAAATACAGCGTGCCGCCGTCCGGGGAGGCGGCCAGCGAGACGATTTCACCCTTGCCTGGAGCGATGCGGCGCGTAATGCGCCCGGTTTCCACGTCCGCGAACGCCACCGTGGCTCGCGGTACAGGACCAATCAGGAACGCGATCTCGCGAGGACCGGCGACCGTGATTGGGGTCGAATTTTCCTCCGTGGTCGCGACCAGGGCAACCGGCTTCTTCCCCGGCTCCACTACCATCAGGCGCGGCCGATCCGAATAGAGGACTGTCAGGACCACGCGCCCATCCGGCAGGACGGCAAGCAAATCGGGATCCGAGACCTCCGGAAACCGGGCCCACGTTTCCGTCTGATCGCCATCCAGCGGTCGGCTCACCAGTTCCGCCGGGAGGTCCGTTACGCAGGAATACAAGCTTCCATCGGGGGCGCTATCCAAGCCCCAGACTTCATGCGTTGCGGTAAACAGCGTTTGAGCCGGCCCGTGTCCGTGGGTGGGGATGGCAAGCACCCGCGTAAACCCTCCAAGCTCCAAAGTAACCAATGCGGATTTCCCATCGCGGCTCACCGCGAAATCGGGCGCGCCGGTGCCTCTCGGAGAACCGGGCGCAAGCGGCCGCGTGGCGCCGGTGGCCAGATCCACCACCAGTACTCTCATGCCTCCGGCTTCCCGCCCCAGCGGCGCTCCATCGATCAAGGCTTCCTTGCCGTCCGGGAATACGCGAGGATTGGCGAGACTATCCTGGGGATCCACCCCTGCGACGGGCAGATCCTGTACCCGCCCGGTTGCGGGCCAAAAGTGGAAGAGTTGCCACTCACGCGCGGAATTCAGCTTCACCGCCAGTAAACTCCCGTCCGGGAGCGTCTCCGGCCGGAACGCCCGCGGGAACACGAGCCGCTCGTCGCCGCCAAGCACGGGCACGCTGTAGATCCCGTCCGGCACGGCCTGTATGCGGTCGTAATATATGGAGGAGCCGTCCGGCGCCCACGCGACATTGGTGACGTTTCCATGCTGCCGGCTATGGGTGAGCATCGACCAGTTGCCGGTTTCGGGTGTCATGACGCCCACCTGCGTGTAGCCTGCATCCACGGCGAAGAATGCCACCAGATGGCCGTCCGGCGAGGGGCGTGGTCTAAACGCGATTTCCGGTCCGCCCAAAAGCGCTCCAGTCCAGTTGGTGAGACCGGGCGGCGGCGCCACGAATCGGTAAACGGCAATAGTCAGCACAATCAACGAAACCGCCCCAGCGGCCGCCAGCGTCCAGCGACGCCAGCGCCACGTTCCGGGCAACTTCGGGGCAGTGCCGCTCTGGCTCGTCCCTGGCGACATCGCCGCCAGCGCGAACGACAGGTCGCGCGCCGATTGAAACCGGTTATCGGGATCTTTCTCCAGGCAGTGGTGAACGATCTGCCGCACACCTGAAGGCACCGAGTCCGGGAGATCGGGCGGTTCCTGCTTGAGTATCGCGGTCATCGTTTCCACGGCGGTGTCGCCATGAAAGGCACGGTGGCCGCTTAACATCTCGTACAGGATTACGCCATAGCTGAAGATGTCGGAACGAGGATCGGCTTCCTTGCCGCGAACCTGCTCCGGCGACATATAGCCCACCGTGCCCATCACTAGGCCCGGTTCGGTTTGAACCGTCAGCGTCTCGGTGACTGCGTCAGCCGTTGGCGGGGCGTTCAGCCTGGCCAACCCGAAGTCCAGGATTTTGACGCGCCCGTCCCGGGTCAACATAATGTTCTCGGGCTTCAAGTCCCGGTGGACGATTCCCGCGGCGTGGGCGGCAGCAATCCCGTTGGCGATCTGGACGGCGCAATCGAGGCTCTTCCGTAATCCGAGGGAGCTTCCACGGAGATGTTGGCCCTCAATCAGCTCACTCACGATATACGACACACCGTCTTCCGCGCCCACGTCGTAGATGGCGACGATGTTGGGATGATTCAGGGCAGCTACTGTGCGCGCCTCGAATTCGAACCGCTGGCGTCGGGAAGAGTCCGTAGCGGCCGCCAGCGGAAGAATCTTCACGGCTACCTCGCGTTTCAGCCGCCCGTCGCGCGCACGATACACCTCGCCCATGCCACCGGCGCCGATAATCGCGAGGATCTCATACGGCCCCAGTCGAGTTCCAGGAGTGAGGGACATGAGCGTCTCACGATTGTATCCTGTCAGACGTCGTACTTGGATCGGGAACGGATCATGCGCGATCCGGGGCGCGATACCGACTTCCGGGGAGTAATCTCCCACAACGCCGTTTGTGGAGCGTAGCGTAACCCCGCTGCGCCGCTTGCGGTGTACGATGAAGGAACGGTGGTGCCGCCAAAACTCAAACTAAAGCAACGTGTTTTTGAGCTTCAGAAACTGTCTTTCGAGCGGTGCCTCGAACCGTCTGAGGCATGTTCTGGGTCGGCAATCCGCGCCCACTCGATCCAGAATGCGAACGTCCTGGACAGGCTCTGCCGTGACGGACACGTCGTGATGCCGAGGCTGAAAGCGCAACGTAGCGGCGGGCCTGATGTCGTGTTCGAATCAGTGGGGCGGCATCGGGCCACCACATTTACCGGGTTGTGCAGCAAACATGATCAGGCCATCTTCGCTCCGATTGACAACGGCGGGATTGATCTTTGCAGCGAAGAACATTTGTTCTTGCTGGCCTACCGGTCTGTGCTCCGAGAGCTCCACGCGGTCCTGACGGTCGCGGTCAAGATTCAGCTCGCGTTTCAAGAGAAGGTCGACCTCGGCCTAGTGAAGGGCGATGTGCCCACACCGGAAGGAATGTTGGCTATTGAACATATCATGAGAGCATTCGATACATACGAGTATAAGCGAGAGTATGATGCGGCGTATTCTGCGAGGGAGTATGGCTTAATCGAGCACCTTCATTTTTTCGAACATGCCTGGCTTCCAACACTTGCAGTGAGCTCACTATTCTCGCTCGACGACGTCATCGTGGGGGACGATGTTGCGCGCGTTGCGCTCAACGTATACGCGTGTGAGAACGGCGCGACGGCGGTCTTCTCATACTTAAACGACCATGGTCGGTACATTCGCCCAATTCTTGAGCCGTTTCGAGCGGCATCCGGCGCCCAGCGGCTCCGGATGCTATCAGCACGGGTCTTGAACTCATGTGAGAATTTTGTCATCGCGCCCGGCTTCTGGAATGGTCTCGACGACTCGAGGAAAAAAGCAATCCGCGATTTCTACGTCTCGTCCCTATTGGTGGATGCCGAGGATTCTGGGCGGGAGGATCTCATGCTGTTCAGCCCCGCCCGCGATAGACAGTCGGCCACATAAACTTTCCGGTGGCGCCCGGGGAATATAAGGACTTTTGACGGTGGCCCAATTCGAATTCGTTGAGTGGACGGAGGACGCGCACCTTCGGCATGGCCGGTTCGTGGCGCCGAGGGAGGATAAGAAGGCGAAGGATGTGAGGCGGGAGTAAACATATATGGAAGAACGTGCCATCCGCAGGTTTGACCTGTTCTGGCTGAATCTGGACCCGGCCTTCGGCTCCGAAATGAGGGGTACGCGACCGTGCCTCGTGGTTTCGCCGGACGGCGCCAACCAAAAGAAACGGATCGTATCGATTGCACCAATTACATCCAACACAGCAAAGGCTGGCGAATCCGGCGTCCCCTTCCAACTCAACGGCAGGGATTCTGTGATTCTCCTGGATCAGATAACCACCGTCGATAAGGGCAGGCTTGGAAAGTTTATTGGGCAAATCGACCGCGCCATAGCTACCGAAGTCGCGCGCGCGTTGAATACGCAGTTTATCCCCGAGGACTTTGTGCCGGAGCCGATAACCCCAAGATTCGTGCTGGGAAAAGTAGTGCCATTTGACGAGGACAGGCGGTTCGAGTTCAAAGAAGTCATGTCCTCCGACCCGGCCAGCGCCATTAAGGACAATGCCGAGGAATATGCTGTTGCGTTTCTTAACAGTGAGGGGGGACGGATTTTCTGGGGCATCCGCGATCCTGACAGGACCGTGGTTGGAGTAAAGCTTTCAGGCGTGGAACGCGATGATGTGCGCAAGGCAGTGACGAGCAAGCTGAACTATATCCAGCCCCACCTCGACATTGTCAGCCTAAAGCTCACTTTTCATGAAGTCTCGGACGGAACGAGCGTTATCAGCGACCTCTTCGTGGTGGAACTGGCCGTGCCTCGCGGGGACCCGACCACGATGTATTTCACGAGTGGAGACAAGGCGATTGTTCGTCTGGATGGCGTGAAACAGAAGCTTAAGGGGCCGCAGATTCAGCAATGGATCATGGCGCGGTTGAAGGCGGCGGCTATATCGGATACCGGCGAACCGGCAGCGGCTCCTCCCGAATCGCCTGCTCAATTGAAGCGCAAAGAGATACTGCCTTGGGTCGGAAAGATGGTCACGCTGAGCCAGATGAATACGGGGCGGGCCGTCATGCTGATTGGCCCTGTTGCTGGAAGCTCTACGGTTAAGGTGCTGGAATGCAAGGATTCCTATGTGACGGTGGAGTTCAATGGCGGCGGTTCGAAATCCATCTCGCTTGCGAACATCGAAATCTCTTACGACAACAAAAATGACCGGCTCGATCTACAGGAACGCTACGTGTGATTAAGCTCGACGGAACTTGGATACCAGCGGAAGCCCAGCGGAGTGCGAATATTGCGTTAGCGGCAGTGGCGCTTTCAGCCGTTGCGGGCGGAGTACTTTTCTGGCGCAGCCGGCCGCTCCCGCTGCCGCGGGTCACCGGCATGGTCCAGATCAAGCGGGAGAGACGATCGATATGGAAGCGCCGCGGCAGACTCTTGGCTAACGGATGCGAGAAGGGACCGCGCCGCCAAGCGTAGGCCGATTCTGTCGTGCGCCCGGACCAAGACGGTGAACCCGGCATCTCGGAAAGTGGCGACGCTGGCCCGAAGTCCCCATCTGGGAAGCTTGCCCGATTAGGAACGAGAAACGCGCTTGCGTCTGGGGATCCGCCTTCCACTTGGCCGTGTAGTCGCCAGAGCGTACTTGTGCCGCCCGCAGTGCACCTCGCTACTGGTCCCTCAGCGCCGTCGAGGGCTCGATGCGGGTTGCCCGTCTGGCTGGGAACCAGCAGGCTAGCAACGCTACCAGCGTCAGGATGGCCGGCACCAGCACAAATATGATGGCATCGCCCGGACCAGCCGTGAATAACATGCTCTTCACAGCCCTCGATGCCACCATCGCGATGGCTGTCCCTACCAATA
This sequence comes from Bryobacterales bacterium, assembly GCA_003167255.1. Lineage (GTDB taxonomy): Bacteria > Acidobacteriota > Terriglobia > Bryobacterales > Bryobacteraceae > PALSA-129. The sequence continues at coordinate 21,778 of PMTR01000133.1, forward strand.
CCCCGATCGCCACCAGCCGGATGGCTTCCCGAATTAGCATCAGTTGCACATCCATGGCCGTCGCTCCCAGGGCCATGCGGATGCCGAACTCGCGCACGCGTTGGGTCACCGAATACGACACCACGCCATAGATGCCGATGCTGGCCAGCACCAGCGCCAGTATGCCGAACAGACTCAATAACGCCGCGGAGAGCCGCTGCGCCCACACCGATTGCTGGATGGTGGAGTGGATGGACTCGGATTGCAGCAACAGATTCCGGTCGAGGCTCTGCACCTGTCGGCGCACCGTGCCCAGGACGGCGTCGGGATCGCCTGCCGTCCGGAAGTAGACCACCGCGGTGGGGAAGTAGTGTTGCACCATCGAGAGGTACACAAAAGGTTGCGCCTTTTCGCCCAGCGACTGGTAGTTGGCGTTGGCCGCCACGCCAACCACTTCGGCCGGCTGGCTGTCGCCGAAGAACCGCACGCGCTTGCCGACGGGATCTTCGTCCGGCCAGTAGAAATTGGCGGCGGCTTCATTGACAATCACTACGTTCGGACCGGTGGGTCCGTCCTGGAGGCTGAAATCGCGGCCGCGGAGCAGGGAAGTCCCGACGCTCTGGAAGTACCCCGGCCAGGTGAAGCCGGCCAGAATGATGCGGCCAGCGCCGGCCTCCTGCCCATCCAGCTCCATGGTGCGGGAAAGCGAAACGTGGAAGGGCCAGTCTTTCGCCAGGGTAGCGCTGACGACGCCGGGCACGGCGGCCACGCGTTCCAATGCGCGCTGCTCGAAATCGCGGCCGCGCGCTTCGTTATAGCCCTGGTCGGCTACGTTGAAGACGACGATCCCCAGGTGCGCGGCATCGAAGCCGGGCTCGAAGCGACCGGCATTGCGCAGGCTGCGCACGAACAGTCCGGCCCCCACCAGCGCCACCAGTGAGAAGGCCACTTGGCCCATCACCAGCAGCGAGCGGGCGCTCCACGGACCGCCCGGAGAAACCACCTTGCCGGTTCGTTCTTTGAGATCGCTCGCGAGGTCGCTGCGGGTGGCGCGCAACGCCGGCACCAGCCCGAACAGTATGCCCGTCAACACCGACACCGCCAGCGTGTATGCCAGCACCGTACGATCCAACGCCAGATCGACCGCCGCGAAACGGAACATGGGCGGCCTCAGCGACCACAGCGCGTCTCGCCCCCATACCGCCAGCAGCAGGCCCGCGGCGCCGCCCGCCAGCGCCAGCAAAAGGCTCTCCGTCAGCAGTTGGCGGATCAATCTGAGACGGCTTGCGCCCAGCGCCAGCCGCACCGTGATCTCCTTGCTTCGCGCGGCCGCCCGCGACAACAGGAGGCTGGCCACGTTTCCGCACGCGATGACGGCCACTATGCCGGACACGATCAGCAGCAGCAGGCTGGCGTCGGTGATCTGGTGCCGATTCGAGGGTGGGATGGCTGCGTCGGTCACCGATGTGAGGGAAACGCGGCGGCCCTGGTTGTCTTTCGGAAAGCGCTGCGCTAAGTCCTGGGCGATGCTAGCCAGATCGCCTTCGGCCTGCGCCATGCCAATTCCCGGCTTCAGCCTCCCGACCATCGAGAACAAAAGGGCTCTCCGCTGATTTACCAGGCCTGGCGCCGGGTACACCTGCGGGTACATCATGAACGGCACCCAGATCTCGGTAGCCGTCAGGGTGTCGATGCCTTCGAAGCCTCTGGGCGCCACGCCCACGATGGAATAGGACCGGCCGTTTAACCCCACGGTGCGCGAAGTGACGTTGGGGTCGCCCGCGTACTCGCGCTGCCAGAACCGGTAACTGACGACCGCCACCGGGTAGGCGCCGGGGCTCGAATCTTCCTCCGGCAAGAAGCTGCGGCCCACCACGGGAGTCACACCCAAGGTGGAAAAATAATTCGCCGTGGCGATCTGCCCCATTACCAGCCGAGGCTCCGCGCCACCGGTGAGGTTGAGGCCCGCGCCGGTGTACAGCATCAGGGAAGAGAAGGCCTGGTTGTGGCTGCGATACTCCTGATAATTAGGAAAGGAGCAGCCCCAGTTGCCGGGATTGCGCGCGTCCAGGGTGTAGACTTCCACCAGGCGGGCGGGGTCGGCGACGGGCAAAGGCCGCATCAGGACGGCGTGAACCAGGGTGAAAACCGTGGTGTTTGCACCGATGCCCAAAGCCAGAGAGAACACCGCAACGGCCGTGAAGCCGCGATTCTTGGCCAACGCCCTCAGGCCGTAGCGTAGGTCTTCCAGAAGCCCATTCATCCGTTACAGTAGTAAGCAGTATAGTACATGGCACCCACCCCGGTAACCGCGATATTCGGCGCTGGCTTCACGGTCGCGGTCGCGATGGCCCTCGGTTTCTTGCTTCTGGGGTGCTTGCGGCTGCAGTTTCACCGGACCGAAGCTGCGCTATTCGCCTTCGTCTCCGGGTCGGCGTGCCTGAGTCTGGGTGTGTTCTTCCTATGTGTGGTACATCAGGCGCGCCCGATTGCATTCGCCTTCCTGGGAGCGGCGGCCATCGGCTGCGCCATCTGGCAGGCGCGGAAACAGCCGGAGCGCGCGGCCCTTCCTCAGATGCCGGCAGTGTGGCGCGCCCTGTTCGGTGCGGTCTTTCTGGCATTCTTCGTCTGTTACTTTATTAATGGCCTGGCGCCGGAAGTCAGCCCGGATGGCAGCGGTTATCACTTGGGCAACGTCGCCCGGTACGCGCGTAACGCCGGATTCGCCTGGGACTTCCACAGCATCTACGCCTCGCTCTCGCAAGGGATGGAGATGTTGTTTCTGGTTGCCTTCAGCTTCGGAAGACACTCCGCCGCGGCGCTGGTCGAGGTGGCTTTCCAGGCTGTACTGCCGCTCCTGATGGTTTGTTATGGCCGCCGATTCGGCTTGCCGCGCGCGGCTGCTTTTGCGGCTGTCCTTGTTTACGCCTCCCCGGTTGTGGGGATCGCGGGATCTTCGGCGTATAACGATGTTAGCGTTGCAACCTTGCTTTTTGCAGTATTTTACTTGCTTCAAGTATGGGATGAGGTAAAATGTACTAATTTATTGTTTTTTATTGGCTTAATGGTTGGATTTTGCTATGCGCTGAAGTATACGGCCGTGGTCGTGTTACCCTTCGCGACGGTGTTCGTCTGGTGGCGGCGGGCAGCGCGGCGGGTGCCTGTACTTTTGCTAGGGGCCGCTATCCTCATCACCCCATGGGTTTTACGCAACTGGCTCTGGCTGGGCAATCCGGCCGCCCCGTTTCTGAATCATTGGTTTCCGAACCCGCACTGGACAGACGCGATGGAGAACAGTTACCTTGCGGGGCTGGCACACTATCCCAAGGTGAAGTCATACTTTGATATTCCACTACAACTCACAGTAATTGGTGGTCTTGTTCCTGGCTTCCTTGGCCCCATGTTCCTCTTGGCGCCGATTTCGCTGCTGGCCCTGCGACAACCTCAAGGCCGCCGCCTGTTGCTGGCCGGCGCGGTGTTCGCGATCCCGGCCTTATTCAATACCGAGGTCCGCTTCCTCATCCCGTCGATTCCATTCCTGGCCCTGGCGATGGGGCTGGCGCTCGCGAATTCCTGGGGTGTGCTGCCGGTGCTGACGGTATTCCACGCTGTGATTTCCTGGCCGAGTGTCCTCAGTGTGTATTGCGATCCGAACGCGTGGCGCATCCGCGGCCTGCCGGTGCGCGCCGCGCTGCGCCTCGAACCGGAATCCCATTATATCGCGGCCCATATTGGCGACTATGGCCTGAAGCCGGCCATCGAACAGGCTGTCCCGAGCGGGGAACGAATCTTCTCCTTTGCCGGACGGCCCGCGGCTTATTTCGACCGCGACATCATTGTAGGGTACGAATCTTCGCTCGGCGAACAGGTAAGCCAACTGTTGGAGCGGCACGCCACGCAGGAAGTGAAGGCGCTGGGGATTCGCTATTTGTGGATCAACGACTCCGACGGTCTGGCAGCGGAGATGAGGAGAGATCCGAAGTCTTGGGGCATCAGGCAGTTGGCACAGGCAAATGGAACCACTTTCTACCAGATTGACTAAGTACATGACTTCGGAAGTTCGCTCACCTATCGAGAACCGCTGGCTGACGCGCGCGGCTCGGATCGCGCTGGCGGCGATGGTGGCCGTGTTCATGGGCGAAGCCTGGCTGGCCGCGGTCCGGCCGATTACTCCGGCGGAAGCCTTGGCGTATGACCGGTTCGTGCGGCCGCCGATGATCGAGACTCTCCACCAGCCCAGCCGCAACCCGGACGTTCTCTATACCTTGCTGGAAAAGAGGAGCGTCGGGCTGTTCCGCGTTTCCGAGTTTTCCATCCGGCTGCCGGCGGTGCTCGCCGGTGGATTGTATCTTTGGGCTATCTGGCGGCTGTCCCGCCGTTCCGTGAGGCTGCTGATAGAGTCCGAAAAGAACATCTTAAGCCGCCGATCAACGCCGATCAACGCCGATAGACCAGTTCTTTTCAATCCGCGTTCATCGGCGTTCATCGGTGGCCAGCCACGTTTTGGCTTTTTTCAGCAAGCTCATCCTTTACTGGTCCTGCCGCTGGCCCTCGCGCCCCTGGCATGGCAATGTTTCTCCACCGCAAACGGCTTTGGTTTGGCACTGGCGTTTGCGGCCTGGGCGCTTGATGCCACCCCGAAGAGGCTCACTTGGGCCGGTGTCTGCTTGGGCCTGGCGGTGGCTTCCCACCTGGCGTTCGCCATCCCGGCCGCGATTCTGGCAGCGATCATCGTGTGGCGCAATTTCCGCTGGGATCGGGCAGTGGAAGGCTTCCTGATTCCGGCCTTGGTCACGTCCTTTATGATCCTGGTACTGCCGTTAAGCCTGGCTCGGCACGCGCCATCGGTGCCGCCGGAACTGAGTTCGGCCGAGGTGAACGGCGTTCGCGCGGCGGTCGAAGCGCTACGCCGGGAGTGCGGAACGAAGCCAATTCGCGTGGGGACGAGCGCCGCGGTGGCTCCGGTGCTGAGCTTCTATCGGTCGCGGTTTCGTCTGGCGAGCTGGCAGTTATCCGATGCCGCCGCCGACTATTATGTGCTGCCGGAATCCGCCGCCGGGCTCGCCGGTAATGGGCAACTCATTGTGCTATATCGGGATGGTGGCATCGTAGTGACTCGCTAGAGCTATGATGGAACACAGCCAGGGGTGGTGGTTTTCGGCCACCTCAGCAGGCCGGTAACCTCAGAGAATCCATTCATTCCAAAAGAGTTCCGATTTGGCACGCGCCGTGCCATAAGAGCGGCGTAGTCGACGAGGCTTTGCCATGAAACGCATATTCGATATCCGGTTCTTGGTTTTGACGGGCGCAGTGGTTTGGATGGCCGGTGCGGCGATGCCGGCGCGCGCCCAGGATCCCGACGATTTGAAGCGCGGCGTAGCCCGCATCAGTTTGATCAATGGGGACGTCTCGGTGCGGCGAGGCGATTCCGGAGAGTGGGTGGCGGGCGTGATCAACGCTCCCCTGCTGACCGACGATCGCATCGCGACCGGCGCCAATTCCCGATCGGAAGTGGAGTTCGATTCTTCCAATGTGCTGCGCATCGGCGGCAACGCCGAAGTGCGGCTGGCTCAACTGGAGTCCGGCATTTATCATCTGGAAATCGCGAAAGGCACGGTCACCTACCGTATTTTGCATGCCTCCACGTCCAACGCCGAACTGGATACGTCCAGCGTTTCGGTGCGGCCGTCGCGCGAGGGCAGTTACCGGATCAGCGTCAACGAAGCCGGTGAAACCGAGGTTACAGCGCGGGCCGGCGACGTGGAAGTCTTCACGCCCCGCGGTTCGCAATGGGTTTATAACGGACAGACCATGATGGCCCGCGGCAGCGCTTCCGACCCGGAATTCCAGATGGTGACCGCCCTCTCATACGACGAGTGGGACCGCTGGAATGACACCCGCGATCGCGGTTTGCTGCAATCGACCAGCGCTCAATATGTTCCTCAGGGCGTCTATGGCACGGAAGATTTGGATAATTCCGGCACCTGGGCCAATGTGGCGCCGTATGGCAACGTCTGGCATCCCACGGTGGTGGCCGCCGGTTGGTCGCCTTATCGCTATGGCCGCTGGGTTTGGGAAGACTGGTATGGATGGGTGTGGGTGAGCTCCGACTCCTGGGGCTGGGCGCCGTATCACTACGGCCGCTGGTTCCTGGATGCGGGCTACGGCTGGTGCTGGTACCCCGGCGCGTTCGGCATGCGCCATTATTGGTCGCCGGCGCTGGTTGGGTTTTTCGGATTCGGCCGCGGAGTGGGCTTTGGCGTCGGATTTGGGTACGGGAATATCGGATGGGTGCCGCTGGCTCCCTTCGAAGCCTTCCGTCCCTGGTGGGGCCGCGGCCTCAACGGCGTTGGAAGCTTCAACCGAGGCATTAATGTTACCGGCGTAAGTGTTTCAAACCTTTATAGAAATGCGCGTGTGGCCAATGGCATTGCGGCCGTCAGCGCGGAGGACTTCCGCAGCGGGCGGTTCGGCAGCATCCAGCGCCTATCGGGAGCGCAGGTGGGCGTGGCGGGGTCGATTCGCGGGCAGATGCCGGTGGGGCCCAGCGCGGCCAGCCGCCAGTTCTCGGACCGGCAGGCGGCCAACGTTGCGCACACGAGCGACAACATGCATTTCTTCTCGCGCGGACAGCAGACTCCGGCGCAAACCGGCGGGTCGGCCGGGCAGGGAACTGCCAGCCGCTCTGTGGGCGCAGCTCAGACTCAATCGGGATTCCGCCGGTTTGGCGACCCTGGTGTGAGCGGCGCAGCCCAGACTTCGCGTCCGGCACAAACGCCGGGCGGCAACCAGACGCCCGCGGCGCGCACCGAAGGCATCCGGCGGTTCGGCGAGCCGGGTTCGAGCCAACCGGCGGCTCAGCGTCCGGCGACGAACCAGAACCAGCGGACCAACGGCTGGAACTCTTTCGGTACGCCCGGGTCGAGCACGCCGTCACGGCAGCCGTACAATCCGCCAAGCCAGACCAATCGGACTGACCAGAGGCAGACGCAGACGCCGGGCTCCAGCGCTCCGCGGCAATCGAGTCCGAGCTACAGCGCTCCGCGGCAACAGCAATCGAGTCCCAGCTATAGCGCGCCGCGTTCCGCACCGGCTTCGAGTGGCGGCGGCGGCGGTGGCCACCCGAGCTCCAGCAGCGGCAGCCGGGGCGGTGGAGGCGGTCGCCGGCGGTAATCGGTTTCGTTCGTGGAAAGCAGTCAGTTTCTTCCCTTGGGCCCGGCCCCCATTCAGCGGGTGGCCGGGCCATTTTTTTGTTTGGTGGGCTGGGATCTGGCAATAAGTTAACATAATATTCGTTATCGGAAGGCAAGCGAAAAACGAACGCCACCGCGTCTCTCCTGTTATGGCCGAGCTATCACCCAAGAATTTAGGCCACTGAGATAAACTCAAGACAAGGAGGCGCCCGCGCCCATGCCCACCAACGCAAGACTCGACCGCATCGAAACCAACCTCGAGAAACTAACCCAGGTGACGGGCGCCCTCGCCGCATCCATCACAGCCCACGACGATCAAATAGAAAACCTCCTCCACATCGCCGAGATCCAGCAACAGCGATGGGACCAACTACAGCGCGAGTGGCAAGCCTATCTCACAACCATCCACCCCCGCCAGTAGACAGCCGCCTAATGATCGTTCGAGTCATGTTTCGCGGCCCTGCGGCGATGTCAGCTCCGGGTTCAGGCCCTCGCTGCGGTAGGCCCCCAGGAGCGCTCCCTCGGCGGGGCCGTGGTTGGGCGGGTGACAGTGGTTCCCTTCCTCGAATTCCGCCAACATCCGAAAACGCTCCAGCAAACGGCCGCTTTGAAAGACACCGCCAACATAGGCAACCTCGACGGCATCGCCAGCCTGCCAGAGCTGGCCGCGCACGGCGGCGGCCAGCAAGGCCAGATCCTGGGCGGCGCGATCGAGGATTTGTAGCGCCACGGCGTCACCGTTGACTGCGGCGGCGTCTACCAGCGGAGCGAGGGTGGCGACGCGCGAACGCGGCCACGCAGGACTGTAGAAATCGTGCAACGTCTGATTGGCGCTCCGCGCGCCCGTGGCGTCGAGCAGCGCCTGGCGCAACCCGGTCGGAGGGCCCCAGCCTTCTTCCATGCGGAGCGCGGCGCGGGTGGCCTGGCGGGCGATATCGAATGCGCCGGCCTCGTCTCCGAAAACGTAGCCCCAACCGCCCGCGCGCGCCGTACGCCCGGCGGCGTTGCGGCCGAAGGCGATGGATCCGGTGCCGGCGATTACGACGATTCCCTGCCCCGTGGAGGTGGCTCCAGCGAGCGCCGTGGCGGCGTCGTGCGTCACGAGCAGCCGGCCGGTGCGCAACACCCCGGCGAGGATGGCCTCTTTGTCGTCGGGCCCGCCGCTCATGCCGAAGCAGGCCGCGCGGAAGGTCACGGTGGCAGCGTCCAGGCCAGCCTCGCGGCAAGCGGTTCCGAGGATCTCCGCGACGGCCCGCTCGAGCCTGGCGCGGCCCTCGGCGGCAGAGGCATGGTTGCAAGGTCCGCCTTCGCCGCGGCCGATGATGCGGCCGTGCTCATCACCGATCAATGCGGTTGTCCCGGATTGCCCGCCATCCACGCCCAAGAAGAATTGCATTCCAGTTGGGATTGTAGCAACGGGACAAAAAAGACGTGGGCGGCCGGGTGTTGCCCCGGCCGCCCAGAGTGGAAGGAGTCTGGCGGGTTAAGTCTTTTTGGCGGGCGGTTGCTCTACCTGGAGGTTGTTGACGATGGGGCCGAAGCTCATCCCGGCGCTACCGGCTCGCAGCCCGGCGAGATCTTTGTCGAATTTGTTGGCCACCATGCCTTCAAGCCGCACGTGGCCGTTCTCGACAATGATGTGGATAGGCGGCAGCGGTTGCATGGCGTACCGCGTGAAATTGGCGTTGCCGTAGATGGCGCGCGCTACGAGCGCACGCAACCGGTCGTCCTGGGGGGATAACGGCAGCACTTCGATGCCGTCTTTGATGCCGGTGACCCCCGGCAGGTTGCGGACTATTTTTTCGATGTCCGATTTCTTATAGGGCTGACTTACTGCACCGGTCAGCTCGACGGTGCCGTCGGCAACGCGGAAAGTAACATCGTCCCAGATGGTGTACCGGGGGTACATCAGGATCTCATGCCGAACTTTGGCGGCAAGATCGTTATCGGTGGCGGGCGCGCCGGCGGCCGTTTTGTCAGCCGCAAGGGCCACTCCGGCGCATACCAGCAGCGCCGCAGCCATGAGCGACCGTTCCCACTTTCCGGATTTCATGTCTCTGTCCTCCTGCATCTACTTACGTATGGGAGGGCGGTCCGGTTAAGGCTGGTTTGTAAAAAGAGAGTAAATGCGAGCGACGGTCGTTTGCAGGGATCGTATTAGTTGTCGGTCGGCGTCTTCGCCAGATGTGGGGCAGCCTATTCAGGCTGCGGACCCGCTTTCCAGCGGCTACGGAAATTTCCCCTCGCCGGCTAGGGGGAACAGGTCCTTGCGCTCACGGGTGTAATCAAGGGCGGAGGACAAGAATCCGTACTTACTTCGACTGGCCGACTTCGGCCGCCTTCCGGCGTTTTGCCTCTGCCTCGCTATGGTTTCCAAGCAGGTCGAGCGCCTTGCCCCAGTTGTTGTACGCGAGTACGTTTTTTGGATCGAGGCTGGTCGCCTTCTCATAGAATGGGATGGCCTCCGCATTCTTTCCCTGACTCGCCAGCGCGTAGCCCCAGTTGTTGTATGCGAGCGCGTATTCCGGATCGAGGATGGTCGCCTTTTCGAAGAATGGGACGGCCTCCGCATTCTTTCCCTGATGCACCAGCGCGTTGCCCCAGTTGTTGTACGCGACCGCGAAGTTTGGATCGACGGGCGGTTTAGCATTGGCGAATGTTCCGGCGCTGACGTACGGTGACACAGCATCCAGCGCGTATAGGGTGGTCGCCTTCTCGAAGAACGAGATGGCCTCAGCATTCTTTCCCTGACTCGACAGCGCGTAGCCCAGGTTGTTGTGCGCGAGCGCGAATTTGGGATCGAGGCAGACGGCTTTCTCGTAGAACGGGATGGCTTCCGCGTTCTTTCCCTGATTCGACAGCGCGTTGCCCCAGTTGCTATACGCGAGCGCGAGTTTTGGATCGAGGGTGGTCGCCTTCTCGAAGAATGGGATGGCCTCCGCATGTTTTCCCTGATGTTCCAGAGCATTGCCCCACAGAACGTATGCCTTTGCAATATTCCGGCTGCCCTGTGGCGGACCGCCGATCATTTCGTTCGCGATCTTGATCGCATCGGCCCAGTTTTTCGCTTCCAGGCGGTCGCAGCCTAGAAGGTAGGGATTAATCTGACGCAAAATGCCCTCCGCCGCTTTTGTTGCGACTCCGCGTGGGTCTTCTGCCGGCCCTCCCGTGATCACCAGCGAGTACCTGCCGCGACCGTGTACGAAGCGCAGAATGATCTTCACCTCGGAGTTTGCGGCCTCCGATCCGCTCGTCAAGGGCAGGACGATAGCTCCACCAATATGCATGGGATCGCGCCTGCATACCTGCTGGGTTACGTCTACCAGTGTCCGGATCCCCAGCCCTGTTCCCGGCACATTAATATCGGGAACGGGAGACGGATCGGAGGATAGCGCAAGGCTGTCTTTCTCCATTATGGAGTTTGCTTGCACTTCCAGGTCCAGGAGTGCGTCGGCGATCAGGCGGCTCATCGCTTCGGACGTGAATCCCGCGTCTTCGAAACGTTTTGGTACGTAGAACGAATCGACGATTATGGGATTGTTCAGGAATGCTTCGTCGAGGATGTACAGCCCCAATGGGAGCAGGAGGGCAGCTATCAGTACCCGCTTCACACTTAGGTGTTCGCGCACGAATCTCCATAAGAGCGCCAGGGCACTTGGCAACGGGTTCGGCCGTCTCACTTTTTCATTCATCGCTAGGCGGTCTTGTCTTTTGAGTAGCAGAGTGAATCCAGCTTACACTCGGCGCATTTGGGGTTGCGCGCCTGGCATAGCGCGCGGCCGTGCAGGATCACCTGGTGGGAAAAGAGAATCCACTTGTCGCGCGGGATGATGCTTACGAGGTCCTGCTCGATCTTCACCGGGTCGGTCTGTTTGGTGAGGTCCAGACGGCGCGAAATGCGTTGTACGTGGGTATCCACCACAACGCCCGAAGCGATGCCATAGGCCGTGCCGAGCACCACGTTGGCGGTCTTGCGCGCGGCGCCGGGGATCGAGAGCATTTCTTCCATGGTGCGCGGCACGCCACCGCCGAAATCGGCGATCACTTTCTTGGCGGCGCCGACGATGGATTTCGCTTTGTTGTTGAAGAAGCCGGTGCTGCGGATGTCCAGTGCCAGCACTTCGGGCCGGACAGCGGCGAAATCGGCCGGGGTGGGATATTTTGCGAAGAGCCCCGGGGTGACTTGGTTGACGCGCTTATCGGTACACTGGGCCGAGAGGATGGTTGCCACCAGCAACTCCCATGGGTTGTGGTGATGGAGCGCACACGTGGCCGCGGGATACATTTCATCCAGGGCGGATAGAATGGCAGCCAGGCGGGCACTGCGTTCGGCTGCGGTTTTGGGCCTATTCGCGTAAGCTCGTGGTTGGACATGCGTGCGCGTCTTCTTCTGCTGGCCGCTGCGTTGGTTGCGTATGGCGCTTCGCTCGGTTCGGGCTTTCACTTTGACGATTATGCCATTTTCTCCGGCCCGCTCTTGCAGCCGGGGTGGGCATGGCTCGCACCCGGGGTGCTCACCACAATCAGCTTCTGGCTGAACTACCAGGCGGGCGGTGGAGCGCTCCTGTGTCACGCGCTCAATCTGGCATTGCATTTGGGAGCGGTGCTGCTGCTGTATGAGTGCGTGCGGCGGCTGGAAGGCGAGCGTGCGGCCCTGATCGCGGCGGCAATCTTCGCGGTACATCCGCTGCAGGCCGAGGCGGTGAACTATGTTTCGGCGAGGGGCGTTTTGATGGCGGCGACGCTCTTGCTGGCGGCACTTGCGAGCTGGTTGAGAAACCGCGAAGAAAAAGGTTGGCAGGCGAAAGCGCCTGCCCCACTGTTCCTAGCGGCGGCCTTACTGGCTAACCCCGAGTGGACGCTGCACGCTGCTCCGGGTGTTCACGCGGCGCGGTACTGGCTGGCACAGGGCGTGCTTGCGTGGCGATACCTGCGGCTGCTGGTGGCGCCTTGGGGCTTCACGGTGGACCCGGACGTGCGCGAGCCAGCGGCCTGGCTTGCAGTGGCCGCGTGGGTCTTGTTGCTGCTGGCGGCTGCGGCGCTGTGGCGCTGGAGAGCGAAGAGCCCGGCCATGCGGTGGGCTTTCGCCGGCTTGATTCTCATGATTGCGAGCGCGCTGGTTCCGGCGCGAGACCTGGCGGCCGATTACCGGATGTATCTGCCGATGATTGGCTTCTGCGCGGCGGCCGGCATTCTGCTCGAGCGTGTGAAACCTCGTGCGGCGGCGATGGGTGTGGTGCTGCTGCTGACGGCGGCGGGCGCCGCGCGAACCTGGGTGTGGCTATCGGACGAGCGGCTGTGGCGCGAAGCGGTGCGGCACGCGCCGGAAAAGGTGCGGCCCAAGGTTCAATTGGCGCATGCCGTGCGGGCGGCGGAAGCGCTCGATCTGTTGAGCCAGGCGCGCGAACTGGATCCTCACGATCCGGACGTGCCCGCGGCAATCGGAAAGGTGCTGCTGGACGAAAGGCAACCCGACGCGGCTCTGACGGAGTTCGGGCGCGCGCTGGCGCTTGATCCGCGCAATGCCGTCAACCTCAACAATCGCGGTGTGGCGCTGGCGGAGATCGGTCAGACGGAAGCCGCGCGACTGGATTTCGAGCGGGCGCTCGAGATCAATCCGGACCTTGCCGAGGCCCGCGAGAATCTCAATAAGTTGCCGGCCCGGTGATTTGCACGTCCACGGTGATGTTTTGCCAGTCGGGCAATTCAATGAATCTGAGTTTGGTGTTGAAGGGCAGGACGAGCTCCTTCGATGCCGTCCCCGGGATGCTGGTCATGAAGGCGAAAGTGCCCACGGCGTCTTCTTCCGAATTCCGTGTGCGGCCCCACACCGTGACGTTGCCGGTGAGCCGATCCACGTCCACGTCGGAATGATTGATGAGCACGAAGCTCACGTTGATGACCTTCTTGTCTTGCTTGTCCTGGCTGAAGCGGACTCCCGAAACCTCGACATACTTCTGCAGCGTATTCACCTTGGCGCCGGGCTTGGCGGCCGGGCTATCCACGTTGGTGGCCGCCGCCGCCTCCCGGTTGGAAGCACGGTTGCGCGTGGCGATGGCATAAACGCCCAAACCCACGCCGAGGAATGCCAGGGCGAACAGGGCGGCCAGCGCCCATGTGGGCAGCATTGCGCCGGCGCGCTGCTTTTGCGCTGGTGGGGGCGGCGGCGCGGCGGCGAATAACGGTGACTGCGAGTGCGCCGGTTCGAACGCCGGCGGCGGAGGCGGAGGCGGCTCAGGCGGGAACGCGGCGGGTGGCGGCGGCGTGAACGCCGGCGGCGTGGCGGCCTCCATCCGTGGTTGCGGTGGCGGGGCCAGCAGTTCGGGCGGCGCTCCAGGCGCGGTTTTCGCGGCGCAATCCGGGCAATCGTTATACGACGGAGGAACCTCGCGCCCGCATTGCGGACAGATCCACGTGAACATGTGTGTGCCTCACTTTTACTTTAGCGCGCGGCAATGCCGGCGAAGGAATACAGGCGGCCGGCGGATTCACGGTCGCGGCGGAAGGAATGAAAGTCTTCGGGCCGGCACATGGTGCAGAAATTCGACGCGTAGATGCGACCCGCCGTTACGCCGGATTCGAGCAGTTGGGCGCGGTTGCCGGCCACGAGATCGATATGCGCGCGGCCCTCGAGGCCAAACTGCGCGGCGACCTCCGGCCCCACTTCGTAGCAGCAGCAGCCGATGGCTGGCCCGATGGCGGCATACAGGTCGCGCGGATCGGTGGAGAAGCGCCGGCTCATGGCCTGAACCGCGCGTAGGGCGATGCGCGCCACGGTGCCCCGCCAACCCGCATGCACGGCGGCCACGGCGCGATTGCGCTCATCCACCAGAAGGATCGGCACGCAATCGGCGGTCTTCACGGCGATGACGGCGCCGGGCGCGTCTTCGAGCAGCGCGTCGCCCTGGCCCAAGACGCCGCTGCGCCCATCGGCCGAGATGCAACTGCCGGAATGTACCTGCTTGAGGGTGGCCAGGTTTTCAAACAGCGCGGGAATGGCGGAGCGGCGCGTGCCGAAGCCGTGGATCAGCCAGGGTAATGCGTCCAGCTCGGTGGATCGGTAGATGTGGCGCGAATCGCAATAGAACACGATTACGCCGGGTGCTGAACCTGCGCGATGCGGATCTGCTGTTTGAAGTTCTCCAGCATGGTTTCGTCGAGACGCACTTCGGTGGGCCGTTTCACCAGGGTGGTCATTTGGTCGATTTTGTCTTGCAGCTTCATCAACCCGAAGAAGAGATTTTCGGGCCGCGGCGGGCAGCCGGTGATGTAGACATCCACGGGGACGATTTTATCGACGCCCTGAAGCACGGCGTAGGTATTGAACGGTCCGCCGACGCTGGAGCAGGCGCCCATGGAGATGCACCACTTGGGATCGGGCATCTGGTCCCAGATGCGTTTCAGAACCGGCGCCATCTTGAGCGTGACGGTGCCGGCCACGATCATGAGGTCGGATTGGCGCGGGCTGGGCCGGAAGACCTCCGCGCCGAAACGCGCGATATCGAAACGCGAGGTGCTGGCGGCGATCATCTCGATGGCGCAGCAAGCCAAGCCGAACGTGAGCGGCCAAATGGAAGACAGCCGCGCCCAATTGAACACATGGTCTACCGAGGTGGTGACGATGTTCTGTTCAAACTGGTTTTGAATGAAGGATGCCACGCCACGATTCTAGCATCAAAGGCCGTTAGGCTTCGGCATGGGCGCTAGTGCAGCGTCCAAGGAACAGATGGACAGTGATTCAGCGGAGGAGAGCCGCCTAAAGGCGGCTGCGGCCAGGATTGGCCGCCCCACTAAAGTAGACTTGTTGGGATATGGCGATCTGGTTGAACGAAGAGGATGTCCGCGCGGTGTTGCCGCTGGGCGAGCTGATCGAGTGCATGGAAGGGGCGCTGGCGGCTTTCTCGGCGGGGCAAGTGCGGCAACCGGTGCGGACGGTGATCGAGGCGGGGTTGCCGGGGACGTTCTTCGCGACCATGCCGGCGGTTCTCGAAGCGGGGCCGGTGATGGGCGCCAAGCTGGTGACGCTGTTTCCTCCGAATGCGCACAAGGGCCTGCCGACGCACCAGGCGGCCATTGTGCTGATGGACGCTTTGAGCGGCGCACTGCTCGCGGTAATGGACGGGCGCTACATTACGGAAGTGCGGACAGCGGCGTCTTCAGCCGTGGCGCTGCGGGCGCTGGCGCGTGGCGGCGCGAAGAGGCTGGCACTAGTGGGCAGCGGCGTGCAGGCGGGGAGCCATTTGGCGGCGTTCGCGCTGGTGCGGAAGTTTGAAGAGGTGCGCTGCTGGAGTCCCACGGACGCGAATCTGCGAAGGTTCGCTGCGGCGCATCCGGAGGTGCGGATGGCGGCGAGCGCGGAGGAGGCGGTGCGCGGCGCCGATGTGATAGCGATCGTCACGGCGTCGGTAACTCCGGTGGTGTGGAACGACTGGGTGGCGGACGGGGCCTGCGTGATCTCGGTGGGCGCCTGCGTGCCAACGCACCGCGAGATGGACCCGAAGCTGGTAGCGCGGGGACGCCTGATCGCCGATTCCCGGGCAGCCGCGTTGAGGGAATCGGGCGACGTAGTGATGGCGATGGCGGAAGGCTACTTCGGGCCGGAGCACGTGGCGGCGGAAATTGGGGCGGTAGTCAGCGGCGCGGCGGCAGGCCGGACCTCCGAAGCGGAAGTGACCATTTACAAGCCCTTGGGAATTGCGGTGGAAGATGTGGCGGCCGCGCAGTTGGCGTATGCCCGGGCGCGGTCGGAGGGCCGAGGCCTGCGGCTTGGCTGAATGGATCTTCTGTCACCGATCGTCCCTCTTCTGCATCTATAGACACAGATGCCCGATTGGCTCTTGCTGGTCCTTGTTTTGGCGGGTTACGTCGCGTTGATGAAGTGGGTGTTGCCCTACTTCGGCGTATCCACTTGAATGTCCGGCTCCTGCAACGTCGCGGCGCGACGTCCTAACGATTCAGCGCAGCCACACCCGGCAGAACCATCCCCGCCAGGAACTCCAGCGACGCACCCCCGCCCGTAGAGACGTGCGTGATCTTGCTGGTGACGCCGGCGGCTTTGATGGCTTTTTCGGAGTCGCCGCCGCCGACGATGGAAACCGCTCCCGATGCGGCAACGGCCTTGGCGAGCGCAACCGTGCCGGCGTCAAAGGGCTGCTTCTCGAAGATGCCCATGGGGCCGTTCCAGATCACGGTTTTGGCAGTCGCGATGACTTTGGAATAAGCGTCGATGGTCTTCGGGCCGATGTCCACTCCGATCTTCCCGTCGGCGATGGTCTCGACCACTTCGTTGGCTGCGCCGGCCGCGATTTCCGAAACCACCACGTGGTCCACCGGCAGCATCAGCTTGGCTCCCAATTCGGCGAGCAGGCTCTTGGCCAGGTCCACCTTGTCGTCTTCCACCAGCGATTTGCCGATGGGCAATCCCTGCGCCTTCAGGAACGTGTAGGCCATCGCGCCGCCGATGAGCAGCTTGTCGACCACCTTGCCCAGGTTCCGGATGACTTCGATCTTGTCGGAAACTTTCGCGCCGCCCAGGATCGCGACGCACGGGCGCGCCGGGTTGGTAGTAGCCATGCCCAGGTACTTCAATTCGGCTTCCATCAGCAGACCGGCGGCGGCCTTGGGAACGAACCGGATCATGCCTTCGGTGGAGGCGTGCGCGCGATGCGCGGAGCCGAACGCGTCGTTGACGTAGACGTCGCACAGCGCCGCCAGCTTTTTGGCGAACTCCGGATCATTCTTCTCTTCTTCCGGGTGGAAGCGCAGGTTTTCGAGCAGCAGCACCTCGCCGGGGGCGGGCTTTAGAGCTTCCACTTCCGGACCGATGCAATCCGCAGCCATCTTCACCGGACGGCCGAGCAGCTCCTGGAGCCGCGCCGCGACCGGCTGCAAGCTCATTTCCGGATTCGGTTTTCCCTTGGGACGCCCCAGGTGCGACGCCAGGATGACACCGGCGCCATGCTCCAGAGCATATTGAATGGTGGGCAGCGACGCCTTGATGCGCTTGTCGCTGGTGATTTCCATGTCGCCTTTCTCGTTTTTTTGCAGCGGGACATTGAAATCCACCCGGATGAAGACTCGTTTGCCCTTCAGATCAAGATCGCGAATGGAAAGATAAGACATATCAGGCCTCAAATGTAGGTTTACGTTTGAGGGTAACATGAGGCGCGCGACTACTTCGTAATCAGGCGCGCGCCCCGGTTGCGCGTGAAATAGTCGTAGACCCATTGGACGAAGACCAGCATGCGGTTTTCAAATTCCACCAGGTACATCAGGTGCACGAAGACCCACAGGAACCAGGCGGCAAAGCCGGCCACGTGGAGCTTTCCGAATTCCGCGACGGCTTTGTTGCGGCCGATGGTAGCCAGGTTGCCTTTGTTGAAATAGTGGAACGGCGGTGAGGTTTTGCCCGCGAGCTTGGAGCGGAGGGCGTTGGCCACGTATCGCCCCTGCTGCATCGCCACGGGCGCCACGCCGGGGAGCGGCTTGCCGGTCTGGTGGGTGAAGCAGGCTAGGTCGCCGATGACGTGGATTTCGGGATGGCCCGGCACGGTGAGATCCGGCGAGACGATGACCCGGCCGGCGCGATCGAGCGGGGCGCCGGCGCGATCCGCCAACACTTTTCCCAGCCCCGATGCGCGCACGCCCGCGGCCCAGAGCACCGTGTGCGTGGCGATCTGCTCTTCCCTGCCCCCGCACAGCCCCCCGCACAACAGGGTCACGCTGCCTTCCTGGATGTTCGTGACGCGGGCGTTCGTCTTCGAGCGCACGCCCAGTGCCAGCAGTTGCTTCTCGGCCTTGGCGGAAAGATCCGGCGGGAACAGCGGCAGCACGCGCGATTCGCCTTCCACCAGCAGGATCTGCGCTTCCGCCGGGTTGATGTGGCGGAAATCATGGCGCAGGGTATCGTTCGAGATCTCGCCCAGCGCGCCAGCCAGTTCCACACCGGTGGGCCCGGCGCCGGCGATCACAAAAGTCAGCCAGGCGCGGCGCCTGGCGGCGTCCGGTTCGCGCTCGGCGTGCTCGAAGGCCGCCAGCAGCCGGCTGCGAATGGCGGTGGCGTCCTCGATGGTCTTGAGGCCCGGCGCGAGCGGCTCCCATTGGTCATTGCCGAAATAGTGGTGGGTGGCGCCGGTGGCAATGATGAGGTCGTCGTAGGGCACTTCGGCGTCCGCCAGAATCACGCGCCGGTTGGCTACGTCGATGTCGCGCACTTCGCCCATGATGACTTCGGTGTTGCGCTGTTTGTGCAGCACGGCGCGGAGCGGCGAAGCGATTTCGCCGGGGGACAGCGCGCCGGTAGCCACCTGGTAGAGCAAAGGCTGGAAGAGGTGGAAATTGCGCCGGTCGATCAGGGTTAGCGAGACCGGTGTGCGCCCCAACCGGCGGGCGGCGTACAACCCGCCAAAGCCGCCACCGACAATCACGACGCGATGCGCAGACGCCATCGCTTATGGGATGCAACGGCCGGCGGAGATGATTCTTAGGGTTGGAGGGCGGACCCCCTGGTCCGCGCGGGGCGCCCTCGTCCCGCAGTCGGATCAGCGCCAGCAGGCCGACGGGGGCGTCGGCCGCGGACCTGGGGGTCCGCCCTCCAGCTTGGAAAGCCTGCTCCACATGACGAGTCCTCACTGCTTGATGGGCACCAACAGCGATCCGAGTTTCGCCGAGGTGCGGTCGTAGAGAATCACCCGCACCTGCGCTACGCCGGCGGCCGGCTCGACGGTCTTGGTGATGGTGAAGCCTTCTTTCACCAGGGTCTGGTAGTGTGGCTCATCGAGACTGAGGCCGACCGATTTCGTGGTGGCGCCAAGATCGCGGCCGTCGACGCCGCGCTGCGCGAAAACGATATCGAGCGAGCCCGTCCACTTGCCGTCTTTTTGCACGAGGCCAATGTCTTCGGCCGCCACCGCAACGGTGAACTCGAGCGAGCCGGCTTTGGGTTGATCCACCTTGATCACCGACGCCGTGAGCGAGATCCCGGTGGCTTCGAGCGGGCTCCAGATGGCATCGCGGATCTCTTCCACGCGTTCATGGTCCGAGGGCGGCGAATCGGGAATGGCGAGGTAGCCCTTGCGGTAGCGCACGTCCAGGCTCTTGCCCTTCACCACGACTTTGACGGGGTGGAATTTCGAATCGAGCAGGTTCTGGTCGGGATAGAAGCCGAGGGTGTAGGTGACTTCGGAATCCTCCACGGCGGCCTGGATGGCGCCGCGGATATCGTTGGTGTTCTCAAAGGCGCGGCCGCCGGTGTTCTCGGCCATCACGTGGATGGTGCTGCTGCCGGTGGGCATGAGCGACTGCACGGTCTGCGGTCCAGTGGCGCGGGCGCGAGACCTGGGCTTGGCGCCCTCGGCGGTCATGGATTTCGGCAGCACCACCAGGCCGCGGGCGTCCACCGGGTAGACGGCGATGTTGGCGTTGTTGAGCGCCGCGGTGGCGCGGTCGACTTCCGCTTTGAAGAACTTGTTGTCGCGCGCGGGGCTGCCGTCGCGGTTGTTCACGCCGTAGGCTCCAGCAGTGCCCGAAGAGCCCACCTGGCTGATCTGGTCGGAAGGATTGTTGTCGGGCGAATCGAGGCCAATGGCAAAGGGGAAGCTGCCCGAAATCCAGATCAGGTTCTTGCGGCCGGGCACGCGCGCCAGGTGGTTGGCGATCGCTTCCATGGCCGCGGTGGTGTTGCGCACGCGGTTCTCAATATTGAAGTCGGCGATCACGCCGTCGCTTTCCGTCAGAATGGCGTCAAGCGTGGCATCGCCGGTGTCTTCCACGTCCGGCGTGGAGGCGTCCAGCATGCCCAGGGTTTCGCCTTTGTAGCGGGCCAGCGCGGCCACCAGGCGGTGCGCGTCGCTCGTGAAATCGTTAAGCACGCGCAACTGCGCCCCCAGCGTGTACACGGCGATGCGGTCGCCGGGACGGATCTGGGACAGGTACTTCAGGAACTGTTCGCGGGCGTAGACCTGGTCGCGGTTATCGGTATTGATTCCGTCCAGCAGAATTACGGTTGCGGCGGTAGGGGCCTCGGTGCGCAGCTCGATGCGGTTGGTGAAGGTGGGGGATTTCGGGGCACCCAGCGCCGCCATCAACTGCGCCTCCTTCGACCGGACCACACTGCTGCTCACCGAGAAGAACGCCACTTGCTGTTGCTTGCCCTTGTCGAAGACGGTGAAGTCGTCCTTGGTAAGCCCCTTTACGGGCCCATTCTTGTCGCGCACGATCACGCTGATCTCAACCAGGCGCGTGGTGACGCGAATGACGCCCGGTCCCGGGGTTTGCGCGGTCAACGCCAGCGAAAGCAGGAAACAGAGGGTGCCGCGGGTAGGACAGACCATCGTCTTTCGTGGTCTGTCTTTTCTCGCCGAAGCACGGCTGCTGGCCAGACGACAAAACCCGATCGTCTGTCCCACTATCGCGCCTTTTCCGGCAGGTTCAGTACTTCGTTGAGCGATCCCTGGCGGTATCCTTCCAGATCCAGGGCCACATAGCGGAACCCCAGTGCCTTGAATATCGCGGTGAACCTGTCTGCCATGTCGATGGTGAGCGCCCGCTCCATCTCTTCGCGCGCGATTTCGATGCGCACCACATCCCCGTGATACCTCACGCGGAACTGCCGGAAGCCCAACTCCTTCACGCGCTCCTCGCCGGTTTCCACGGTCTTCACGGTTTGAATGGTCACCGGGGTGCCATAGGGAATGCGCGAGCTGAGGCAGGCCGAAGCGGGCCGGTCCCAGGTAGGCAGCCCGGCCAGCCGCGAGAGTTCGCGAATCTCGGCTTTGGTCAAGCCGGCATCCGCCAGCGGCGCCGCTACCTGGTGCAAGCGCGCTGCGTTTTGTCCCGGCCGATAGTCGCCCAGATCGTCCAGGTTGACGCCATAAATAATGTGACGGTAGCCGCGCTCGCGCCCGAGCGCTTCGAGCCGCGCGAATAATTCGTCCTTGCAGTGGAAGCAGCGGTCGGCATCGTTGCGGGCGTAATCCGGATTGTCGAACTCGTTGGTCTGAATGTACTCGTGCGCGATGCCGAAGCGCTTCACGAATCGCTCGGCGTCGCGCTTGTGGGATTCGGGAATGGAGGCCGAATCGGCGGTGACCGCCAGCGCGCCAGAGCCCAGCACGCGCTCCGCGGCCCAAGCCAGGTAGGCGGAATCCGTGCCGCCGGAGAACGCGACAATCACGCGCTCCATGGGGCGCAGGCGCTCGAAGAGATCCTGTTCCTTCTCTTGTGCGGAGACTGGCACTAAGTACACCGTTTCATCAATACACTCTCGTACTCCGCGAAGACCGCTCCCTCACGGTCGCGGCTTTGATTAGTTTACCGGAGAGGCAGGCTCATCCGCTCCGTTACCGTTTACGGTATCCGGAATCATCGAGGCCGCCGCCACCTTGTCGCCTTCTTCCAGCGACACCAGCCGCACGCCTTGGGTGGACCGCCCGGCCTGCCGGATGGTGGAGGCTTCGATGCGGATGATCTTCCCGTTCTGGCTGACAATCACCAGATCGGTGTCTTCCTTCACCGAAAGAATCGCGACCACTTTGCCGGTCTTACCGGTGGTCTTCATGTTGATGACGCCTTTGCCGCCGCGTGCGGTCAGGCGGTAACTATCGAGCGGTGTGCGCTTGCCGTAGCCGTTCTCGCCCATCGAGAGGATGAGCCCGTCTTTTTCGACCACCTCCACGCCCACCAGGTAATCGCCCTCGGCCAGTTTCATGGCGCGTACGCCGTGCGCCTGGCGGCCCATCGCCCGCACGTCGGATTCGGCGAAGCGAATCGCCTGCCCTTCCCGCGAACCCAGGAAGATGTAGTTGCCGCCGTTGGTGATGCGCGCGCCGATCAACTCGTCGCCTTCGTCCAGCGTCACCGCGATGATGCCGCGCGCCATGGGGTTATCGAATTCCGTCAACTCCGATTTCTTGATCACGCCGTGCCTGGTTACCATCACCACGAACTGGTCGGGCACGAAGTCCTTCACCGAAAGGAAGGTCTTCACTTCCTCGTCGTTCTGGAGGTTGATGAGGTTGGAGATGTGCTTGCCTTTGCCCACCGTGCTGGCATCCGGAATCTCATAGGCCTTCAGCCAGTAGACCCGGCCGCGCGTCGTGAAGATCAGCAGGTAGCTGTGCGTGGAGGCCACCAGCAGGTGCTCCACCACGTCCTCGGCGCGCGTGCCCATGCCGATGCGGCCCTTGCCGCCGCGCGTCTGCCGGCGGTAGGTGTCCACCGCCGTGCGCTTGAGGTAACCGCCGCGGGTCACGGTGATGGCGACGTCTTCCACCGCAACCAGGTCCTGCAGCAGGATCTCGCCGGTGTCTTCGACAATCTGGGTGCGCCGCTCGTCGCCGAAATCCTTCTGGACTTCCTTGAGCTCCTTGACGATCACTTCGCGCAGGATTTTATCCGAGCCAAGGATCTCCAACATGTCGGTAATGCGGCGCTGCAGCTCGGCCAGCTCGTCGAGGATCTTCTGCTGCTCCATCCCGGTGAGGCGCTGCAATTGCAGCTCGATGATGGCCTGCGCCTGCTTCTCCGAAAACTGGAACTCCCCGATCAGCGAATCGCGGGCTTCGCGAGGCGCCTTGGCGGCGCGGATCAGGCGGATGACTTCATCCAGATTCTGCAGCGCCTTCTGGAAGCCCAGCAACAGGTGCTCGCGTTCGCGCGCCTTGCGCAGCTCGTATTCCGTGCGCCGGCGGACCACGTCCACGCGGTGGTCGATGAAGAACTTGATCATTTCCACCAGGCCCAGCTCACGCGGCTGGCCGTTCACGATGGAAAGCATAATCACGCCGAAGTTGACCTGAAGTTGGGTGTTCTTATAAAGGTTGTTGAGCACCACTTCGGCCTGTTCGCCGCGTTTGAGCTCGACCACGATGCGCAAACCGTCGCGGTCGCTGTGGTCCACCACATCGGAGATGCCTTCGATGCGCTTCTCATTCACCATCGACGCGATCTGTTCCAGCAGCTTCGACTTTCCCACCTGGTAGGGAATCTCGGTGATGATGATCTGGTCCTTGTCTTTGCCGACGCGCTCGATGGCCGCCTTGGCTCGCAACTTGAGCTGCCCGCGCCCGCGCGAATACGCGTCCAGGATTCCGGCCCGGCCCAGGATGATGCCGCCGGTGGGAAAATCCGGTCCGGTCACAAACTCCAGCAGCTTGGGCAACGTCGTGCCCGGGTGCTGCACCATGTAGATGGTGGCGTTGACAATTTCCGTCAGGTTGTGCGGCGGAATATTGGTCGCCATGCCGACGGCGATTCCCGACGATCCGTTCACCAGCAGGTTGGGGACCCGCGTGGGCAAAACTTCCGGCTCGCTTTCGCTGTCGTCGTAGTTCGGTTTGAAATCGACCGTCTCCTTGTCGAGATCTTCCAGCAGAGCGGCGGCGATTTTAGCCAGGCGCGCTTCGGTATAACGGTCGGCGGCCGGCGGATCGGGATCGATGGAGCCGAAATTCCCCTGCCCTTCGATCAGCGGATAGCGCAGCGAGAAGGGCTGCGCCATGCGCACCAAGGCGTCATAGATCGCCAGGTTGCCGTGCGGATGGTACTTGCCCATGCAATCGCCGACGATCCGGGCGCACTTGCGCGTCGGGCGGTTCGGCTGGAGCCCCATTTGCTGCATGGTGTAGAGAATCCGCCGGTGTACCGGCTTCAACCCGTCACGAATATCCGGCAGCGCCCGGCCCACGATTACGCTCATGGCATAGTCGAGGTACGACCGCTTCATTTCGTCTTCAATATTGGTCGGTATGAGGTTCTGATTGCCCCCTGTTGGGGGCGGACCTTGCGGTGGTTGTTCCTGATCTGCCAAGGTATCTCCTCGCTGCGGTTAAGTCCCTATTTTACCAAGAATTTAGTTGCGAGTGAAGGGGAGCCGGTTTTCGTGTTGTCTTCGCCTTTATTTGCCGTCGCCGAAGCTGATGGTGGAATCGGCTGAGAACTTGCGGTATTCGCGGAAGTCCGTGCGGTTCCGCGCCCACAAACCGAGCGCGCGCATCTCCGTCTCTGAAGACGCCGGCAGCAGGTATGGCCTGCCGCCGACATCGGCGAAATCGTAATTCACCGTCGTGGTGGATGAATAGATCGGATAGGCCTTGGGAATCGTGTCGGCGATGTAAGTCAGGCGCAGCACATCGCCGGTTTCACGATCCACTTCCACCATACCGTGGTACCCGACTCTGGTCTGAGTGAGTCCCGCGGAGGCCATGAAGTTCAAAAAGTACCTGGAGTGCGACACGTCCACCTGATAGAGGTAGACGGCCGCCGGCCGTTTGCCCACCTTGGTCCACTTCTCCCAGGTGAAAACCGCTTGCGAAGCGGGCTCGAAAATCTGCTGCAGAATGAGGCCAAATTCCCCCATCGTGATGGCCCCGCTGCCCAGATCTGCGTATGACTTCTCGCTGGGCGCACCGTTGATAAGTACGAGCCTGTGATCTTCCTTCTGATCGAAGTAGCTCAGCTTGATGGTCAGGGTGTCCAGCGGGCGCCAAAACCCGCGTTGCGTCGCGTCAAGGTAGCGGTGGACCAGTTGCGTGCAGACGAAATCGGGCAGCGACCGGGTGTAGGTGAGCGCCACGTTGCGGCTCATCTCGATGGCCGCGGCGGTTTCTGCCGGGATTGGCGCTTGGGCCCAACCGGCGGCTGCGTACGGCAACAGCGCCAGCAGCCTCACACCGCGCCGAATCATGACTCATTGTACACGCTTCTCCGCCGACGGCCGATCATCGCCGCCGCTGGCGCTAACTGGCCCCAAAGGGCTATCAGACAGCCTCGTTGCGCCCGTAACTTCTCCCCGTTCCGCTACGTTACTCAAGCAACCGGGGTGTCTGAGGACCCCGCACGATGTTCCCGTGTGCCTCAAAAGGAGCAACCATGCCGAATTGTAAGTATGTTGCAAGACTGATGGGAGCCAGCGCGTTTCTGCTGCTGCCGCTGCTGGCGGCCGCCTCCGATAAGGACCATTGCTACCTGCGTGACGCCTCGGCCCCCACGGTTTCGAGCGCGTTTCTGCTCTGTGAGCAAGGATTGGTCTACGCCACCACTGACACCGGCGCCACCTGGACCGCTCGCGATACCGGCGCGTCCGTGACTTTACATGCCATTTCATTCAGCGACGCGAACCACGGATTTGTTGCCGGCGAGGGCGGCACTCTGCTGGCCACTGCGGACGGCGGCAAAACCTGGCAGACGCGCAACACCGGATCCACCGAACACCTGCTCACCATCTTCACGCTGGGCGATCGCGCGTGGGTGGGCGGCTTCGATGGCACGATTCTTTACTCTTCCGATGTGGGAACCACGTGGGCCAAGCAGAAGACCGGAACCACCATGGCCCTGGAAAACATTTTCTTCCTGGATCCGGATCATGGCTGGGCGGTGGGCTGGTCGGGCACCATCCTGCGCACCGCCGATGGCGGCAAGACTTGGGAGAACATCAAGACTGACGCTGCTTCCTGGTCGCTGGCGGCGGTCCATTTCAACGATCTCAAGAGCGGCTGGGCCGTCGGCTTCGCGGGCCAGCTTCTGCATTCGACCGATGGCGGCGCGACCTGGGTAGTGCAAAAGGCCCCAGTCCAATCCTGGCTCACTTCCATGGCAGCCGACCGTTCCAAGCGTCTGTGGATCGCCGGCGACGATCAGCTTCTCTTCAGTGAGGACGGCGGCGCCACGTGGCGCGGCATTCCGGTCGAGAACATGTTTGTCTCGCGCGTCTTTCCGCTGGGTGGTTCGCTGCGCGCGTTGGGCGAACTGGGCATTCTCAAGCAGGGCGGCGCGTCCGGCCTGGAGTGGAAACGCGACGAGACGCTGGTTCCCGCCGGCGCCCATATCGCCGCCTCGCTGGAAGACGCCGCCAAGACCACCGGCAAGTTGCCGTAACCTTATCGGGTGAGGGCAAGCTAGAGCATGCCTCACGAGAGAATTTCCGAAACATTTGCGAAGGTATTTTCGCACCTGAATCTCGTTAAACTGGGACATGCACGCCTTGCAAATTGTCTCGTGGCGGGTTGCCGTCGCCGGCCGCTGGACGGCCCGCATCCTCGGAACGTTGATGTTTCTCCTTTTTCTGGCCTTCTTCTTCGGCGAAGGCCCTCCGGATCTCTCCCGCCTCACTTCCACTGAGCGCCTTCAGTTCTTGTGCATCACCGTCCTGTTCCTCGGCTTGGTGATTGCCTGGAAATGGGAAGGCCTGGGCGGCCTGATCACCGTTGCCGGCTTCGCCTTTTTGGTCGCCATCAACGCCAACCACCTCCGCATGTGGGCTCTTTGTGTCCCGGCCATCGTCGGCGCGATGCACATCGCCAGTTGGGCAAGGCTCAGAGTGGGGGTGCCCGCTCGTCTTGCCCCGTGGCACGTGCCCCGCTCTGCCGTGATCTCTCTGGTTGCCGCGCTAGTTGTCTTTCTCCTGCTCTGCGCCAACGAGATGTTCGGCCAGCCGCCCCTAATGACCCCCACTCTTCACCCGGATAGCGGCCTCCTGGGCGCCTGGTACGGCAGGGGGACCTATGTTCCCGCCGACAACTCCATCGCCGTCGAGTTCATCATCCACCCGGATGGCTCGGTGACCGGCACCGTCGGAGACGCCACCGTCACCGCGGGCCGCATTACCTATGGCCGCAGTTGGTTCGGCCGGCTGCTGAACATAAATTCGCCATACCGGATGACCGGCCAACTCTCCAGTGTGGTTCGGGTGTCGAAAGAAGTTTGGGGCGACCGATTCAGCCTGCCCTTGGGAATCCGCGGCGAGGTCCTCGACGGGTCTCTGTTTGTGCGTGACCGTCCCGTGCGCCTGTTGCTGACCAGGCGCCAAGCCGGCGGACTCCAACCGTGATCCACCACTTCGGCCCATTCCGGTACGACACGGAGCAACGCCTCCTGTTCCGCGACGAGGGAATGGTGCCGCTTGTGCCCAAAGCCATCGATACTTTGCATGTCCTGCTCGAGCGCCGCGGCCGCGTGGTGGAAAAAGCCGAGCTCATGAAACTGGTTTGGCCCGACACGGTTGTCGAGGACGTAGGCCTCGCCCGCAACATCTCGCTCCTCCGCAAAGCCCTCGGCGACGAAGGCGCGGAGTCCTCTTATGTCGAGACCATTCCACGCCGCGGATACCGCTTCGTAGCCGCCGAAGCGTTCCCGCCCGCGCCCCCACGCCGCCCGCGCTGGCTGCCGGCCGCCTGCGTCGCCGCGCTGGTTGCTCTGGCCTGCCTGATCTATTGGCAGTTCTATGTGCCCTCGCGCTTCCTTAAGCGCGGGCCCGGTCTCGCCGCTCTGGCCGTCGTCCCCTTCGAGTCCCTCACACCCGACTTGAGCCCCTCCGGCTTTGCCCAAGGATTCACCGACTCGCTGGTCTCCGACCTGTCGAAACTCGACGCGGTACAAGTCGTCTCCCCCAGCACGGTCCGCCGCCACCAGTGGGTGGGCATCTCGATGGGCCTGATGGGACGCCTGCTTGGTCTCGAGGTCCTGGTGGAAGGCACGGTCCGCAAGGTCGGCGGCCGCCTGCGCATCACCGCCCGCCTGGTAGATGTCCACACCGGCAAGGTGATCTGGTCCGACACCTACGATCGGCCCGCCGCGGACCCCGGGCAGGTTGAGACCGAAGTCGCCGCGGAAGTAGCCACTCAGGTTGGTGCGCACCTCGCCATCCAGGGAAAGTTTCCCGCCAGCCGCTAGTGCAACGCAAGAGCCGCCTGAAAGGCGGCTGCGGCCAGGATTGGCCGCCCCACATGCTTTGCGAAGCCATTCCGAAGCCACATTCGGGCCCTCTCCGCCGCACTATGGAACCGAAAGGAGCTGTTCCCCATGAAACTGTTTTCGATTCTCGCCGCCGCCATCACCGTCACCGCCAGTTTGGCCTGTGCCCAAACTATCCGTGTCGGAACCTTCCACAAGCAATCGGTCGTGGTCGCCTTCTATCGTTCTCCCCTCTGGGCGGACGCCGCCAAAGCGAAGGTCGCCGAACTGGACGCCGCCAGGAAGGCCAACGACGCCGGGAAGGTGCAGGACCTCGAAGCCTGGGGCAGTGCCCACCAGGAGCTGGCGCATCGCCAGCTCGCGGGCGATGCCCCTATCACCAACATCCTGGAAGCCCTATCCCCCGGACTTCCCGAGATCGCCCGCCGCGCCGTCGTGAAACTGATCGCCCCCGACCTCCCCTTCGCCGATCCCACTGTCGAGGCCGTCGATGTGACCGATCTTCTCCTGGACTACCTGCAGGCTGATGCCAACACCCGCTCCATCGTCCGCGATCTGCGGAAACGCTAAAAGCGGCCGACGGCCGGATCTCAGGGATTCTTGCTCGCCGCGCAGATCGCCGGCTCCGCGCACCACTATCCGCCGTCGGCCAACCATCGCTAACTATCGAGATCCTAGACCGGGACCAGTGCGGCAGTCAAACTGGGGAAGGCTCCATGCCTCCACACCGCTACTACTTCCCCGCCCTGGCTACCTTGGCTGCGGGCCTCGCTGCCATGGCTCAGGCTCAGACGCAACCGGCCTCGGCGGAACAAGGCATCGCCAGTTGGTATGGCGGACCATTCGAAGGACAACGCGCCGCCAGCGGCGAAACCTACCGCCAGGCGGAGCTTACGGCAGCCCACAGAACGCTGGCTTTCGGCACGAAGGTGCGTGTGCGGCGCCTCGATTCCGGTCAAAGCGTGGTCGTGCGGATCAATGACCGGGGACCTTACGTTGCCAGCCGCATCATCGATCTTTCTTATGCGGCGGCACGCGGCCTCGGCATGACGCATCCCGGCCTGGTGCCGGTGGCCGTCGAAGTCGTGCAGGCCCCGGTCTCCAGCCAGGTTTCGCTGTTCGCCGTGCAGGCCGGAACCTTTCGCGACCCGGCGAACGCAGGCCGCACGCTCGCCCTCATGCAGCAGAAATACGGCGTGGCGCGGATCGTGCCACTACATCGTGAAGTGGATCTTTACCTGGTGGTGGTTGGCGAGGCGGCAACGCAGGTCGATGCCGAAAAGCTGGCGAAGACCGTGCGGACCAGCGGCAAAGCCTACGAATCGGCCTTCGTGGTCCGCGTGGACTCACGGTGGGACAGGCCTCCTGGCCTGTCATTCTGATCCAACGCACGCGCTATTTGTAACACGAGGAGACAGGCCAGGAGGCCTGTCCCACTCGCGTACTAAGCGTTCTACTTCGGGCAGCCGAGCGCTTTGACTTCGGACGCCGGCAAGCTGTGGGTGGCCGGAATTCCGGCGGGCATGTCCGCGCCGCCCGGCACGAACCAGATTTCGACGCGGCGGAACGGAGCGTTCTTGTCTTTGACCGTCACGGCCTGACCGCTTTTCTCCTTCACGTCGGTGGAGGTACCGCAGAAAGCCGACTTGGTGGGTGACGCTTGATCGGTGCCCACGGTGGCGCTGCCGATACGGCTGAGTTCCAGTTGCGGGCAGATGCCGGTCCCGGCGCTCAGCACGGCAGCGGCGTTCAACACGCGTTGCGCATCCAGTTTGGACGCCGCTCTACCTTTTTCGTGGATATCGCGATGTCCGATGAGAACGACTTTGGCGTTGGGGTCGTCGCGCAACATGGGCGTCAATTGCTCCAGCAGCAGGCGCTTGGCGCAATTGTTCACGCGGGCGCTGTTGGCCGGGTAGACGATGTCATCGAGGCGCCGCGCTACCGGTTGCAGGGTTACCGTAACGCTGGCGTTGGCCGTACCGATTCCGCCCTTCTGGTCGGTTGCGGTAGCGATAAGGGTCACCACTCTGGTCTGCAGCTTCGAACGATTGCTCATGTCGAAGCGCACGCCGGTGGAATCGAAGCTGCCGTTTGAGATGGCGCCTTCGCTGGCGGTGTACTGGATGGTGCTGCTGATACCGCACTCGGAAGTGAAGGCGCTGGCCGAGACGGGCACTCTGCCGCCGTACGCGATGGTCGACGGGGAAACGTTGAAGGTCACAAGCGGCGGGCGATACTGGCGGATGTTAATGATGGCCGCGTCCGAGGTGCTTGAGGCGAGCCCGAGCCCACCCTTCCCATCGCTAACGCCTGCCACGCTCACGCGAACCGTGACGTTCTGCGCGCCCGAGACACCCTGCGTCCGCGGGCTAAAGCTCGGGATGGTGGCGCCCGGGACCGGTTGGCCGTTCACAAACCACTGGTATTCAGGCGTCTGGCTGGAAGGCCAACCGCTGGCCGAAACCGTGAGACCTACGGTCTCACCGGGGCACACGTCGTGCGCGCCCTGAATGGGAGCAACGCGAATCACGACGGCCGGTGGCGGCGGTGGTGGCGGCGGAGGAGGAGGCGGCGGTGGCGGAACGAAATCCGACTTGATGCCCCAGCGGAAAACCACGCCCGCTTCGAGTTGCAGCGCGCTAGCGTTGTGCGCCCGGTTCATGTACACGCCACCGGGGCCGGCCGGCACGTCGAGCAGGGTGAAGCTGGGCCGCTCGGCATACAGGCCGCGCGCATCCAGCCGGAATCCGACTTTGCGCGAAGCATTGAACTTCAGTCCCAGACCATAGGAAAGCCCCGGACCGTACTTGGAGCGCAGCTTATAAGGATTCGGGAACTGCGGCGTGCTCACGGTATTGCCCAGCGGATCAAAATCCACGAAGGCTCCGCCTAGCGTGGCAAAGGGCCGGACCTTCGATTCCCGCCTGGTGAAGTAGAGCAGCCCGTTGGCGTTGAACTGGAAGTTGTGGACACTCGTCTTGATCCAATTCGAGGTCATGTACGGCTGCAATTCCAGACTGTTCGAGGCGAAGGCGAATCCTTCTTCGAGTCCTAAGTATTTCCAGAGATCCTCGGTGAGCCGCACGCCGAAAATCGGGCCCTTATCGAATTGGTAAACCCGGGCGTCGCTGCCCTGATAAAGCTGAAAAACCTGGGCACCGCCAAAAATGCTGAAATCGTACCGCGAATAGTAATCGCCTGCCGGTGGAGTCGCCGACGTGTTGGTCTGCGACATGGCAGGAAATGCAAGAGCAAGTGCCACAAGAGGCACGTAGAGTAGCAGAAGCTGTCTTGATTTTGATTTAACCACTGTAATCTTCCCCCAAACTTAACTATTTTAACGCGGTTATTGGCCGGACGCGGTGTTATACAGAACACCGCGCCGGGGGAACCAGGCGAACAACCGATCCGGGGCGGCCGGCAAAATGAGCAGTGCGGCCGGATAGGAACCGTCGCGGCCGGTGTCGTTCAAGGGCCGCCAAACCAGCCCGCCATCGATCGAGCGCCACACCACGCCGCCTTGCACCGCGAAGAATTCCGCGGCGTTTTGGGGATGGGCGATCACGGCGCTGACGGTCCCGGCATCAAGGCCGCCCGTGGCCATCAAGCTCCAGGTGCGGCAGCCATCCGTGGAACGGAACAGCCCATGAGACGAGGCAGCCAGCACCGTGGGCGCACCGGCATTCCGCACGGCCACGCTATACCATTGGATTCCCGGGGCCGGCGTGCCGCAGGCGGCGAAGGTGCGTCCGGCATCGAAGCTGGCGAAGGCCCCGCTATCGGTGACTGCAGCCACGCCGGAATCGGGGGACGCCTGGAGCAGCCGGACGTGGGTGGCGGTGGCGGTTTCCCTGGCGATCGCCTGGGTCCAGGTGGCCCCATCGTCCAGGCTGAGGAACAGGCCGGAACTGGTTCCCGCCAGCAGGCTGTCCGGTTTGCCCGCGGCTTTTCGCTCGACGGTCGCGAGGGCCGTTACGCTGGCGTTGGCGGGCGCGGCCACTTCCGCCCAGGAGCGGCCGGAATCGGACGACTTCCAGAGGCCCTGGTAGGCGGCGGCGAAAACCACCTGCGGCCGGCCGGGCATGGCGGCGGTCAGCAGCAGATTCTGGTGACCCGTCAAGCCCGCGCCGCCCGCCGGCAGGAGATGCGCGCCGAGATCGCTGCTCACATACAGGCCGCCGGCGCCGGTATCGTAAGCCGTGCTGACGTAGAGCAGGCCGCCGGCTCCGGAAATTCCCGTCACGGTGCGATTGGCAAAACCGCGATTGCTTTCACGGAGGGTTTCACCACCGTCCGTCGAAACCATCAGCCCCGCGGTGGCGGAGGCAAAATACATCCAGCCGGGGCGCGACGGGTCGAAGGCGATCGACTTCACGCTGGCGCCGGAAACCTTGTGGAAGGCTGCTCCGGCGTTGGACGATTTCAGCAGTCCCGCGCTGGTGGCCGCGAAAACCGTGTCCGGGTGGCGTGGATCGAGCGTGACAAGGTAGGTGCGGAAGGCGCTCACGGGAGTGGCCAGGCGCGTCCATTGTCTTCCTGCCGTGATACTGCGATAAGCGCCACTACAGGCGCTGGCGTATACGATGGGTGGGCGCGAGGGATTGACGGAGATGCTGAAGACGTCGGAATCGTCCAGCATTCCATCGTGGATGGATTGCCAGGTGGCGCCGCCATCGATGGTGCGCCACGGCAGGTGCGTGGTGCCGGCGTAGAGGACCTCGCTATGCACCGGATCAAAAGCCAGGGCGACCACCGGGCGCAATTCGGCATTCTCTTGGGGTGAGATGCGGCGCCAGCTTTCGCCGTCATCACGGCTCAGAAAAATGCCATCGGCGGCGCCCGCCGCCATCACTTGCGGGTTAATTTCCCAGATGGCCAGCGACCAGACCGCTTTCCCCTTGAGCCCCGGGAGCAGGGTCCAGGACGCGCCGCCATCGACGGTGCGATACAGGCCCGAATTCCAGGCGATGTCGCTTTCGATCCCCACGTACCAGACGCCGGGGCGGCGGCGATCGATCTCCAAAACGTGCAGCGTTCCCGACAACTCCGCCGGAAACGCCAGGTGCGTCCAGGATGCGCCGCTGTCGGTGGAGCGGTAGAGCAAGCCGTCGCGGGTGGCGGCCAGCACCGTGCCGGCGTGGTTGGGATCGGCGCGCACCACTTCCGCCGCTCCGCCGAATGGACCGATAGCATGCCACTGCGCATGGGCCGATATGGCGAGGAGCGTCGGGACAAGCAGCCGGAACAACTGTGTGGCGCACGCACTCGTGCGTGCCGCGTCGGCACTCCTGCCGACGCTTGGTCCCGGCAGACTGTCCATAGCCAAGCAGGGTGTCGAGAAGAGTCTCGACACGGCACGCACGAGTGCGTGCGCCACATCATCGGGCCACAGGTGAGGAATGCGCGCCAGCCTCAAGCTTCCGCCACCAGCTTGGAAAACTTGTCCAGATCGATGTTGCCGCCGGAGACGATCGCCACGACTTTGCCGCTGCCGGCGCGGCCCGAAAGCGCCGCCGCCACCGCGCAGGCCGCGGCGCCCTCCACGATCACGCGATTGCGCTCGGCCACCAGCTTCATAGCGGCCGCGGCGGACTGCAAGGTCACTACCAGCGAACCGTCCAGCAGCCCGCGTGCGCGCTCGAACATATTGGCGAAGACCACCTTGGCGCCGATGCCGTCCACAAACGAAGGCCGGTAATCCACCGGAACCGGTTCGCCGGCAGCGAGCGACGCCGCCAGTGGCGCAGCGGTTTCCACTTCCGCTGCGTAGATTCTTACCTGCGGCGCAACCTGGCGCAGTACGGCCGCGATGCCGCAGGAAAGGCCTCCGCCGCCCCAGGGAATGACCACTGCCTCGAGGTCCGGCAGATCCTCCAGTAACTCCAGGGCGATGGTTCCATTCCCAGCCATGACATCCAGGTCGTCGAAGGCGTGAATGAATGTGGCGTCCACTCCGGGGTAGGTGCGCGTCTCGAAGGTGCGCCACCAATCGGCAAACGGGGCCAGGATCACACGCCCGCCCATGCGCTCCACGGCGCGGATCTTGGTGGCGGGCGCCGTATCCGGAGCCACGATGGTGGCCGGCACGCCCAGCCGCCGCGCGCAGAAGGCCACGCCTTGCGCCATGTTGCCCGCCGATGCCGTCAGCACGCCGCGCGCCAATTGTTCCCGCGGCGTGCGCGCCATCACGTTGCTGGCGCCGCGAATCTTGAACGAGCCGATGGGCTGCAGGTTTTCCAGCTTCAGGTAGAGCTCGACCGCGGCATCCGCACCGCACCGCACCAGCGGCGTGCGCACCGCCGCCCCGGCGATATTGCGGCGCGCTTCCTCCACCTGCTCCAGCGTGATGAGCATTCTTCTGTATCGTGGGGCAGGCGCTTTCGCCTGCCAACCCTAGAGGTTGCGCAGTTGGCAGGCGAAAGCGCCTGCCCCACGTCCATGGCGCCTATTCCCCGCCGCCTCCGGGAGGACCGACGGCCGCGGGACGCATTTCGAACTCCTTCGGGGGTTCGGCGCCCATCAGGTAGCGCACAAAGTAATCCCACCTTCGCCGCGTCATGTAGTTCGAGTCCGCTCCATAGCCGTGCTGCCGGTTGGGGAAGAGGATCAGGTCGAAATCCTTGTTCGCCTTGATCAGCTCGCTCACTACCAGCAGCGTGTTGTACGGCGGCACGTTGTTGTCCACGGTGCCGTGCGCCAGTAGCAGATGGCCCTTCAGGTTCTTGGCGAAGTTCTGGTTGGCCTGGTTGTCGTATGGGCTGTTGCCGCCGGGCTTCTTCTCGTCGAGGCCCATCCACTTCTCCGCCCAATCGTCCTCGTAAACGCGGTTGTCGTGGTTGCCGGATTCGGAAATGCCCACCTTGAAGAAATCCGGGTAGTGGAACATAGCCCCGGCGGTGGCGTAGCCGCCGCCCGAATGACCGTAGATGCCTACCTTTTCGATATCGATCCACGGATACTTGCGCGCCAACTCCTTCATGCCCGCCACCTGGTCCGGCAGGGTGTTGTCGCCCATGTCGCCGAAATAGGCTTCGTGAAACTTTTTCGATCGCGAGGGCGTGCCCATGCCGTCGATCTCGACGACGACGAAGCCCAACTCGGCGAGCGCCTGGCAATCGCCGCGCGCCACCGAGAAACTGCGGCTCCCCACGCTGCCCGTCTGCGGTCCGGGATAAATGTGGTTGATGATGGGGTATTTCTTCGCGGCGTCCAGGTTGGCAGGCTTGAACATCAGGCCGTAGATATCGGTCACGCCGTCGCGCGCCTTCATGGTGATGGGCTGCGGCGGCTTCCAGCCGGAGTCCAGCAGCTTGGAGATATCGGCCTTCTCAAGCGGCGTCACGAGTCTTCCGGTAGCGTCGCGCAGCGCGGCCACCGGCGGCACGTCCGGCTTCGAATACGTGTCCACAAAGTACTTGAAGCTGGGCGACCACTCGACGGCGTGGTTGCCATCGTCGGGCGTCAGCAGCATCTGGTGCTTGCCGTCGAAGCCGACGCTGTAGAGGTGCGTGAAGTACGGATCGCGGCCCTTCTCCTTGCCCACGCCTTGGAAATAGATCACGCGGTTCTTCTCATCCAGCCGGTTAATCTGCGTGACGTTGCCTTCGCCCGTGGTGATCTGGTTCTTCAACTTGCCGGTGGTCAGATCGTAGAGATAGAGCTGCCCCCAATTGGATTGCTCGCTGAACCAGATGAATTCATTGGTGTCGGGCAGATAGTGCCAGTTCATGCGGCCGGCGCCCGATTCATAGAACGTCGCGGTCTTTTCCTCAAACACATCGCGAACCGCGCCGGTCGCGGCATCGGCGATTTTGAGCTGCTCCACCTTGTGGTCGCGGGAGGTGGAAACGAACATCAATTGCGTCCCGTCCGAGTTCCACTGGACGTCCATGGTGCCGGCGCACTTGATGTCGTCGCAAAGCGTCGAGCGGTGCTGATCGGCCGGCATCTGCAGGCGCACCACTTTAGGAACGGTGACGTCGATAACCACGCGCTGGATAGTGGTGACGATTTTGTCTCCGGGCAGCGGGTATTTCCAGGCCTGCAGCGTGGGGTGGCCCACGGTGGTGTTGACCAGGTACATTTCGCCAACGCCGCGCTGATCCTGCTGGTAGGTCGCGATCTTCTTCGAATCGGGCGACCAGAGGACCACGGCATTGTTGCTGGCGGTCCATCCGGCGTTGTCGGTCGAGTATCCAAAATCCTTCTCGCCATCGGTGGTGAGCTGGGTCTCTTTGCCGCTGGCGACGTCGCGCATCCACAGGTTATTGTCGCGGATGAAAACACTGCTCTTGTTGTCGGGCGAAAGGGCTCCGCCGCCCGCGGGGCCGCGTCCGCCACCTCCTCCTCCGCCGCGTCCTCCCCTGCCCCCACGCGCCCCACCCGCGGGCGCCGCCGGGGCCGGATTCGGATCGATGGCGCAGGACACGCCCTGGCGGTCGCATTTCCAGTATTTGTCGCCGGCGGTGAACGAGACCGAGAGCGAATCCGTCGAAAGGGTAAAGGATTGGAACGGCAGATGGGCGCCGTCATATTTCGCGCCCGACGCGGTGGATAGCGTGGCAGCCAGCTTCGCATGGTCGAAGGCCAACTCGCGGGTTCCCTTGGCCGGATCCACCAGCACGAACTCGCTGCCCTCGGCGGTAGTATTTCGATACCAGAAGCGCTCGTCGGCGAGCCACACTGGCCGCACGCCCGACCGATAGACGAGCGCCCCCAGGCCATTACCCATGAATTTCTCGGCGCGAGAGTAATCGTCGGCGGTTACGGCGCGCGTCTGGGCCAGTGCCGGCAAGGCCGCGGATCCCAGGGCCAGAGTGAGAGTGAGAGAAAGGTTTCGGTTCACAGGCCGCATCATCACACCGAATCGGGCCGGAAGTCAAGACCGGGCGTCAGACCGCGCGCCAGCGCCCGCTGTCAGCGCCCCCGGACGGTTTATGTTAGCTTAAACACCAATGCGGCGAAAGCGTTTACCATCGATCCTGCTGGCCCTCGCCGCATGCTCTTTGGCGCGGCCTGCCAGCGCCGAAATGGTCGTTTTCCACGGCAAAGTGCTACTGGAGGATGGCTCGCCGCCCGGCCATATGGTGAACATCCAGCGCGTTTGCGCCGGGATGGAGCACCCGATCCGGGAGAGTAGCGCCTCAGGCAAGACCGGCGAGTACACCGTGCGCCTGGAAGTCAGCGACTTCGGCGGTGTCTTCTCCGGCAACTTCGACGGCTTCGGTATACTGCCCTGCGCCCTTGAGGCCACCCTGGACGGGTTTGTTTCCAGCCGTCTCGACATGAGCGACCGGCGCCTCACCGTGAATCCGCAGTTGCCCAACATCGTCCTTACGCGCTCCGTGCGGGGAAGCCTGGTGGACCTCGACCGCGGACCCAGTGTGCCCCATGGCGCGTCACGTCCGTGGTCGCAGGCGCTCAAATACATCGAAGCGCGGGACTGGCCCGCGGCCGAAGCTCCGCTGCGCGAGGTGGTGCGGGCGGCTCCGAAGTTTGCGGCGGGCTGGGTGGCGCTGGGGACGTCTTGCCAGATCCAGCACAAAGCCGCCGAGGCGCGGCCGGCGCTCGAACGAGCCCTCGAGCTCGATCCGAAACCGCTGCCGCCCTTGTATATGCTTGCCAACGCCTTATTCGATCTGAAGGATTGGGAGGCCGCGGTCAAGACTTCGCAGGCCTTGATTCAGTCCGACGCGCGACACGTCTACCTCGAAGCCTACGTTCTGAACGCCATCGCGCGTTATGAGATGAGGGATCTGGATGGCGCGCTCGATCGCATCCATGAAGTCATGCGGCTCGACAAGCGGCAGGACTTGCCGCGGGCGGAGTACATTCTGGGAACGATCGAGGAAGCGCGCCAGGAGTATGAGTCCGCCGGCGCGCACATGCGCGAGTACCTTGAGAAGCATCCCCACGCCAAGGATGCGGCAGAGGTGCGGGACCGCATAGCCAACCTGGGCCACGCGAAAGCGGCGGATCTCTCCACCGAACTGAGCAGCCCCGATTTGCGCGCGCCGGCGGCGGGTGAAGCTCCGGTCCCGGGCGGCCTCAAAGCCTTCGCCGCGGTCGCCCGCATGCCCGCACCGGTTTCGAGCGCGGACTTTTTTCTGCAATACTGCCGCGCCATCACCGGTCCGAACGTGGAGAACCAGACGCTGGAGTCGGCAGGGGCCGTGCACGCGTTTATCGAGGTGGTTGGGGAGTTGGAACAACTCGGCGCGCGCGAGGCGGATCGCGTGGTGGTGCAGATGGCCGTCGATAGCGAGGAGCATCGTCATAAGACGGAGCGCGTGCTGGCGCTGTTCGGATGGAAGCTGGTGCGGAACGGCGACGCGCTTTCGGCGGAGCCGGCCGACCAGGCGATCGACGGGCTGCGCCAGCGCATTCCCGCCGCCTTCGGCATCGATGAGCTGGACTTGCGCGCGGCCATCGAATCCGGACATCCCTTCCAGTTCGAATTTCCGATTGAGAGCGCGCGGCTGATTGGGGGCGCCGCCTGGAGCGTAGTGCTGAAAGGCGTGCCGGACGTTCGCGGCGGCCCGGCCGACATCTTTATCCGCGACTGGCGCTTCGCCCGCGTTTATACGGGCCTGGGCGCCATGGAGCCGGATACCGCGGGCGCGGTGGTTTCGGCCGTGGGCCTGGCGACACTCCTGACGAAATACTCGAACCTGCTGGCCGATGCGGGCGACGCGCTGACGCTTTCCGAGAATCACGTGACAGCGCCCGGCGGCGCCAAGGCCAACGCGGCGTGGGCCAAGCTGGCCGGCGCCAACCCGCAAAACCCGGCGTCGTTCTTGCGCGCGCTGCTCGACAAGGACAACGGCCGCCTGATGGACTTCTATTACGATCTGGCCCACGCCGACGCCGCCCACCAGCAGTTCTTTACGGCCTCGCCGGCGAGCGCCGAAGGGTTCTACAAATGGTACCGCGATTCCCTTCCGTCAAGGCGCGCGGAAGAACGCTGGCAGGCCATCATTTTGCAAAAACTGCGGCTCGACTCCGCCGGCAAAGCGATCTTCCCGGGCGGACGCCAGGCCTGGACCACGGCGGCGCAAAGCGACGCAGAGGCGCTGCCGCGGGTTTCCTCATTACGGGCCCTGGCCGCGGAGATCCGGTTGGAACAGCAGCGCGGCGCGGCGCTCGATCAGGCTTCCGCCGCCCTGCTGGCGCAACATTACGACGAGTGGCAATACCTGTTTCCGTATTTCGAGAAATTGCCGGGGTTGGGCGCCGCCGAGTTCCAGGCGCTGGCCGGTTTTGCCGATGATGCGGCCAAAGCCCCGGCTGAGCGCCAGGCCGTGCTGATGGGAGATTGGCACTCTCTGGTAGAACTCGTGGTGCTCGCCGGCGAGGCCGGTTCGCTCGACCAGGCCGGCGCGGCGAAAGCTTTTGGCCATGTGGCCGACGCTCTGCGGTCGGCCAATCCAAGCGCGAAGTCGATTGAAGCGCTGCGCGAGATGTCGGGCGGCGCGACCGATCTCGACGAGGCGATCCCCGCCCGCCTGCTGCGCCTCAGCGGGGCGCGGCGCGACGCCTACGAACGAGTGAAGGCGTTGCAAAATGTCCCGAGCATTCATTCCCTGGGCGATTCACCCGACGCCGTAAAGACGCTGGCTGCGCTGAGCGGCGCGGTCTATGCGGCGCTGCTCGATCCGCAGTACCTGCTGGTGGCGGAAGACCCGCGCCTGCTGGCGAAACACAACTTCCTGCCGGCGGGCGGGGATAAACGCGCCCCGTTGTTCGCGGATTCGGCGCTGATTGTTTCCAATAGCCCGCCGGGATCGAACCTGGCCGGCGGATTCGCGCGCTTCCGGGAAGTGACGCGGGCGCTCGATCGCCGCAGGGTGAAGGCGAGCGCCGCCGAAGAGCCCGCCACGGAAGCGATGGCACCCGAGGAGGTTGCGCAGCCGAGCCCCGCCCCGGCTGAACCCGGGCCCCGCCCGCCAACGGAAGCTTTGTTCCGCGCCAGCGGCCGGATCGTGGAAGTGTACGCGACCGTGACCGACAGCCGGGGCCGCTACGTGGACGACCTTAATGCCAGCCAGTTCACGATTCTCGAAGGCGGCCACCCGAAGCCGGTATTTGCCTTCGAGAACCATACCTCCAGCGTCTCGGTTGCTTTGCTGTTCGATGCTACGGGCAGCATGGACACAGCGCTGCCGTCGCTGAAGAGGGCCGCCCTGCAGTTGCTCGACGAGTTGCGCCCCGAAGATTCCGTGGCGGTCTACAGCTTTAACGACCGCATCACTGAGCTGCAGCCCTACACCACCGATAAAGTTGCGGCCAAGCGGGCTGTGCTGCGTGCCCACGCAGCGGGCACCACGGCGCTCTATGACGCTCTGCTGCGCGTGAACCACGACCTGGCCGGGCGCGCCGGAAAAAAAGTCATCATCGTGTTCACCGACGGAGACGACAACGCCAGCATGCTCACTTCCGATGCCGCCATCCTGCGCGCCAAGGGCCGCGGCATCCCCATTTATACGATCGCCGAAGGCGATGCCCTGGTGCACCAGCAGTTGATCGGGCAACTGGCCAACATCTCGCGCGCGACCGGTGGAACGTCGTTCCTGATCCGAAAGCTGAGCGATATCGGCGCGGTGTTCCAGAAAGTTTCGGAGGACCTGATGCACGGATATCTTCTGGCATT
The DNA here is from genome assembly GCA_003167255.1 of Bryobacterales bacterium. Classification (GTDB taxonomy): domain Bacteria; phylum Acidobacteriota; class Terriglobia; order Bryobacterales; family Bryobacteraceae; genus PALSA-129. Next base: position 62,290 of record PMTR01000133.1, read on the forward strand.
CCAGCCGTCGGAGGGCGAGGAGCACGGATGGCGCAAGATCGAAGTGGTGCTGGCGAACGGCAAGGGCCGGCAGGTGCGCGCGCGGGAAGGTTACTATCCGGACTGACGAGTGGGACAGACCATCGGGTTTCNNTTTCGTGGTCTGTCATGCCTCTACGGCGCACGGCCGCTCGACAGGCGACAAAAACCGATCGCCTGTCCCACTGGCCACCTACTTTTTCACGGGCGGCACGGGGTCGCCAAAAGTGACGGTGGCGTCGGAAGAGAACTTGCGGTAGTTCAGGAACTGGACTTCATTGCGGTGCTGGAGCGGGAGGGCGTCGAGACGCGTCACCGAGCGCAGCGGAAGCAGATAGGGATGGCCGCCGACGTCGGTGAAGCCGTAATCCAGCAAGGAGCCGGCGCGCCTCACCGGGAAATCGCGCGGCAGGCTTTCGGCTTCGGCGGCGATGCGCACCACCGCGTTGGTTTCGCGATCCACGTAGACGTAGCCGTGCTGGCCCATGGTGGCGTGTTGGAAGTAGCCGCCATTGGTGCCGAACGACAACCGGTAGGCGGAGTTCTCGACGGCGATGCGGAAGCGGTAGACGTGCGTGGGACGCCGGCGCAACGTGGTCCAGTGATCCCAGCGGTACTCGGTGCGCGACGACTCGGCGAAGATGGAGCCGAGCAGGCTGCCGAACTCGCCTTCGGTGATGGCGCCGCCGGTCTGCTCATAAGTGAGGTGAGTGGGACGATTGTTGATGCTGATGAGCTGATAGTTTTCCTTGCGCTCGAAGTAAGTGAGTTTCAACACGAGAGTGTCGGCCAGATGCCACTGTTCCCTGCCCTCGGGGTCTTTGTAGCGCTTGACGGATTCGGTACAGATGAAATCCGGCAGCGACGCGGTGTAACTGAGAGACTTTTCCCGAGCGGCGTCCCAGACGCGCTCCTGTTCGCCGGCCCACGGCGCGGGCGGCGTTTCGATGGCCGGCACTTGCGGCACGGGCAGATGGGCCGAGGCGTCGCGCAGTTGCTCTAACTCGGCCACGGTGCCGGGTCCGGCGCCCTCGCTTTCGAGAGTCTCGATGGTGCGGTCGTCCAGCCGTTCGGCGAGTTTGAACTTGCGCAAGGCTCTGGCGACCTGGCTATCCTTATGATTCAGCCGAAGACCCTGCCGGACGCTTTCCACTACGGCTGCGACCGGGGAGGAACTCTGCGCAGCGGCTGCCAAGCAGGCCAGCAGACAGACGGCGGTGAGCCGGAACGGCATATCTCGATGACGCGGGCGAAGTGCGCGGCGTTACCCGCCGGCGGGTGCTGCCGACGCGATTTCGCGGTTGACTGAGGTGAACTTCTCGAAGTTTCTGTTAAAGCGCTGGCTGAGGTCGCGGGCCGATTTGTCGTAGGCGGTCTTGTCGGGCCACATGCCGCGGGCGTCGAGGAAGGTCGAGGGCACGCCGGGGCACGACGCCGGAACGGCTACCTTAAACACAGCGTGCGGCGTCATGGGAACGTTGTTCAGGTCGCCCGAGAGCGCGGCGTTCAGCATGGCGCGCGTGTATCGCAGCTTCATGCGCTCGCCCACGCCGAAGGGACCGCCGGCCCAGCCGGTGTTCACGAGCCAGCAGGCCGAACCGTAGCGCCGGAGTTTTTCACCCAGCAGCGAAGCATAGGCCGCCGCGGGGCGCGGCAGGAAGGGGGCGCCGAAGCAGGCGCTAAAAGTGGCTTGCGGCTCCTTGCCGAGGCCGCGTTCGGTTCCCGCCACCTTGGCGGTGTAGCCGCTCAGGAAGTGGTACATGGCCTGTTCCGGCGTGAGGCGCGAGATCGGAGGCAGCACGCCGAAAGCATCGGCTGTCAGAAAAATCAGGTTGGCCGGGTGGCCTCCCACGCTGGGGATCAAGGCCTTCTCAATGAAATCGAGCGGGTAGGCCGCGCGGGTGTTCTCGGTGATCTCCTCGGAGTTGAAATCCAGTAGCCGCGTTTCGGCGTCCATGGCGACGTTTTCGAGCACGGTCCCGAAGCGGATGGCGTTCCAGATCTGCGGTTCCTGCTCCTGGGAAAGCCGGATGCACTTGGCATAGCAGCCGCCTTCGAAGTTGAAAACTCCGTTGTCGCTCCAGCCATGCTCGTCGTCGCCGATGAGGCGGCGGTTCGGGTCGGCGGAAAGAGTGGTCTTACCGGTGCCCGAAAGGCCGAAGAACAGCGCGGCGTCGCCGGCCGCGCCGGTGTTGGCGGAACAGTGCATGGGGAACACGCCGCGCTCGGGCAGCAGGTAATTCATGATGGTGAATGCCGACTTTTTCATTTCGCCGGCGTATTGCGTGCCGCAAATCAGCACCACGCGCTTCTTGAAGTTGATGACGATGCAGGTCTCGGAATTGGTTCCGTCCTCGGACGGGTTGGCCTGAAAGTCGGGCGCGAACAGGATGGTGAATTCGGGATGGTGCTCGGCGGTGGACCGGGAATCGGGCCGGATGAAGAGCTGGCGCGCAAAGAGGGCATGCCAGGCGTACTGGCTGATGACGCGGATGGGCAGCGTGTAGGCGGGATCGGCGCCAACGAAGCAATCCTGGACGAAAACTTCGTGCCCCTGCCAGAACAACTGCATCTTGTGAAACAGGCGGTCGAAATGGGCTTCCGACATGGGCTGGTTGACCGCTCCCCAATCCACGTGCGGGTCGGTGATTTCGTCGCGAACGATGAATTTGTCCTTGGGGGATCTGCCGGTGAACTGGCCGGTGCGCACCACCAGAGACCCGCCATCGGCGAGCGATCCCTCGCGCCGTTGGATAGCCTGCTCCAGGAGTTGGGCCGCACCCAGATTCCAATACGCCGCGTTGATGTTGCGGATCCCGTGTTCTTCCAAGCCGTGGCGGCCGGGCCGCACGCTCCTTTGTTCAGTCGGCATTCCTCTCCCACCTCTTCCCCATCTCACCGCGTCCCCTATCGTAAGATGGTCTCATGAAGCGCCTCCTCGGGGCCTGCGGTCTGGGGCTCATGTTGTTATACCACTGTGCCTATGGCCAAGTCATTGAAGTGGAATCCAATGGGCTGAAGTATCAGGCCCTGACACGCTCGGGAGTGACCATCATGTTCGCGCACCTGCCGGCTACACTGCATGAGTACGCGATTGTGCAGGTGGCAGTTTCCAACGGATCGCCCGGGCCGTACGTGATCCGGCCGGAAGATTTCACGTTTGTGCGCGCCGACGGCACCGAAGTGCGCGCGGTCCCCGCCCGGGCGGTGGTGGACATGCTGTTCAAGAAGGGCAACGGCAGCGACATGACGAAACTCGTGACCACATACGAGGCCGGCATTCTGGGCAACCCGAGCGTGAAGTCCACACACGGGTACGAAGAGCGTCGCCAGGCGGCGATTGCATCCAGCGGGACCAAGGCCAGAACCGCGGCGGTGGCGAGCGCCCTGGCGATGGTGCAAACCAAGATGGCCTCCGGCAATTCCACCGACGGCGCGATTTTCTTCCCGACGGCCGGAAAGGCGCTGGGCGCCGGCCGCATGGTGGTGCGGACGAATACGGATGTGTGGGAGTTCAAGGGCGAGTAGGATGTGTTGGGTGGGGCGGACGCCCTCGTCCGCGCGCGGACCACGGGGTCCGCCCCACTATTCGGACCAGATTTTGCCCAGTACGCGCACGGCGTTCCCGCCGAGGATCATCTTGATATCGGCATCGCTGTATCCCCTCGCGATCAAACCCTCGGTTAGATCGAACATCCGTTTGGGATGGTCCAGGCCAGTCGTCCCCACATGCTCCGGTTTATCCACGTGGTAATGGTAGCGCTCGAAGTTCGGCTGGCTCTCGGGACGAAAGCCGCCACCAATCGGATTGCCATTCCCCACGAGGTCCAGGTCGCTGCCCACCGCCAGGTGTTCCACCCCCACCAGCTTTCGAACGTAGTCAAAATGATCCAGCACGTTGGCGGTGCTCACAGGCTCCCGGTCCCGAACCATAAACCGGATGAAGTCGATGCCCATGATGCCGCCGGTCTGCGCCAGTTTGCGGATGGCCTCATCGCTTTTCGCGCGCATCAGTCCCGGGATCAGCGCGCGACAAGTGGCGTGGGTGAACAGCGCCGGCTTCTTGGCGGCTTCGAGAGCGTCCAGGGTTGTCTGGTCCGCGCAGTGGGATAGATCCACACCCATGCCGGCCTTCTCCATCCGTTTCATGATGGAGAGCCCGAATACGGAGAGACCGCCATCGCGCTGCTCCAAAAAGCCGCTGCCGATGCGGTTGTTGAAATTGTAAGTCAGTTGTGAGATGCGCTGACCCAGAGCGAAGAACTCGTCGACATCGTCCGGGCCCCGGAAGTGAGTGGAGTCCTGCAAGGTCAGCATGATTCCGATCTTCCGGTCGTTGCGCACGCGGGCGAAATCCCCGGCGTCACCAATGCGCAGCAGCCAATCGCTGTAAGCAGCGAGGAATCCGTTCCATTTTGCGAAGAATCGCAGACCTTCCTGGTAGTCGGTAGTCCCGGCGCCCAGCGCGAACACGTTGATCCCGGAGCCTTGATAGGTGGCGGCATCGGCCGCCGTAAAACTCCCCGGCTTGTTCAGCCAGAGATCGCTCTTCGGGGGTTTCTCCGAGTAGTCAGCGAAGCGGAACTGGTTGAGGAGGTCCACTACCGTGGTTTCCGCGATCAGTTGGATGGCACGAGCCGAGTACTCCGCGCTCGACTGCGCAAAAAGCTGAAACCGGCCACGCAGGACTGCAGGTGCGCCAGATAATGCGGCCCAACGGAGCACGGTCCTTCTGCTGAGGGGATTCATGAGCACCTCCGGAGACTTTCCATAGTATGGCATTGCCGGAAGCAGCGCGTTGGGCAAACCGGGTATGAAGTTTCGCAACGGCGCGAAATTCGAGCCTGCACTAGGAAGCCCGCAGGGCACTTTCTCCGGGGTGGTCCGGTGAGGCGCTGGGGGTTGCCGCCTCGGCTTGTCGGGCGGAAGCGCCGGCGGGAACGCAGTCCCCGGTTTTCCCTGCCAACAAATTGGCGCAACAGGGGTGTACATAAGAGCGGAATCGCTGGCGTACCCGTGGGGTCAGGCTTTCAGCCTGNNGCTGAAAGCCTGACCCCACAATGCGAGAGGCGTGGACAGAGAGGTCAGTCCCCGGAGCTTCGCGATCTGTGCTAGATTCGCCGGATATGAAGATGCTCGCACTCGGGTTGTCCGCCGCACTCGCACAGAAGATCGATATCGAATCCGATCAGGCGGTGAATTTTTCCAGGTTCCATACGTTCGCCATCCGTGAGGCACGGCTGAACGCCAAGAACGCTTCCCTCAACAGCGAACTGGTCAAGAAACGGATCAATGCCGATATCCAGAAGGCGCTGGAGGCCAAAGGGCTGACCTTCGTGGCTTCGGGTCCGTCCGACCTCAACGTGCGATATACGTTGGGGGCTGCACAACGGACGGAAGTGGATACGTATCCGGCCGGCTGGCGCGGCTTGGGCACGCGCGTGGTGCGGGTTCCTTACACCGAAGGAACGCTGGTGCTGGATCTGCGCGATCCGTCGACGAAGTCGCTGGTATGGCGCGCGATTGTGCGGGAAGAGAAGGGCGACGCTTTCAAGGTGGAAGGGAAGCTCGACGATATGGTGCGGAAGGCGTTCGAGAAGTATCCGCCCAAGGCGAGGTAAGATCTCCGTCCGAGGCCAAGCGTCCAGGCTCCGGGGGCCGGCTGAAGCCGGCTGCGGGTAAAATTGCACGCCCCACGAGGGGGCGAAGGCGCCCGCCCCACGTTGACTGATGTCGCGAGGTTGGGAGACAGAACACCAACTTACGCACGCAACTCCGATTCGGAGCCGCGCGCGTAAGCAAGCGGTCTTGCAATACGGGACCGAACTTCTGAAAACCTGTGCCTAAACAGTGCCTTCAGGAGGGGCCGGGACCGGTGCTGCAGCAGCCGGAGCCGGCGGTGCTTGCACTACCGGAGCCACGGGCGCGGCAGGTGCTACTGCTGGCGCTGCGGCTTTCTTCGGAGCCGCTTTTTTCGGAGCGGCCTTCTTGACGGCGGCTTTCTTTGGAGCAGCCTTCTTCGGAGCGGCCTTCTTGGCGGCGGCTTTCTTCGGAGCCGCCTTCTTGGCTGCCTTTTTCGGGGCGGCCTTCCTGGCTGCTTTCTTCGGCGCAGCTTTTTTTGCAGCCTTCTTGACGGGCTTCGTCGCAGCTTTCTTCGCGGGCTTCTTCTTGGTTGCCATTATGATCTACCTCGAATATGTGTGCTCCGCTGTGCGGGTCAATTTATCTTATCTCAACCTTTGCAAAAACGCGCATACTCTTTTAGGCGGTTATCGCAACAAGCGTTGCCCGATCCTCTAGGCGATAGCATTTACCGGCGTCGGCCCCTTGTCGGGCGGCACTTCCAGCACCCCGAGATCCGAAAGACACAGCTCCAGGGATTCGATTTGCGAGCGTGCGTGCTCCCGCGTCGCCTCGTACGCCTTCCAAAGCATCGGCTAAACCCACAGTCCGCTTGTGTGCAGTCCCTGCCCTGAATCCTTTCCCCGTCGTAACCTCAATTATCTTGATGTCAAGATTCATTCCAGGGAGGGCGCTATAGTGCCGCCCGTCCGGGATCCCGCCGGCTTTGGCAAGCGATGCGGGGCGGGCAATCCTGCCCGCAGCCAGTCTTCCGGCCGGCTTGACCCGCTGGAAAGCGGTCCGCAGGCTGAAAAGCCTGCCCCGCATTGCGGCAAGCCGCAAACAGCTCCAGGCTATAGAAGACTATCGAAGTGGTGCTATGGCATCTTCTGATAGGGCTAGTGGTAGCTCTTAGGTACTAGTACCTTGGAGAATTCACCGTCTGATGCGTGCAATTTAAAAAATTAGTGGCTAAAGAATCAGCAATTTCGGTTAAAGTAAAACTAGGCGATGAATGCAGAAGACGTATAATTCGCACCCCGTTGGCCGTCCGGCGCTGGATCTGGCCCGGGTCTTGCTCATGCACCGTGAGCTGGCCTCCCGCCTTGCCTTGCAAACCATTCTACAGGCAGGGGGTTACGCTGTAGACGTAGCTGGCACCCCGGCCGAAGCCATTAGTAAACTGGACGAAGGCCAATATGAGTTGGTCCTCAGCGACTCCGATTTCGGTTCCGAGATGGTTGGACGGAACGTCCTGGCCTATGCTCGCGTGAAGGACTATCATCCGGCCACTGCCTTGGTGAATTCCTATGAGGATGGCACGCGCTATCCCCAACCCGGGCAGCAGGTCTCTATTTGTACGGAGGACCTGCCCAACCTGCTGGCGGAAGTCGCGGAACTGATCGGCGTGCGCGCCAGCCGCCGGTATCGGCCCCTCCGCCAGGCCGTCTAACCCAGTCCCTGAAAAATCAAAGGGCCGGACAGCTTCTGAAAGCTGGCCGGCCCTTTTTGTTGCCCGATGAATGCTTACTTGCCGTGGCCGCCGCCGCTCGATGCCGAGCCGTGTCCGGCCGAGGAAGAAGCCGCCGCTGAAGAGGCGGAAGAGGCCGAACTCATCGCCGGCGACGAACTCATGGAGGGCGCCGAGGCCACCGTGTTGGAGACTCCCGTCGAAGTCCCGCCCATCGACGAATAGCCGGAGTTGAAGTTGCCGCCTTGCCCGAAGTTGGTATAGGTCGCCGCCGGAGCGTAGAACCTGTTGTACACCACCCCCGGGCTGTAATAGCAGTAATTATAGTAGGGATTGCACATCGAGCCGTACATCGGAATGTATGTGTAGAGCCCGAAATACGGGTTGAATCCCCAGGAGCTGTGGTTCAGCTTGCCATAGTTGTCATTGACGTACTTGGCAGCCGAAACATTCGCCACGGCCATGGCTTCGGCGCGGCGCCGCGCCCAGTGATCGAGCGCATCCGTGTCGCCGATATCGAACTTTTCAACCACTGCGGCGTCTCCCGCCAGGCTGAGCATGTGCCCGGTGGGAACTAAAATGGTGGACTCACCAAGCAGCACGCTAGCCATGCCACTGAATACCTTGATCCGCGCCGGCTCGGAATCAAACCGGTAGACACCCGCCTTGGAAAGCGTCGCGGCGCCGGCCTTCAACGCCACTACCACGTTGGTATCTTTGCTGTTTTCATCCACTTCCACGATCCCCGAGCCGGTTAGCATCTCCACCCGGGTATCGATCAGGCGGTTGGTGAGCATCTTAAACGACGCGTTCTCGCCAATCCGCAGCACGTAGCCCGGAGGCAGCAGGACTTCGGCGCGCCCGTCCTCCGTGCGCAGCACCGAGTTCTCTTTCATGTCGGGAAAGTGGGTGACCGAGGATTCCAGCGCCTGGTTATCCAGAAAGACGTTGCCCTCCAGGCCGGCAATCACGCCTGACTTGGCGGAGATGATCGGTTGGGCAGACGCCGTCAGAGCGACGAACGCCAGCATCGCGATAGTCACAATTGCGAACCGGATCGGTCTCATAAACACCTCTCTCATCTATAGCTTGGGGCCCGGCTTGGTCAATGTCAATACGAAGCGGCATATCTTTAGGGCTAGCAACTGGAATTTAACCTTTCACGTCCACCACAATCTGCCCCGCCGTACGATCTCCCACCGTCACCACCAGCGCAACCTGGCCCCGCGGCGGTTCCCCGGTGAGGCTGGCGTTGGCCTGGCGTGCCGCCGCGCGCCGGAACAGCCCCGCCGGCGTCTTGCCGGCCGCCGGCTCCAGGTACAACATCCGCAACCGCTGCCCTCCCAACGTGGCCCTGACATTGTTCAGATCGGCATTTTCGGGCAAACCCTCCAGCCAGAAACTGACGGCCGACCCTTTGGCCATATCCAATTCCCCAGGCTTCCAGGTGGTCGCATCGCAGGCGCTGCGCAGCCGCACCTTGCCCACCACCAACGGAAGATCGAGCGCGATCGACGCCGCATTGCCCGGCAGGCTGTCCATCAGCCGGATCCGCACCTCGTGCCAGCCCGGCTTCTCGAGCGGCGGCAGTTTGAAGTTCACCTGCCAGAAATGCTCCCGCAACTCCGTCACCGAGAGCGGCCGGACGCCATACCCGGAGACCTCCGGTTTCACGTCGGCGAGCTTCAGCGCGAGCGGCGAATCAAACCAGGCGGACACGTAATCGTCGCGGTCGGAGCGAAAGTTGATCCCGAAGTTGTTCATGTGCAGGGCGGAATGCAACAGCGGCGGCGCCGTCTGGCCGCCCGGTTCTTCCCATCGCCGGTAACAGGCCACGCACGCGCTGAAATCCAGCACTGAGCGCAGCTCCACGCGCGCAAACCCGGCCGCGCGGCACATCCCCAACAGCGCCGGCAGGCTGGGTCCGAACCAGTTGTCGGTCTGCCCTCCCATCTCGTCGGTCTCGTAAAACTCCAGGATGGGCCGTTCGAGATCCGCCCCGGGCCGCTGCTCGTCCCGCAGGATGAACGAATCCACCGCCGCGAGATCGGTCGAAAGCGCGCACACCCGCTCGAGCGCCAGCAGTGGATGTTTGAGGTGGTAAAGCACGCCCATGAAGAGAACCACGTCGAACCGGCCGATGCGGTCGGGCGTCAGCTCATACATGTCCAGGATGCGGTAATCCACCTTCGAGCGGTAGATGGAGTGCATCTCGCGAAAGCTCGGGTTGTCCCAACAATCCACCGCCACCACCTCCGCCCCGCGCCGCTCCAGTTCGAAACTGAACCACCCGTCCCAGCAGCCGATATCGAGCGCCCGCTTGCCCGCGAGCGACTCCGCAATGGGAAACTCTCCCAGGCGGCTGCGCAAGCCTTCCAGGCTGCACACACCCTCGATGCGTTTGCCGTCCGGCAATTCGAAGCTGTGCCACCAGCCCTTCGCGGCACGTTCGGCGTTCCAACCTTTGACGTATTCAAAACCGGCGGGCGGCATTAGAAACAGTCTAACCCCAATACTGTTCACTTAAGCCGGCGTCGAATGTGGGACAGACGATCGGTTTTTGTCGTCTGTCAAGCGCCTTCAGCGAGACATGACAGGCCGCGAAAGGCGATGGCCTGTCCACTTAACTGAACAGTCTAACCCGCATTTCCCGGCAGGGTTCCCCACGAGGTGCCGTCGCCCAACCGGGGCCTTCTCCTTATAGCGCGCGATCGCAATCCGGTTTCATCTCCGGAGAGCGGCTTCAGTATGAAGCTTCCTCGCGCCGCCGCCGATAGACTCACTATGAAGCTGAAGGGCCCGGCGTTCCTTATCACCATCGATACCGAGGGCGACGATCTGTGGTCGCGCCCGCACAACATCACCACCCGCAATTCCGAGTGGCTGCCCCGCTTTCAGAATACCTGCGAGGCGTATGGCCTGGTGCCCACGTACCTGGTGAACTACGAGATGGCTTGCTGCCCGGTCTTCCAGCAGTTTGGGCGGGAGGTCGTGCGGCGGGGTACGGCGGAAATCGGGATGCACCTGCACGCCTGGAACTCGCCGCCGTTGGTGCCTCTGACGGCCGATGATTTCGGCTGCGCACCATACTTAATCGAGTACCCGCTCGAGGTGATGCGCGAAAAGCTCGAATTCATGACGCGGCTTTTGCGCAGTACGTTTGAAGCGGAGATCACCAGTCATCGCGCGGGCAGATGGGGTTTCAATGGGGATTACGCGCGGGCGTTGCTCGAGTGCGGTTACCGCGTGGATTGTTCGGTGGCGCCCAATGTCTCGTGGTCGGGGCATCCGGGGGGGACCGGCGGAGGGCCGGACTTCAGAGACGCGCCGCGCGAACCCTATTTCCTGGACTTCAATAACGTTTGCAGTCGCGGGAATTCCGGCCTGCTGGAAGTCCCCGTGACGGTGGTACCGGAAGCGCCATCCCGATTCGATTGGCTGCGGCGGATGTGTCCGGCGGGCTCGCTGGCGGGCCGCGCACTGAACCGGCTGGCGCCGAGGGTGACCTGGGTGCAGCCCAACGGACGCAACCTGGCGCGAATGCTGCGGCTGCTCGACGGAGTGGTCGAGCGCGGCGAGAGTTACGCAGAGTTCACCCTCCACTCGTCGGAACTGATGCCGGGAGGCAGCCCGGCATTTCGCACAGCGGGCTCGATCGATGCCCTCAACCGGGACTTGAACGCGCTGTTTGCTGCCGCCGCCAGAAACTTCCGCGGCGCGACCCTGTCGGCTTTTGCCAGCGAGTTCCGGATCGCGGAAGTGGCCGCCTGATGGGACGCGTTCTGGTACTTGGCAGGGATACCCGGAGCTTCCTGAGCGTGATCCGGTCGCTGGGCCGCGCCGGGCACGAAGTGCACGTGGCATGGTGTCCGGCGGACACTCCGGCGTTGCGGTCGAAGTATATTCAGACGGTCCATGAGATTCCGCAGTATGATCCGGATGGGTTGGCGGGTCTTCTCGCGGGTGTGCATTTCGACCTCGTCATACCGTGCGACGATTTCGCCATCCTGCCGCTCCAGCAGAATCGGGCCAGGCTGGAAGCGGCCGCCAGACTCTACCTGCTCAGCGATGAAGCCTTCGCCCTATGCTCGGATAAACGTAAGACCTACGAACTCGCCGAACGGCTGGGAATCGCGCTGCCGCGGCAGCGAATCGCAACCACGGTTCTAGAAGTAGAAGAGGCCGCCGGCGTCTTTGGCTGGCCGCTGGTCCTGAAGCCGATGAGGTCGGTAGTGGTGGCCGGCGCCCGCGGCGAAGTGCGCAAGGTGCGAAGCACCGCGGAAATCAAGGTTTTTGCGGACGCGATGCTGGCCGGAGGTCCACTGCTGGTGCAGGAGAACTTCATCGGCATCGGTGCCGGCGTCGAGGTGCTCTGCTACGAAGGAGAAGTGCTGGCGGCGTTTGAGCATGAGCGGGTCCACGAGCCGGTCCAGGGCGGCGGGAGCACGTACCGCAAAAGCGTTCCGCTGTCACCGGACCGATTGGAAGCTGCCAGCCGGCTGATGCGCGCCATGCGCTACACGGGTGTCGGCATGGTCGAGTTCAAGGTCAATCCCGCGACCGGCTCCTGGGTGCTGATGGAGATCAATGGCCGGTTCTGGGGCTCGCTGCCGCTATCCCTCGCCGCGGGAGCGGATTTTCCCCGGTACCTGTACGAAATGCTGGTGGAGGGACGCAGGGAGTTCCCGCGCCAGTACTCGCACGGAGTGTACGCGCGCAACTGGATGTTAGACCTCCGCTGGCTGGCGGGCAACCTCCTGACCGATCGGAGGGACCCCACACTGATGACGCGGCCGCTCTGGAAGGTCATGCTGGAGCCGCTCAACCTGCCTCGCGAGCACAGCGATACGTTTACCTGGGACGACCCATCGCCGGGATTCGAGGAGGTGGCACAATTCCTGCGCCGGGAACTGTGGCCGCTGGTCTGGATGTTCCCCCCGTTGCGGCTTTACATGGCGGCCCGTGCGGCCCGGGCCGTGCGGCCGGCCAGGCGCGTCTTGTTCGTGTGCAAAGGCAACATCTGCCGCAGTCCTTTTGCCGAACAGTACCTGCGAGGGCTGGGGATTCCCGGTATCGACGTCGATTCGGCGGGCCATTATCCTCAGGACGGACGGTCTTCTCCGGGTGCGGCCACCGCCGCGGCCAAGGCGTTCGGCGTTCGTCTGGCAGAACATCGCTCGCTTACGTTAAGCGCCGGTCAGGTGCGCTGGGCCGACGTCATCTTTATCTTCGACCAGGAGCAGGACGCGGCCGTCCGGCATGCGTTTCCGGACGCGGCCGGCAAGATTCACTACCTGGGCTTGCTGGCGCCGGGCTGGCACATACAAATCACGGACCCCTGGGGCCGCGACGCCGACGCTTTCATGCGGGGCTACCGCCAGATTCAAATGGCCTTGCACCGCATTGCCGGCCTCCGAGGCGCGATTGCGCCTTCCCGCTTGCCAGATCGCCCTCCACCAATCGGTACAGCGCATGAACAACAGGCGAAGGGTCGCGTGCATATGCCAACCGCTCAGTTTCCAAGCTCTTGATTGCGGGGCGGCCGCTGGAAAGCGGTCCGCCGCCTGAATAGGCCAATGCCACATGCAGAGTTTGTGGGGCAGACCCCCTGGTCCGCGCGGGACGCCCTCGTCCCGCGGCCGGAACAACCATATCAGCATCCTGCAAAGCGCGAGCAGGCCGACGGGGGCGTCGGCCGCAGTCCAGGGGGACTGCCCCACGATCAATGCAGGTGTGTGGTGGTGCGAAAACTATGTGGAATTAGCCTGAATAGGCTGCCCCGCAAAGCGGCATAGCCGCAAGCAAAGCACCAAGCCCGGAGGGCGAAACAACATAGCCCACGGCGTGAGCCGTGGGTTCCCGTAGCCAATTGCCCAGCCCCGGAACGGGGCGAAAGAAGCGCCGCTGTAGAAACTCTTTCGAACCGTTCCGGGGCTCACTGGGTCTTTCACGCC
>PMTR01000034.1 GCA_003167255.1 Bryobacterales bacterium
GATGGGTTGGTCTAACGCTTACGTCCGAAGCATATCGATCTGCCCGCGACACTCATTCCATGCGCCGAGATTGATATCCCCGGCTTTCGTCTGAAACGCAAATTGTGCGGTGCTGCCTTCGGAATTGCCTTTTGCTATGAAGTCCTTGCCGAATTCGAATGAGCCATGCAGAAAATGGATGTCCCAGTAGCCCATAGCGCGCAGTAGCGCGATAAACGGCGCATCGAACTCCCTTTCCTCGACGGAATCAAGATAGTTTCCTATGACGTCGTTTAGCATTGAATTCAACTCTCTTCTTCTCGATCAATTCCTCCCATGCTCGGATCTCTTCTGGGGTACGTGGCGGAAATTGCTTGAAAAGTTCTGGAAACGTCACAGACTGCCTTAACTCGTCCCAGGTTAAGACCCAAGGTTCGAAGTCCGGAACGCCATTTTCATCAAAGTCTATCTCTGAGCTCTCCACGAACTTCCGCAGGGCGATGTGGTCGAAACGCGCACCATTCATGTCAATGCCAGTGCCAAAAGCATCATTAAGCCTTCTCACGTGGTCAGAGACCTTAGGCAAAATGGTGTTGAGGCCCTCCTGGGCGGCCTCGTCAATTGTCTCTGCAACCGCCTCCAATCTGCCATCCAAGACATCCTTGAAGTCTATGCGGATCGGGAGGGCAGTGAAAATTGGATCATTCTGAATAATGTGCCCCTCGGGCGTCGTATTTCGGGAAATTGGAATCTCCTGCGCCGGAACCGGTTTCATTTTGCTCAGAATGGAGCTCTTCGCGATGATTAGCGCATCGACCGAAGATTTCACGAATCTGAAGAAAGCCCACTCGTATTCGGGGAGTTGAAACGGACGCGGAATTCTGCAATCGGGGACGAGCTCCGGATTCTCGGTGAAACCGCCTTGCTCGGGCGCTGCGGATGGTTCGTTCTGGGACATAAGCCGGTAATCCATCCTATCAATCCCCGAGTTGTAGTTGAGCCCACAAGCCAGTATCGATTTCGGGGGAGGGGGACGCTACCCCAATGGATGGTGATCTCCGCGAAGAAGGGCTGCGCTGGCCCCAAACGGCGTTCGAGGAGATCTGGCGCGGCAACGCCCGGCGGCCGAAAGGTCAGGGACCACAAAAGGACTTCCGACCTGCGTCGAGAAACCAGCGAGGTTCCGGGTTCGGAATAGTTTCCGGTTACGCCGTGATCCAGGAGCTATCGTTTCCTTCCTCAAGTACACTGGAATGAACCCAAGATGCCTCTTTCTGCGGGCGACAAACTCGGACCATACGAAATCGTCTCACCCATTGGTGCGGGTGGAATGGGCGAGGTGTACCGTGCCCGCGACACGCGACTCAATCGCGTGGTCGCAATTAAGGTCTCAAAGGAACAGTTCTCCGAACGCTCCGAGCGGGAGGCACGGGCCGTGGCGGCGTTGAATCATCAGCATATTTGCCAGCTTTACGACGTCGGGACTGGGCCTGACGGCTCGGGCTACCTGGTGATGGAGTTCGTCGAGGGCGCGCCGCTGAAAGGTCCCTTTACACTCGAGAAGACCGTCGAATACGCAACGCAGATTCTGGATGCTCTCGACGCCGCGCATCAGAAGGGCATCATCCACCGCGATCTGAAGCCCGGCAATATCCTGGTCACAAAACAGGGGATCAAGCGATCAAGCTGCTTGATTTTGGGCTGGCAAAGCAAGCCAGCCCCTCGCTCAAAGAAACCGATCCGACGCTGACGGAGTTGACCACACAGGGACATATCGTAGGGACCTGGCGATACATGTCGCCGGAGCAGTTGCAGGGGAAGGAAACCGACGCTCGTAGCGACCTGTTCAGCTTCGGCTGCGTGCTGTACAAGATGCTGACGGGGAAGCGTCCCTTCGAGGGCGACAGTCCGGCGGGCGTGATGGCGGCGATTCTGGAGCGCGAGCCCGCGCCACTGGCGACGTCGCTGCCGCTCGATCGAATCCTCAAGCGATGCCTCGCCAAAGACCCCGAACAGCGGTTCCAGACCGCCCGTGATCTGAAAGCCGCGTTGATATGGGTGCTGGAAGAACCAGCGGCTGCTGCAGCGCCCGCCAGGCCGCGGCGCGCAGGTTGGTTTCGTCTCGTGTTGATCGGGGCCTCCGCGCTATCGGTCGCGGGCATCGCACTGCTGGCGTGGCGCGAGCTCTCGAGCAATCCGGAAGCCGCCTGGGCAGGCGTCCTGCTAGGCGGCCCCGAGGTCGCCATGACGCCGCGCATTTCCCCCGATGGCCACACGCTTGCGTTCCTCGCAATGGAGCGAGGCCTCACACAGGTAGCCGTGATGAAACCCGACACGGGCAATTGGACCGTCCTTACTCACAAACGCAACGCCGGGCCCGCAACGGAACTGAACTGGTCGGCCGACGGCAACAGAATTTATTTCGATCGCCAGGCGGACATCCCGCTCGGCATTTTCAGCGTGCCCGCCCTGGGCGGCGAGGAACAACCGGTCCTGGAAGATGCAGACCAACCCGAACCGCTGCCCGATGGCAGCCTGTTGGTGGTGCGCCTGAGCGCCGAGCGCGAGCTCCAGGTCTATCGCTTCTGGCCCGAAAGCGGGCGCCTGCAGAGTTTTCCGATCAGAGTAAGGTCAGCGTTCGCGCGCGTTCGGGTCTTTGCCGATGGCCGCCAGGCGGTGGTTTTGGGAGAACTGCTGGGCCCCGGACAGCAGGGCGTGGTTCACGTATACGTTTTGGATCTCGCCAGCGGTCAAATCCGCCGCCTTCCCACCGGAGCAGCCGACGACTCCTCCGCTGTCGGTTTGGCGGTGAGCCGGGACGGCAAATCCGTGCTCCTCTCGAGAGCAGCAGAGGATCGGACAGAGATCGTATCGCTCCCCGCTTCGGGACGCGGTTCTTCGCGCGTCCTGTTCGGCTCATCGGAATCCGTGCAATGCCTGGATACCAGCCCCGACGGCGCCATCTATCTGGATGAGCGGGACGAGCCTGTACACATCCTGCGTTTTTCGCCCGCAGGCGGACCAGCAACCGTGATTTCGACTTTACCAAGCCAGGCTGTGCACAGGGGAATGACAACGGTCTTCCTTCCGGACGGGCGGGCGCTTGTGCCGGCCCGGCGCGCGGGCCGCTCGCGATTGATGCTCGTCGAGGAAGGAAAGGAGGCGGTCCCGCTGGTCAGCACCACCGAGGAGACCTCCGGTCCGGCTACGGCTGTGGGACCGGCTCAGGTGGCTTTCACCATCGGACCGGAACCACACCGCACGCTGGCCATCGCCAGTCTCTCCAACGGCCGGGTCACGCGGCGCATCGCATTTGATAAAGGCGAGCCGCAATCCCTCGCCGCCAGCCCGGATGGCAACACACTCTACTGCGCCGCCGCCGGAACCATCTGGTCCCTTGCGGTGGCGGGCGGAGAGCCGCGGAAGATTCACGCCGGCGAATCGGTCGCCGTGATGCCCGACGGGCAGTCTCTTCTGGTGCACATCGTCGAGAGCGGGAGGACACGGCTTCTGGAGGTGCAGCTCTCGGGCGGCGGTGAAAAAGAGATTCCGATCAACGGCCCATTCCACCTTATCGAATCTGCCATCACCTCGAGCGGTATTCGGAACGCCAAGCTGGCCGTGCCATTGGCCTCGCTCGATTCGTGGTTCTACCAGCCGGGCGTGGTGGATCTCGCCACCGGGCGTATGACGGGGATCCCGGTCGACTTGCTGGTCGACTTTCACTTCGAGGGCTGGACGGCGGATGGACTCCTGATGGCGTGGACCCACGAGCTGCGATCTACCATCTGGAAGATGACGCAAGCGGCGGGGCGGTAGAGGCCGCTCGCGGCCGGAAGCTCGGAAGCGTGCACCGACTGCGGGCCGACTAGTATCGGGGGTCGGCATCGCGACGGTAACGGAGCTCGAAAACTCCGGCGGCTGGCTGGGCGGCGCCATGCGCGTTTTAATCGGGGAACTTCCCAGACGGGACTTCGGGCAACTTTCCGGAAAGCCGGTATATCGTCCGGAATGGCGCATCTGCTCAACTTCCGTATACGCGACCATCCGGCCGGAGCCCTAAGTCCGGCGTTCCCCCAACGCCTTTTCGGGCGAGCTTCCGTACAGACCGTCTCCATAAGAGCATAGGGGGAAGACGGGTCGATCCCAGGAGTTCCCACTTGATTGATCATTTTCTCCACAATCGCTGCCAAAGACTCGGGGGCTGCTGAAATCCGTCAAGAATCCAGATGTCCCCGGTATGCTTGACCACGGTTGTGGCGAGGCTCTTTCCGTCAGGCGCCAGGCTCAGCCGGACTTGGCCCAACTCCTCTGTATTCATGAACCATTCCTTGGGAACGTTCGTGACGTGCTGAAACGCCCCTCCTTTCCAGTCGAGCTTCCCCAACTCCCGCTTGCCATCCGCATTCCTGATCGCGTAAATGTATCGCATGTCGCGCGTCCATACCGCCAACGGCTCATATTCCCTACCCAGCAGCTCGGGTGAGCCGCCGTTCGCGGAAATGGTGTACAGCACGCCATCCTTGCTGCATAAGATCCGGCTCCCATCCGGCGACCACGCGGGCGCGAATTCACAGGCTTGGTCCGACAAAACGATCGGTGATCCGCCCGCGCCAATACGGATCTTCACCAGCTTGTTGGGAGGCCACTTCGTCTCCACCCAGTTGAAGACCATCCATTTTCCGTCGGGCGACCAGGACCCACCGTACAAGCCTTTGAAATCCCCCAATTGCGCCGGCGCTCCCCCATTTACCGGCGAGATCCAGACGCGACCGGATCCATCGGGATTGTCCGCCGTATAGGCGACCCGCGTTCCATCCGGCGAAAACGACGGAGACACGAAGTCGCTCACCTTTCCCGGAAAGCTGGAAGGCGTCACGATGAATGCGTCGCGGGAGCCGTCCTTCGTTCTCAACCTGATTCCCTGCGGTGTGACGTAAACGAACTCCGGCGCGACAGGAGACCAGTCCGGCGAGCTTTCCCAGTGTAGAGTGGCCCGCAACGGCCGTGGGGGGCTGCCATCCAGAGGCAATTCCATCAGGTCCATGTCGGGAAATCCGCTGGTAAACGCCAGCGAACTTCCGTCCGGGCTCAGCACTGGATCGGTAAGGGGGTCGGTGCTAGGAAATACCAGAGTCATTCGCCCGGTAACCGTATCCAGCGACCACAGATCCGTGCGGGCTTCGGCCACATCGTCTTTCCGAGGCCACGAGAGAATGATGCTCCGGTTGTCGAGCCACGAGAAATTGAAAAGTATGGGCGTCGGGTCCGGACTCGGAAAAGCCTTCGCGTCGCCAGAGCGTGCGTCCACCACCCAGAACTGCGGTTCCTGGGACCACAGCAGAATCTTGCTGCCGTCCGGAGACCAGGCGATCCGGCTTTGGTGGCTGAACCCGGGAATCGTTCGAAGCCGCTTCGGCGACGATCCGGGGGGCGATGTAAGCGTAAGGACCCTCTGCTCCCTGCCGTTTTCCGCTTCCCGCATCAGCGCGGCCAGTGTGTTCCCATCCGGCGATAGCATCGCCGCGTCTGCCAATCCGTCCAGGACCTGCTGCGGCTCTCCACCGGCGCGCGCCACCGAAAAAACAGGGCCGAACGTGACGCCGGCGGCCTGCATGTAATACAGCTTGCTCCCGTCCCGCGTCCAGGAGATGCTCAAAATGCCCAAAGTGCCGGCGCCCGGGCTGTGATGCGCCAGCACCGCCGGCGGCGAGCCGTCCAGCGATTTGACGGTGAGTTCCCAATCCGCGCCGTGCTGCTCCGCATAGGCGATGGACTTGCCATCCGGAGACCAGGCCGGAAACAGCTCAGGATTCCCTTCCGCGGCGAATGGGCGCAGGCGATAGAGCGACATATCGGGCTGTTGCGGCTCGGTTGCGAGCCGCCAGAAGCCTGCGGCCAGCAGGATCGCCGCGGCGGAGACGGCTGCGAGCGTCCAACGCGGGGCTCGGGCGCGCGGGGAGGCTGCGCCCCGCGTTGCTCCCTGCGACTTACTCAGGAGGCGCGTGAGATCCAGTGCGAGATCGCTCGCGTGATGGTAGCGAGCCTTCGGATCCTTCGCCAGTGCCTTGTCGAAAATCTCTTGGAGATCCGCGCGATAGTTATCGAGCGCCGGTGGGGAATCGTTGATGATCGCGTGCATCGTCTCCACCTGCGATTTCCCGCGGAACGGCCTCTGGCCTGCCAGCATTTCATATAGCACCACGCCCAGCGAGAAGATATCGGTGCGGTGATCCACCGCGTTGGCGCTCGCTTGCTCCGGCGACATGTACGCCACGGTGCCCATGACCACGCCCGCCTCCGTGAGTTTGGGCTCCATGGTCCACGTCTCGTCTTCCGGGTCGGGGGCACGTTCCTCCAGCTTCGCCAACCCGAAATCGAGAACCTTTGCATGTCCCTCGGCGGCGATCATCACGTTGGCAGGCTTGATATCGCGATGCACAATGCCCGCCGCATGCGCCGCCGCCAGCGCAGCCGCGATTTGCTTAACGTAATCGACGACCTCCGCGAGCGGCATTCCTTTCGGCGTGATGAATTTATCGAGCGATTTGCCCGGCAAGTATTCCATCACCATATAGTCCATGCCGTTGTCGCTGGCGATATCATGCAGTGTGATGATGTTGGGATGATTCAGCGCCGAAGCCGCCCGAGCTTCCTGCATGAAGCGGCGCTTCCGTTCGGGGTCCGCCACTTTATCGTGCGGCAGAATCTTGATAGCGACGGTGCGATGCAGGCGCGTGTCGGTGGCCTTGAAAACTTCGCCCATGCCTCCCGCGCCGATGAGCGCAAGGATCTCGTAGGGGCCGAGTTTTTCGCCGGCAGAGAGCGGCATATCCGATGCAGCTTAGTTTACTCGATCAGAAAGCGAATAGGTCCTGAATCACGGCGCATCCGGAAGTTGGCGGGCTTCCGGTTCATGTCCTCTCTCAGCCTGCAGCGTTTACAGGTTCCTTCCCACTGGCCAAGAGCGATCCTCTCGCAGAATGGACCGCCCCGCGGTCGGCGGCCCAATGGAAGGAAAGGCGGTTTCACGACCGGAACCTGCAATTGCGCGTCAAGCCCAAAGGGCATGATCGCGCAGACTACAGCGGCAGGCGGGAGATAGCACCGGATGCCGAACAGGCAAAGTTCAACCTCAGGCGCCGGAGGAGAGGGCGTGGGGCAGACCCTAAAAAGTTCTGCCCCACCGAGTTTTACTTGAACAGCAGCGGCGCAAATTCGTGCAAGCAACGCCGCCAGGTCAGAAACTCGTGAGCGGTCCGGGGGGATTCGTAGAAGAAGGCGTTGATACCGGCCTTCTTCAGTTCTTCCGCAGCGGCTTTGCTCGGGCCGCTGTTTTCGAGTTGTCCATTGCCGAAGAACACCACCTTGACTTGCTTCTTGAAGGCGGCCGGATCCTTGATTTCCGACATGGGAATGTTGCCGCCGCTGAACAGGCCGATGTAAGCGAACTTATCGACATTGGCCATAGTGGTGGTGTGGGTCTGCATGCCGCCCATCGATAGCCCGGCCATCGCGCGGTTCGCGGCGCCGGGAAGGGCGCGGTAGGTCTTCTCGATCATGGGGATCAAGTCCGTGAGCATCATATCGCTGAAAGCCGAGTTGCCCAGCATTCCTCGTCCGCCTCCGCCACCGGTGCGGCCGCCCTGACCCGCGGGCGCTGCGCCCGGGGCCCCAGCGGTTCCGGGTGCGCCTGCCGCCGCCGGAGCGCCACCAGGGGCGCCCGGCCCACGTCCTGCTCCGCCCGCTCCTCCCCTCGCCGCGGGCGCAGGAGCCGGGTGGTCGCTCGGATCGGGCACCAGACCTCGGGACGCGAACGTCATCGCGCTATCACCGGGCCTGACCGCGTTGAGGTTGTCCATCACGATGATCATCGGCTTGGCTTTCTTCTCCGCGATCAGATTGTCCATGATGTAATCGACGCGGCCCTGGTTGAACCAGCCAGTCTCGTCTTCTCCCCAGCCGTGCAGCAGGTAGAACACGGGGTACTTGTTCTTTCCTCCGTCGTAGTCCGGCGGCGTATAAACAAAACACCGGCGCCACCTACTCGTGACTTTCGAGAAATACCACTGCTCACTCACGCGGCCGCGAGGAACCTCCTTCGGCTGGTAAAACTCCTGGTCCGTTGCGGGAATCTCAATTCCGGCGTTCCACCATCCGGAGCCGAAGTACGTGCGGGTGGACGGATCCGCCACCGTAGTGCCGTCGATGTTCACGCCGTAATAGTGGAAACCTTCCACGGACGGCTGTGCCGTGGTGCCGCTCCAGATGTTGTCCGGTCCTTTCGTCAAGTTCAAATTCCCGACGCGCACAGACTGTGCGTTCGGCGCGATCACGCGATACATCACGCGGTTATCCGGAAAGATGCAAGGGTACTTGGCCTCCGGAATGTTCAACACGTTGGGCTTGCAGTCGGGTGGCGCCTGTCCCCAACACAGCCCTGCGGCGCCCAGTGCCAACAAAATCAGCGTTGACTTCATGAGTTCTCCTTTAAAGAAAAATGCGCAACGCCGCCCGAGGCGCACCATGCCTCCCAGGCTGCGTCGTATAGCGCCGATCTGGTGTAGCGGTAGCATACGGACATAGCTCTGTCAATCGATCTTGAAAGCGCATACATGGCCATAACAAGCCGGGGGACTCTTGGTGGACGCCAAAATCTGACTTTGATTCAAAGGCGCTTTCATAGTGTTTTAAGACCTTATTAAATCATACTGGAGAACGATGTGTGGACATCTCTTTCCTTGGGCTGGTGGCGGTGTGCCACGCCTGTCCACTGTACGACAAGCCGGTTTCACAGCCCCTAGCGCTTTTGCGCGAGGCCGAAACGTCGGTAAATGCTGCGCGACCAGGAGTGACCAATTGACCGCAAGACTGTTCCGGCGCTGGGTCGGTCGGGGAAGCCTTCCGAGCTGCCTGCCCCCTTTCAGTGCACCGTATTTGGCCCGCGCGCCCTACTTCTTCGGCGCGTAATACCCCGTTGCGCGCGCGGACGATCAGCTCTTTGTGGCCTTTCACGCGCACCTCCGCCTGGTGGAACAGGCCGTCGGCTACCAGCGGCTCGGGGCGGTACAGGATAGTGTACTGGTGGCGCACCTCTTCGGCGATGATCTCGAAGGATTGGACGAGGTCTTCGACCTTAAAAGGAAAGAAGGCGCGGCCGCCGGTTTGTTGGGTGAAGTACTTGAGGACCTTGTCGCCGTCGCACTCGACGCGGGTCATGTTGGTGGAGATGGCGAAGATCACAACGTCGGATTTGAGCGCCATTTCGAGGGCCTGATCGCGGGTGTATTGGCTGCTATTATCTTCGCCGTCGGAGACTACCACAACCACCCGGCGGAAGTTATAGCTGGGTTGTTCCCGGGCCAGTTTGTCGTGGCAGGCCATATAAAATGGCGTCGTAGAGCGCGGTGCCGCCGCCGGCGTGGAGCCCGCGGATGGCGGAATCGAGCTTATCGGTGTCGGGAGTGGGCTCGGAAACCATTTCCGCGTTGCTGTCGAAGCTGAGCACCATGGCCTTGTCGAGGTTGGTGCGCATGGCGTCTTTGAGAAACTCGCCGGCGGCGTCCTGCTCACTCCCCGACCGCGACGTGGAGTTCCGCATTAAGGAACTGATGTACTACGGAAAGCAGGCGATGCAGGGCGGGCTGGCCCGCCGCCAACCACAATACGGCTCACTTAAAGCGAGGCAGGCATCCCAGACAGGCTTCCAGCCCTAACCGTAGATGCGGCCCTGCCAGTCCCTTCCGACGATTGTGGGCGTGAAGTGGATCCGCTCATCATGAACCGGAGGGACGCCTCTCCAGTTTCGAAAAATTGGCAGCCCTGGGGCGCAAAAAGCACTCAACGGTCACACCGGCGCGATGGCGGGGGCGGGGATCGAAAGCTCTGCGATGGTGGACTGGGGGGCGAAGGATAACTGCAAGCCGGAGGCGGAGCCGTAACAGATTTCCAGGCGGCGCCGGACATTTTGCAGGCCGACGCCTGCGCCGGGGGTGTCGGTGACGCGACTGGGAGTCGTGGGCGCCGCGCTGTTCTCCACGGTCACGCGCAAATCGCCATTCTGGAGCGTGGCGCGGATGCGGACATAGCCGGGGTCGGTGCGCTGCGCCACGCCGTGCTTGATGGCGTTCTCAACCAGAGGCTGAATCGAAAGCACGGGGATGACCACAGACAGCGCGGCGTCCTCGACGTGGATTTCGACCGAGAGGCGGTCGCCGAGGCGGCTCTGTTCCACTTCGAGATAAGCGCGCACAATCTGCATTTCCTCGGCGAGCGGGACAAACGTTCTGTCGGACTGGAGGAAGTAGCGGAAGATATCCGCCAGGTTCAGGACCATGCGGCGCGCAGCGGTGGATTCGCGGGGGATGGTTCCGTAGAGCGTGTTCAGCGCGTTGAACAGGAAATGGGGATTCATCTGCGATTGCAGGGCGCGCAGTTCGGCCTGGCTCACCAGGCGGTTCATTTCCTGACGGCGCAAGGACTCGACCTGTTCGGAGATTTCCGCGGCGGCGATGGCCAGGGTGTCCAGATCCTCACCGAGGTAGCGCTGCCCGCCCTGGCGGCGGCCTAGGAGGATGAGCTTGGAATTACCCTGACCCAATCGCACGGGGACCACGGCTTCGGCCCAATTCCACTGTGCGGCGGAACTGACGGCGGGCAGGCTGGCGGCGATCACGGGGGCATGCAGAGCGACGGCAGGATCGGCTTCCGACTGGCCGATGGCGGCGAAGTCCTTGGTCTTGACGGCGGCGGCCATGGTGGAAACGGCCCAATCGAGGTATTGCTCCTCGCTGGAGAAAGCCGGTGCATCTTTTAGGCGCGCGGCGAGGTGCGAGACGGTGTCCTGGCGAAACACGGCGTGGGTGAGCCAGGACTGCACGCGATTGCGCAGCCACGCGAAGAAGATCAGGAAGAGGCAAACACTGATCAGCAGCAAGGCTTCGGGGAGCGGCGCGGGCGAGGCTCGTTCCACCAGCACCAGGCGGAAGGCGGCCTCAATCACCAGCCAGGTGAGCACGCCGGCCAGCAGCGCGTTGGCCAGAAAACGCACGAAGGCGTCCAGCAGGACGAAGCGGTAATCCTGCAAGAGCACAAACAAGGCCAGCGGAATGCCGGCGTGGTGGACGATGAGTTCGCTCGACCAAGCCAGGCCCGCATGACCCGATCCGAAGTGAACGAACGAGGTGGCGAACAGCGCCAGACACATGGAAGCGGCAATGCGCGCGCCGCCCGGCCGCCGGTGGCCGCCACGGGAGAACGCGGTATCCGCCACCGCCACCGCAGTGAGCAACAGGAAACCGATGGTGATCAGCAGCAGCGCGTCCTGGTGGAGCGCCGGGCCGTTGCCGCGAATTTCCCAGAAGTGCATTCCCACGGCGACGGCGCTGAGTGCATAGCCAAAAGCCACCAGCACCGGGCGGGTGTCTTTCACCGAGACGTGCAGCAGCACCGCCGGCAGCAAGCTGAGCACGGAGAAACTGACCGCGACCACCAGGTTGAGGGCCAGAGGCGGAAGGTGGGGGCAGACCAGAACCACCAGAGAACCGAGGTTCCAGACAAGCGAGAGGCCCGCGGCCAGGCCGGAGAGATAGCGGCCGCGCAGACCGGACCATCCACGGCCGCTGAACAGCAGAAAGAGAAAAATGGCGAAGATCAGCGCACCGGCGGCGTGGCCCAGGATGTTGATGAGCAGCGGCTGGTTGAGTCCGAGCATGGTCAAAACGCGGCGGTGCGTCTGGAGACCATTGTCGCGCCAAGGCAGGCCATTTGCCCACACACCCGGGCGAAGCGCCCGCTCGTGGAGAGATGGCTGCCGGTGGTGAGAAAAGCGTTGGGGCGGGCGGAGGCAGCACGCATACTGGGCGGGTTATGCCGAGGAAGAATGAACTGCCGCGGATCAGCCGCGCCGCGGCCATCCGGGTGACGCTCAGCGTGGCGCTGGTTCTGGGGGCCACCTGCCTGGTTCTGCAATCGACCGTGTGGCACGATGCCGAGCCCGCGGAGGCCGACCAATACTATACGGAACTCCCAGGCGTGGATTTGAGCGGACTCCAGCCGGCAGAAAAGGACGCGCTGCTGAAGCGGCTCAATAAGCTGCATTGTCCCTGCGATTGCCTGCGGACGATTGCCAGTTGCCGCAACCGGCACACTTCCTGCACGACGAGCCTGGCCATCGCGCGGCAGGCGGTAGAAGCGGCGAAAAAGCGCTAGCTTCACCACCTTGCCTTATGGCCGTCGCAGAGACGCCCGGGGAACCAGCCGGGCGGAGTTCAGAATGAAAGTCATCTCTGAGGTGACGTGTATGATGGCCGCGAGCAATGGGCTGAGGACGCCGATGGCGGCGAGCGCGACACCCAGAGCGTCAACGGCCAGCGTGCCGGCAAAGTTGAACAGTATGATGCGGCGGCAGCGGCGGGCGATTTGCAGGAGGCCGGCGCAATCCAGGAGGTCGTTGCCAAGCAGGAGAACGCTGGCGGTCTGGCGGGCCAGGTCGGTGCCGGAACCCATCGCGATGCCGACGGTTGCCTCGGCGAGCGCGGGGGCGTCGTTGATTCCGTCGCCCACCATGGCTACCCGCTTGCCGGCACGGATGAGCTGTTGCACCCGCGCTAATTTTTGTTCGGGGAGCATCTCGGCCTCGAAATCGGGGACCGCCAACTGGCGCGCCACCTTTTCAGCGATGGCGCGGCCGTCGCCAGTGAGGAGGAACACGTCCAGGCCCATGGAGCGGAAGACAGAGACGGCCTCGACCGCCTCGGGACGGAGCATGTCCTCGACCAGAAGTGAGCCCATGAGAAGACCGCGGTAAGCCACCAGGACACTGCCGGGATCGGCGGGCAAGGTCCGCAGTTGGGCGTCCAGCGATTCGATGGACCGCAGCAGAGCAGCGTTGCCGACCAGGAGTTCACCGCCGTTCCAGGTGCAGCGGACTCCCTGGCCGGGGAGATATTCGAAGGTTTCTGGTTCGCGCAGTGGCAAGTCGAGTTGGGCGGCTTTCTTAAGCACGGCCTTGGCCAGCGGATGTTCGGAAGGCCGCTCGGCAATCGCGGCGAGTTCGAGCACCCGTTGGTACTCCACCCCGGGGCAGGGAGTGACCTGCACGACATACGGTTCGCCAAAGGTGAGGGTGCCGGTCTTGTCGAGGACGACCGTGTCGACCGTGCCCAAGGCCTCCATGTAGCGGCCCCCTTTGACGATGGCGCCGGAACGGGCTGCCCGGCCGATGGCGCCCAAGACGGCGAGCGGCGTTCCTGCGGCGATGCCACATGCGCCAGCCACGATGACGACGGCGATGGCGGAGCGGATATTGTGGGTGATGGCGAGGGTGAGAACCGCGGCAGCCAGCGCAAAATAGACCAGCCACGCGGAGAGGCGGTCGGCCAACTTCTCGACCGGCGCGCGCGACTTTTCGGCCTTCTCCACGGCGTCTATGACGCGGCCGAAGACGGTGTCCAGGCCGAGCCGCTCGGTGCGTACATCGAGCGTGCCGGCGTGATTGGTTGTGCCGGCAAACACGGTGGCGCCGGGCAGTTTATCGACGAGGATGGATTCTCCCGTGATGCTGGACTGATCCACCATGGAGCGGCCGGACAAGACCACCCCATCGACGGGGATTTCGGCGGCGGGCCGGATGACAACCACGTCGCCGGGGCAAAGCTGGGAGGTGGACACCTCTTCCACGCCGTAACCGCGCCGGCGCCATGCGGTCTTGGGAAGCAGGTCGAGCAAGTTCTGGATGGCCCGGCGGCCACGGCTCACCGTGAGGTGTTCGAGCATTTCCGCGCCGAGGACGAAGAAGAGAATGAAAAGCGCGGTGGAAAACTCTTTGATGGCCAAGGCCGCAGCAAGGGCGAGGGTCATGGAGAGTTCCATGGTCATGCGACGGGCTGCCATGTTGTCCACGGCTTCGCGGAAGACGGGGTAGCCTCCGGCGAGGGCGGCGGCGAGGGACAGCGGCTCGAGGCCACCGAAGCGAGGCGAGACGCCGGTCCAACTGGCAGCGGCGGCGGCGCCGACCAGCGCGAAACGGACCAAATCCGCCCTCTCGACTGGCTGGTGCTCGGCCGAAGCCCGACTCTCCGCGGAGGCTGAGTGCGGGACTTTCGTGATGGATTTTGCAGCAATGGCCATCGTGACCGCGATTATCGGGCAAGTGCAGCGACACCGCACCAAAAAACTCACGGGCGGGCTTAGACCGGGCGCCAGCGGTCGGAACCGGCGGCAATCGGAATGGTGATCCGGCGCACGCGGGCCGGAAGGGCGACAAACAGCCCATAAGGCCGCACGTCCCGTTTCTCAGCCTGCTCCCGGCAGATTTCAGCCCGCTTGTGAGAAATGGCTGAGGCATCGGGCGCCTGGCTCCCGATACTGGATGCCATGATGAAAACTCTCGCTTCTTGCGTGTCTGTGGTGGTGTGCTTCGGTGCGTTGGGCTATGGGCAATCCGGCGGTAGCTCCGGAACCGTGCGAGGTTCGGTTCTGGATCCATCCGGGGCGGTGATCGTAGGCGCCGCGGTGCAGATTCGGAATCCGGTGTCGCACTACGACCGAACGGCTGTAACCGACAGCCAGGGGAAATTCCAGTTCGATAACATCCCGTACAACAACTACCACGTCACAGCCGCCGCCCCGAAGTTCCAGCCGGCCGAGCAGGACGTGGACGTGCGCACGCCCATACCCTTGGACGTCAAGTTCAGTATGGCGATCGGAACTGCCAGCACTACCGTGGAAGTCACGGCCGATGCAAAAGATTTGCTTGAAGTCACTTCCATGACGCACACCGACGTGGACCGCGCCCTGTTCGATACGCTGCCGCTGGAGAGTCAATCTTCGTCGTTGAGTTCGCTGGTGACGCTGTCTGCGCCGGGAATCTCGGCGGACTCCAACGGTCTGTTTCACGGCATGGGCGATCACGCGGAGAATTCGTTCTCGGTGGACGGCCAGAAGATCGCGGATCAGCAGAGCAAGGTATTCTCGAACCAGATTCCGCTGGACTCGGTGCAATCGATGGAGGTGATCCAAGGCGCGCCTCCGGCCGAATACGGCGACAAGACCAGCCTCGTGATTGTGGTTACTACGCGCTCGGGCCTGGGCGTGACGCAGCCGCATGGGGAAGTGACGGGCACGTTCGGCAGTTTTGCCTCGGCCGGAGGCGGGTTCAACCTGGCGACTGGCGGAAAATCCTTCGGGAATTTTATTTCCGCAAACGGAATGGATACCAGCCGGTTTCTGGACGGGCCGGAATTCACCGTGATGCACGATCATGGCAATCAGCAGAACGTGTTCGACCGGATCGACCTCAAGCCTTCCGAGTCGGATACCATCAGTTTAAATCTCGGGTTTACGCGGTCCTGGTTCCAGACGCCCAATTCGTTCGACGGCCAAAACGCCACAGCCTGGTCGGGACAGGTGGTGGACAACAACGGCCTCGGCCCGAATGGCCAGGTGGTGGGCCCCACGGATCAGCGTTCCAAGATCCGGACGTTCAATATATCCGGGACTTGGACGCATTTGATCAATACCCACACGGTGTTCACAGTGGGCGGCTTCGTGCGTCAGGATCAATACAATTATTACCCCAGCAGGAACCCCTTTTCCGATCTGACGCCGGATCTGCAGGACGAAACCGTGGGCCAGAACCGTTCGCTCACCAACGCCGGAGGACACGTGGATCTGTCGTACGTGAGCGGCATTCACAATATGAAGATGGGAATTCAGTACGACCGCACTTTCCTGACCGAGAACGACACCTTCGGGATCGTCAATCCCACGCTCAACCCGGTTTGTCTGAATCCCGACGGGAGTCCCTACACCAGCGCCTTGATCACCGATCCGGCGCAATGCTCCGGGCAGCTTTCGCCAAATCCGGGGTTCAATCCCTTGCTCGGCTGCGTCGACCTCACCCGTACCGGGGCCTTGCCGGCCTCCGCCGGATGCCCAACATCGCACGGCAGTCTTTACACCTTTAACGGCACGGGGGACATCCGGGAAACGGCGCTCTTTTACCAGGACACCATGACGGTGAAGAACTGGAGCTTCAACCTGGGGGTGCGGCTGGATACCTACAATGGCATCTCGCAGTCAAACATGCTGGAGCCGCGCCTCGGCCTGGCATACAACATCAAATCGACCAACACGGTGATAAGGGCCTCCTATGCGCGCACGATGGAAACGCCGTTCAACGAGAACCTGGTCCTTGCCAGCCTGGGATGCAACGACCCGGTAGTGAACGCAATCATGTCGACTTTGGGCGCTTGCAACCCCGTGCCCCTGATTTCGGGCCGGCGCAATGAGTTCCACGCAGGCGTGCAGCAGGCCTTTGGGCGGTACCTGGTGGTGGACGGGGAATACATCTGGAAGTACACGCACCGCGCATACGACTTCAGCATACTCGGCAGCACACCCATTACGTTTCCCGTCGAGTGGGCCAGTTCCAAGATCCCGGGGTTTGCGCTGCGCGCCAGTGTCCCCAACTTTCACGGTTTTTCGGCCTTCGTGGTGATGTCGAGTGTGGCAGCGCGGTTCTTCACGCCGCAGGTGGCCGGCATTGGCGCCGCTCCGGGCGGCAGCGCGGTGTTTCGCATCGATCACGATGAAGTCTTCAACCAGACCACCCACCTGCAATACCAACCTTGGAAGAACGGGCCCTGGTTCGGCTTGAACTGGCGCTACGATAGCGGCCTGGTGGCCGGCCCGGTGCCGTGCGCCGGAGGCAACTGCAACAACGGACCGAATGGGACGGATACCATCGTGGACGTTTCGAGCCTGTCGCCCGATCAGCAGTACCAGGCCGGTCTGTTCTGCGGCAGCGTGCACGCCACGCCCACCACTCCCATCAGCGCGACGGGTTTGTGCCCGGCGGCGCAGTATGGGTCCACCTTGCTCAAGATACCCGCGGCAGGAACCGAAGACGACGACCACAATCCGCCGCGCGTCGCTCCGCGCAACCTGTTCGATCTCGCCGTGGGCGACGACAATCTCTTCAGGGGCGACCGGAAGAAGGTCAGCCTGCGCCTGGCGGTGGTGAACGTGACCAACCGGACGGCGCTGTACAATTTCCTTTCCACCTTCAGCGGCACGCACTACGTGACGCCGCGGGCGTTAACGGTGACTGTCGGATTCCACTTCTAGAGAAGTGGGACGCGAACCCTGGCGGGCGCTGGCGCCGATCGCTTTTTGCGCGGTCCCTGCGACCGCCAACAACCGCCCTCAATGGCCGGAATGGGTCCAATCCCACTCGAAGCGGCTCTTCAGCACCAGGCCGGGACCGCGGCCGGTGAGGTCGAAGCCCGCGCCCATGTTGATCTTGAAGATCCGCGTCACCTGCCAGTCGCCACCAGCGAACAACTGGTGTACCTCCGGCTGGGCGTGCGGGCGGACATTGATGCTTTTCACCTCGCCGTAGTATTCGAGCGATGGCGAAAAGCTCCTGCGCTTCCAGCGGACCAGCAAGGCAGGCTCGACGTTCCAGCCGTGCTCCGTGCCAGGCCCGTGCAAGGCGCGCTCGAAGACCGGATTGAAGACGATCTGCCAACGGGTAAACTCGCGGTCGAGAATCGGCCGCAGTTCGACCCGCCGCGAGTTCTCCTCGTAGCGCGTGTTCTGGAAGGAAAACTCGGAGACAAAGCCGATCCGCACCGGCAGATCCCAGGATTCCGGCAGGTAGAAGTGCGGCAGCACGCGCCAGCCGGCGAATTGCGGGCTGTAGCCGGGCTCCCAGGCGTTCAGGAACATGAAGCCCACGGCAAAGCCCGGGAAGACACCAATGGTTGGCTCCAGCGTGAGGTGCGTCTGATGGTCGGTGCGCAGCAGCGTTCCATCGCGCCAAGCCGTTCCCTGGACCCCGTAGTTCAAGTGGGCTTCCAGGCTGTATTCGCCACGGGTGAGCGGCTCGTATTCGTAGACGTGGATTTCAAATGGATCCTGGGCGCGTGCGGAGTGTGCCAACAGGAGCCCGGCAGCGGCTGCCAGGAGTTTGGGCGCCAAGAGACACTGGCGATCGCGCGGGATCCCCCCCGGTTTCACCACTGGAGCATTTGCCGGACGTTGCGGGCCAGGCGCTTGCTGACGATAAACTCCTGGGCGTTGGATAGCGTCAGCAGCCAGCGCTGGCTGCTGAGCGGCGTCATTTTGCGCACGTGGTTGACGTTGATGAGCGCGCTGCGGTGCACTCGGTGGAAAACCGAACCGCGCAGGCGCTCGTCGATGGCGCGGAGCGTCTGCGTGGCCATGTAGCGCTGGCGGGCGGTGATGATCCAGACGATTTCGCGCTCGGCCTGGAAGGCCAGCACGTCATCGAGATCGAGCAGGAAGTACTCCTGGCCGGAGCGGCCGACTACCTTGCGGCCGCGGACGGTGGGCGGCGGTTCGGGCACTTCGCTGAGGCGGGCCAGGGATTCGGCGGTGTCGCGCGGCCGGGCGCGCAGGGCGCGGGCGCGTTCGAGGGCCTTTTCCAGGCGTTCCCGGCTGACCGGCTTGAGCAGGTAATCCAGAGCGCCGGCTTCGAAGGCGCGGATGGCGTACTGGTCGTAGGCGGTGACAATGATGATGACCGGCGGGGCGCCGGAGGGCAGACTGCGAATGACGTCGAATCCGCCCATTTGGGGCATCTGCAAATCCAGAAAGACCAGATCGGGCTGAAGACGCGCGATGTCGCGGAGGGCATCGTTGCCGTTGGCCGCCTCACCCACAATCTCGACGCCGGAGAAAGCCGCCAGTTCGTCGCGCAGCACTTCGCGGGCGACTGGCTCGTCATCCACGATGAGGGTGCGGAGCGGCGGAGCAGGCATCATCAAGGAGGTAACGCGAAAAGCGGCAGTGTCGCACGGAAAAGTCATGAGCGGGCGAAATCCGTCTACAACCGGGCTAAATTCAGCTATTGGCGGATCTGCATCCGGTTCCCTTCCTTAGTATGGTACGCGCAGCGGTGTTGGTTTTGGTGGAACACTGCGCCTCGACCCGCTCATGGCTGAATTCAGGCCGCTCCCGGCGTTGGGGTGCACTCCTGGTCGATCCGCTCATGGATAGATTCAGTCCGCTCCCGGCCCGATTGCGCCCGCCTGTGAGAATGAAATAGGCCGCTCCCCGCTCGCGACTCGATACTCCATATTATGAAGGACTCTCGCTCGTTGCCCTCCAGGTTTGCCCTGCCTCTGCTGGCTCTTGCTTTCGTCGGCTTGATCCACGCCCAATCAAGCAGCGGCACCTCCGGGACGGTTCGCGGTTGGGTTCTCGACCCGTCGGGCGCGGCCATCCCGGGCGCGACGGTGGATATCCAGAATCCCGTATCGCACTATAGCCGCAACTCGGTGACCGACAGCCAGGGCAAGTTCGAGTTCGACAATGTTCCGTTCAGCCCGTATCGCGTGAGTGGGAAGGCGCCCAGTTTCCAGGCGGGCGGGCAGGATGTCGATCTGCGTTCGCCGATCCCGGTGGAAATCAAAATCAGTCTGCAGATCGGTACGGCGGCCCAGAGCGTGGCGGTGTCCGCCCAGGCCGAGGCTTTGCTGGAAGTCGACCCCATCGCCCACACGGACATGGATCGTGACCTGTTCGACAAACTACCCCTGCAGGGTCAATCTTCGTCGCTCAGTTCGCTGGTGACCATGGCCGCGCCGGGCATCAGCGCGGATTCCAATGGCCTGTTCCACGGCTTTGGCGATCACGCGTCCAACTCGTTTTCGGTGGACGGCCAGAAGATTACCGACCAGCAGAGCAAAGTTTTCTCGAACCAGATTCCGCTGGATTCGGTGCAGTCGATGGAAGTGATCCAGGGCGCGCCGCCGGCCGAATACGGCGACAAGACCAGCGTGGTGATTGTAGTGACAACGCGGTCCGGCCTGGGCGAGAACATTCCGCATGGCCAAATAGACACGTCCTATGGCGCGTTCGGCACCAGGAGCGCGGGCTTCAACCTGGCGTATGGCGGGAAGTCGTGGGGCAATTTTATTTCGGCCAACGGGATGGGCACTGACCGGTTCCTGGATGGTCCGGAACTCACGGTGATGCACGATCGCGGCAACCAGGCAAACATGTTTGACAGAATCGACTTTAAACCCTCGCAGGCCGACACCATCAATCTCAATTTGAGCTACACGCGGTCCTGGTTCCAGACGCCGAATTCCTTCGATGGGCAAAATGCCATGGCATGGTCGGGAGTGGTGGTGGACAATAGCGGCCTTGGTCCCAATGGCCTGCCGGTGGGATCGCAGGATCAGCACGCCAAAATCCGCACGTTTAACATTGCTCCCACGTGGACGCATCTGTTCGGCGCGCATACGCTCTTTACGCTGGGCGCCTTCGTCCGGCAGGATCAGTTCAACTATTACCCCTCCCGCAATCCGTTCGCCGATTTCACTCCAAATCTGCAGAGCGAGACGGTTGGGCAAGACCGGCGACTCACCAACGCCGGGGCGCACGCGAATCTCGCGTACGTGAACGGCATTCACAACATCAAGGTGGGTCTTTCGTATGATCGGACGCTGCTGGGCGAGCACGACACTTTCGGAATCGTCGATCCTATGCTCAATGCAGTCTGCCTCAACGCCGACGGCAGCCCGAACACGCTCGCGTCGCTGACCAATCCGGCACTCTGCACGGGTCGGCTCTCGCCGAATCCCGGATTCGTGCCTTTGCTGGGCTGCTATGACCTGACGCGCGCCGGCAGCCTGCCGGGCTCGGACGGCTGCCCCGGTTCCAGAAGCGGCTCGTACACTTTTAACGGCAATGGGGACATCAAGGAGATGGCGCTGTTCTTCCAGGACAACATTACGGTGAAGAATTGGAACTTCAATTTGGGGATTCGCCTGGATGGCTACAACGGCATCACGACGTCCACGCAACTGGAGCCCCGACTGGGCGCGGCGTACCACATCAAGGCGACCCACTCGGTAGTGCGGTTTTCGTATGCCCGGACCATGGAAACGCCATTCAACGAGAACCTTGTGCTGTCGAGCCTGGGATGCAACGACCCGGTGGTCAACGCGCTGATGTCGACCCTGGGAGCGTGCAGTGCAACGCCGCTTTCGCCCGGAACGCGCAATGAGTTCCACGCCGGGCTGCAACAGGCTTTTGGAAAGTATTTGACGGTGGATGGCGAATATATCTGGAAGTACACGCACGGGGCCTACGATTTCAGCATCTTCGGCAGCACGCCGATCACGTTCCCGATCGAGTGGGATCATTCCAAGATCCCCGGCTATGCGGTTCGGGCCACCATGCCGAACCTGCATGGCCTTTCGGCGTTCGTGGTGTTCTCCAGCGTGGCGGCGCGATTCTTCACGCCGCAGGTGAGCGGGATCGGCTCCACGCCGGCGGGAAGCACGGTGTTCCGCATCGATCACGACGAAGTGTTCAACCAGACGACGCACCTGCAATACCAGCCCTGGAAGAACGGGCCGTGGTTCGGCTTCACCTGGCGCTACGACAGCGGCCAGGTGGCCGGACAGGTGCCGTGCGCGGGCGGCAACTGCAACAACGGGCCGGATGGGAGCGATTCCATCGTGGACGTTTCGAAACTGTCGCCCGATCAGCAGTTTCAGGCGGGACTCTTTTGCGGCAGCGTGCATGCGACGCCTACCACCCCGATTAGCGCCAGCGGCCTGTGCCCGGCAACGCAATATGGCTCGATGTTGCTCAAGATTCCGGCGGCCGGGACGGAAAACGACGACCACAACCCGCCACGCATCGCGCAGCGTAATCTCTTCGACGTGGCGGTGGGGGACGACAACCTCTTCCATGGCGAGCGGTACAAGTGGAGCGCCCGGCTGGCGGTGGCCAACGTGACGAACCGGGAGGCGCTGTACAATTTCCTCTCGACCTTCAGCGGAACGCACTATGTTTCGCCGCGCGCGTTGACGGCGACCATTTCTTTCCACTTTTAAGCTCGCAAACTGCTGCGAGCCGGTTCGCGACGGAGCATAGGGGCCGTCACCCGCCCTACTTCTTCGGCGCGTAATAGCCGTTGCGCGCGCGAACGATCAGTTCTTTGTGGCCTTTCACGCGCACCTCTACCTGGTGGAACAGGCCGTCGGCTACCAGCGGTTCGGGGCGGTACAGGATAGTGTACTGGTGGCGCACCTCTTCGGCGATGATCTCGAAGGATTGGGCGAGGTCTTCGACCTTAAAAGGAAAGAAGGCGCGGCCGCCGGTTTGTTGGGTGAAGTACTTGAGGACCTTGTCGCCGTCGGACTCGATGCGGGTCATGTTGGTGGAGATGGCGAAGATCACAACGTCGGATTTGAGCGCCATTTCGAGGGCCTGATCGCGGGTGTATTGGCTGCTATTATCTTCGCCGTCGGAGACTACCACAACCACCCGGCGGAAGTTATAGCTGGGTTGTTCCCGGGCCAGTTTGTCGTGGCAGGCCATATAAATGGCGTCGTAGAGCGCGGTGCCGCCGCCGGCGTGGAGCCCGCGGATGGCGGAATCGAGCTTATCGGTGTCGGGAGTGAGCTCGGAAACCATTTCCGCGTTGCTGTCGAAGCTGAGCACCATGGCCTTGTCGAGGTTGGTGCGCATGGCGTCTTTGAGAAACTCGCCGGCGGCGTCCTGCTCAAAACGGAAGCGTTCGCGGATGCTGTTGCTGGTATCGATGAGGACGCCAAGGCGGAGGGGCAGGTTGGATTCGGCGGCGAATTGCTGAATGACTTGCGGATGCTTGTTCTCAAAAACCTCGAAATCGTCCTTGGTGAGATCGGTGACGAAGCGGCCCTTTTTGTCGATGACGGAGAAGAGCATGGGGACGCCCGTGACCTCGACGGAAATGCGCGTGGTTTCGTCCACCTGCTGGGCGGGGTCCGGTTTCGGCGGCGGTGGCGGAGTCTGTTGCGCCACAGCCCAGACGGCGGCGGCCAGCACTCCTGCGACGGCCAGGAGAACGCGGGAGGTCATATGATTACGATTATAGCGTGGGGGGCAGTTGGGCTATCCAGGATTCGAGTTCTGGCGGGAGCGGGGATTCGATCGAGATCTCTTCGCCGGTGGAGGGCAGGCGGAAACGGATGCGGTGGGAGTGCAGGAAATAGCGGCCCAGCGGAGGCATGCCATCGACGGTGGTGGGCGCGCCGTAGAGGGTGTCGCCGGCCACCGGGTGGCCGATGCTGGAGAGGTGGACGCGGATCTGGTGGGTGCGGCCGGTGCCGATTTTGACTTCGAGCAGGGTGAAGCCGCGGAAGCGGCGCAGGACGCGGTATTCGGACCAGGCGGCGCGGCCCTCGGCGAGGCGCGCGGTCATGCGGGCGCGGCGCACGGGGTCGCGGGCAATGGGGCGGTCGATGCGGCCGCTGTCGGCTTTGACGTGGCCGTGGACCAGCGCAAAGTACACCTTTTCGACCTGGCGGTCTGCAAACTGGGCGGCGAGGTTGCGGTGCGCCGGGTCGTTCTTGGCCACCAGCAGGACGCCGGTGGTGAAGCGGTCGAGGCGGTGGACGATGCCGGGGCGGAGTTCGCCGGCGACACCCGATAGCGCATCGAAGCGGCCCAGCAGGGCGTTGACGAGGGTGCCGGTATGTACGCCAGCGCCGGCGTGGACCACCATGCCGGCGGGCTTATCGATGGCAACCAGGTCGCCATCTTCGTAGAGGATGGAGAGCGGGATGGATTCGGGCGTGGCGCGCAAAGGGGGCGGATCGGCGGGTTCCACTTCGATGGTTTCGCCGGCGTGCACGGTGTGGGAGGCGCGGCTGGGAAGGCCGGCCACCAGGACGCCGCCGGAGCGTATCCACTCCTGCAGGCGGGCGCGGC
>PMTR01000170.1 GCA_003167255.1 Bryobacterales bacterium
CGTGCAGCCAGGTCGTCAGGCTGCTTTCCGCGCGCCAAGTGGCCCAGAACCGCCACGCCCGCAGGAAGGTATCCTGCACACAGTCCTCGGCGTCCATTTCAAATGCTGAAAGCAAATCTGAAAACGTGACGTATCGGTCCCCGCTGCATGAAGTGTCATGGGACAAGAGCGCGCGTCGGAAATTTTCGTCTGATCTCGATTTGACTCTCCGGATTTGTTTGGCGCGTGACGCGCTGTGGTATGGGGGGATTGGGGGACATTGTTGGTTGTCGTGGAGAATCCGCCAAGCAACCCGATGAAGAGATGCGCGCCGGTCGATGAAAGCGCGCTCCAGCATTTCACCAGAAAAAATGGGGACATTGGGGGACATTGTTGCGGCGGCCTTGGGATGGCACTACGAGGCTGGAATGGTTCGCTGGACTGGTCGACGAGTGGGCCCGGCGGGGATTTGAGCGTCTCTCGCGTGAGGCTGGCGGGTTACCCGGTAGTAAGGCAACGCCGGCCAGTGCTGCCGATCGAATGCCTGACGGTCGTCTTGAGCCGCCCCACTTGCGCTCACCAAACGAAGGCAGTGCTCCTTCCTGAGGGCAGGAACTGTCTCCCGCCAGAGCATGCCATTTATGTAAAGTCGTCCCGCGCTTGTCTGTTCAGCGCTCGGGCGCCGTGGGCGATCACCAGCCGGGCGATAATCATGCCCTCGTGGCTGGGCTGCCTCGGTTCAAAGCGCAAGCCCTCGATGGCTTCCAAGGAGACGAGCTGCGCCCCCGCGCGCCGCTTGCGCAGCATTTCGAGCGCGCGGCGGACGCAGATCAACGTGCAGCCAGGTCGTCAGGCTGGTGGGATCATCTCCCTCGAGTAATGGGAGGCTCTACATTTCCTTGCGGGCCACGCTATCGGCTTGAAAGTCGGTAACTCCGGCGCAATGATGGGCGCTGACTCCCTTCGCGTTCGTCATTACGAAGGTTGGCGCTCCACCGGCTCTCGCGGCCTTGCAATTCTCGAACGCGATTCCGTCTACGGCGTCGAGCACAAAAGCCGGCCGGCCATCCGGCTTCTCATTGGCCACGTCGATGCCGTTCAACTCGATACCGGCGGCATGCCGGATGAAGAATCCGTAAGCGGGCATTATCCCGAACATGGAAGGCTCGGGATACTCCTTCTCGCGTTCGGGAGTATCGTAGGGCTCGCGCGGAGGCACGCCGCCGGTGGCGCGAAAGAAGAAGGAATTCACCAGGTCCGCCGGCTGTTTGGCCACCTGATCGAGGGTCAGCCCTCCGCGGTAGAGAATCCGAATGCCGCTCAGCCTGACATCCTCCACGTCGTGTCCAGGAATGCCGCTGATGATCGACCCGTACCGCGGGTCGGCGTTCGAAGCCACCACGTTGCTGATGTTGATCCGCTTGATGGAGCCTACAGCGGTGCCTTCGGGCGCGCGCATGCGGCTGCCAAGACGGATGAAGATGGGCGCGTTCGAAACATCGCGCATGGTAATATTCGAAACCGCGATATCTTCGATATGGGCTCCATCCACGCTCTCAAGCGCCAGACCGCGGGAGGTATCGAACACTACGTTGGAGATGGTGATATTGCGGAAGTCGCCTTCGGACTCGGTGCCAATTTTGACGCGGCCGGTAGGACCGTCGCGGTCCGGGGCCTGTTTTACGGTGCGCTTATGAGTTCCGTCGAGCAGAGAGCCGACCTCAAATCCGCTGACCAGACAATTGGTGATGGTGATGTTCTCGCTGGCCCGCGCTTCGCCGAGAGCATGCGTTCCTTTGAGAACAATGGCATCGTCGTTGGGGGAGTTGACGCTGGAATTCGAGATGTGAACGTTGCGGCAGGAATCCAGGTCGATACCGTCGCGATTGGTATCGATCATGACGTTGTCGAGGGTCAGGTTGTCGACACCGGTGGCAAGTATTCCGAAGTGGCCTCCGTTCGAAATCGAAAAATCGCGCAGTGTCACGTTATGACAGAGTTTGAGGGCGATAGTTTTGTCGGCGCCTCCGCCACGCTCGCCGCGAAGAAGCGCCTTGCCTGAGATGCGTCCGCCGCCGACAATCGCGATGTTTTCGAGGCCTTCACCCCAGATCAGGCTGTTATGAAAATGACTGTGGCCGAAATCCTGAAACTTGTCCCATTGGTTGGGCTCCGGCGGATCATAGGCGGACGCTTCGGCGCTGGCCTCGATCACTGCGCCGCGTTCCAGCCGCATCGTCACATTACTGCGCAAGCGAATCGATCCGGTGAGCCACGTTCCGGCAGGGAATTCGACGGTTCCGCCGCCGGCCGCGGCCGCCGCGTCGATTGCTTTGTTGATGGCTTCGCGGTTCTCGGTCTTGCCATCGCCCCTGGCGCCGAAGGCCGTTACGTCGAATGCAGCCGCGTGGAGCGAGGACGCCGCCGCGAAGGCCATCGCCCAGAGCGTGATGGTTCTCTTCATCGGATAATGGAACAATAATAACGCAATGCCTGTTCCTGGAGCCTTCACTCGCCGCGGATTCGTTCTCTGTTCCAGTGCAGCCGCGGCGATTGACTTTCCCTTGCAAGCGCAGAACACTCCTCAAGCCACTGGGCGCTCAGGGGAATCCGTTGTCCCACCACCCAAAACGATCACGGGCGCAACGCGCCCTCTGCTGGCCGGCAATACCGCGCGGCCTCTCCGCTACCGACCGGTGGATGGCGATTTCGTCATCCGCAATGGCGGAGAGTTTTTCAACCGCCCGCTCTACGGGCCCAACATCAACTTCCGCGTAGACGCCGGCGACCTCCCGGAGTTTTCCCTCTATCTTCCCGGGCATGGCGGCAACCTCAAGCTGGGACTCTCCGCGGCCCGCGGCTCCAAGTGGCTCGCGCAGGCCGCTGAGGTGATTACGCGCTACCCGTCCGGGACGCATGATATACGAGGTTCG
The DNA here is from genome assembly GCA_003167255.1 of Bryobacterales bacterium. GTDB lineage: Bacteria > Acidobacteriota > Terriglobia > Bryobacterales > Bryobacteraceae > PALSA-129. Next base: position 2,913 of record PMTR01000170.1, read on the forward strand.
GGAACGATTCGCATTCTCCGGTTCCAGCCCGCAACGACGACATTCCTGTCGGCGCCGACGCCGGCTGCAAACCGGCGTTGCGGGCCAGAGGCGCGCGCCACGAAGTGCGAGCGTCCTCGTGAGATTCCGCTGGCCGCAGGCACTGCAACAGGCGACAAGCATCGATTGTCTATCCCAGCACTAGGGAAGCCTGCCTTGTTCCGCACCAGGGAACTGAGAGATCCTAAATGCTGTCGCAGCGCAGCCAAGGGAACATGACACAACGCTTCAGGCATAAGCGATTAGCAGGCTGCACTATTGCCCTTCTCGTTTTGGACAACAAAACGTTTGCTCTGCGCTCAAATTTCGTTGCCTGGCGTCCTCGCGCGGTGGTAAGCTGCCAACCGCGAGCGATTCACTCTTGTTTCCGAGATCGAACTCCGCTGTAGAGAATTTTGGTTCCTGGAGATTTGGCTTGACCACATCACATACATCAAAGGCATCACACCGGGCGCGTGTCTGCCGCCCATACCTGATGAACCAACTCCTAGCCGCGATGGCGCTGTTCATTTGCGCGTTTTCGTGCGGTGCTTCAGCTCAAACCGCACCATATGTGCCGCCAGCATCGCCACGCGCCAAACTGAATTTTGACTTGAACTGGAAATTCGTGCGCGCGGACGTCCCCGGCGCCGAAGCGGCCGGCTTCGATAACTCCGCCTGGTCTACCATCAGCACGCCGCACACCTTCAACGACGTCGACTCGTTTCGCCAGATTATTTCCCATAGCGGCGGAGACCGCGGCACCTACAAGGGTCTAGCCTGGTACCGCAAACATTTCAAGCTTCCGGCCAAGCTTGCCGGCGACAAGATCTTCCTTGAATTCGAGGGCATGCGACAAGCCGGAGATGTTTTCCTGAACGGGAAACAAATTGGGCTATACGAGAACGGGGTGACGGCCTACGGCTTGGACATCTCCGGCGCAGTCCACTTCGGGAATGAAGAGAACGTCCTGGCCGTCAAGCTGGATAACCGCACCGATTACGCCGAACGTTCCACCGGCACTACTTTTCAGTGGAACGCCAACGACTTCAATCCCGATCACGGCGGTATTAACCGCCACCTCTGGCTGCATGTCACCGGCAAAATCTATCAGACGCTGCCCCTCTATTACGGCCTGGAAACCACCGGGGTTTATGTGCATGCCGCGAATTTCAATATTGCCGGGAAAAGCGCCGACGTGACGGTGGAGTCGGAAGTGCGCAACGCCTCCGGCGATCGAGCCACGGTGGAGTTGTCGGCCGTCATAGTGGATTCCGGCGGCCAGGTTCGAGCAAAATTCGACGGAAATTCCGTCGACATGGTGGACGGCGAAAAGTCCATTCTGACGGCAACCGGAGCGCTCAAGGGCGCGCGTTTCTGGAGTCCCGAAGACCCCTATTTTTATGACGTTTACACCATCCTCACGGTGGATGGCAAAACCGTCGACGTCAACAAGCTGGTTACCGGTTTTCGCAAGACCGAATTCAAAGGCGGCGCCGGCACGGGCGGCGTGTTTGGAGTGAACGCCCAGCCGGCGAATGGATATGTCTTTGCTTTCCCTGATGTGGAATTTGCTCCCGGCAGTCTGAAAGCTGTCGGCAGGAACGACGGCAAATCAGTGGCCCAGGAAGAACTGGCCACCGCCGGCGCAGATCAAGCTCACTCCCATGGTGGGCCCGCGGGGCTTCGAAGCCGACGGGCAGGACGTGGCGCTCATTGACGTGGAAGTCCTCGATGCCAAGGGCCAGCGTTGCCCCACCGACGACGCCCGGATTGACTTCGCCTTCACCGGTCCCGCCGTCTGGCGCGGTGGCTACAATAGCGGCAAAACCGATTCGACCAACAATCTCTACCTGAATACCGAATGCGGGATCAACCGCGTTGCAGTCCGTTCCACCATATCGGCCGGCACAATCACAGTCACCGCCAGCCGTTCCGGTTTGAAATCCGCTCAAATTAAAATCGTGGCTATGCCTGTCAAATCGGTCGACGGCCTGGCGAGCTTTATTCCGCAACATTTGCGCGGCCCGGCGGGAAAATGAAAGCATCTGCCCGCGTGTTATCAGGAGCGGTTGCCAGTTGAATTGATTTCAAGCCAGTTGAGGAGTGTTACGCCATGTCCAAACGATGTCTTCTTTGCATCTGCCTTGCGCTACTTTTCCTGCCAGCGCAGTTCGGGCTGGAACGGCCCGACGTCACTTTCAAGATTTTTCAGTTCCCGCCGGACAAGATCCCGCGCATTGACGGCAACACTGACGATTGGGCCATCGTGCCTGACAGCTACGCCATTGGCATGGATCAGCTCATGGACACCGAGCACGGCCACGGCATGAATCACGACCCCAAAAACCTCGACGTTAAGGTCAAGGTGGGCTGGGTCAAGGGTCTCAACCGCCTCTATTTCCTCTATGAAGCCTACGATAATTACTGGGATTTCTCACGAACCGATCTGCACAACGACATCTTCGAAGTGGTAGTGGATGGCGACCTCTCGGGCGGGCCGCTAATCGATATCTACCACCGCGATGTCTGGACCCCTGAAGCGGTCGGCCAGGCGCGTTCGGTGATCGACCCGCGCATCAGCGAGCGCGACGCGCACTGGAATTTCCACGGTGTCCACGCGCAGAACTACCACATCTTCACGCCGCCCGGCGACAAGGACTGGGCCATGGCCTGGGGCTGCGCGCAGTACATCAAGCGGCTGCCCTATGCCAACGCCGCTTACAACTACAACTTCAAGCCGGGCGAGAGCGGCAAGTTAGTGCTGGAATTCTGGATCACGCCATTCGACTACGCTCCGTGCGACGGGCCGCAGCGCGCGGTGGAATCCGTGCTCACCGAGAACAAGTTGATCGGCCTTTCCTGGGCGGTGATCGATTACGACGACGTCAACGCGCGCGACCGTGTGGGCTTCTGGAATCTGTCTCACAAGCAGACCATGTTCGGCAACGCCAGCGACCTGGTGGGCTTCCGGCTCATGCCTCTCGAGCCGCAGTTCCGGAAAGCCATCCAGGCCAAATGGTCGTACATCGTGGCGGACATGGATCGCCGCGTGGTAGCGTTCAAAGACGAATCCGACGGCAACGTCACATCCTGGAAATGGGACTTCGGAGACGGCTCCACGTCCAGCGAACAGAATCCTGTGCACCAGTACAAAGCCGGACGGGACTACACTACCATCCTCGAAGTGGCTGGTCCCGCCGGCAAATCGCGCTTCGCCAACGTGTGGGGCGTATCGGTGAAATGAGCCGCTGAATTGGATGGCGTTTAACGGAAGCGCTCTGCCTGCTGCTGCCTCGCCCGTAACTGGTCCACCAGTTGCCGCATTTGGGGATCGGGCCTGATGCGCAGCCCGGCTTCATACTCGGTAATCGCCTCCGGCAACCGGCCGGGCGTCTGCGCCAAGGTGTTGGCCAGGTTGTAGTGGATTGCCGCGAGATCGGGTCGAATCCGCAGAACCGCCTGGAACTCGGCAATGGCTTCCGGCAGCCGGCCGGGCGTGCGTGCCAGGGCGCTCGCCAGGTTGTTGTGCGCTTCCGCATGGTCGGGTTGAATTCGCACGGCTGCCTGGTATTCGGCGATGGCCTCCGGCAGCCGGTCCGGTATGCGCTCTAATTCCAGAGCCAGATTGTAGTGTGGCCGGTCGCGCGGTGAAGGCCAGGCACACCAGTCCTAGCGTGGCCCAGGCCACTCGCGTGGCAACTTAGGCAACCATGGGCCGGTTCAGTAAGCACGAGCCTGACCTCGACTTCGGCAGGCACCGTGACTCTGACCCAGGAAAACGACCCGCGCAACGTTCAGTTGTCGCTGCGGGTGCTGTTCTAACTGAAGAGGGATTGCCGAAAACTGAGGCTCGCCGGCGGGAGAGCTGTTAATTGGATAAGACCTGTTTTCCGGTAGCCCGTTGAGATGTGAAACAGCATTTCAACATTGCTTCCTAACAGGGCTGCGGGCAGGTACAATACTGTGCAGAGCGCCGCCGGAATGCCAGTCGGTACTGGCGGCCGTCCCCACGCGTTGTCTTCGCCGGGTAAGGTCATCCACGAGAGATCGGAAAGGAGCAGTCCTCATGCATAGAAGGTGCTTCTTAAAGTCGTTGGCCGCAGCTCCCGCTGCCGGCATGGTTCATGTCCCTTTCGTATTGCCATGGGAGGCTATAGCCCAACAACGAGGCGGGCTGGCCGCGGCTGAGCCATTCAAACCCAGCGACGAGGCCAACAGCCCGATCGGCGCCGGAAAGGGGATCTTCCCGGGTAGAGTAGCATGGGTGCGCGATGCGAGCGCCACCAGTTGGGACGGCGTAACGGGGCACTGGTGGGATGATGCTTCCACCAACCAAAAAGCGGTCAACGGCATGACTTCCCGGCTGCTCCAGAATCTGACTGGAAGAACGAACCAGAGGCACGCATGGGACGCGGTGTTCCGGAGTTTCAATGACAGTCACAAGCTGGGCATATCCGGATACCGTCCAGGCGAGCGGATCGCGATCAAGATCAACTGCAACCAGGACCGGTCCCCGGAGTGGGGCACGGCTGCTTCCTCGATCGGCGCTCCTGCAGGGGCAACCCGGGGCGGCGGGCCTCCAAGGGCAATCCCGAATGGCCTGCCTAGCCCGCACGCCGTGGTTGCCCTGGTTACGGAACTGATCGAAATGGCCGGAGTACGTGGCGAAGACATCATGATCTACGATGCCACCGGTATTCGTAACGTCGGTCAACCGATACGCACCAGGATTCAGGCGAATTCCAATCCTCAATTCCAGGCGGTGAAGTTTCTGGTGGGCGCCGACTACAACCTGGGTGGCCGAATGTCCCCCACGCCGGACATGGAGAACCCTATCCGGTTCTCCAGGGAGGAAGTGCCAACCGGCTATTTGCCGCGCCAGGTCACCGAGGCGAAATACATGATCAATATGGCCCTGCTGCGGCCGCATGGAATGGCCGGCGTGACATTGACCGCGAAAAACCACTTCGGTTCCGTCCACTTTCCGAACAATGGCGGCTGGTCCCCAATGACCCTGCACAACAGCGTCCTGCGCACGCAGCCCATGGGTTCTTACAACGCCCTGGTAGACCTGATTGGGCACCGCCACCTGGGCGGCAAGACTATGCTTTACGTTCTGGATGGCCTGTATACCGCGGAGCACAATGAAGGCAGCGTTTTCCGGTGGGCCTCCTTCGACGACCATTGGGCTTCCAGCATGTTGATGTCGCAGGACCCGGTGGCCATCGATTCGGTGGCGCTCGACCTGCTGAGGAGCGAGCCCCGCGCTACCCAGGTTCGCGGCAACGCGGACAACTACCTCCACGAAGCGGCACAGGCGGCCAAGCCTCCATCCGGCGCGGTTTACAATCCCGACGGCAGCGGCACGCTCACCAGCCTGGGCGTGCATGAGCACTGGAATGACTCGACCGCCCGAAAATACTCGCGCAATCTGGGACGGAAAGAAGGCATCGAACTGATCGCCGAGGTTTAATGCGGATCGAGCAAGCATGACAGGCCACGAAGGCGATGGCCTGTCCCACGCCGATACCCGTTAGTCGGCCAGTTGCGGCTGACCGGGGTCGCGCTGTTTCCATTTGTACGCCGCCAGCGAGTTCTTCCAGAAGTATTTTTCAGCGGCCGCCCGACCCTTGGCGTAGAAATAGTCGCGAACGATCTGCACGATGACCGGCAGATTATCCACCGCCGGTCCATTGGGCCAGTCGCTTCCGAAGATCAGCTTATCCTCTCCGAATACATCGAAGAGGTAATCGAGAAGAGGTTTATAGACGGCCGCATCGGTGGAGGGCTTGCCATTCGCGATGCGCATGAGTTCGGAAACCTTGATGTAGACCGCGGGCCGCGCGGCCAATTCGCGCAGCTTCCCTTCAACGGCCGTCTGCGCACTGGCATCCAGCCGCTCCATCATGGCGGGGAGATGATCGACAATAATCCGCAGCCCCGGCACCTTATCACTGACCCGGATCACCGCCTCGATCAGATCGGGCCGCGGGTTCGCCGTGTCCAGAGCCAGGCCGGCCTGCTCCATCAGCTTGAGTCCTTCAATGAAGGATAGGTTCGAAACCTGGTTGGCCAGGTTATAACCCCAGAGATTGCCATAGCGAATGCCGAGAAAAAGCCGGTTCTTGTGATAACGGTCCAGGTATTCCTTAAACTCGGGCTTGTCGGGCTGAAGATTACCGACGGTGCCGAGCATCATCCGGTCGTTCTCTTCGACTTCGAGCACCCAGAGGTTGTCTTCGATCCACGGGCTGGCCTCCACCTCAATCGCGCCTGCGATTCCCAGGGGCGCTGCCAGCTTGCGATAGCGCGCCGGCAAGGCAGGCTCCGTGTTGGTTCCGCCCCCGGAATAAGGGGCGCCTTGCGGCCGCGTTTGATCGAACAGATGAATGTGGCAGTCGATGATGGGAATCGGCGCCGGTTGAGCTTCGGCATGCGTTGCCAGGCCGGCGAGCGAAGCACCCACCGCGGATCCGAGGAACGCTCTTCGATGAAGTTCACCAGCTTGCATAGCAACCTCAGTGCTCCAGCGTGGAGCACGCAATCGAAAGCCTATACCGCGCGGTGGTGCGCGGTCAAGCGCATTTCGAAACGCCGACATCGAAAGCGAAAAGGCGCCTGTTGCTCCCCACTATTCGAGCCCGGGTTTAATGCGAAGCACCGTGGCTAGGTTGTATCCTTGTGGCTTGGCCAGGCTCCAAGGAATTTTCGTCCCACTTCTGGTGCCCCTCAATGAAGGGGGCCGGATCAATGAACCGGAACTGCGCCGTTTTGTTTCCTGGCTGATTGAGCGCGGTGTTCACGGGCTTTACCCGAATGGTTCCACGGGAGAGTTCACCCGCTTCACGCCGGAGGAGCGGCGGCGGATCGTGGAAGTGGTGGCGGATGAAGCCGGCGGGCGTGTTCCCATCCTCGCCGGGGCCGCCGAAGCCAACGTGAAGGAGACGCTTGCTGCTTGTGAGGCGTATGCCAGACTGGGCGCCCGGGCGGTTGCCATCGTGGCGCCCTTCTATTACAAGCTGACTCCGGAATCGGTGTACGCCTACTTCGCCGAGATCGCGCGGCACTCACCCATCGACTTGACGCTTTACAACATTCCAATATTCGCCAGCCCCATCGATGTCCCCACGATTCGCCGGCTGGCGGCCGAATTCCCTCGCGTCATCGGCATCAAGGATTCCTCCGGCGACCTGGCCTTCATGATGCGGATGATGGCCGCGGTGCGGCCGCTGCGACCCGATTTTTCGTTTCTCACCGGGTGGGAAGCCGTGCTGGTCCCCATGCTGATGATCGGATGCGACGGAGGCACCCACGCTTCCAGTAACGCTGTGCCGGAAGTGACCCGGCGGCTGTACGACCTCACTCTCGCCGGGAATTACAGCGAGGCAATGAAGTGGCAATATCGCATCCTCGAGCTGTTCGACGCCATGCTCTACCCGTTCGAGTTTCCCGACGGGTTTCGCGCGGCCGCCGAGTTGCGCGGCTTCCATTTCGGCCGCGGACGGCAGCCCCAGACCAGCGCACAGCGTTCCGACCGCACTGCCCTGACTTCCGTTCTGCACTGCATTCTGGCCGATTTCGAGTTGGTGGACCCCCCGGCGTCGGGGTGCGCGCCGCGCGTCCAGGAGATTGGCGCCGATAAAGTGGAACAAGTGGTATTCGAAGTCATGCGCGAGCTGGAAAAGCGGGGTGTCCTTTGAACGACGCCCTGGTCTTCATCGAAATCGGCGGCTGGTCGCCCGCCATGGTGGTGCTCGACGCAATGGAAAAATGCGCGGGCGTGCGGGTGCTGGAGACCGAACTCAACGACAGTCCGGGCGTCTGCATGAAGCTGTACGGACGGCTCGGCGACATCGAATCCGCCGCGCGCGCCGCCGAAGAAACCGCCCACGCCATGCAGGCCCCGGCCGTGGTGCACGTCATTCCCGGCCCATCGGAGTTTTCGCCCGCCGCCTACCAGGCCGGGCCGGAATTCAGTCCCCTCATCGAGCAGTCAACCGTCGAGGTACCAGAGAACGATATGAGCGATCAATCCAGTTTTGCCGTGGGTCTCATCGAAACTCAGGGTTTCACCGCCGTCTTCGAGGCCATCGACACCGCTTTGAAGACTTCCGCGGTAGAGGTGTTGGCCCGCGAGAAGTTGGGCGGCGGATACATCACCGTGTTGATCAAGGGCGATGTCGCGGCGGTTACGGCGGCCGTCGAAGCGGGCAAGGCGAAGGTCGAAGGACTCGGCCGCCTGATCGCGGCCCATGTCATTCCCAGCCCGAGCAAAGGCGTCTTGTCGCTGCTGCCCAAGTGATAATCAATTTGGGATGCTGTTTCATTTTTTATCGACCTGATTCGGTTTTTGCAGATACCTGGCGCGGGCGATTGACGGACGCCCCTGAATTCGATACAGTTTGGCACGAGTGGTTTCCCCGCGGATGAAGACGATGAGAAGCCGATGGTTGCCCATCCTGGCGCTCTTGGCCGCTATGGGAGTGACGCCGGCCCAAACCGGGCCGCCCGATGCCGCGAAGCTCTACGAGCAACATTGCTCCGCCTGCCACGGCGACGACGCATCGGGATCTGACCGCGGCCCGGCGCTCTCTCGCAGCCGCCGCCTGCGTACCCGGTCCACCAGTGAGATTCACGACATCATTCAAAAAGGCACCGCCGCCGGGATGCCGCCATTCCCGCTGCCGGAAGACCAGTTGCAGGCCCTGGCTGTTCTTGTCCGGTCCATGAACGCCGCGGCTTTTGACGCCCAGCCCGAAGGCGACGTTGCCGCCGGGCAACGGTTCTTCTTCGGCCAGGGACAATGCGCCTCCTGCCACACCGCCATGGGGCGCGGCAAGTCGGTAGGGCCGGACCTGACCAACATCGGCCGCCAACTGACGCTTGCCGAACTGACCCGCAAGCTCCGGAACCCCAGCGCACAGGTATCGGATGGCTATGCCATCGTCAGCGTCCGCCTGCGAGACGACGCCACCGTCCGCGGCTTCGCGCGCAAGGAGACGCTCCATTTTCTGCAGTTGCAGACCCTGGACGGCCGTCTCATGCTGCTGGCGGAGGGCGAGTACCAGATTACCGGACGCGACAGGACGTCGGCTATGCCGCCGCTCAGTGCTACTGCCGCTGAGGAGCGCAACCTGAATGCGTTCCTCAGCCGCCTGGGTGGGTTGCCGGCGGGCGCGCTCGGCAGCGGCGAAACCGTGGGCGCCGATGCGATCGATCAGGGCGCCATCGATCAAATTCTCGATCCCAAGCCGGGAGAGTGGCCCACGTATAACGGCAACCTGAACGGCAACCGGCACAGCCCGCTCGACCAGGTCAACCAGCGGAACGTCCGGAAGCTCGCGCTCCAGTGGGTCTATTCGATACCCTATTTCGGCTTGGAAACCACTCCACTGGTCGCCGATGGCGTGATGTATGTCACCGGTCCCAACCAGGTGTACGCGCTAGACCCGCGCAGCGGACAGGAAATCTGGCGTTACTCGCGGCCGCGCTCCACCAGCGTCACCATCGCATCCGACGCGGCCAAGGGCGCGAATCGCGGGGTGGCGCTGCTGGGCGACCGCCTCTTTTACACTACCGACGATGCCCACCTGATCTGTCTCGACCGGCTGACGGGCGCCTTGCGCTGGGACGTTTATATGCCCGAAGCGCCGCAGCACTACGGCGCAACCGCCGCGCCCCTGGTGGTGGGCGATCTGGTGGTGGCCGGAGTTGCCGGCGCCGACGACGGCATCCGCGGATTCCTGGCGGCCTACAAAGCTACTAGCGGGCAACTGGCCTGGCGGTACTGGACGGTTCCCCGCAAGGGCGAGCCCGGGTGGGACACGTGGCAGGGCAGCGCGATGGAATTCGGCGGCGGTTCCACCTGGCTCACGGGCAGCTACGACCCCGCGCTCCACCTGCTCTACTGGCCCACTGGCAACCCGTTTCCCGATACCGATGGCAGCGAGCGCAAAGGCGACAATCTCTATACCAACTGCATCCTGGCGCTCGATCCGGAAACCGGGAAGCTTCGCTGGCACTTCCAGTTCACGCCGCACGACCTTCACGATTGGGATGCCGTGCAGCCCGCCGTGCTGGTGGACGCCGAGTTCCACGGGCGCATGCGGCACCTCCTGCTCCACGCCGACCGTAACGGCTTTTATTACCTGCTCGATCGCTCCAACGGAGAGCTGCTGCTGGCTAAGGCTTTCGCCACGAAGATCTCTTGGGCGAGCGGCATCGATGCCCGCGGCCGGCCCATCGAATTGCCCGGCAACGTGCCAACTTCGGAAGGCACCCGCACATGCCCAGACATACGCGGCGCGGCTAACTGGATGTCTACGGCCTATAACCCGGCTACCGGCCTGTATTACGTGATGACCATCGAGAATTGCGGCACCTACCGCAGCACCCAGTTCGGCTTGAATACGGGCCTCGCGGCGGGGAACGGCCAGGCAGGTGCGGGACGCGGCGCGGGCGGTGCGGGCGACCGGGGCGGAACGCTCTTCAGCGTGCCCAGCGGCTCGCCGCCGCGGCGCTACTTGCGCGCCATCGACATGCAAACCGGCAACGTCGCCTGGGAAATCGAGCAGAAGGTCCCCGATGCGAACTATGGTGGAGCGCTCTCCACCGCCGGCGGCCTGGTCTTCTACAGCGAATCGAGCGGCGCCTTCGCAGCCGTCGACGCGAAAACGGGGCATACGCTCTGGCACTTTGAGACCAGCCAGCCGCCGAAAGCCTCGCCCATGACTTATATGTTGAACGGCCGGCAGTATGTGGCCATCGCCTCGGGTTCGAATGTGCTCGCATTTGCGCTACCCGAATGAGAGAGGGGAGAACGAATCATGTCCGATCGAAAGCAATCCCGGCGGGAGTTTTTCGGAGCCTCCGCGGGCCTGACCACGGCGGTGGCTTCGGCGCTGGCCGACCCGCCGCTCGCCGCCGCGCAGCAAGCCGGAGTCAAGCGGGCGGATCTTCCCGACCTAACCATCAAGGAAGTGAAAGTTTATGTCGCGGACCTTTCCAACTTTCGCCGCTTGAACTCCAGCGAGACCGGCGAGATTGTTTCGGTGGTGACCAACAGCGGCCATGAGGGCAACTACACCATCGGCAACCGCGGGCTGACGCCGAACTGGCTGGAGTGGGCCAAGCCTACGTTGCTGGGGAAGAACGTCATCGATCTGTTGCCCACCATTACGGCCACAACCGGTACGAAGGAAACCTTTGGGTTCAGCGGCGGCCGCTCCGGAGCCCCGGGTGGTGGCCGCGGCGCGGCGGGCGGAGCCGGCGCAGCGGGCGGAACCGGCGGACGCGGTGCACCGGGCGGTGGCGGCGCACCCGGCGGCATGGCCACGCCCGGCCGTTCCGGCACATGGCCCAATTACTACACCGCCGCGGCCGAAATCTGCATGTGGGACATTCTAGGCAAGGCCGTCAACCGCCCCATTTACAAACTCCTGGGCGGCACCAAAGACCGCGTGATGGCCTATGCCAGCTCCCAGCACCTGCCCAACGTCGAGGACTACATCGCCGACGTGCTCAGCGCCAAAGAGCAGGGCTATAAGGGATACAAGATCCACCCCGGCGGCGGGCAGAACAGAACCGGACCGCCGATCCCCGCGTACTTCGGCCATATCGAGGAGATCAGGACCATCCGCAAAGCCGTCGGCGACGATTTCGTTCTGGCGCACGATCCGGTGCAGCGCTACAACCTCTTCGAGGCCCTCAAAGTGGGCCGCGTGCTCGACGACCTGAATTACGCGTGGTTCGAGGACCCCATCCCTTCAACCGATATTGAGGGCCTGGTAGAGCTAAACCGCGCGCTCGATCTTCCGCTCCACATCGGCGAGTTCCTGTTCTCCATCTCCGATTTCGCCGAATACATCCGCCGCGGCGCGCTGGACGTAGCGCGGCTGATCGCCGACAACGTAGGCGGCATCAGCGGCTCCATGCGGGTGGGCGCGCTGGCCGATGCCTTCAACCTGGAATGCACGCCGCACAACTGGGGCAATCCCACCGACCTGGCCGTGCATTTCCACCTCGAACTCGCCATGCCCAACGCATACTGGTTCGAGATGCCGCATCCCGCCACCGCGGTGGACCGGCCGTATCAGGCTAAGTTCCGCGTCGATACGGACGGATACGTGCTGGCGCCCACCGAGCCGGGACTCGGGTATCCGATCGATCATGACGCGCTCGACAAGATCATGAAGAGGGTCGACCGTTAGGTTAATAAGGACAAGAAAGGAGAGCATCAATGAAGGATCTTTCGCCATCTCCGGGCAGGCGGGAATTTCTGCAGACTCTGGGCGGCGGCGCGCTGGGTTTGGCGCTGACCGGCAGGGGCTACTCCGCCGGCGTCAAACCCATGCGCGGCGTCTTTCCCATCGGCCAGACGCCTGTCACCGAATCCGACAAGCTCGATCTGGAGTGTCTTCAGAACGAAGTCAAATTCTGCAACCGTTACAAGGTACACGGCTTCGCCTGGCCGCAAATCGCCAGCGGCTGGACTACTCTATCCGAAAAGGAAAGGTTGGATGGCGCCGAAGCCATTCTGGCCGCGGGCAAGGGCGGCAGGACGGCGCTGGTAATCGGCGTGCAGGATAAGGAAGGCAGCCTCGATAAGTCGATCGCTTACGCCAAACATGCGGCCAGGAACGGCGCCGACGCGATTGTCTCGCTGCCTCCCGAGAAGGCCGACGACAAGGCCATGATCGAATACTACAAGACCATCGGCCAGGCCACGGATCTGCCCTTGATTGTACAGAGCCAGGGCGACATGAGTGTAGACCTGATTGTTGAGATGGCCAAACAGATCCCCACCATGAAGTGCGTCAAGGACGAGGCCGGCAATCCGCTGGCCCGCGTGACACAGATCCGCGAGCGCACCAGTGACAAGCTCGCCGTGTTTTCGGGAAACGGCGTCCGCACCATGATCGACGAAATGCGCTTAGGCTTTTCGGGCCACTGCCCCACCACGGTGCTCTCCGACTTTTACGCTGCCACGTTCGACCTCTGGCACGCGGGCAAGCAGCGGGAGGCATTCGATATGTTCGGCCGGATCCAGGCTTTCAACTCGATTACCGGCGCCGCGGGCTATTCGATGGTGCTGCGCGGCATGTTCAAGGAAAACACAAAAACCCGCGGCATGAGCGGCGGTGGAGGCGCGGCCGCGGGCGGAGGCGGCGGTAGCGCTCGTGCCGTGGCAGCCCCGCTCGATGAAGCCGGCAAGCAGGCCGTCCGCGATGCCTGGGACCAGTTCATGAAGCCGTATCTGCGCGGGTAGGGCAAGGGCCTGCGGTCTTGTGGGCAGGCGCTTTCGCCTGCCCACCGATTCTTCCACGGACCCTGGCGTTGGCTGCCCTGATCCGAGCCGCGCGTGTGCTAATTGCGGGGGACCTCGGCCGGACCACGGCCACCGCCCGCGGCCGGCGGCGAGGACACCCAGTCATCGGATCGAAACTGCGGTGCCGGCAAGCCGTCGGTGTTGTAGAGGTTTGCGCCTTCCGGCCAGCGATTCCATGCATAGCGGACGGCCACGGGAGCCGGCACGCCGGCGGCGGTCACCACAACCGTATTGCCATCGATCTTCGCGCTCGCCTCCACGAAGTTCTTGTCTGCATCGGCAATCTGGAACCACTTGAGGTCTCCGCCCCTGGCGGCCAACCCTCCGCCGACATGCGTGAACTTGACGCGTATCGATTGGCCTTCGACCTGCACCGAATCATACATCGGGCCGTAGTATTCGATCTTCTCGCCGTACACCTTGGCCCGCGCGATCCGCGCCAGACGGTCGCACAAGTCCTGCTTGTTCTTAGGGTGCACATTGGTCTTCTCGCCGATATCCATGGCCACCGCCATGGCAGTGTTGGGGAGCCTCAGTGCTTGCGCCTGCGCTTCGCGCACCTCGGGACGGTTGCTGTCGGCATCCTGGGCCGCAAGCTGGACAAAGTAGAAGGGGAATTCGCCTTGTCCCCACTGCTGCCTCCAACTCGTGATCACATGCTCCATCACCGCCGGATAGAGCTGCAAACCCTCGGTGATGGATTCGCCCTGATACCACAGCACGCCCTTGATGGCGTAAGGCTGAATCGGCTTGATCATGGCATTCCAGAGGACGTACGGGTTGTGCTGGTTGGTGAGTGGATTACCACGCCCGCCACCGCGCCCTCCAGGAGCCCCGGCAGCTTGGGCGGCCGCCGCACCGGCCGGCGGAGGCGAGCTATCCGCCGCGGCTGCCGCGGACTTGAATGCGGCCACCTGCGCCGCAAAGCCATCCATAATCGACTTGAGACGCGCATCGGACTCCAGCACATCCTTGTTCACCCACGCCTGCGCACAACTCGCGCCAAACGCCGACGTGATGAACCCGATGGGCTGGTTAATCGCCTTCTGCAAATCACGCGAAAAAAAGTAACCGATGGCCGAAAAGCCCGGCACCGTTGCAGGCGTGCAGACCTGCCATTTGCCCACCACATCATCGACAGGCAGTTCGCTCGTCTTGAGCGGGACTCTGAATTCCCTGATCTTGGGACAGTTGGCCGCCGCGATCTCCTCCGCCTCATTGACGACGCCGGCGAACCGCTGGGCCATGCCGGGGTATTTGGCCATGTCGCCTGAAACCACAAAATCCATATTCGACTGCCCCGACCCGAGCCAGACTTCCCCGACGAGGATGTCGACGATCCTGATGGTGTTCTTGCCTGCGATGGTCATCTCAATCGGGTCGGCCGATGCCTGGAGATTGGTCAGGCGGACCATCCATTTCCGATCGGCCCCGGCCGTTGTGGACTGCCGCTGGCCGGCGATGCTCACGGTGACCTGCTCACCAGCATCGGCCCACCCCCAGACCGGCACGGACATGCCCTGCTGCAGGACCATGTGGTCGCCGAATAGCGCGGCGGGTTTGACATCGGCGCGCAGCACCGCCAAGTTGCACAGAGTGAACAAGAGGCCCATCGACGCGATCGTGAGCTTCATCCGGGGAAGGTAATTCATGTAGGTGTCCTCCGTTAGACAAGAATCGTATAAGAGTATATTTTACGAAGCGCCGGTACGTTAGGCACCATAAAGCCGCCCTCAAAACGTCGCGATCGGGTTCACCGGCCCGCCCGTGGCGCCCGGCACGCGCAGCGGGTTGATGGTCAACAGGAACGTCCACCGCCGGCGCTGGGCTGCGGCCTCGCTCAGCGCCTCTAAATCCGCGTTGTCGATCAGGGGCATTCCCAAGGCCATCAGCGCCATCTGGTGGATAGGCTGGTTCACGCCTTCGACGCGCGAGGGCCGCACGTCTTGCACCACGTCGCTGCCCAGAATCGACGCGCCGCGCTCGTGCAGCCACTTCACGCACGAGGCGTACAGTCCCGGAGTCGCGCGGTTGAGATCGAGAGGCCCTTTGTCCCGCACGCGCACCCACCGTCCGGTGCGGACCAGCGCGGCGTCACCCGGTTCCACACGGAAACCGGCTTTTTTCTCCCAGGCTTCCAGGTCTTCCGCATAAACCGGCTCGTCGTCCCCCAGGTAGGAAACGGCCTTCAGCTTCGGCATGTCGAACAGCACGCCGCGGGTGAAGATTCCGTTCTTCATCGACATGACGTCGTCTTTGCCCGCGCCGCGGTCCGTGTAGCTCGACTGCGGATATCCATTGTAGATCTGGCCCTTATAGTAGAGATGGCTGGGAGCATCCAGGTGCGTGGTGTTGTTGCCGTGATACGAAACTGCGATCGTGTCCACCACGTATGCCGCCAAGTCGCGCGGCTCGGGCCCGGGAGGCCGGCTGGTGAGGGTCCAGGTGGTGCGGTTCGCATTGGCTCCGCCCAGCCCGCGCGCCGCGGGTGGAGCGGCGGCGGGCATCATGCCGGGGAGCGGTCCGCCGGTCGGACCTTCCTTCGGCAGATCGGCATCGAGCGACATCGATACGCTGACGCCCTCGCGCACCAGCGCCGCCGCGGCTTTGCGCTTCGCCGGCGTAATCAGGTTGATCGTCCCGGTCTGGTCGTCCTTCCCCCATTTTCCCCAGTTCGAGAGATCGGTCATCCACCGGTCCACGTCTTCCTTCGTGAGATTCCGGGGATACTTCTCACCTTCGGCAACTGTCTCGCGGCAGACCGCGGCGCAGCCGGCGGTCGCCAGCATTCTTCTTCTTGTGATCGTCTCCATAATGGAATCCTCCTTTCGGGGCTGTGTGATTGGATCGTGCGCGATTCATGTTTTGAGGCTTCGAGCGGGGTCAACCAGAAGCCAGGCGGCCCCTCCCGCAAGGCACAAGAGGGTCGCCGTCAGGAACGATGCCGGCCACCCGAAATGCGTCGCAATCAGCGGCGTGAGCGAAGACGTTACCACGGCTCCAAACTGCCCGCCCATGTTCATCACTCCCGAGACCGAACCCGCCGAACTGCCCGCCAGGTCGGCCGTCACCGACCAGAACGAACTCTGTGACAGGTAGAGCGCTCCGGCTCCCCCCGCCAGAATGAGGCTGGCTAGGCGCGGGTCATCCGCCAGCATAGCCATCGAGATGAAGCAGCCGGAAAAGGCCATGGCCACGGCCGCAAACAAGCAGCGGCCTACTCGTTTTCCGCGCCGCCTAGTGAGGCCATCGCTGATCCACCCGCCCAAGGGCGATGCCACGGCCATGGCGACAAACGGGAGCATCCCATAGTAGGCGCTGGCCTTGAGATCCATTCCGCGAACCTTGCTCAGGTAGATGAAAAACCACGTGAAGTAAATGTAGGCGGCGTATCCGTAGGCGAAATAGCTGCCGGCCATGGCTAGCACCTCGCGGCTGCCTAAAATACTCCGCCACGGCGCCGCGGCCGCCGGCGTCTTCTCCGGCAGGCCCGCGCGAATGTGCGCGGCCTCCGCCGGCTCTACCCAGGGATGGTCCTGCGGCCGGTCTCTCGCGATCGCGACCCAGATCGCACCTGCCGCCACTCCCAGCAGCGCGCTCGCCCAGAAGGACCATCGCCATCCGTAGTGAACCAGCAAGTAGGTGATCAGTGGGGGAGTGATGCCCGCTCCCGCGCCGACGCCCGCGAAAATCCACCCGTTGGCGAGGCCGCGTTCCTGCGACGGAATCCACGAAGCCACCAGCCGGTTGCACGCCGGATAAACCACCGCCTCGCCCACCCCCAGCAGAAACCGGACGCCCAACAGCACCGCCAGCATTCCCGCGATGCCCGCGGGTACAAACGCCGTGAGCGAAGTGAACACCCCCCACCAGACGGTCCCCAGGGCGATGATCTTGCGAGGCCCGAAGCGGTCCGCCAAGCGGCCGCCGGGCGCCTGGAAGAGCGCGTATCCCAATGCGAAGGCACTGAATACCCAGCCCAGTTGCACGTGAGTCAGATGGAAATCGCGTTCGATCGAGCTGCCGGCGATCGAAATATTCACGCGGTCCAGATAAGCCACCGCGCTGATCGCGAACATCCATGCCACCAGCACCCAGCGGACTCTGCCTCGGAACCATGTGGTTATCATGGACGATTGCCGGCTGATGAAGCTTCAATCACCTCGCAGGTCGGCCGCAATCCGTTCGGCCGTAGCTCGCAGCGCTGTCAGAATGGCTTTCCCAAAATCGGCATCGAGCGCCCGTGCCTTGGGCAGGGAAACGCTGATCGCCGCGCCTACGTCGCCGGCGGAGCCGAAGATGGGAACGGCGAAGCAGTGGCCATCACTCACGGATTCCTCAAGGTCGGTCGCGAATCTCTGCTGCCGCACCCGCGCGAATTCCTGGTCCAGATCGGTGGGATCCGTAATGGTCTGTTTGGTGAACCGGTAAAGCCCGTAACTCCGCAGCAGCTTCTCGCGCCGCTCTTCGGGTTGAAACGCCGTAATCACTTTCCCCAGCGAGCTGGCGTTGGGAGGCAGAATGTGGCCCACGATATTGCTCATGCGGATGGGCTGCGGGCTTTCCACGACGGCGATCACTTCGATGCGGTTCTCGAACAGCGCCGCCACGCTGGCGGTCTCGCGCAACTGCCGGCTCAGGTGCTCGATGCGCGGGATGGCCGCCCGCAGCAACCGCGCCACGGTTTGCGTGGAAACCGCCGGGTGCACACCGGGAGCCAGAGCGTACTTGCCCCACTCGCTCGCCGTCAGGCAGCCGGAAGCCTCCAGGGTGCGCAGCAGCCGGAAGGTGGATGTCTTGGATAACTGAATGCGCTGCGCCACTTCATTGAGTGCCATTGGTCCATTTCCGGCCTGAAGGATCTCGAGCGTCTCCAGGGCCTTCGACACCGCTCGCGAGAAGTATTGATCCTTCGCCCGATGGTCCCCGGCCGACGCCGTTGCTTTGGTCCGGGCGCCGCGCACGCCCGGAACGGATGCCACACGTTTTGCAGCCACGTTTCATAATATCGAAAACCGTTGCGAGTGTGCCAGAAATGATGGCAATTTCGAAACCGCTCTACTGCACATCCGTTTTTATGATCGGTTCGCCCTCTTTCACATCCAGCTTCAGGCCCGCCAGATCCACGTTGCGCGCATGTTCCAGCCGGAAGCCCTTTTGCGCCGTGATCTGGCAGTTCTCGAAGTGAATGTCTCGAATCGGGCTGTCCGCTAGGCCATGAATGATGCCCACCGAGGTTACGTCGCCCGTCACGTTGATGATCCTGACATTGCGCACCACCGGCAGCACCTTCGCGGGCGGGGCGATGGGCGGCACCATCCGCCATTCCAGATTGAATTCAAAGGCCTGCCGGGTCTGATGCAGTTTTATGTCCCGATAAGTGATGTTCTCCACCACTCCGCTGCGGCTCGGCTGGGTCTTGAAACGGATGGGCGCCCAGTTATCCGAATCGGAAACGCAGTTCCTGACCTCGACATTGCGGATGCCGCCGGACGTCTCGCTGCCCATCGCCACGCCTCCGTGGCCATAAGCGAAATGAGAATTCTCGATGACGATATCCTCGGCCGGCCGGTTGACCCGCAGCCCGTCGGCGTCTTTTCCGGACTTGATCGAGATGCAGTCGTCGTCGACGTCGATATACACGTTGTTGATGCGCACGCGCTTCGAGGAGTCAATATCGATGCCGTCCGAACTCGGTATGTTGTGCTCAGCGGTGATGCGCAGGTTCTCCGCCACAACGTCCTCGCTGTACAAAAAGAACAGGCACCAGACAGCCTGATTGTGGAGGTTGAGGCTGGCCACGTGTACGTGTTTGGAATTCTGGATACCGATCAGCCGGGGCCGCCCGCGCCGGGCCATTGGTGGCGGAGGCGGAGCCGGAGACGCCCCATTCGCCGTCACGTCCGCGTTCCCTCGCCCGCCACGGCCGCGCAAGGGATTGTTCTGCAGCCACTCTTCACCGGATCCGTCGATGGTGCCCTTTCCCGTGATCTCGAGGTTCGTCAGGCCTTCGGCATTGACGAACGCGGAGGTCCACGGCTCTTCCGTGCCTTCCCATCGGGTGTTGATCACCGGGTAATCGTCGATGTTGGTGGTCCCCTTGAGAACGCCGTCCTTTTCGACGTAGAGATTTGCTCCTTGCTTCAGGAAGATGGCGCCGCTGAGGAAGGTTCCTTTCGGAACAACCACGACGCCGCCACCGGAAGCCGCGCATTGATCGATGGCTGCCTGAATGGCTTCGGTATTCACGGTCTTGGCATCCGCGACTGCGCCAAAGTCGGAAATGACGAACCGCTTCGGTGCATTGCCGCCCGTTTGGGCCGCGGCTGAGGCCGCCAGCAGGATCGCGGGAATTATCGAAAGGTCTCTGGACATAGGTCTTGCTCCTCAATTGCCCCTTGGCGTGGCGTTCGACCGTCCGGGGCTGGTGGGAACGTAGAATTCTCTGGCGGATCGGGATGCGCCGGATCGAACGGCTTGTAGTCTTCCACGATGAACCGCGCCAGATCGAGTTTGTTTGCCCGAACACCTTCCACAACGCATTTCGCCAGTTCGTACGCTCCGTAGGCGCTATGGTGCGTGACATCCTGCCCGCCGGAGAAAGCCAGCGGCGCCTTATCCGGCCCCAGCGCTTCGTAGAACGCGATGCTCATCTTTTCCAGGTCGATCAGCGGAACATTTTCTTCCCGCGCGGTCTGGCGAGCCGACTCGGGAAACTCGCCGAGCGAATTCCGGATCTTCAGTCCATCGAAATTGCGGCGCTGCATGGGCGTGACCACTATCGGGAAAGCACCCCTTCTGCGCGCCTCCGCGATCAACACTTTCAAATATTGCCTGTGGGTGGTGAACGGCTCCACGTAGGTCTGCGGCCAGTTCGCCTTCATGTCGTTGTGGCCGAATTGGATGAAGAGATAGTCTCCCTTTTTCATCTGGCTCAGGATTTTATCGAGCCGCAATCCCGTGATGAACGATTTCAAAGTCTCACCCGATTCGGCATGGTTGGCTATGGCGACGCCCGGGTTGAAAAACCGGGTGAACATCTGCCCCCAACTCGTGGTGGGCTCGCGGGGCTGATCGGTGACCGTCGAGTCGCCGGCAAGGAACACGGTTGGAATGTCGGGAGCACTCTCAAAATCCAGCGAATCCAGACAGGGCCGGCTGTTGCCGAACTCCAGCGTCAGTTTGTCATCCCAGTGGAGCACTCCCTGTTCCCGGTCGTTCAAGCGCACCTGGTCGCCTCCCGGCGCGTTGGCGGGCGGCGGCGGGAGCTTGTAGTTCCGGATGTTGACCGTGAATGTCACCGTTTTGAGCTCGCCCGGGACGGTTGCCGAGCGTTCGATCATCAGGCGGCGGGATTCCGCCTTAATGGTGGTAACACAGCCGCCCGCGGAATCCCCGAGATGAGCCGTGATGCGGTAATTGCCTTCCGGAAGAGCCGCGGAAAAGAAAAACGGTTGGGCGCCGGTCACTCCCCACTCGAGCTGCGACGGCTTGGTACCGAGATCGAAGCCATAGCCCGTCTCCTTCGAATACGCCGCATCCGGGGATACCTTGACATGACCGGCGGCCGGCGGACCGGAGCCGAAATCAAAATGGAGCGTTGTGGGCAGTTCGGCCGAATACGCAACGGCTGCCGCCCCCAGGCAGGCGAACGACAGATATTTTGTAAAACTGAAACCGTGTTCCATAAAGCAAAAATACTCCTCTCACAACCCGGCGAAGAGCCTTAGTGTATCGGCATTATCCGCCGGAGTCCAGCCTCGGACATCGCGCGGCTTTTCGGAATTTTTGATAGAGCCGCGAAAAGATCTCACGTCTTCTGAAACTTGTTATAATCGGGCCGATTTCCGGAACCCTATGTATGGGTTCTGACGTGCAGCATTGCGGGAGGCAGTTGTATGAACAGGCGAGGTCTGGCCCGGACGCTCGGATCGATTCTTCTCTCATTCGCCGCGATGGCGCAAAGACCGTGGCAGCAGATCACGGTTCCGTCGGTGCGCGACGTAGCCGCGAATTTCAAGACGCCGCCGCACGAATACGGCGCCATTCAGCCCTTTGCCAGTTGGAACGGCTCCGACCCCAAGGAAGTCAGGGAAAGGATCGTCCGCGATTTCGACCGGCTGGCGGCCAATGGCATCTTTGTGGTGAACCTTTCGCCGGGGCGCGGCGAGCCGAAGTACCTCTCGCCGGAACATATGGACCAGGTGAAGTTCACGGTCCAGGAAGCGGCGAAGCGCGGGATGAGGCTGTGGATCCAGGACGAATCCGACTACCCCAGCGGGTTTGCCGGCGGCAACATCAGCCGGCAGTACCCCCAACTCGGCATGCAGGGCATAGTTGCCGATATCCGGGTCCACGTCGTGCCCGGCCAGACGCTCACCATGCCGGTGCCGCCGGATACCCTCGCCATCATGGCGCTGAAGACCTCCCCCGACCAGACGCTGCAAGGCGTGATTCCGATTGCGGTTCCCTCGAACCTCCAGCTCAAGTGGATCACGCCGAACGAAGGGTCGACACCGAATGAGCCCCGTTACAACTGGGAGGTCGTCTTTGTACGGCACATTTACGTCAGCTCGCCGACACGGAACTTCAATCGCGAGGACGGGACCCGGGCCAAGGATGCCCTTTATTCTCTCATCGACTACCTGGATCCGGAGGCCACTCGCGCCTTCCTCAAGATTACGCACGAAACTTACCGGCAGGCGGTTGGAGATCAGTTCGGCAGAATCGTTCTGGGCTTCTTCGGCGATGAACCGGACTACAGCAGCTCCATTCCATGGACTCCCAAACTGCTGGAGGAATTCCAGCGGCGGAAAGGCTATGACCTGACGCCCTACATCCCCTCGTTCTTCACCGGCAGAGGGGCCGAAGCCGCGGAGGAGACGCGGCGGGCGAGAGCCGACTATTACGACGTTTGGAGCGGCATCTTTCAGAACAGCTTCTTCGGAGAGCAGGCCGAGTGGTGCAAGAAGTACAACGTGGAATACCTGGTACACCTGAATCACGAAGAGACCATGATCGCCCTGGAGCGCAGTGAAGGCGATTATTTCCGTGACAATCGCTACGTGGAGGTGCCCGGAATCGATAACCTGAACCAGCTTGTGCCGGACGCGGTTCACTTGCCGGATGGCGCCTGGAACATCAATAACAACTTCCCCAAGCTGGCTTCTTCGGCGGCGCACCTGTTCGGCAAGCCCAAGGTCTGGGCCGAAGAAGGCGGCGGGGTGGGCATCGACGGCAAGTACCAGTTGGATTTTCAACTGGTGAGAGGAGTTACCTTGCTGCAGATCAGGGTTCCGGTGGCGCGCGGTCCCGGCGATCCCTCAGCGGCGGCTCCGCTGCCTGCAATCCCGCCGCAGGCCCCGATGATCGCGTGGTACGCCAACCGGGGCGGCTACTTGATGGCTATCGGACGCCCGGCGGCGCAGGTGGGTCTGTACCACCCCGGCAACAGCATATGGATGGGCGACCAGGAGGCCGACCGCAGTACGACCAAGCTGGGGTGGCAGTTGTTCGAACACCAGGTGGATTGGGATTACTTCGACGAGCAGTCGCTCAGCTCGGTGGCCACCATCGAGAATGGCGGCTTCAAAGAATCTGAGCGGGCAAGTATACAAAGCCATCGTGGTTCCGTCCTCAACGGTGATTACGCGGACGGGCTTGGAACGCTTTAAGGCGTTTGCCAAAGCCGGCGGCACAGTGATTTTCGTGGGCAAGGCGCCCACCCTGGTGGTGGATAAGACGTTCTTGAATGCCAAGGACTCACCCGACCTGAGCTTCGCCACGCTGATCGAACCCTCTGGCGACATCACGCCGCGAGTGCTGCCGGCGCTTCCCAAACCGGACGTGAAGCTGGACAGCCCCTGGCAGCGACTGACCTATACGCACCGGAGCTGGAGCGACGCCGAAATGTACTTCTTCTTCAATGAGAGCAACCAGCCGGAGTCGCGTATCGCAACCATCGCCGGCCGAGGCCAGGCACAAGCCTGGGACCTGGCTACAGGCGAGATTCATCCCATCTCGGGTGCGACGGCGGAGGGCGATTCCGTGCGTTTTCCGCTGGTGCTCGGACCCTACGAAGCGAAAGTCGTGGTAGTGGGGCCGCTTCCCGGCGGGGTTGCCGCTCCGGAACCGTCCCTGCTTTCCGGCACCACTCTCGCGGAATTGAGCGGAGACTGGATGTTGGATTTGAACGGCAAGCAATTAACCACGCCGCTGAAATCGTGGGAGGAATTGGGCACGCAAGCCTTCGCCGGGCCGGCCACGTATCGCAAGCAGTTCACGGCTGCCGCTGCGCCTGCCGGGAAGCGGGTGTTTCTGGAAATCGCCGATGTGCACGACTACGCGCGCGTGAAACTGAACGGGAAGGAACTCGAAGCTCATGCCTGGCAGCCCTATCGCTGGGATATCACCAGTGCCTTGCAAGCTGGCTCCAATGATTTGGAGATACAGGTGAACGCGACGTCCGCAGGCCGCGCTGGCTCTGGCGGTGCGCCGCCGGCCACCACGGCGCCAACTGCAGCCGCCGCCGGCGGAAGGGGCCGCGGCGGCGCGCCGCCGCCAGCTTCAGGCTTGCTCGGTCCGGTCAGGCTGGTTTCCCGATGAAGACCTACTGGTTCGCCCTCTTGGCCTGCATGGCCTTGGCGCCTTTGGGCCGGGCAGCTTCTGATCTCGAAGCATTCGAGCGCAATTCGGCCCGTGCCAAGCAACTGGGTGCCACCCACGTCGTGATTACGGAGGACATTCCTCCCGCTCTGTGGGAGATGGATGTGCCCGGCGACCCATACCCGGCCTGGTACATGTATCACGCGGGTCTGCTGAAGATCTTTCCTCCGGCCGCTCTTGAGAAGTACGTCGACAAGGACTATGCGGAAAGAGTGGCAGCCCTGTTTCAGGCGCGCTGCGAAGTTCTGCGGCGGCTTGGTTTGAAGGCAGCCTACATGGCCAACGAACCGCATGTGTTGCCGGAGGCCTTCTTTGCCGATCACTCCGATTTGCGCGGCCCGCGCGTGGATCACCCCAATCGCTCGCGCACCGCCCGCTTTGCGCCCTGCGTGGATCAACCCGCCACGCTCGCGCTCTACCGCGAGGCCTTGCAGAAGCTGCTGAAGAGGCTGCCCGAAGTGGAGATCTTTTCCTTCACCACCACCGACGCTGGTTCGGGCTTGTGTTGGACGCCGGCTCTTTATCCCGGGTTGAACGGACCCTCCTGGTGCCAGCGCCGCCCCATGGAAGATCGCGTCGCGGGCTTCCTCACCGCGCTGCATGATGCCGTCGGCCAGATGGGCCGGCAGATCACCGTGGACCTCGTCGAAATTGCGCCGCGTCAGTGGATGATTCCCACCTTCGACCATCCTGAGCTGATCGCGCGCAAGCTGCCCGCGGGAATGGCCGTGAATCATTTCGAAGGCCCCGACGGTCACCGCCTCTCAGTGCGGCGTTTCGGCGGAGGAGCCGGCGAATTCGCGCCAGTGGTCGGGGTCCCGCGGCCAATCGCAACGATGCGCACGCTGATGGCTGCGGGGCGCGCGCCAGCAAGCGAACTTGTGGTGTCCATGGGCGACCCCGAGGGTGCCGACTCAAATTTCAACGTGCTCGAAGCATTCCAGAACGCCGGGCCACGCAACGAAGTGGACCTGTGGAGTGCGCTTCACTCGCTCGCTAGCCAGACCGCCGGCAAGGGTCGGGCCGACGACCTGCTCTCCCTGTGGATCGCCACCGATGAAGCTGAACGTTACTTGGGAACGCTGAACTTCGGTCCGGTGCTGACCATGGGTGGAATTCTGGGGCGGTGGGTAAACCGCCCGCTAGTGCCGTTTCCAGAGAACCTGACGAAAGCGGAGAAGAGCTACTACCGTCCGTTCCTCTTTCAGGCCAAGGATGAAGAGCAGGCTGACGACCTGGTCGATATTCAGGGCATGCGAATGTACGAAGGCTGGGGTGCGCGCCTTCTGGTGCAGAACATCATCGAGAAGGTGACCGGCAGCCTGAACCGCGCCGAGGCGCTCGTTTTGCGCCTGCGCGAAGGTTCCGGTTCGTCCAGCCAGTGGGAGTTGCTTGGCCAACGGCTGGCCGCGCTCCAGTGTCTGGTGCGCGGCGCCGACGATATCGTGCAGTATCAGGCGCAGCTCGATCGCGTGAAGGCCTTGAGTGTAAAGCCCGATCCGAACCCGGCGCTGGGCGCGCAGAGCGGCTGGGACCGCACCGACCTCATGCGCCTTGCGCGCAACGAAATCGACAATGCCATGCGGCTGCGCCAGTTGCTGCTATCAGCCAAGGGGCCGTTGCTCGACCTGGCGCCGACTCCCGCCGAGGAAACCATTCGCAGGCTGGGGCCCGATCTCCCGGCGCAACTGAAGCGCAAAATGGACATCATGAACGCCCACTGGGACGATTACAAACGCCTCTTCACCGCGCCGAATCAGTAGAAACGTCGCAACGAAACCCGGCCCGACTTGTCGGCCGGGCAGGCGATGTTGTTGCGCCAGCGACGCCTGCTCTTACTGGCCTGAGACGTCTTCAGGCAAAAGCGATCTTAAACGTCACGGCGTAATCGGACGGTTTCTCTTCCGGCAGTTCGACCTTGAGAGTCGCAGCGTCCTGAGTCCACTTGAGCCTTCCTTTGTGGCCCAGCAGTTCGACATTGCGAACCCTGGGCACGCTGTTCTTGCCGCCAAGGGCGAGCGCGGGAATCGAAGCCTCTTTGCCCGGCCAGCCCATGACGAAAGCATACAGCGCGTTGGCCTTGGTAGTGAAGCGAACATCTTCGCCGGTCAAATCCTTGCGGTTATTCTCGTTGAACCGCTGGCCTGGTACGGCGGCGGATTGCGTGCCCGGGCCGTCACCGAAGATCTTCCACGGCCGGGTGCTATTAATGCCTTCGCTGTTGACCGCCATCCATCGGGTGATCTCATCCAGGATCTTGAGTTCCTTGGAATCCAGCTCGCCACTGTTGGGCAAGGGGAAGTTCAGCATCAGGTTGCCGTTGCGGCTGACGATGTCGCAGAGCATGTCGATGACCCGTTTCGGCGTTTTGTATTCGATGTCTCGTTTGTAGTGCCAGTTGCCAATGCAGGTGTCGGTTTGCCATGGGTTGGGCTGGATCTGGTCGGCAACCCCGCGCTCAATGTCGAAGACACAGGTGCCGGCATCGCAGTCCGTCCGTCCCTTGCTCGTATAGACAGCCTCCACCTTGCCGCCGTGGACCCGCGCACTCACGTTATAGAGATGGGACACCAGATGGTAGCTAACCTCCGGGTAGCTAAGGCCACCGTCGTTGTAAAGCAGGTCGGGTTGGTGCTGGTCTATCAAATCCTTAATACGGGTGAAGTAATGTTGTTTCCACGCGAGTGGGACCGGGCGGTTGCCAACTGCGCCGGCCCGGCCGCCTGGCTCCGGCAGCAGGAATTCCTTCGAGTACTCGTGGTAAAGATCGGCATACTGCGGGTCCGCTCCGTCGTAGGGGACGCCGGCCATGGGCCCAGTCTGGTCGCTGCCGTGGGAAACCGTCCACCAGAGGTAGCTGTATGCCAGGTGCTCGCTCACGGCGAACCTCAAGCCCTGCTTCTGTGCGGCCTTTTTCCATAGACCGACGATGTCCTTCTTCGGCCCGATTGCGACCGCGTTCCACCTTGGCTGGTGTTTCGAATCCCAAAGGTCGAAGTTGTCGTGGTGGACGCCCATACTCATGAAGTATTTTGCGCCCGCCTTCTTGTAGAGCTGCATCAAGTGATCCGCATCGAACTTGTCGGCCGTCCACATTTTGCAGATATCTTTGTGGCCGAACTTCGAAGGAGGGCCGAATCGCTCGACGTGATCCTTGTTCTGAGGGCTGCCCTGAATATAGATGTTGCGCGCGTACCAGTCGCCATCTTCCGCGGCCGACTGCGGTCCCCAATGCGCCCAGATCCCAAACTTGGCATCACGGAACCATTGGGGAACCTGGTAAGCGGTCAGTTTCTCGCGGGTCCCATCGAAGGGTCCCTTCTCGATTTCCGGAACAACCTCCTGCGCGCGCGACTTGCGCGTCAAAAGCAGCGCAGGTGCTCCGGCCATGAGAGTAATTGCATTTCGCCTGCTGATCCTCATGAACTCATTGCCTCCTTGTGCGCGAGCTACTTCTTCAGCAGGGCATTGGCGCACCAGAGGACGGGCGCCTGGCCATGCGGATTGCCTTTCTCGGTGGGGCGGTTCAGATAGAATTCCAGGCTGTTGGTCTGGCCGGTGCCAACGCAGACCTTATCTACGTTGCCGTCCTGGTCGATGAACTTGTTGACTCCTATCCAACCTTTGCGAGCGGCTTGGGCGTAGGCCTTGTCCGGGAGCCAGCCCTTTTTCACCCCGGTGATCATGGCGAAGGTGAACATCGCCGTGCAGGAGCTCTCCTGATAGGACTCGGAATGGTCGATCAGTTGATGCCACACCCCGCCCGAGTCCTGATACTTTAACAGGGAAGCCATCATCTTGGGTGGCGGGCGGCATGTCCGAACTGCTCAGCGAGCTGCCGATGAGTCCGGCGAGCGCGTGGTGCATGAGGCTGCGCATTCTCTGTCCTCCCAAGTCCGCTATCGGAAATACCAGCGGCGATAAAAGGATAAGTAGATTTCTACATCTCAAATTGTATATGAGACGCAACCCGCCGCGCCCGGCTCTTCAATGCGTAGTTCGCTCAACTGTCAGCATCCGCATGGAGAAACTGGTGGCGGACATTGTCGACCCTCTGTTCGACGGGCAGATTCGAATCTTGAAAAGAATAAACCTGCTGCCGCGGCATTTGCTCTTGTGCGCAGATCCTGACCAAGGGAAGCACCGCGGACGATGAGACAAGCGCAATCGCTTTCTTTCGCGGCTTCATTCGATTTTCAGCAGTTTAAGAGTTTCACTGTCAAGGCAAAGTAGAAAGT